>NZ_CAXTXI010000001.1:0-654752 GCF_964248325.1 Agathobaculum sp. Marseille-P7918 | reverse complement strand
GTTCCCATCCTTCGGGAGTAAGGCCCCTTGTAGACTACAAGGTTGATAGGTCAGGAGTGGAAGTGCAGTAATGTATGGAGCGGACTGATACTAATAGGCCGAGGGCTTGACCTCAAAATTAGAGGCAATCTCAGATAAACTCTTAGCTTGCCGGTAGTTATTGTTCAGTTTTGAAGGTGTAAATCTTCAAATAAGCACCATTAGCTCAGTTGGTAGAGCAACTGACTCTTAATCAGTGGGTCCACGGTTCGAGCCCGTGATGGTGTACCAGAATGGTGCGCTGTGGGATTGGACGGAAAGTGCAGTCCCACAGTGGTGCCAGGCATACCGGGAAGCTAGCTGAAATGGCCCGTTGGTCAAGCGGTTAAGACGGCGGCCTCTCACGCCGCAAACGGGGGTTCGATTCCCCCACGGGTCACCATCTTGTTACTTGACAGATGGAGAGCGGTATGGTATGGTAATAAAGCGAGTAAGCGCAATAGCGTTTCTCATATAGTGCGTGTCAATGGTGACGAGGGTACACCTGTTCCCATTCCGAACACAGTAGTTAAGCTCGTTTACGGTGACAATACTTGGCTGGCGACGGCCCGGGAAGATAACTCGACGCGCACACAGGCGGATCATTTCGGTCCGCTCGATATTCCTCAATAGCTCAGTTGGTAGAGCATGCGGCTGTTAACCGCAGGGTCGTTGGTTCGAGTCCAACTTGAGGAGCCATCTGATAAGGCTTTGCCGCCACCATATATCGTGGCGGCAAAGTGCTGTCAACCCTAATATGGGCCTTTAGCTCAGTTGGTTAGAGCAACCGGCTCATAACCGGTCGGTCCCGGGTTCGAGTCCCCGAAGGCCCACCAAATTTTATATTCGGCCCGGTAGCTCAGTTGGTTAGAGCGCCAGCCTGTCACGCTGGAGGCCGTGGGTTCAAGTCCCATCCGGGTCGCCAATACAACGGCGACATTGTTCGCCGTTTGTTTTTGCTGCTGTAGCTCAGTAGGTAGAGTGCATCCTTGGTAAGGATGAGGTCACCGGTTCAAATCCGGTCAGCAGCTCCAGAAAAAACCCTCGAGAACTTTGGTTTTCGAGGGTTTTTTTATTATGATATTAGAACTGTTTTAGCCCAGCTTGCTCCAACGCACGGAACGGTTTCTTATTAAACATCCCTGTGATTGTGTAGGTTTTCCAGCCGCTGTCAGCGGTGTAATGGTGTTGGTCATCCCTGCATCGATAAATATGACGCAAAGTGATGGCAGTTTTTTAGGACGAAGTTAAATTGCGCAGTATTGGGCAATTTTCTTATTCTTCATCATCCCATACGAAACTATCCACTATGGTTTGGGCAGCTTGATATGCGTTGTCAGATCCGGTGAAATTGGTAAGCTGAACTAAGCAAAACCCGTAATCCTTCACAATGTAATATTGTTTTGTTACGGCGGTGGCATCATCGATGGTAAAGGTGCAAACTACATAACCTTGCTTTGTATTGCTGCCGCTCCCTTCCAGTTGGGCATCTGCACCATTTAACTGCATCAGGAGCTGTTTTGTGATGGCGTCTTTGAACTTTGTGTGTTCTTCTGCGCTGTATCGATTTGCACCGACGCTGATGGAAATATTATCAGGCAATGCATCCTCCTCGTGCCCTTCTTCTACATAGAAAACCATATTTGCTGAAGAATGTTCATCAGATTTCACCCATCCGTCTGGTACGGTGTAGCTACCCGGAATGGCACTCTCCTGTTCCGGTTCCGCAATATCGGTTTGACTGTTCTCTTGTTGGTTTGCCAGAGCGCTTTCCGAAGAGTTATCGCTCTCGTTTGTCTGGGCGGTTTCGCCACTGCTGCAGCCGGTCAGCAGCAACATTGCCGCCAATACAGCCCCTATTTCTTTTCGCATTTCTCTTTCCTCCTTTGATTTGTATTCTCTCCACACAACTTACGGAGTTATATGAAGATGCTCCAATTTGTTGGATGCCGCATTCTTTTGCGCTAATAATAAGATACTAAAAAATTGAATATACGTCAATGTGATATCATAATAACATTTCTGACTGATATCTGCCCAAAAATGAAAAGCCTGTCGTGAGACAGGCTTTTCTGAAGATTGTTTTAGTCGCTGACGAGCGGAGTGGACAGATAGCGATCGCCGGTATCGGGCAATAATGCCACAATGGTTTTGCCCTTATTTTCCGGACGCTGAGACAGTGCGACAGCAGCATGCAGCGCAGCGCCGGAGGAAATACCGATAAACAGACCTTCGCTGTGCGTGAAGGTGCGTGCGGTGGAAAAGGCATCTTCGCCCTTAACGCGGATGACTTCGTCGAATACGCCGGTATTGAGAACCTCTGGTACAAAGCCGGCTCCGATGCCCTGAATCTTGTGCGGACCACCCTTGCCGGTAGACAGCACAGGGGATTCATCCGGCTCCACGGCAATGACCTTGATATTGGGGTTCTGTTCCTTCAAGTAGGAGCCAACACCGGTAATCGTACCGCCTGTACCAACGCCTGCAACAAAAATATCAATTTTACCGTCGGTCTGGGACCAGAGTTCAGGACCGGTCGTTGCATAGTGTGCCGCAGGATTGGCAGGGTTGACAAACTGCCCCGGAATAAAGCTGTTCTCAATTTCTGCCGCCAGCTCATCCGCCTTGGCAATCGCGCCGGACATACCTTTGGCGCCGTCGGTGAGCACCAGCTCTGCACCGTATGCCTTGAGCATGTTGCGGCGCTCGACGCTCATGGTCTCGGGCATGGTGAGGATGATGCGGTAGCCCTTGGCTGCGGCAACTGCCGCCAGACCGATGCCGGTGTTGCCGCTGGTCGGCTCGATGATGGTCGCGCCCGGTTTGAGCGCGCCGCTTTCTTCTGCCTTGGTAATCATCGCGTTGGCAACGCGATCCTTGACCGAGCCTGCCGGATTGAAGTATTCGAGTTTGGCAAGAATTTGCGCCTGCGCGCCGGATTTTTCTGCAAATTTATCTGCCGCGTACAGCGGGGTGTTGCCGATCAGATCGGCAAAGCTATGCTTGATATCTGACATGTGGTGTGCCACCTTTCATATTCCCTTAATTCATAGGTGTTTTATATGAATTAAGCATACAGGGAAAAAAGGGATTTGTCAAGAGAAAATTAAAAAAACGCCCATGTGACAACACGGGCGTTTTTTTGTATTATGGAGCGACAATCCAAATGTGATTGGTATAGCTTTTATCAAATTCCCACTCTTCACTTTTGCGTATCCGCGTGGCGCATAGACGGACATCCAGCGCACGCTGCAGTGCAGTTTCATTGATGAGGTAGAGTCTGTTGTTTTGTAAGACGGTACAGGGTGTGCTGTTGCCAGACCACGGATCATAGGAACGGCTGTTGCGCACAAAGGTAGAAGCGTTGGCAGTGAATACGGCCGTGACACCGCGATAGGTGACGGTTGCACTTTGCGTCTTATTATTCCAAGTAATCGTACCGCCCAACTTTTCCACTAGCTCCCGCAGCAGAATTCCCTCATATTGGTTGCCTCCCTGTGAAATATTGTAGGTGTCCAGTTCTGCAAATTGCAGCTGCTCCGGAACGGCATAAGGCTGCGGTACGCGCCCGTCCAGAAAATACTCGGTGTTGTCTACAACCACTCCTTCCACGGTATCCAGATCCAGCACTTCCCGCCAGTAGAACCAGTTCTGCGCATCCATCAGCTGTGTCATGGTTTTGAGAGTCCCGTCTTTCGTCACAAGGTAAAAAATCTGATATTCTACAAAGTTGTTCGCGGCATTGGGCTGCGAAACCAGATCGTAATCCAAATCCCAGCCAAGGCTGGACAGTTGGAGGGTGTTCAGACGTACCACCGTATCAAGCGGACAGGAAACTGTCCGGCCGTCAAATGGAATGGAAATACTTTGGATATTTGCGGTGACCGGTATAGAGATATAGGTCGATACATCATGCAGATACAGCACCGGTTTAACGTTCGGACCGGACAGGGATATTTCTGCGCGGAAAAAACGCTGCCCCTCTGTATCACGCTCGACAATTGGGCTGGCCTGATAGCTCATACCGCCGCCCTGCGATGCATTTGGGTCGGGGGAAATGCCGACCAGTGTAGTCACGCCACCGCCGGTCAGGCCGTCACTGTAGAGTTGCTTGCGGCCGGTATCAGACAAGGCAGTTACCGAAAAAATAACAAGTGCATGATTATCGTCTGCAAGCGATTCCTCCAGCGTCAATCGGAGGTCTGTGCTTTCAATAGACTCCTTTTGCGTGTTGACTGATAAATCGCCGGTACCGTTCTCAAACCAATACTGCCAGAAATCCATCTGTGATGCAGCAAATGCGCCGGTCAGCAGGCTGGCGGCAACCAGTGCTGCGCACACGCCTTTTTTGAATAGTTGTTTCATATGCCGTCTCCTTTCTACGGGGTCCTCGTCCAGTGTTCGGCTCACGCGGCGGCGGATATCGCGCGCGGATACGGCGGGCATTTCCCGCTCGGGCACCGGCAGCAGCTCGTCCAACGTCTGCTCATCCAGTGCGTTAAACAGTTCAGAGATGCGCATTGCCGTCCACCTCCCTTATCAGACGTTCACGCAGCCTTGCGCGTCCACGGGCCAGACGCGCTTTGACTGTCGATTCATTTCTGCCAAGCAGTGCCGCAATTTCACGCACGGTCTGACGGTAGTAGTAGAACCGTACGAAAATTTCGCGGTCATCTGCTGCCATTTCAAGCAGCAGACGGCGCAGTGTTTCTGCCTGTTCACGTTTCAGTGCTTCCGCTTCCGGCCCCTGTGCTTCATCGGCGGACAGGATATCCTCCTCGGGCAGCGGCTCTTCCGGACGTATGCGGCGCAGACGGTCCACCGCGGCATTGCGGGCAATCGCTGCCAGATAGCTTTTCAGCGGACGTGTTTCGTCCAAGCGTTCTGCGGTGCGCCACAGTGCGATGAATACATCGGAAACGATTTCTTCCAAATCCTCCCGCGTAGTTTGAACCCCTGACACATTGCGGGCGATGGATGCGACATAGCTGCTGTAGTGGGAAATGACCTTGTCGAGTGCACCGCGTTGGCCACGCTGCAGTGCCCGAATCAGTTTAGTCTCATTCATATCGCATCCATCCCCCTTTCTCTCTATCGATACGGCGCCGCGCGCTGCTCCGTACATTGATAGATACGGAGAGATGCGGACTTTGGTTGCAGCAACATGAAAAAATCTCCCGTAAGGGAGATTTTTTTATAGCGCTTTCCAAAAAGCACGGCGACATCTCTGCAAAGGATTACGAATCAATCAATCCCAGCTCGATTTTCCATCGCAATACCCGCACAGCAGAATCTCGAATGGCAGTTTCACTGATGGTTCCGTTCTGCACGGCGGTCAGCACCGCATTGTACTGCGTGACGAAGTCTGACGAAATCAGCATGTCGTTTCCCGCCTGCACGGCGAGTACGGCTGCATCCGCGTCGCCTGTGTAGTCTGTGATCGCCTGCATGACCAGGTCGTCGGTCATCACTACGCCGTCAAAGCCAAGCTCCTCGCGCAGCACCTGATGTACGGCAGGAGAGAGCGAAGCGGGCAGTGTACCATCCATGCAGGAAACGATATTGTGGCAGACAAGAATCGCCTGTGCGCCTGCTTCAATGCCCGCAGTAAAGGGCAGAAAATCCGACGAGCGGAATTGTTCAAGTGGGCGGTTGTCCTGCGCGATGCCGGTGTGCGTGTCGACGTTGCTGCCGTAGCCGGGGAAGTGTTTGAGCACCATACCCATACTGTCCGTTTTCATCTGCTCGACTACGGTGCGGACATAGTCGCTGGTGGCTTGGGCATCCTGTCCGAATGCGCGGGCATTGATGAAGTCGGACGGGCTGGTTGATACATCGCATACGGGCGCGAGATTGACGTTGATGCCAAGTGAAGCCAGCAGAGTATCCTTTTCCTTGGTATCGCTTTGAATACGCTCCAGGCCGCCCTCAGCGAAAAGCGCCTGTGGGGACTGGAACCGACCCGCGCGAAAGGCGGGATATGCACTGACGCGCACGACTGTGCCGCCCTCCTCGTCTACGCCGATGAGCATGGGCGTTGCGGCGGCCTGCTGGTAGGATGCAATCGTCTCGCGCAGACTGTCCGGCGTCTGATTTTCAAAGTCGCGGCCGAACAGGATATAGCCGCCGATATCATACTGCGCGGCGAGTTCTGCGGCTTGCACATCCGGACAGCGCGCAAAGAACAACTGCGCGACCTGTTGCTCCAGCGTGAGGGAATCCGCATATACTTCGGCGGGATCGGGCTGGGGCGGTTCGGGAGTGGGTTCGGGCGCGGTTTGTGCAGCAGTCGCATCTGCGCCGGGCTTCTCGCTGCAGGCGGTCAGTCCAAGCGGTAGGGCGAGTGCGAGCAGCAGACAGAGCAGGCGTTTTTTCATAGTCAGCACCTTCCTTCTTTGGTTCCATTATACAGGAGTGAGCGGGTCGTTGCAAAGCCTATTGTGTTTGTGGTAAGATAAGGAGACGGAAAGGGGAGAGACAGGATGCAGACCATCGGACGCTTTGCACCCAGCCCGAGCGGGCGCATGCATCTGGGCAATGTGCTGTGTGCGCTGCTGGCCTATTTGAGCGCGCGGCGGCAGAATGGGCAATTTCTGCTGCGCATTGAGGATTTGGATGCGATGCGCTGCCCGCGGAGCTTCGCCGACCTGATTATGGATGATTTACGCTGGCTGGGATTGGAGTGGGACGGTGAGGTGCCGTATCAGTCCGAGCGTGCGGCGATTTATGAGCGGTATGAGGCCGTTTTGCGTGACAAGGGGTTGCTCTATCCCTGTTTTTGCTCGCGTGCGGCCCTGCATGCGGCGTCTGCACCGCATCTGTCGGATGGGCGTGTGATTTATGCGGGCACCTGCCGCGATTTGACGCCCGCACAGATCGCGGAAAAACGGAAAACACGCGCACCGGCAACGCGTGTGCGTGTACCGGATGAGGTAGTGCGCTTTACCGACGAGGTTTGGGGCGAGTATGCGGAAAATCTCGCGGAGGAATGTGGGGATTTCATTGTCCGGCGTTCGGACGGCGTGTTTGCCTATCAGCTTGCGGTCGTGGTGGACGATGCGCTGACCGGTGTCAATGAGGTTGTGCGCGGCGCGGATCTGCTTTCGAGCACACCAAGGCAGATTTGGCTGCATCGGCTGTTTGGGTTTGAAGCGCCGCGGTTTGCGCATCTGCCGCTGCTGTGTGACCATGACGGCCGCCGCCTGTCCAAGCGGGATGAGGATCTTGACCTCGGACTGCTGCGGCAGCGGTTTACACCGGAGCAGGTGATCGGCGCGCTGGCCTGTGCCGCAGGCATCATCGACCGACCGGAGCCGGTCGCAGCGCGTGAGCTGGTTTCGTCCTTTGACTGGGACAAGGTTCCACGGCATGACCTGTATTTACCGAATATTTTCAGATAAAGCGTCCAAACGGGCGCTTTTCTTTTTGTCAAAATTTCTCTTGACAGAGATGTATGCCGGTTGTATTATGATGATATCAAATTGATATGATTGTGAGGGATAGGATATGAATGCAAATCAAGTGGAGTATCGGGAGAAAAACCTGCGTGCACCGAACGGTTTGGGGATTCTGCTGCTCAACATTGTGCTGATGCTTGCGGCTGTAGCCGGAATCGTATACAGCGCGGTGCAGCTGGACAATGGCGCCGGTGGTGCAATGATAGCGTTGCTGGTCGTGTGCATCTTTTACTGGTGTCTGCCGTGCTGGCTGCTGTTTGCGGGTGTGAAGGTGCTGCGTCCGAACGAAGCACTTGTGCTGACGCTGTTCGGCCAGTACATCGGCACGCTCAAAGGGGAGGGCATCTTCTTTGTCAACCCGTTCTGTTCTGCGGTCAATCCGGCGGCTGAGTTCGCGTTTGCCAAAGCAGCCGAGGAGGCGGCGGACGCGACCAAGTCGGGCAGCAAGCTGTCATCCGGCCGTATTTCGACCGGTTCGGGTCGCGGCAAACGGCTCTCGCTTAAAACCATGACGCTCAACAACGACAAGCAGAAGATAAATGATCTGCTCGGTAATCCGATCGTCATTGGCATTGCGGTCATCTGGCATATCGAGGACACGGCCAAGGCCGTGTTCGCGGTCGACAATTATCAGGAGTTCTTGTCCATCCAGTCGGATGCGGCGCTGCGTAACACTGTACGCCTGTATCCATACGATGTATCTGAGGGCGGTGACGAAAAAAGTCTGCGTGGCTCTTCGCAGGAGATAGCGGGCGTGCTGGCGGAGGAAATTCAGAAACGTGTCGCGTGTGCAGGTCTCAAAGTAGAGGAAGCGCGCATCACAACGCTGGCTTATGCACCGGAGATTGCGGCGGCAATGCTCCAGCGTCAGCAGGCCAGCGCGGTCGTGGACGCACGCAAGATGATTGTCGAAGGCGCGGTCGGTATGGTAGAGATGGCGCTTGACGAACTGAGCCGCAAGCAGGTGGTTGAGCTGGATGACGAGCGCAAAGCACAGATGGTATCCAACCTGATGGTGGTGCTGTGCGCGGGGAAGGATGCACAGCCGGTTGTCAATTCGGGTTCGATTTATTAAATCGGTCTTGCCGAGAATAGCTCAGTTGCATTACAATAATAATAAGAATGAAGGGGAGGTGCAGCCGTGGCGGAAAAGGATAAAGCAAAAAAGCAGGTGCCGCTGCGGCTGTCCGCCTCGCTTTATGATGAGATTGCCCGCTGGGCAGAGGATGAGTTTCGCTCGGTCAATGGACAAATTGAGTATCTGCTGACCGAGGCAGTGCGCCGCCGGAAAAAACAAGGCCCGAAGGAATGAACTTGCAGCCGCGTGGGTATTCCCACTTGCGCTTCGGTGTGGTATAATGACGGCAAACCAGCCGCATTCTATATGAAGCTGCGGCGGAAGAAAGGAGAATATACCATGAGCAAACGGACAAAAACGGTTGTAGCGGCAGTTGTTGTCATTATTGTGCTGATTGTTGCTGCATGTGTTTTCGGATATGTTTCCGGACGGCAGACGCCGGAGCAGAATGAGCAGCCGAACCAGACGGTCGAGCCGGATACGCCGAATGAGCAAGACACGCCGGATGACCAGCAGACCACGGACGATACCAAGGAGAATCCGGTGCAGCCGGAAAACCCCAACCCGTCGGGCGGGGAATCGGTCGTTGTATATGTGCCGGATGAGCAGGGCGAAACGCTGACGCCGGTCGGAACCGATGCGGTGGACGACTCGGATCAGGCACTGGTTGATGCACTGATCACGGCGGGCTCGCTTCCTGAAGGGGCGGCAGTGCAGTCCTCCTCAACGGCAGACGGCGTGCTGACGCTGGATATGAATACGGTGTATGGCGACGCAGTACGCTCCTCCGGTACCACAGGGGAGAGTCTGCTCATCTATTCGCTGGTTAATACCTTCGTGCAGGCACGCGGTGTAAACAGTGTGCTCATCACAGTGGATGGTGCGCCGCTGGAAAGCGGGCATGAGATTTACGATTATCCGCTGGAAGCAACGAATTGAGAGAACGCAAAAAAAGGCTTCGGAACGAAAGTTCCGAAGCCTTTTTTAGGGTGGTAATGGAATGGATTAATAGTTTTCGGCCTTGATTTCAAAGTAAGCCTGCGGATGTGCGCATACCGGGCATACTTCGGGGGCCTGCTTGCCGACCACGATGTGGCCGCAGTTAGAGCACTGCCAGATGCAGTCGCCATCGCGGGAGAATACCAGATTGCCCTCTACGTTAGCGAGCAGCTTGCGGTAACGCTCCTCATGCTCTTTCTCAATCGCGCCGACCTTCTCAAAGAGGAATGCGATATCCTCGAAGCCCTCTTCGTGTGCTTCCTTGGCAAAGGTCGCGTACATGTCGGTCCATTCGTAATTCTCACCGGCCGCTGCCGCCTTGAGGTTCTCAGCCGTGCTGCCAATGCCCTCGAGCAGCTTAAACCAGATTTTTGCATGCTCTTTTTCGTTATTTGCCGTCTCCTCGAAGATCTTGGAAATCTGCACATAGCCATCCTTCTTGGCCTTGGAGGCGTAGTAGGTATACTTATTGCGCGCCATGGATTCGCCCGCGAATGCGGTCTGGAGGTTTGCTTCCGTCTTGCTTCCCTTCAAATTTGCCATAATCACATACTCCTCACATTTTAGTATTTTTCAGACAGCTATCGCTGTCAGAAATCACGCTTCCTTTGCCCGGCAATCCCGGCAAATGCCTTCAAACAGAATGTCATATCGCTGCACTTCCACGCCGGAGGCATCCTCAACCTGCTCGATCAGGTTGTTGATATGCGGCATATGCACGTCATATACTGCGCCGCATTTCTCGCAGCGCACATGATAATGCTCACTGGTGTTAAAATCAAACCGATCGGCGCCATTCGGCACAGGCACACGGCGAATTTCACCTTGTGAAGCCAGCTGGTTCAGATTGCGGTATACGGTAGCCTTGCTGATAGAAGGATGTTCCGCCGCGACGGCAGCATACACGTTGTCCGCAGTGGGATGATCGTGCATGTGCAGAACGGTCTGCAAAACGATTTGACGCTGCACCGTATTTCTGGTCTGCATGCTGTCACCTACTCCCTAATAGTATAAATTATTATTTAGAGTATATACCTGACTTATACAATTGTCAAGCGTTTTGCGGAAAATCCTACAGGATTATCTTATAGAACATAGAGAAAAACCATCAGATAGTGGCATACGCTGCCTGCAATAACGAACAAATGAAAGATTTCATGAAAACCAAGCAACGCGCTGGGATTTGGATGTTTGGCAATATAGATCACGCCGCCAATCGTATAGAAAATGCCGCCTGCGGCCAGCAGGGCAATAGCAGGTGCGGGCATGGAGAGGACAACATCAAAATCCAATACGATTGCCCAACCCAGCGCCAGATACAGGGCGGTTCCCAAAAAGCGCGGCGCATCTATCCAGATCAGCTTGACAGCAATACCTGCCGCAGCAATCAACCAGATAAAAGCGAGGAAAACATAATTGTGCGGCGGGCGCATGTAGCAAAGCACAATGGGGGTATAACTGCCTGCAATCAGCACGTAAATCATGCTGTGGTCGAGTTTTTTGAGCCTGCGCAAGGTTTGTTCATCCCGGCAGGAATAATGGTATACACTGCTGGCAGAATACAGTCCGATAAGGGAAAGGCAAAAAATAATGACCGAAGCCGTCATCTGACCGTTGGCGGTATCGGTGGTCAGCATGCGGAGAAGCATGGCAAACAGTCCGATTCCGCTCAGTACCGCTCCAATAAAGTGTGAATAGCTGGAAAATGGTTCTCGTGCCTTGAGGAAAACACGCGGCATATAGATTCCTCCCTCTTCAAATATAGTATCGATAACTATGTTGCACTTAATATGATACTACATATACAGAAAAATGCAATAGACTTTTGGTGAATTTATTGTGTCCCCGGGACAAAAAAATACACCTGCAATCCTGCAGGTGTATTGATACGGTAGACTTATGCGGTTATCGTAACGGTTTGAGAGGTACCGTCCCAATCGACCAGAAAGCCGCACAAATCGCCCAAACTTCTGAGCTTATAGTAGGTGTATCCGTCCACATTGTATGCCGCGATCATATGCAGTGCGCCATCCGCAGCGGTCGGCTCAGTCAGAGATTGCACGGTGCGCCTCTCGCTCGACATTGGTTTGTTTTCCTTTCCGTTCGGCGTATAGGGAGAAAAAGACTTGAGCTCCACTTGCTGCAAATCCTTGTTCCACTGTACGTCAAAGCTGCTGGGTGTATCTTTCAGCAGCATTGCCACATCACGTACCCGTACATAATTGTTGCCGCCTATATTATACGCCGGCAGTACGGTAGTGTTGCCGTTGACCGACACATTGGCAACCGCAGGATAGGCAATAGAGGTTTGCCGCAGCAGGGAGGAGACCGACTGTTGCATGGTGATGCGATAGCGCGGCATCTTATGGAGAGAGACAAAGGGATTGGCTTTTCCCGCGTTGGTCAGCGTGCTGACCAATATGCCGTTTTCGTTCAAAAGCGTTTGCATCCAACTGTCATAGGCTCCAAAGGGATAGGAGAAATAAAGCACTTTCTGCTGCCCGGTATGCTGCGTTATCAACTGGATGCTGGTTTGCAGGTCGCTGCCGACACGCAGACGATAGGCAGCTTCCGATTCTCCGGCCAGACGCATGACACCGTTGATACCGTTCGGTGCGTTATTGCCTTGGTACTGGGGATTATGCAGATTATAGGTATGCGAACCGATTTCTACGATACCGCTGGAGACCATTTCCTGAATCTCTTCCCAAGTCAGAGAATTGGACGGCGCATCGGTTGTGGTTGCCAAATGAATGTTGTTAGCAACCACCGCAATGGTCGCTTTCATGCCGGTGCTTTGCAAAATCGGATAGGCATATTCGTAATTTGAGTGATAGCCATCATCAAAAGTAATCATAATGGGTTTTTCCGGTAATGGTTGCTTGCTCTGCGTGATTGCAACCAACTCTGCCGGCAGCAATGGTGTAAACCCGAACTCCTTTAGAAATTCCATATCCAACCGGAAGCGATCCACCGTAATGGTCATGCTGTTGGTACGTCCCGGATCGTTTGTTAAATCATGGTACATTAAAATGGTTAAGCTGTTGTTGGCCGGTGCGGCACCGGCCGTTTCCAGCGTTGACATTGTCACCATGGAAATGATTGCGATAATTGCCGCCGCCTTTTTGAAAAACGCCATTCTCATCTTATCCGCCTATCCTTTCTAAAGCATTATACCATTTTTTTTCAATGTTGTCCACTTTTCCGCCCCTTGCATGCTGGTGCTGGAAGGATTATAATGAGGAGGAAATGAGGTGAATATCATGCCTGATTTTGGAGATATCATTGCTCGGGTTTTTTCCGATCAAGATATTATGCCCGCGGATGTGCCGCAGCTTGATTTATATATGGATCAGGTTTTGTCGCTGTTTGATCAGCATCTGTCTGCGGATAAACGGAATCCTTCCGATAAGCTGCTGACCAAAACGATGGTGAATAATTATGTAAAAGAGGGGTTGATGACCCCGGTTCGCGGTAAAAAATATACCCGGCAGCAAATTATGCAGCTGCTTTGTGTATATCATTTGAAGCAAAATCTGCGCCTGAGCGATGTGAAGGCGCTGACCGGACGTGATGACGTCGATTTTGGGGCCTGTTATGCGCATTTGCTGGAGGATAAGATGAAGATACGCGAGAGCGTTCCGCCGATGCTGGATGCGTTCCTGCCTTATGATTCGGACGATCCTAACGGACGGCTCATGCTGTGCCTTGCGCTCAGTGAAATTGCTTCTTATTTGCGTCGTTTATGCGAAAGTGTAATTGATGCAATTGACGAACAGACCGGAGGAAAATGAAAATGTCTATTGAAAAAGCAAAAAATTGGCTGCGGCAATTTGGGGTGGAGGACCGTGTACGGGAATTTGATACCTCCTCGGCTACGGTTGAACTGGCAGCACAGGCGGTTGGTTGTGCGCCGGCGCGTATCGCAAAAACCCTGTCCTTTCGCACTGGAGACGGCGTAATTCTGATTGTTGCTGCGGGCGACACCAAAATCGACAATCCGAAATATAAAGCTCGTTTTGGCTGTAAGGCGAAAATGCTTGCCTTTGAAGAGGTCGAGCCGGAAATCGGTCATGCAGTCGGAGGGGTGTGCCCCTTTGGCATCAATGAGGGCGTGACGGTTTTTCTGGATGAGTCGCTGCACCGTTTCGAGACCGTGTTTCCTGCCTGTGGCTCCGCCAATTCCGCAATTGAATTGACCATTCCGGAACTGGAGAAGTTTTCCGGATATAAAGCTTGGGTAGATGTGTGCAAGGGATGGCGGGAGTAACCGTTTCGCTGGCGCAGTTCGGCGCCTGTGAGGACAAGCGGCACAATTTGTGCAAAATACAAGACTATGCACAGAAAGCGAAAGCATTTGGCGCATCCATGCTGTTTCTGCCGGAATATAGCATGTTTTATGCAAAAATGAACAGGCGGTCACAGAATATTCAGGCAGCGGAGCCGCTCGATGGCCCGTTTGTTTCTGCGCTGTCGCAGATTGCCCGCAGGTATGGTCTGTGGCTCGCCGCAGGCATGTATGAACGGACGGACGGTCTGCCGTACAATGCCGTTGTGGTCATAGATAAAGACGGTACACTACGCGGCGTACATCGCAAGCAGCGGCTGTATGATGCCTTCGGCTATCGGGAGTCCGATGAATGCCGGCCAGGAAAAAGTCCATTCCGGCCGGTGGATACGCCGGTTGGTCGTCTGGGGCTGATTACCTGCTATGAGCTGCGTTTTCCGGCGTTGGCTGCTGCACAGAAGCAGGACGGAGCAGAGATACTGCTGGTTCCTGCGGGCTGGACAGCCGGTGCAAATAAGGTGCTGCATTGGCGCACGTTGCTTTGCGCGCGTGCGATTGAAAACAGTATGCCCGTGATCGGCGTCGATCAGTATGCGCCTGATTGCTTTATCGGCCACAGCGTGGCTTTCGCATCGGACGGCAGTACGCTCGGCGCGTTGGAAGAAGGAGACGGTCTATTGACCATCACAATTTAAAGGAGAACGATTATGCAATTTGATCCCACGTTATATGTTATTACGGACAGCACTTACCATACGACAGAGACTTTGCTGCACGCGGTTGACCAGGCCTGTGCGGGGGGCGCAACGCTCATCCAGCTGCGTGAAAAGGACACAGGCGGACGGGATTATCTGACGCTTGCGCAGCAGGTGAAGGCGGTCACGGACCGCTGGAATGTACCGCTTATCATTGACGACCGTGTGGATGTGGCCATTGCCTGCGATGCAGCGGGAGTGCATGTTGGTGCAAGCGATCTGCCGGTGGCCGTGTGCCGCAAGCTGTTGGGGCCGGATAAAATAGTCGGTGCGACCGCGAAAACCGTGGAGGCCGCGCAGACGGCCTATGCAGACGGTGCGGATTACCTTGGTACGGGTGCGATATATCCGACCACCACGCATGTCACGACCAAGCTCACGCCGCTCTCTACACTGGATGAAATTTGCCGTGCCGTACCCATTCCGGTGGTTGCGATTGGCGGTTTGAATGCGGACAATATGGATGTGCTGGCAAACAGTCCGATTGCGGGCATTGCGGTGGTTTCCGCTGTGATGAAAGCTGAGGACCCGTGTGCAGCGTCGGCACATATCAAAGAAAAGTTTTTGGCAATGCGGAATCATTGATTGGATAGCATAAAAAAAGGCTTCGGAACATTCGTTCCGAAGCCTTTTTGCTGTATGGGGAAAACGAAATCAATCCTGAAACAGCGGCGTAGAGAAATAGCGCTCGGCGGTATCGGGAAGGACGGTGACTACGGTTTTGCCGGGACCGAGTTTTTTAGCAAGCTGGAGGGCGGCAGCAACATTGGTGCCGCTCGAAATGCCGCACATAAGTCCTTCCAAGCGTGCAAGATCCTTGGCAGTTTGAATCGCTTCGTCATCGGTTACGATGTAAAGGTGATCGTAAATCTTGGTGTTCAGGTTTTTGGGGATAATACCGTCACCAATACCCATTTGCAGATGGGTGCCGATAGAGCCACCCGACAGGATGGCCGCGTTTTCCGGTTCGACTGCCCAGATTTCCAACTGAGGATTTTGCGCTTTGAGCACTTCACCGATGCCGCTGATCGTGCCGCCGGTGCCAAAACCGGAGCAGAAGCCGTCGATTGGGCCGCCAACCTGTTCCAGAATCTCGGTGGCAGTGTGGTGGCGATGAACGGAGGGATTTGCCGGGTTGTCGAACTGTCCCGGAACAAAGACCTTCGGGTCATTTTTTGCCATTTCGTCTGCAATCCGCTGGCATTCCGCAATACAATCGCCAATATTGCCGGCATCGTGTACCAGAATTACTTCAGCACCATAATGCTGAACCAGTTTGCGGCGCTCTTCGGAAACCGAATCCGGCATGATAATTTTCACCTTGTAGCCCTTCACAGCACCGCAAAGAGCAAGGCCAATGCCCTGATTACCGCTGGTGGGTTCCACGATAATGGTGTCCGGTCCGATCAAGCCGCGCTGCTCAGCGTCCTCCACCATGTTGAGTGCTGTACGCGTTTTGATGGATCCGCCGACGTTTAAGCCCTCAAATTTGACGAGCACCTCGGCACAGCCTGCGGGAACCATACGGTTCAGACGTACCATCGGCGTATGGCCGACTGCTTCCAGGATGTTGCTGCATATCATCGAAAAATCTTCCTCTCAAACGTGTCTAGTATACATTATAGCACAACTTTTTGCATAAGGATAGAACAGATTGACCAAATTGTGTCAATCGAACCTTCTTTTTTTGGAGTTTATGCAGGGAGGAGGTGAAAAGTGATGGAAATTCATTTTCAGCAGGCCAATTCGGGTAATTATCTGTCCGCAGCGCGTGGAAAGGAGCAAATCAGTTATCTGGTAATTCATTTCACGGCAAATGACGGTGATACTGCCAAAAACAATGCAGATTACTTCACAAATTCCAATATTTCGACTTCAGCACATTATTTTGTGGATGAAAAAGAAGTATGGCAATCTGTGCGTGAAGTGGATATTGCATGGCATTGCGGCACTAAAGGTACTTACTTTCATCCGTATTGCCGGAATGCCAACAGTATCGGCATCGAGCTGTGCAGCCGCATGAAAAACGGCAAATATTATTTTCAGCCGGGAACGGTGGAAAACGCGGTACAGTTGGTGCGTATGCTGATGCAGAAGTATGACATTGCGCCCGACCATGTGGTGCGGCATTATGATGTGACGCACAAAAACTGTCCGGCGCCGTTTGTAGAAAATGCAGCGGCGTGGCAGGACTTCAAGCGCAGATTGACGGAGGAGGTGGATGATATGACGGCAGATGAGGTAAAGAACCTGATAGCGCAAAGCAAAACGGTATACAGCACCATAGCGTCCGTACCCGAATGGGGCCGTGCGACGGTGGAAAAGCTGGAGCGGAAAGGCTGGATCAAAGGCGAAGGCGGTAGCGCGGGACTCAACCTTCCGGAAGAGATGCTGCGCGTGCTTGTCATAAATGACCGAGCAGGCATTTATGGAGATTAAGTGACAAAAAACGGCGAAAGCACTTTGCTTTCGCCGTTTTTATCTTCTATTCATAAAGGTTAGCTTAGTCCAGATATGTGACTTTTTGGATGCCCTTGATGCCGAGGCCCGGCTCGTCGGACACAGTAATGTCCTTTTCGTGGAACACCGCACCGCCGAGGATGGGGTCCTCAGTGCACAGCACCGGACCGTCCAAATCAATCTTGGTGATGATTTGCTTGGCACAGGCGAGGTGGATGGCTGCGTTAACACTGATTTTTGCTTCGAGCATGCAGCCGAGCATGCATTCGACGCCGTAGACCTCGGCGGCGGAGGCGATTTTCAGCGCGTTGTACAAGCCACCAGCCTTCATCAGTTTGATGTTGATCAGATCGGCTGCGCGCATCTGCATGATGGTCAGCGCGTCCGACGCATTTTGCACGCTTTCGTCCGCCATGACCGGAATTGTCACATTATCGGTGACGTATTTCAGGCCGGTCAGGTCGTGCTGCGCAACCGGCTGCTCGACAAACTCGATGTCCAGTCCCGCATCCTCCATCTGGCTGAGAATGCGCACCGCTTCCTTGGGCTTCCAGCCCTGATTGGCGTCGATGCGGATTTTCACATCCTTACCCACCTCGGCTCGGATGGCCTGCAGGCGGCGCAGGTCGAGCGGCGCGTCCTTGCCGACTTTGCATTTGAGACAGTCATAGCCGCGGTCGATGGCATTTCGTGCGTCGCGCGCCATCTCCTCCGGGTCGTTGACGCTGATGGTGATGTCGGTCACAATTTTGCTTCGGCTGCCGCCGAGCATTTTATACACCGGAATACGGTAAAGCTGCCCGTACAGGTCCCAAAGCGCCATATCGACCGCCGCTTTGGCGCTGGTATTCTTGAGGATGCAGCCCTGCAGGGAGAGCATCAGGTTTTCAAAGTCATCCACCTCGCGGCCAAGGAGGGTCGGGGCGATGTGGTCTTGAATGGCTCCAATAATTGCGCCTGCGGTGTCTCCTGTGACCGCGCCGGTCGGAGGTGCTTCGCCGTAGCCGATTGCGCCGGTATCGGTGTGGATTTCTACAATCACGTCCTCGACGGATGAAACCGAGCGCACCGCAGTCTTAAACGGCACGCGCAGCGGCACGGAAATGCGGCCAAGTCGGATTTGAGTAATTTTCATCAGTTGTCAGCTCCTTGTTGCAAGATGCGTTCCGATTATTTTGCCAGTTCATACATTGCCGCCGCCAGAATTTCCGCGTTCTGCAGCAGCCGCTCCACTTCCATATATTCATCCGGCTTATGTTCGCGGATTTCGTCGCCCGGAAAGACCGGACCGAATGCGACCAGATTCGGGATGGACTTGGCATAGGTGCCGCCGCCAATGGATTTGAGCACCGCCTTTTCGCCGGTCTGCTCCTCGTACACTTTGGACAGCTTGCGGATGAGTTCGCTCTCAGGCGGCATATAGATGGCCGCTTTGTGCTTCATCTGGGTTTCCTGGAAACCGCCCAGCGAGAATGCGCGCTCCAGACGCGGATGTGCCTCGTCATAGGTCTTGGTGACCGGATATCGCACGGACAGCGTGAGCGAGAGTGTGTCGTCTGCAAACGCTGCAACGCCAAGGTTGACCGTCAGGTCGCCCGAAAGGTCGTCGCGCATGGCAAGTCCCAGCGATTCTCCGCGCGTCTCCAGTCCGATTCGGTCGGCAAGGAATGCCATGCACTCGGCAAGCTCACCCTCCAGCGGGAGCTGGGTCAGCGCGAGCGCCAGTCGGCCAATTGCGTTTTCGCCCTGCTCGGGAGTGGAGCCGTGCGCGGACACGCCTTCGGCCTCCACGCGGATGCCGCCATCGATTGGCGTTGCCGTGACCTTGTCCACCGTGATGCGATCCGCAGCCTCTGCGGGGCATGCAAGTTCTGCCACTGCATACGCGGGGGAGACATTGGAGGCAGTGCCGCCTTCAAAACGGGTCAGGCGGTACGCACCGGTTTGGTTCAGCTTGCGCGCATATACGCAGTTCATAATGCCCTTTTCGCCGTTAATGATAGGGTATTCACCATCCGGCGTGAAGCCCATGACCGGCACTTCACCGCCGTGTTCGAGATACCATACCATATCCTGACAGCCGGTTTCCTCGTTCGTGCCGAACAGGATGCGGATGCGGCGGGACGGGGTAAAGCCAGCATCCTTCAGCGCAGCCAGCGCGTATAGCGCCGCAACGGTCGGCCCCTTGTCGTCCATCGTGCCGCGGCCATAGATGCGGCCGTCCTTGACTTCGCCCGAAAACGGTTCAGTGACCTGCCAGCCGTCGCCTGCGGGTACAACGTCCAGATGTCCAAGCACGGCAATCATTTCGTCGCCCTCGCCGTATTCGCACCAGCCCACCCGGTTATCCATATTGACCGTGCGGAAGCCCAGCTTTTCGCACAGCGCAAGCGTTTCATGCAGACAGCGTGCGACCGCGCTCCCGTAAGGTGCATCCGGCATAGGTTCGCCTTCCACACTCGGAATTTGGATCAGCGAAGCCAAATCTTTGAGCAGGTCATCTGCGTGCGCACGGATATAGGTTTTTAATTCCATCGTAGTCCCTCCTTAACGGGTTCTCAACATTCCCATATCATATTGTACAGGATGCACGACTGATTTGCAAACCATTCTGTGCAAATTGCTTGCAAGACCTTGCAAAAAGGTTGGTATTCCTGTATACTGAAAATACCGTCCGATGTTGCGGCGTACGGGGGCCGGGACAGAGGGAAAGAGAACGAAAAAGTGAGGGATGAAAACAGATGATTACCAACGGCTTTACCTATATTGCGGTGCTGGTATTTCTGGCCGGTATTCTGGTAGGCGCGGAAAAGATCACCAAGTGGAAATTTTTTAAATTTGTGCCGCCGGTTGTTCTGCTGTATCTGCTGACCATGCTGCTTTGCACTGTGGGGGCGTGGGATATGGAGGCGACCAAGGGCGCATACAGTGCTTTGAAAAACAATATCCTGTATGCGATGCTCTGTCTGATGCTGTTGCGTTGTGACATTCGCAAGGTACTCAAACTCGGTCCGCGTATGCTGGGCGGCTTCTTTGCGGCCAGCATTTCGATTGCCATCGGCTTTATCGCAACCTATGCGATCATGCATGGTGTGCTCGGTTCGGAGGCATGGAAGGCGCTTGGCGCTCTGTGCGGCAGCTGGATGGGTGGATCGGGCAATATGGTTGCGGTGCAGGAAGCGCTCCATATTTCGGAAGCGGATATGGGCTACGCGCTTGTGATCGATTCGATCGACTATTCGGTTTGGGTCATGTTCCTGCTGTGGGCGATTTCGTTTGCACCGCAGTTTAACAAATGGACCAAGGCGTCCACGACTACGCTGGATGAGGTCTGCGCCCGTCTGGAGAAGGAGATGCAGGAGGAAGACAAGCACATGACCTTCCCCGGCTTGCTGTTCCTGGTCGGTGGTGCGCTGCTGGTTTCCGCCCTGTCGCAGAATGCGGGCAATGCGATTTTTGAATGGACGAAGACGTTGATCGGCGGAAATACTCCGTGGATCGACTCTGCGACGTGGACTGTGCTGGTGGTCACGATAATTGCACTGGTCGCAGCGGTCACGCCGATCGGCAAGATTGCAGGTGCGGCAGAGTTGTCTAACGTGATGCTGTATATCGTCATTGCGCTGCTTGCTTCCCGTGCAAGCCTGCTCGAGATGACCGATGCTCCGGCGTGGATCGTTTCCGGCTTTATGATTCTGGCAATCCACGGCATTATCCTGGTCATCATTGCAAAGATCTTCAAGCTCGATATGTTCACTTGCGGCGTGGCGTCACTGGCGAATATCGGCGGTACGGCGTCTGCGCCGGTGCTTGCGGCATCCTATTCGGGCGCACTGGTTCCGGTTGGTGTGCTGATGGCGCTGATGGGCTATATCATTGGTACCGGCGGTGGTATCCTCACGGCGAACATCATGCGATTGTTTGCGTGAGTTTATTCGAGAAAAAACGGCTGTCTCTCACAGAGAGGCAGCCGTTTTTCAAAACAGATGAAAAATTGCAGTTATGTTGTTGCAACAACATACAGCCGATGAGGAACGCGATATACTGAGGACAATCGAAATACATGGGAGGATAACCGCAATGATGCGTAAAATTATTGAGATTGATGAAGAAAAGTGCAACGGCTGCGGCCTGTGTGCGAATGCATGCCACGAGGGCGCCATCGGCATGGTGGACGGCAAAGCCAAGCTGCTGCGTGATGACTACTGTGATGGACTGGGCAATTGTCTGCCGGTTTGCCCGACCGGCGCGATCACCTTTGTTGAGCGGGAGGCTGCGGCTTACGATGAAGCGGCAGTGCAGGCCAATCTGCGCGCGAAGCAGGCACAGCAGCCGCTGGCCTGTGGTTGTCCGGGCAGTCAGGCGTGCGCAATTGAGCGCACGGCAGACGCACCGGTCGCTTCGGCTGCACCTGCGGCATCTGAGCTGCGTCAGTGGCCGGTGCAGATCAAGCTGGTTCCGGTGAATGCACCGTATTTTGACGGGGCGCACCTGCTTGTCGCGGCGGATTGCACAGCCTATGCTTATGCAGGTTTCCATCAGGACTTTATCCGGAATAAGATAACGCTTATCGGCTGTCCAAAGCTGGACGAAGGCGATTACAGTGAAAAGCTGACCGAAATCATCCGCAACAACAACATCAAAAGCGTCACGGTAGTGCGTATGGAGGTGCCGTGCTGCGGCGGTATCGAGCATGCAGTGCGCACGGCGCTGCAGGCGAGCGGCAAGTTCCTGCCGTGGCAGGTGGTTGTCATTTCAACCGACGGAAAGATTCTCGAACAGTAAGCAGGTAGGCAAAACCGTCCGTTTGTGTTACAATGGGAAAGAATCTGGCATAAACGGAGGGAAACGGATGAACACGTTGGATGTAGTGCACGATTTTCTGCGGCGGCAGGTCAAGCCCGGTGCGTTCTGCATTGATGCGACGGCAGGGAAGGGACGCGACACGGCGTTGCTTTGCCGTCTTGCCGGAGCGGAGGGGCATGTGCTTGCGTTTGATGTGCAGCAGGAAGCAGTCGCGCAGACGCGCACGCTGTTGGACGCGGAGGGACTGACTGCTGAGGTTGTGCTGGACAGCCACGCGAATATGGCGCGCTACGCTGCGCCGGAAAGCGTGGACTGCATCGTGTTCAACTTCGGTCGACTGCCGGGCGGTGATCCGAAAATCTTCACTACCGCAGCATCCTCTATTCCGGCAATCGACGCGGGGCTGTCGCTGCTGCGCCCGGGCGGTATTATGGCACTTGCGCTCTATTACGGCAAAGAAAATGGATATGAGGAGAAAAATGCGGTTTTACAGCATTTAAAGTCGTTAAATGACCGTGTGTTCACTGTTCTGGCTTGCGACTGGCTCAACCGGAAGCACGATCCGCCGCTGCCGATTTTTATCTGGAAAGAATAGTTTGGATATGCTATAATCGGCAGGTAAGGAGGGATGCATTATGCCTTGGTGTCCCAAGTGTAAAGCGGAATACCGGGAAGGATTCACGGAGTGCAGCGCCTGTCATGTGCCGCTGGTGAATAGCTTGCCTGAAGAAAATGAAGTGTCGGAGCGTGACAAGTTTGTTTTGCCGGACGGCATGGAGAAGCCCATTGCGGTTTATACCGCGAGCAACCGCCTGGAGGCGGAAACCATCTGCGATTTGCTGCGCGAACATGATATTGTTGTGTTCAACCGGCCGGCGGCATTTCGTCAGATACAGGCGTACGCCGGTGCAGACGCGCGGTTCGGGGTGGAAATCATCGTGGATGCCAGCCAGACGGCGCAGGCATGTGCACTGATAGATGAAATGAACCACGATTTGGCGGAACAGCCGGTGGACGAAGAGGCACTTGCGCGTCTGGCCGAGGAGCAGGCAATGGAAACGCCCGAGCAGCCGATGGAGGACAATGCTTCGTTTAAGCTGCTGCCGGTGGTGGCGGGCATCATCGTGGTGGCGTTGGTGCTGCTGTATTTTGTGAGCAACTGAAGGAGGCGAATCTATGCCATGGTGCCCAAAGTGCGGGGCAGAGTTTCGTAAGGGGTTTACTGCCTGCAATACCTGTCATGTCAAGCTAATCGCTCACAAGCCGGACGGCACGGAGACGATAGAAGAGCTTTCGCCGCCGCCCGAAGGCTGGGAGCGCGAAAGTCCGAAAAAGCAGCGCATATTACGCGTTCTGCGCGCTCTGACTGTTGTGTTGCTTGCACTTGCGGCGGCTTTGCTGCTGCAAAATCTGTGAATGCATAAAACAGCGAGGCCGTTTTGGCCTCGCTGTTTTACTGAAACATGGCGCTATATTATTATCCTTCGCCCTCCAGATACCGGATCAGATCTCGTTTCAGCACGCGAATCGGACTCCGTTTACCGATACGGCGGCTGGGAAGCCCGCCTGTGCGGATGATCTCGTACACCGTATTCCGGCCGATGCCGAGCACGTCGATCACCTCGGGCACGGTCAGCACCAGCGGCAGGGCGTCGCAGCAGGTGTATCGCTTGTCAGCCATGCCGCTTGCCCCCTTCCCGTAGGGACACATGCCGGCAGGCGGCGTGCTCGTCCAGCTCTTGCTTGCGGCAGGCCAGATACTGCTCGACCGCGTATGTATGGCGTAAGCCGTGGCAGGTCAGCGGACGGTGCTTGTCAGCGATCTGCACGGCGTCGCGGTGCCGGTAGAGAAAGCACTGGAAACGGTTGATGGCAAGGTCGGTCGGCGTGGCGTCCGGCACGAACAGCTTGTACCCGCGCGGCATCTGCTGCAGCATGGCTTCCAGCTCAAGCTGCGCCGTGCGGGGCAGGGGAACGGTGCGGACTTTGCCGCCCTTGCCCTTGATCGTCAGTTGGTCGGTTTTCAGCGCCTGTTTTGCCGTTACTGTGTCTAGCCGGAAAATCTCATGGATGCGCAGGCCGCAGCGCCGCGGCAGACAGATCGCGGCGGCGTAGTCCTCGCGGCCCTCGCCCCATGTCTTGCCGATCATGCGGTTGACCTCCTCGTCGCGCCAAGTGCGATCCACCTTGTCGAACGAGCGGCGTTCCAAATCGAGTATGGCGTTGGTCAGCAGCTTGAGATGTTTGCGGTTCGGCAGTTGGTCGTGGAAAAAGCAGAGGGCGGCAAGGTCGGTCTTGATGGTGGATGCCGCGCGGTCGTTTTCCTTGAGGAAACCAGCGTAAGCAAAAATGTGCTTGGGCGCGATGAGGGGCTTTATGACAAGGGAGAACGCCCGGACTCTCTCATCGACTGGCCGGTCGATGCTCTGGACTACGAGTTGGTGGACATCTTCAACTGGCAGGAGGAAGCCGCCGGCATGATCTCCCAGATGGAGTTTTTCTGCCGTGTGGATGTGCAGACAGAAACTGTTGAGCGGTATGTCCGGGATGGCTTGCTGGTACCCGATCTGGTGGTGCCCATGAGTGAGCACCGAACCTTTAAGTATTTCAAAGAGGAGACGCTCCAGAAGTATGCGGAGCAGTACGGCTGGACGTTCATCGACGACTCCAACCGCAAGGAGCTGTTTCTGGATATGGTGCGGCAGATGGATATGAGTTACTCCTACAAGCCGGTGCTGCTCAAGGCGGTGCTATTGTATGCCGACAACAAGGGTCGGGTGAAGCTCAGTGATATCGTTACATACTTCCGGGAATTTTATGAAGCCCGCCGGGCGGCTGGACTGGTTGTGGAAAAGGCTAACAGCATCTACGCCAAGGGCGGATACACCGATGCGCAGGCCCAGCGGAATATCCTGTCCAATCCCTTCAAGCGGTTTGAGGATATGCAGATGCTCCACCACACCAAGACTTTGGGTGTGATCCAGGTGGATGAGTCTGTTTGGAAGAAGCTGACCCGGGAGGAAAAGCAGGAAATCGAGCGGATTTGCGACGAGAAACTGGAGCAGTATTTTTGGCGTCTGAAATAGGCACTTATTATGATTGGATGGTGGTTACATTGGCAATTTCTCAAGTGATATGGTCTTTGGATGATAAGGTTGAGCTGCAGCCGGCAGAGCTGACCAACGAAAAAGAGTTAGAAGATTTACTCGCAGAGCATATAGAAATTCTAAATCCAGATTGGCTGCTGATTGGTCGACAGGTACGTACAGTTGCGGGGAAATATATTGATTTGCTCTGCATGGATCACGATGGAGACTTGGTTGTCGTAGAATTAAAAAAGGATTTAACACCAAGGGAGGTTACGGCGCAGGCGATCGACTATGCTTCCTGTATGGCGGACTTGACCTTGGAGGAATTGGCGGAGCAATATCTGCAGTTTTCTGGTGGTCAAGTAACGCTGAATGAAGCTTATGAGAAGAAGTACGGTACGGCATTAGAAGAGGACAGCATTAATAATAATGTCAAAATGGTAATTGTCGCCGCAAAAATGGATGATAGCACCGAACGTATCATTCGTTATCTGCGGGACAAGTATGAAGTTGATATTAATATTGTGTTTTTCAGAGTAGTTTCGTGTGGATCTAAACGCCTTATCAGTCGGGCTTGGTTTGAGGAAAATGTAGAAGAACAGCGACCGGACCCTAAATCGATTCGACAGTGGAACCAGGAATACTATGTATCATTTGGAAACGGTGAGCGCTCTTGGGTTGATGCCAGAAAGTATGGCTTTATTTCTGCAGGAGGTGGCACTTGGTATACCAACACATTGAAGCTGCTTAGCCCAGGAGATCGGGTCTGGGTCAATATTCCGCATACCGGCTATGTAGGTGTGGGTATCGTTAGAAAGGAAGTACAACAGGCAAAAGATGTCCTGTTTTCCGTGGATGGGCAGCAGGTTGGTTTTTCATCTCTCAAAACACAAGGCAACTATTTGTACTCCAGTGATGATCCTGCGAATGCGGAATATGTTGTGCAGGTTGACTGGATCAAAACTGTTTTGGAGAATCAGGCGGTCAAGGAAATTGGCTTCTTTGGCAACCAAAATTCTGTTTGCCGCCCCAGAGATCAAAAATGGGTATATACAGTAGAACGCTTGAAAAAGGTTTGGGGAATTGATGTGTGAGGGATAGTACCTAAGCTGTAAAGGAGGTAGTATTGGCGGATGAAAGTCATGTGCTTCGGCGACTCCAATACCTACGGCTACGACCCTCGGGGCTATTTCGACGGACGCTATGATGCGGACAGCCGGTGGGTGGATATTATGGCTACAGAAACCGGCTGGACCATCTGCAACATGGGTCAGAACGGCCGAGAGATCCCTTCTGTCGCTCCTGCCTTCCCTGCTGACACAGATCTGTTGATCGTCATGCTGGGCACCAACGATCTGCTTCAGGGCCGAAGTCCGGTGCAAGCCGCCGAGAGGCTGGAGCGGTTCCTCTCCGGTATTTCTTTGGATCGAAGCAAAATCTTACTGATCGCACTGCCGCCGGTAACGCTGGGAGAGTGGGTGCCAAACCCGCAGCTTATTGACGATTCTCGCACGTTTGCCCAGCTCTGTCAGCGCTTGGCGGAGAAAATGTGTGTCCGCTTTGCCGACGCCGAGAAGTGGGATATCTCCTTGGCCTATGACGGCGTACACTTCACGGAGCAGGGCCACAAAGCCTTTGCCGCCAGACTTCTGGAGGAACTCAAATGAAACGAATTGCAATTTTACTTTCTTCTCTGCTGTTGCTGTTGACCGGATGCGGTGGGAATGCCGCGGACGGTTCCTATGAGCAGATCACTCAGGAAAAAGCCAAAGAAATGATGGACACCGAAGAGGTCATCATCCTGGATGTGCGGGAGTAGGACGAATACGACAGCGGACACATCCCCGGTGCTGTCCTGCTGCCGGTGGGTACCATTGATGAGGAAACTGCTGCTGAGGTCATACCGGAAAAGGATTCTACGGTGTTGGTCTACTGCCGCAGCGGGAACCGAAGCAAGACAGCTTCTTCCACACTGGCCGAACTGGGTTACACCCATATCTACGAATTTGGCGGCATTAACACTTGGCCCTATGGGACAGAAGCCTAAGAGCCGCATGAGGTATCAGCCATGAAACAGATGACCTAGGAAGATTACTACGGGGGGTTCTATGACTGATCGCCCAGCACACAGAAAGGCTATCCCAATGCCACAAAGCAAAAAAACACATCCCTCTGAAAAGCGCAGATTTCAGAGGGATGTATTCATGTCTCGGACTGTTTCCAGTGGTTCAGCTTTGGCAGCTGAGCTGCAAAATAGGCTCTGACCTGTTCTGGAGACCAGGTTTCATTGGACATATGTCGCTCCAGAAAATTCAGCAGTTCCTCAAGGTTTGTGTAGACAAATTTCCCTTCAGCATAGCACCACTTGCAGTACTCCTCGTTGAAGGAGCCATCCGGCTCTCGGCTGATATTGGCGTCCTCCAGCGGCATGCCGCAGCATTGACAGATCAGCTGCCGCGGCGAGCCCAGCAGGGTATTGATAGAGACATCAAACAGGCTGGAGAGCAGCTTCAAAGTTTCTGTATTGGGTACTGTTTCGCCAGTCTCCCAGCGGGAAACCGCCTGCCGGGTCACGTGCACTTGTTCCGCTAACTGTTCTTGGGAGAGTCCGCGCTTGGTGCGCAGTTCCAAAAGGATTTCTTTGGTATCCATGTTGATCACCACCTTGCCTGAATTGTACCACAGCGGGCACGAAAAGCAAAGCAACCGCTTGTTGCCCTAATTCTACTTTACTTTCGCATCAGGCGTATCAGTTTTTAACAAGCTATAATTAAAGAATAGCGCCTTCTGGAATCTGCGGGTTTCGGAAGGCGCTTCTTTGGCTTAGTCTGCAATCTGATACTTGATACGGTTGCCGTATTTTGCCGATCGTAGCAGCCCAAGATTCTCAAACTTGAGTACAAATCCGCGGATGGTTGCGTAGGCTGCGTTGCCGAAATCTTTCTCCAGCTGTTTGGTGGAAAACTGGCCGTTCCCATAAGAGGTGAGCAAAAACTGCCACAGGGCCTGCTCCTTTTCCGTTACATCGCCTTGGGCCAAAGCGTTCTGGAAGGTTTCTGTGCTGATCGTATGCCGGGGATTACCGATAAACTCCAAGCCCTTTTTCATTCCGTAGATGCGATTCTCGCTCTCGCTGGTGGGGGCATAGCCGGACAAAATCTTGCGGACGCTGTCCTGGGAGGTGTCAAACTGCTCAATGGTGAAGGTAGAGAGGAGCTCGTCCTCCATGGCTCTCCTGCCATAGACCTGGCTGCTGCTCTGGGGCGTCAGCAGCACGTTGTCTGCCGATATCTGGACCTGGGTAACAGAGTCCAGATAGCCAGATTCCTGCCGTTGAAATCCTTCAGCGGCAGGGGCTTATAAAAACCGTTCCCAAGCAGTGCCGCAAATTCCTTCAGATCGGCTTGAGGGTATTTATAGCCCAGCTTTTTCAGGTCGATGATGCTTTTATCGGAGAGCATCTTGGCAAACAACGCGGCATCCGTTGCTTTCACCTCTGATATTATTTAGTATCAATTAGTATCAGTATCGCAAAGGATGCCTGCATTTGCAAGAATTTATACAAGCGGTGTGCTGACAGGGGATGGAGATAACGAAATTCCATCACAAAACGGCATAAAACAGGACCTGTTGCAATAAGCCTGTCCTTTGCTCAGCCTGTATAGGCATCGTCTGCCGTATTCTTAAAATTTTGCTTTGCAAGCCATTGTTTTTCCTCTTCGGTCTCCGGGATGTCGATCCGCTCGATCTTAAAGATCACCGGCCTGGTTCCGTCATTGCAGCAGGCAATCATCATCCGTTCGTCATTGGTCCAGTTGTGCATGATGGACCCACCCTGTAGGGAGGTGTAAACATACCGGCTGATGGCGTCCCACGCCTCCCCGCAGAATTTTCCGTTCATCAGGTGGTAAAAATCATCGCGTTCCGCGGTGCGCTTCAGTAAAAAAGTGTCTCCCTTCCGAAAGCAGGGGCAGGGGCCCGACTTGGGATTGGCCAGATACTGCGCCTGATAGTCCTCAAACACCTTTGTCTCCAGTACTGTGATTCTGCATTCGTGCTGCATCGCTTCGTCCTCCTCGTCTGTTTGGTTTCCAGCCCGCCTCCTGCCCCGTCCGGTGGGACGGGGCAGGACGCCCTTCTTACTGCCATTGTACCGGGGAAAGGCTCTTCTGGCAAGTGCGATAGCCTCCGGCCATCAGACATATGTCTAACCGATGCAGGGAAAGGGGGGACTCTTGGCGATCGTATCGAGTGGCACCTTGTTCTTGGATTTCCTTCGAGGATAGACAGTAACTTATTTCGCATTTTGCATTATTTTCCTTCTCCTTGTTCCGATAAAATACATAAAGCAGTTTCTTAAAAAAGGGTAGAAAGATGGTGATTCATGATGATTTCTTCATTATACACGACCCCTGCATATCCAAATTCCATGATAAATACGAAGAAATCCGATCTGTATCAAGCACAGAATCAAACGAATTACAAAGTATGGCTTCCGAATGAAAACTGTATTTATTCCGGCGGTACTGGAGATGGACAAAATATCTATGTAACCTATACCGCAGACTCGCGCGATGATGACCCGATTGTCCGCATCCGTGGCACAGCGTCCAATGGCAGCGCGTTTGATTTCGTAAAGCATATTAACGAAATTAATCCGCAAAACGCCTCCTATGCGGAAATGTGCGCACTGATCGGATATCAAAATGATACGGGCGCTTATTCCGCCGCCAATCAGATATTGTCCCCTGTCACCCCCGGAACGGAAATCGGCGATTATCTGGAAAAGAAAAATTTTGTAAATATGCTGCAGAGTAATGCATCCAATCCGTCCTTTTCGCCATCCATACAAAAAACAGCGCAAACACTGCAATCGTTATACACGGAATGGATGCAGGAACAGGTCGAGAAACGCGGGCAAGAGCTGGCCAACAAGTATTATGACATATCCTATGCAGACAAGGCGCTCCCTACGGAAAGCCAGCTTGAAATGCTCAAGGATAAATATGGGAACACACCGCTTACGAAAGAAAAGTATCAGTCTTTTCTTCAGGACCTGACCGACATGGGGGTTCTGAGTGAGGTCGAAAGCCAGTTGGCTGGCAAGCGTGCAAATACCATGATGGTTCCGGTTATTCCTGTGGCAACAGCTACGGTCGGCAGAGTAAGTCCATATGACGATGATATATGGCGGCTTGATAATAATGTCAACGTAACCGAGTATATCAAGTATCGTGCAAGTTGTGATACATTCTATTACATAAACGGTATCGCGCATGAAAGTAGCGTAGATGAGCTATATGGATATATTTCAAATATTATTTCTGAAGTACAGAAATGATATGAAATGAATTTATCGCAAAATGCATTCGCGTCCACAGACCGGAAATTCGCATATGAAAAGAGATACCGGGAATCGCAACTTTGGCGTCTCTCGGTATCTTTTTATCTGGTAAATTATAAAATCAAATTGAACACATAAATGTTCCACAGAGATCAGACAACGGTCAGAATAAAGCTCCCGCACCAACTACGACAGAAGGGTTTGAACGCTATGGATCACCTTTATTCTACCACAACACATTGCTACCCATCATATCGCGAGGACAATGTAAATTTTCCTCGCCAAATGGTCGATGAAATAGAAAAGGATATTTGTCCCAACAATGATATCTGATATGAACAAGGAGAGAGAAAAGATGGGCGGAATCAACATATCCAACTATCCACAGTTGAAAAACGATTATGGCAGCTTTCCGAGCATCACCAAAGATCTAACAACAGTTCCCAAGGACACGGTGAATGTGGATTCCTTTGTCTCCGTAAAATCCACATACGCATCCTCAGAATTGGGAGAGGCGGCAAGAGCCTATCTGGAGGGGGATCAAGCAACGCAGACCAGCCCGATGGATAATTGCATCGATCGGTTCTTTGATGGCACCATGTCGGAATCGGAGTTGCAGGCCGAGTATGAGAAACTGCTGAAAAAAGAGCTGTTTGGCTCCATGGAGAATCCGAGAGGTCCCCTGAGTGCATCGCAGAAAGAAATCGCAACAAATTTTTATGATGCGTTCCGGGAAAAGATTTTGTCGGCTGCCGTTCAGCGTAACAACGCTGAGGGCGAGCAGTATATCACCGGGGACATGAATGTGCAGCGTAACTGGGCCTATTACAATTCCGACTATTATTATGCCAGTGAATCGGCAATCTCTGCTATTACGGAAGGCGCTCAGAATGTGTCACAGGAGTATGGCTCCTCTTTTGAGGTTCCCGACTACATGGCACAGGGCAAAGCCAATCTAAACAATTTCAACACGGCTCTGAGCGGCGATCCGTTTGTTGCATCCGATTATCACTATATTATTGACCCCAATGTTGCACCCCCGGAAAATTTCAAGTGGTTTTATGAAAAGGGCGGAGATGCTTATAGCACCACCATCCGATTCAATTCGCTTACCGTGGAGGATGCGGATGGCAACAAAACCGTAACCGATTATACCACCGATGTGTTTGATTCCAAAGATCCTCGAAAAGCACAGACATGGGTTTCCTACACAGATGAAAATGGGGTGGAGCATCGGCTCAGCACGGATCTTGTATTCAACAACAGCAAAGAAGATCTTCGGAACGTTGCGGATCTACTGTCCTTCTCGGATAAGGATACGGACAAGGCCAGCCTGCTCAATCAATTCCTGTCCAACTTGCAGATCTATCCCAAGCGGTATTTTGACCGTTTCCCAACGGTCTCCCGCAGCATGGACTTTATGGTTTAACACAGAGTTTATCAAATGTCCGCTGAACCATGTTAGATTTACTTTCTCGGTAGGTAGATTTTCAGGTAGATTTCACCCGTCAAAACCCATCACGGACAGGGAACAAATGGGAAAGAAAAGTTCTGAAAACAGACAGAAGTGAGTAATAGTGCACAATGAAACGGGTTAAAATGTTCAAAAAGCGGATTCAACTCCTCTCGGCTCTATTATGACGCGAGATACGAACCATACACATGGTCAGGAACGTATTTGCGGTCACAAACAACAACGGCAGCAAGCAGTGAGGCTTGCTGCCGTTGTTGTTTTATATGTCATATAGAGGGCTTTTGTAAAGTAAGAAGAGGCTTTGTTCGAGAAGAAGGGTCACAAACAAATGGGGACTGAATAGAGCATATATGTGAATACCAAGATTAATAACTGGGCAGGAGCAAGCAGGAGCTTGTGAAGGCATCACCGGACAAACAAATTAGTATAGCCAAATCCATCATGGTAAAATGGAAGCATGAAGAAGCAGATAAGTTTATCCGGCCTGAATGAAGAATTGGCACAGGTGCGGACAAAAGGAAAAGAATTATGTCGCAGAGCGAGCGGATTGTATCATGGGCAAGTGGATTAAAATAATCTGGCCCATTTTATCATAAAGGAAAATGCAGAAACAAGCTCTATGACTTGGAGTGGATACTGCGGCTATACGTGTTATAAAATCTGTATAACTTGTCAGATAAGGCGATGGTGATAGAAGTCGTGGACCACAATAGCGAATCTGATTCTGGTCGCAGATCTTGCCGGATAGCTTGAATCAGTGCGCCCGTTGCAACAGAAAAATCGTAATACGCCATGCTAACGATGATGTGTCGGCATGGCGTTTTCTTTTGCGATCTTCTGCGGTGTTAACTTGAAATGAGTAAAATTTAGTTTTGCAGAAAAGCAGAGAGGTGAGGGGAAAGTTGAAATGCGGAGAAGACGCGGTAAATGGTTGCGGGCAGCAGATGTGGCTTCGTGTCTGCACGCAAAGAAGGCAGATTCTGCACAAAAGAAAGCAAATTTTTTGCAGTCGGTTCACAAAGGAAGAATTATCATTAAACTTAAACATAGCACCCAAGCAAAAATGGTCAAGTGGTGCCGCAGAGTTATCCAATATGGGTAGCTACAGTAGTTTCAGCAAGGAGGGTCCCACTTATTTGATGAAAAAGACATTGGTTACGGTTGCTGCTTGTCTGGTTCTGAGCCTACTGCCGCTGGCTGGATGTGTGAGTGAGGCCCACCCTCCAACGAGGAACTGTGGGCGGCTGCCATGGCCGATGCGGTATTTAGCGAGGACAACGAGGTGAAGGAATTGGTCTGTCTAACACAGTAAGATCCACGGGTCATTTGGGACGAGGGAGGAGAGCGGGTGCTGCAGTTGTACGCATTTTTCCACCTTCTGGAACTCGCCGTCGGAGGTGATCCGTCCTGCCTATGTGATTGATGTGACCGCCCAAATGGAAAACGGATACGAAGAAATAACAGACCCGATGTATCAAAGCTGGTTTGACGACAACATCCTCTACTCCTATTTTAAGAGCGAATATCCATGGACCAGACTGGGTTACACCTATGACTGGAGTGGCGGAGATTCGCCGTATGGACTCACCGAGTTTCTGATTGCTGACGGGAGTGGGCAGAGATTGCCTTTACTTATTCTAAGGAGGATTTTGTGGCCTGACTGGATTCACAATCCTGATATTCACGACAGAAAGGAAAAACGAAAATGACGCAATACTGTGACAACAAGCGGGACTGTCCCTGCACTTTTGACTGCATCCGGCACGGAAAATGCTGTGAATGTGTAGCCCATCACCGAGATCATGATGAAGGTGTGCCGGGCTGTTTCTTTTCCAAGGAAGCGGAGGCCACCTATGACCGCAGCATCGAGGCTTTGGCCCGGGATCACGGAATTATTAAATAGGGAAGAAGCTTTGTTTCATGAACAAGAAAAAATTGACCTTGCCAAAGCAGCGAAAAGAAGTGCTGTTGGATGAAGGAGGTATTGACACTCTCTCCCAACTGCTGGCCGACGCACTGGAACAGGCGGGCGTAAATCGGAAGGATATCATCCGTCTGCGGCTGGCCGTGGAAGAAATTCTGGGGCTGTGGAACTCTGAAAAGGAGAAAGAAACGGTTTGTAGCTTCCAGTGCGGTACTCGGCTGGGGCGGATGTATCTTGAGATCACGGCTCCCGGCAGGCGCATTGACCCTGACGAGGTGGTCACAGATATGGTCGGCCAGATGCTGTGTTCGAACCTGCTGGCGCAGGCAGGTCTCTCTCCGGTCTATTCCTATCAAGACGGAATCAACCGACTGGCTCTTTATCCCTCCAAGCCTCAAAAGATCAGCCCACTGTTTTGCCGTCCCTTTGGGACAGGTGGTATTCAAGACTGGTGCTGTGGTGGGCTTCTTTGTGCTGGCACTGGGGTTGGCGGAATTTTACGGGGTAGCAATGCCCCTTTCTTGGGTGGTCACTGGTGTGCTGGCATCGGGACTATTGGCCATCGCCGCCCCGCCAGTGCCCGGCGGAAGTTTAACTTGTTATACGGTGCTGCTGGCTCAGTTGGGAATCCCGGATGGGGCCATCGGACTGGCTGTGGCAGGTAATGTGCTTCTGGATTTCTTTATGACCTCCTGCGGCATCTCCTGCCTGCAGTCAGAGCTGATGCTCTCAGCCAACAAACTGGGGATGCTGGATCGGGAACGATTGGAGAAGGAGTGAATCGAAAAACGACGGATGTTTCAGGCAACGATAGACTCTCCGTCTGTCAACGCGGTGGCGATCCTGTTCCAAGCGTAAAATGACATAAATCACTAAATTGGAGGACTCGATGTGAATATCGTAAAAACAAGTGAAGATACAAAACTGACCTTTGCGATAGAGGGACGGTTGGACACCACCACAGCCCCTCAGTTGGAGGGAGAGGTAAAAGGGGCACTGACCGGCGTGACCGAGCTGGTGTTGGACTTTTCCCGGTTGGAGTATCTCTCATCTGCCGGTCTGCGGGTCATTCTTGCAGCGCAGAAGATCATGAACCGACAGGGGAAAATGGTTGTATGCCATGTGAATGGGAACATTCAGGAAGTGTTTGAAGTCACGGGCTTCACCAATGTTCTGACCATTGTATAAGGGGGCATAACAAATGGGTAACAACGAAACGGGCATGATCCGGCCCGAACTGCCGAACATTGTCGGCCTGTCTCACATCTGTATTTTTGTAGATGACATGGAGCAGGCTGTGGACTATTACCGCAATCTGTTGGGGGTGCAGCCCGACCACTGTCTGTCTCACTGGAGAAATAAAGGCTTTTTCCAGGCGGGAGGATTTGTGGATGAGGCGGCCGATGGAGATGTCTCCATTGCCTTTGTCAATGTACCCGGCACAAAACTCACCCTGGAACTGATGCAGTACCACTATCCCAAAGGACGGACGGAGCCGGTGATCTTTGCCGCCAATGATGTCAGCGGCGCCCGCCATGTGGCCCTAAAGGTCACCAATATCGAAGCGGCATTTGCGCATGTCCAGTCCATGCAGGATACCCGACTCATCAACGAGACCGAGGCTTATCGGGTGTATCAGATCAGTGAGACGCAGCCGGAGGAAGTCCGGTTCTTCGATCAGGCATCCGGGGAAACCGATGAGCGGAATGCCGAGACAGCCAAGATCCTCGGGCAGGTCCGCTATTTCTATTTTATTGACCGTTATGGCCTGCAATGGGAATTTGAGCAGGGGCACACCGATATCGGTGACTAATCACAGACAAAGATACACACAGGACAGCGGGGCCGAATGCGGCCTGTCTCACGGTGTTGGGGGCGATTTACGCGGAAAAGAGAAGCATGGACACTATTTTTCTGGAAAACGAGCGGGAAGCGAACTGGTATTCCTGTCGCTGCCTGCAGGTTATGGCGCTGATTGCCGCGTTGGCCTGGGTCCTGAATCTGCTGGATGTGTTTATTGTTCCGCCGGCCGTCATGAATGTGGGTATGCCCGTGTGCATTTTCTTTTTCCTGCTGCCCACCATGCTCTGTGCCAAGATGACTCGGCTGGGCGGGCGGTTTAAATATCTTATCATGGGCTGCTGTATTCTGGGCATCACCGTACTGTCCATTGCCATTCCGAAGCACACCGTGCTGGCCTGGATTGCCCCGGTGCTTCTCAGCTGTCACTACTACTCCCGAACGCTGACCGCCAGCGCCCTGACCGCATCAGTGGTCTGCCTGTACGTCGCCGGCGTCGCCAGCTTGTTCATGGGGGAGGGAGATCCCAATCTGATCAAGGCCTTCCATATGGAGGAGGCGGTAATCACCCCAGAGATTTTTGGGGAGGCGGTGCTGTTCTTCCTCCTGCCCCGTTCCGCGATCCTGGTGGGCATGGCCTTCGTGTGTATTATCGTGGCCAAGCGTACCCGCAGCCTGCTGGAAAAGCAGGCTGCGGATTCCTCTGCCCGGCAGCGCATTGAGACTGAGCTGAATGTGGCCACCCAGATCCAGGCAGACATGCTGCCCCGGATTTTCCCTGCTTTCCCCGAACGCAGGGAATTTGATATCTATGCCAGTATGACGCCGGCCAAAGAGGTTGGCGGCGATTTCTATGACTTTTTCCTAGTAGACAATGACCATTTGGCTATGGTTATTGCCGATGTATCCGGCAAGGGTGTGCCGGCAGCGCTGTTCATGGTGATTACAAAGACCCTGCTCAAAAATGCAGTACAAACGGGATTGTCCCCCAAAGCTGCGCTGGAGAAGGTCAATAACCAACTGTGCGAAAACAATGAGGCAGAGATGTTTGTCACTGTATGGCTGGGCATATACGAAATTTCCACCGGAAAGCTCACTGCTGCCAATGCGGGTCATGAATATCCGGCGCTCCGGAGAGCAAACGGTCAATTTGAATTATGGAAGGATCGGCACGGCTTTGTACTGGCAGGCATGGAAAACGTACAATATCAGGAATACGAACTGGAGATTGGCGTGGGCGACACGCTGTTTGTGTATACCGATGGTGTAGCTGAAGCGACAGACGCGGCGAATACCCTTTATGGAACCGACCGCATGCTGGCGGCACTGAACCAAAACTGTGATCTGGATCCGGAAAAACTTCTGCATCAGGTCAAGACAAATATTGACCGGTTCGTCGGTTCGGCGCCTCAGTTTGATGATATTACCATGCTGTCGCTCCAGCGGAAGGGAAGCGTCGGCCGGCGGAGCATTCAGGTCGCACCGATACTGGAGAGTATCCCTCAGGTGTGTGAATTCTTGGAGCGTGTACTGAAAGAGCAGGGCACACCCATGAAAGTTATCACACAGATGAATATTGCGGCGGACGAAATTTGCTCTAACATCGCCCGGTACAGTGGTGCTGCGGCTGCCCAAGTGGACTGTGAGCTGATGGATGGTCGTACTGTCATTCACTTTGCGGATGACGGAAAGCCCTACGATCCTACCGTGCAGAAAGAGCCGGATATTACCCTATCGGCTGAGGAACGGGAGAACGGCGGCTTAGGGATCTTTATGGTAAAGAAGAGTATGGATCGGGTGGCCTATGAGTACGCGGATGGGCGGAATATCCTGACCATAGAAAAGCACTGGTAAAACAAACCAAACGGAGGAATGTCTTTTGATTACCCTGATATGTGCTGTGTTGCTGCTGGCGGCAGGCTATGTGCTGTATGGAAAGTTGGTAGAACGGGTTTTTCATCCTGATGGGAGGCCCACGCCGGCCACAGCCCATCCCGACGGGGTGGATTACATCCCCATGAAAACATGGCGGGTTTTTCTCATTCAGCTGCTGAATATTGCCGGCACCGGCCCCATTTTCGGCGCACTGCTGGGAGCGGTGTTTGGCCCCGTGGTGTTCTTGTGGATCGTGTTCGGATCCATCCTTGGCGGCGCCGTCCATGATTACATGAGCGGCATGATCTCTCTGCGGATGAATGGGGCGTCGATCTCAGAAATCGTAGGTGCCTATCTTGGAACAACGGCCAAGCAGGTCATGCGGGTGTTTTCACTGATTCTGCTGGTGTTGCTGGGAGCGGTGTTCACCACCAGTCCCGCCGCGCTGATTGCCCGTCTGACGCCGGACTGGATGAACACCGGTTTTTGGGTGGTCGTGATTTTGGTGTACTACCTGTTGGCCACGCTGCTGCCGATTGACAAACTGATCGGCAAGCTGTATCCCGTCTTTGGCGCGGTGCTGCTGATGATGGCCGTGGGGATTATCGTTGGACTGGTGGCCGGCGGCTACCAGCTGCCCGAGCTGACGCTGGCAAACCTGCATCCGGAGGGCCGTCCGGTGTGGCCCTATATGTTCATTACGGTGGCCTGCGGGGCGATCTCCGGTTTCCACGGCACCCAATCGCCCATGATGGCCCGTTGCCTCACCTCAGAGAAAGATGGGCGGAAGATTTTCTACGGTGCCATGATTTCTGAGAGCGTCATTGCTCTGGTGTGGGCGGCGGCGGGTGTCGCTTTTTATGGTGCCACCGGAGGATTGCAGGCGGCGCTGGAAGAACTGGGGCAATCGGGTGTGGTTTATGATATTTCGGTATCGTTGCTGGGTGTATTCGGCGGTGCGCTGGCGATCATCGGTGTGGTGGTTTGCCCCATTTCCTCCGGCGACACCGCGTTCCGCAGCGCACGTCTCACCATCGCCGATTGGTTCCACATTGATCAGTCCGATCTGAAACGGCGGCTGGCAGTGACTATTCCGCTGCTGGCGGCGGGTACGGTTCTGACTCAAGTGGACTTTGATGTAATCTGGCGTTATTTTTCGTGGAGCAACCAGACTCTGGCTATGATTACCCTGTGGGCGGCGGCGATGTATCTGGTTCGCAATGCAGATAAACCGTGGCATTCGCTGTTGTGCGCCATTCCCGCCACCTTTATGTCCGGTGTATCTTCCACCTATATCCTAATGGCGGAGGAGGGCTTCCGACTGTCTCAGTCCATTGCCTATCCGGCGGGGATTGTCTTTGCGATGGTCTGCGCGGCAGCCTATGGTTATAAAATGAGCAAAAGGAGGGCGCAGTGCTTATGAAACGTTGGATTGCAGGAATCTTCACATTTCTCTGCGCCATTTCCCTGATGGGCTGCGACGGTACGAATCGGGCCGACACGATAAACGTCACCGTAGATTCTCCGGTGGCAGGGAAAAAGGTTGCTTACATCATGCAGATGGCGCCGTCGGATATCTTTCAGATGTGGTCCGAGTCTGCGCAGGAAACAGCGGAAGCGTTGGGGATGGAGTACGATGCCTTTTTCTGCGGCGGGTCGGATGCGCAGTGGCAGGATACAATCTCTCAGTGCGCTGCCGCCGGATATGACGGATTGCTGCTGAGCCATGGCGGGCAGAATTACGCTTACACCTTTCTCAAGGGCCTGCTTGAGCAGTACCCTGATTTGAAGATTGTCACTTTTGACACCCAATTCAAGGACAGCAGCGGCCAGACGCAGACGCTGGACGGCGTAACACAGTTCTTCCAGCAGGATGCGCAATTTGCCCGGCTGCTGTTGGAATATGTGTGCGAAGAGCTGTATCCGGACAAGGTCGCGGCAGGGGAGCCGGTCAACATTCTGAAAGTCTGGGTGGGGCCGAACTTTCTTTCTCCCTTCGACCGCCGTCAGGAGGGGTACGCCGCCTGCGAGGCTGAGGGCCTGATCCGCACTGTGGAAACCATTGGCCCTTCGGACTTCAGCAATGCCGAGGCATCCATGGCTGACGTCACCACCGCTACGCTGGCAAAATATCAGCCGGGGGAGATTGACGCCATCTGGTGCTGCTATGACCTGTATGCCAGCGGGGTGTATACTGCCCTGACGCAGGGCGGATATGACATTCCGATGGTTAGCGTGGATATCTGCAATGCGGATATTGAGAAAATGTCCCGCGAGGAATCGCCTTGGAAGGCATGTGCCACAACCAACTGGAACTATAATGGGGAATTTGGTGTGCGAGTGCTGGCGCTCGAGCTGTCGGGTGAGCATGATGCCATTATTGACCCCATGACGGGAAAGGCTGCAAGCTGGCTGGAGCTGCCCACTACTGTGGTCACGCAGGACATGGTGTCCGGCGGCGGCATCAATGTTACCAACCTAGATACGGTGGCGGGAGATTCTTATACTGACCGCAGCTGGATGCCTACTGCGGATTGGATGGTGCAGCTGCTGGGGGATTGACCAAAGAATGGGAAGGAGTTGGAAAGCTATGACGGAAAAGCTGTTTCATATTACCGAAAAGGGGTCTGACATCCGAACCGAGCTGCTGGCGGACCTGACTACATTCATGACTATGGCGTATATCCTCATGGTTAACGCCGGGATGTTTGCTGAGCTGCCCGGCGTATCCTATGATGCAATTTATATCGCGACAGCTCTTTCCGCGGCCATCGACACTATTCTGATCGGGCTTCTGGCTAACCTGCCCCTGGCATAGGCATCTGCTATGGGTTCCAATGCTTTCTTCGTCTATACTGTGTGCCTCGGTTTTGGACTGAGCTACGCCAATGCCCTCGTCTTGATTCTTTTGGATGGAAGTGCCTTCATCATTCTGACCGTGACCGGCCTGCGAAAAAAGATTTTTGAGGCCATTCCCGCGTCTGTGCGCTTGGCAATCCCCGCTGGAGTGGGCCTGTTCATTGCTTTCATCAGACTGCAAAACGCTGGTATTGTAGTGGCAGATCCGGAGACGTTTGTCAACCTGACGTCGTTCAATCTGCTGTCTGACTCTGTTTCATGGTCGGATGTCATGCCTATACTGGTGACGCTGGCTGTCTTGATCGTTATTGCCGTTATGACATGCAGAGGTGTCAAGGGGGCTGTTTTGTGGGGGATTCTGGGAGGTACCATTCTATATTACCTGTTGGGTGTTACGGTTCCAGGGTTTTATACAAACTTCGGTGATAATCTGAATTTGAACCCTTTCACAGCGTTTAGCGAGTTTGGAACCTCGGCGTTTGGCCGGGTCTTTACGGAGGGATTTGATTTTTCATCCTATCTGGCCGATCACAATTCGGCAGAACTGGCGCTTCTGATTGGAACCACTGCCTTGGCCTTCTGTCTGGTGGACATGTTTGACACCATCGGAACCTTGTACGGCGCCTGCGCCCGAGGCAATCTGTTGACGCGGGAGGGCGAGGTGCCGAATATGGAGCGGGCCATGTTGGCCGATGCCGTGGCAACAGTCTGCGGCGCGGTGTGCGGAACCTCTACTGTTAGTTCCTATGTGGAGGCGTCGGCTGGCATTGCCGAGGGAGGAAAGACCGGGCTGGCCGCCATGGCCACCGGAGGGCTGTTTCTCCTGGCCATGTTTTTTAGTCCTGTCGCTGCCCTTGTGCCAAACTGCGCCACATCGGCGGCTTTGATTTATGTGGGCATTTTAATGATAGACTGTACGAAAAAAATAGACTGGCAAAACACCAGAGAAGGTGTTCCGGCATTCCTGACCCTGGCGATTATGCCTATGACATACAATATCTCCTACGGAATTGCCTTTGGTATTCTCTCTCATGTGTTAATTGCCGTATTTACAGGAAAAAGAAAAGAATTAACTGCGGGGACTTGGGTGATTGCAGGGCTGTTTACGCTGATGTTTCTCGTAACCCATTGACAGGCGGAGGATATATGGATGAATTTACACTTCAGGCAAATCATATCTGCGTGGAATTTCCGGGCGTAAAGGCACTGGAGCAGGTGGACTTTCGGCTCTTGTCGGGAGAAATCCATGCGCTTGTAGGCGCCAATGGAGCGGGAAAGTCCACGCTGATGAAAGTGCTGGCCGGTACCAATCCCGGTTATCGCGGAGAGGTTTTGCTGGATGGCAGGACGGTGGAATTGCGCAGCCCTGCAGCAGCGCAGCAGTTGGGTATCCAGATCGTCTATCAGGAGGTCGATGTGGCGCTGGCGCCCGCTCTGTCGGCGGCGGAAAATATGCTGCTGGAAGAGTTGGGAAAGCCGGGACGGCTGTGGGTCAACTGGCGTACGCTGTATCAGCGGGCAGAGGAGCTGAAACGTCAGCTGAACATGGATTTCGACATCCGCACGCCGGTAGGCCGGCTGACGCTGGCGCAAAAACAGATGGTACTCATCGCAAGAGCGATACATAGCCGGTGCCGTATCCTTCTGCTGGACGAGCCGACGGCTCCTTTGAGCACAGTGGAGACGGAAAGATTGTTTTCTCTTTGCCGCCGCATGGTCGAAGAAAGGCAACTTGCCATTGTATTTATATCCCACCGCCTGCCGGAGATTTTGCAGATCTGTGACCGCTATACGGTGCTGCGGGGCGGCAGAGTGGCTGCCAGCGCGCCCATTACGCTCCAAACCACCACCAGTGAGCTGGTGGCGCATATGCTGGGCGCGGGCATGGCATCCGTTCGTCGCCGTGTCTCATCTTCGGTCGGCAGTGAGCTACTGTCAGTACGTGGCTTGTCCAGTCAGGACGGCAGCGTGCGGGACATCTCCATGATGGTGCGGCATGGGGAGATCGTCGGTTTGGCCGGATTGGTGGGGGCAGGGAAGAGCGAATTGTGCAAGACACTGTTCGGTATTTTGCCCCGAGCTACAGGAGAGATGATGCTGGATGGCAGGTCGGTGAATCCTCGCAGCCCCGCGGACGCGGTGTCTTTGGGCATGGGGCTGGTGCCGGAAGAGCGCCGGAAGGAAGGCTTGTTCCTGCGGGAAAGCGTGTCTTTCAATCTGGGAATCGCCAGCCTGAAAAAATGGAGCCGTCTGTCTTTTCTGTCCTGCAAAAAGCAGGAACAGAACGCCCGGACGCAAATCGAAAAGCTGGGGATCAAAACGCCATCGCCCGAGCAGCGGATCGAGCTGCTCTCCGGCGGCAATCAGCAAAAAACAGTCGTGGGCAAATGGCTTGCGGCCAGCTGTCGGCTCTACCTGTTTGACGAACCTACTAAGGGTGTGGATGTGGGCGCAAAGGCGGAATTGCTGCAGCTCATCACCAAGATCGCCCGGACAGGGTGCGGTGTAGTGTATGCGTCTGCCGAGCCTGACGAGCTGCTGCAGGTGACAGACCGGATTTATGTCCTGTATAGTGGAAAAATTGCGGCGGAACTGGTCACCGCTCTTACCTCGGAAGAGGAAATCATGCACTATGCCGTCGGCGGAAAGGCTCCGTTCGTTCCGTCGGATCAGACAGAAAGGGAGGAACGGTCTTGAAGCAACAACTTACCCCAAAACGCGCTGCCTTGTGGATGGACTGGGCAGCGGTGATTGCACTGGCAGCCGCCGTTGCGGTGTTTGCGCTGCTGCGGGGAGACAGCTTTTTTTCAGCTGCAAACGCCGTCAATATTCTGCGCTCCATGTCCATCACCACTATTTTTGCCATCGGCGCTACCCTCACTATGGCGCCGGACGGCTTTGATATGTCAGCCTGCACCCTTGCCACCGTCTCCTCCTTTCTGTTTGCCAGTCTGTTCCTGTGGTTTGGTTTGCCTCTATGGCTGAGCGTATTGCTCACCGTGGTGTTGACCATGGTGCTGTATCTGCTGACCATGTTTCTCATTCTGGTTTGCCGGGTACCCGATATGCTGGCGACCTGCGCGCTGATGTTCGTGCATCAGGGGATTGGTCTGTGGTGGACGGGCGGCGGCGCGGTGTCTGCCGGTATGCCAACGCCGTGGGGGACTGACCCTGCCCGCATGGGATGGACGGAGGAGGCACTTGCTATTGGCGCAGCGCCATGGTGCATCCTGCTCATGCTGGGCTGCGTAGCCTTTGCCTTTGTGTTCCTGCAATATACCCGCCATGGCCGCTGTCTGTATGCCATGGGCAGCAACCATACCGCAGCGGCGTATTCCGGCATTCCTGTAAAGAAATATCGTTTTTTTGCGGGGATGCTCACCGCCGTTATGATTGCGGTGGGAGCAATTGTTGTCTGTTCTCGCAATGGAGCGGCGCAAATCTCCGGCTGCGACAGCTATCTGATGCCCTCTCTGGCAGCTGTATTCGTGGGGCGATCCGTGGGCGGTGCGGAAAAGCCCAATGCTTTGGGAACGCTGGTGGGCGCCGCGCTGGTAGCGGTGCTGGAAAACGGGTTGACTCAAATGGGCGTGGTCTACTATGTGCTGCCCGCGGTTAAGGGCGGCGTGCTGGCGCTGGCTTTGGTTGCGGCTTATGGCTGCCATCGGCGGACTGCACATATCATGACTTGAAAACGGAGGCGTATAACAAAAATGAAGATACTGGAACACGTTTTTCATCTGACGGAACAGGGGACGACAGTCCGCAGGGAGCTGTTGGGTGCACTGACTTCTTTTTTCTCGGTGGCATATATTCTGTTTGTCACCCCCAGCTATCTGTCTCAGACCGGCATGGACTATACCAGCGTGCTGTTAGCCACTTGTCTGTCCTCCGCCTTGGCCTGTTTTCTCTCCGCTGCCCTTAACCTGCCCTTTATTTTGACTCCGAGGGTAGGCCTCAACGCCTTTTTTACCTATACCCTCTGTCTCACCATGGGCTACACCTGGGCACAGGCGCTGGCGGTGGTGAGCCTGTCGGGCTTGGTGTATCTGATCATCAGTTTGACACCTCTGCGGGATAAGATGACCTCCTGTATCCCGCAGAGCATGAAAAATGCTATCAGTGCCGGCCTGGGGCTGCTCATTACTTTCACAGGACTGTTAAACTCCGGCATCGCCCGGGCGAAGGACGGTGCGTTGTTGCTGGGGTCGATTGACACCCCAACCACCCTCTTGGCCATTCTGGGTTTGTTGATCACCGGCGTGCTAATGGTATGGAAAGTGAAGGGTGCCATGCTGATCGGCATTGCAGCCACGACGTTGCTGGGGTTCCCGCTGGGAGTAACCCAAGCGCCGGAATCCATACGTTTTTCTCTGTTATCCCTGCGCCCCTTGCTGTTGTCCCCGGATTTTGGCGGCGTGTTGTCGCTGGGGGTTCTGCCTTTGGTAACCGCGGTGGTTACTTTTACCATGTGCCTGTGTTTTGACACCTTAGAGGGCTTGACATGCATTGCCGGGGTGGGAAAGCCGTTGGATGAAAAGGGCGAGCTGGGCCGCTACAGCCGGGGCATCATGGCGGTGGCTCTGTCCACTGCTGCCGCGCCGCTGCTGGGCGCGCCTCCCATCGGCATTCCAGTGGAAGGCTCTACCGGCGTGGCGGATGGGGCCAAGACCGGGCTGTATACCGCCGCCACCGGGGTACTGTTTCTGGCTGCCGCCTTGCTGGCTCCTATCGCCGGGTTAATCCCAGAAGCGGCGCTTTCACCTGCTCTGGTGCTCATCGGGATGCTGATGATCCGTAACGCCACCAACATCAATTGGCGTGAGGTGGAGATAGCCTTGCCCGGCTTCCTCACCATGCTTATAATCCCTTTTACCCATTCGGTAGTAGATGGTATTGGCATAGGCTTTATCTCCTATACCGCTATCGGTCTAATTAGCGGAAAAAGGAAAAAGATCTCTATCGTCACCTATATTCTGACCATCCTGTTTGTGGCCATGTACGTCCTTTCGGCGATATAAGAGGAGAGTCCATCGGGTGGCTTTGGCACTTTTTATAGCCGCCATGCTTCCTCTGAACGCCATGCTGGGGACGCTTCTATAGCATCCGCTTAGAAAAAAGGTTCCCGCAGAAAGTCAGTTTGCAGGAACCTTTTTTGGAAAACCATATTATAGCACCAGCCGTAGCTGGAACCAGCCGTCTGCCAGTTTAAACTGGCAGACGGCTCCGTTTTTTTGACAAAAAGCCGAGATAGACTGCACCCCAAGACCGTGCCCCTCTCTATGCGCAACAGGCAGGCCTTGCGCATCAAAGGTTATACCTTCGTTGCATGGATTGGAGATTTCCAGCATGATGCTGGGGGTTCCTACCATCTTGCAGCGGATGACTCGCTGCTCCTGAGGCAGCGCCAGATTGGCGTGGATGGCGTTTTCCAAAGCGTTAGCAACGACAATAGCCAATGCGCCTTCGTCCACCGTCAGTGTGTCCGATAGGGAGATTTTGGACGTTACGCGAATACCTTGGCTTTTAGCCTGCTCGAAGTAGGAGGAAAAAACAGCGTCCAGTATCGGTGGACGGCACCAGCGGATTTGCTTTTGTTCATCCAGACGCTTTTGAGCAGCGTTCAGAAAGTCCAGAGCCGCATCCTTGTCCCCTCGTGCCACCAGCTCTGTGACAGTCTGGAGCTGATGACGCAGGTCATGGCGCTGGATTCGAATGCCTTCCTCCACTTCTTTTACCTTCTGCAATTTATCTTTTAGAGCTGAAATCTGCACCGTCAACAGTACGGCGCTTTGGCGTTCCATTTGGATGTTGTACTGTGCCACAAGGCTTTTAAATACGGCAATATACACAAAGACCAGTGGTATGACAGCGGTGTAGACATAGACACGCTGAGGAAAGCTTTCCAGATAACTGGTCGGCCAGGCCGATACGAAAATAAGATAGATACAGAATACGCAGGGGATAAGCGTGAGCACTCCCCAGCGAGCGGGGATGATTTGGATCAACATACGAAAGGGCTGTCGTAGAAAACGCCATTCTAAATAGATGGCTGTGAAATAGAATGCGCACATCAGCAGAATATTGACAAACGAGGAGAGCCCGAGGGATTCCGTCAGCCAGCGGATCATGGAGGCTGACAATACAGATACCATGATTTGCGTTGTGTAGTTGAACACTGCCTGGGTAGGGGTATCGTTGGCGGCCCAGTAGGTAAGCAATATGGTGGGGACAGAAATGGTGAGGTAAAATAGGCGAAGCAGCAGCAATTCTCCACCAAACCACAGCAACACTGCGCTGGAGGCGACTACCCAAACACTGTAAACGGACAGAATGCACAGCAGTTTTCTGCGCCCAAAACGGAAGTGTGTAAGGCTTGCCATCATTCCCACCGTCATCATTGTGATGAAAAATGTGCGGAAGACAAGAAATATCACATTTGTCACGGTAGATTTCCTCCTCTTTTTGCAATTTATTACAGCACCAGCCGAAGATAGAACCAGTCGTCTGCCAGTTTAAACTGGCAGACGGCTCCGTTTTTTTGACAAAAAGCCGAGATGGACTGCACTCCAAGGCCGTGCCCCTCTCTATGCGCAACAGGCAGGCCCTGTGCATCAAAGGTTACATCTTCGTTGCATGGATTGGAGATTTCCAGCATGATGCTTGGGGTTGCTACCATCTTGCAGCGGATGACTCGCTGCTCCTGAGGCAGCGCCAGATTGGCGTGGATGGCGTTTTCCAAAGCGTTAGCAACGACAATGGCCAATGCGCCTTCGTTCACCGTCAGCGAGTCCGGCAGGGAGATTTTGGCCGTTACGTGAATACCCTGATTCTTGGCCTGATCGAAGTAGGAGGAAAAAACAGCGTCCAGCACCGGCGGGCGGCACCATTGGATTTCCTTCTGCTCATCCAGCCGCCTTTGAGCAGCGTCCAGAAAGTCCAGAGCCGCATCTTTGTCTCCTCGTGACACCAGTTCTGTGACAGCATGAAGTCGGTGGCGAAGGTCATGACGCTCTGTGCGGATGGCGTTCTCGGCCGCTTTCACCGCCTCCATGCGGCTTTGCAGGGCGGACAGCTGAAAGGCGGATAGCTGAGCCTCATAACGGGCGCTGTTTTCTTTCTGCACCCGCTCAAAAAAGAGATACATCAAGTAGTAGGAACAGCCGCACACCGTCAGTAAACCGTAGAATAGTACCATAATCGTAACAGAGTTCTCTGAATGGTTGATGGTGTACAGCATGGTAATAAAAGTAGAGAACGGAATAATGCAAAGCATTCCCCAGCTGCGATTAAGCTGGTGAAGCATTTGCCGGTATGTAAAGCTGAATCGCCGCAGAATAAAGAACATTAGGAAGAAGGAAACGGTACGCACAGCAAAGGAATAGTATTCCCGGTATTCATTGTTCTCCAGAAGCAGTGTGGTCAGCATGGCATTTGCGGTTCCGATGCAGCCGATGAACAGGCCGGTGATAATATTAAAAACAGCGCGAAAATCTCGGTGCTGGGAGCACCAGAGTGTAATGACAATATACGGAAGGGTTAACGTAAATATATAGACATGCTGATAGGTGTCCCAGAAATTCAAGAAAAGCAGTCCGATCAGATTGGCGCAGACAACCAGCACCACTGTAACAACCCACCGGGTTCGCCATGTGGCGATCGGTTTGCGAAAGTCGACCAAAAGAAAGACATAGCTGCCCAGAAATACCTGTGACACTGCTACGAACAGAGTATGATAGACATCCAGATTCAAAACCCCCTCATTCAGTCCGTAATCCTCAAAGCTCATCGCCTTCTGTCAGCCAGTAGTTCCCCCAAGCTTTCTTGAAGTCTGTTGCCACTGTTCGTGGCAGCGTTACGGTCTGGCCGTTGTCCAACAGGGCCGTCCGGCCGTTGACCCCGGTCACATGCTGGAAATTCAGCACGAAGCTGGCTCCGCACAGGCAAAAACGTCGGTCTGCCAGAAGTGGGGCGGACATCTCCCGAAAAGTAACCCGAATCGTCTGAGAATCTACGGTACCATCGGTACAGTAATAGCGCATGACGCGCCCCACCCGCTCCACATATCGGATACGCTCAAGCAGGATACGGCGTGGCCCATCTGCCGTGGTTACCACAACGGCGTTGCTTCGCCGCCGGTTCAGTTTGTTCACCGCTCCGTTCAGCACCTGAAACAGTTTGTTTTCTTCCACCGGCTTGAGCAGATAGAAAAACGCCCGGACATCGTAGCTGTCGGCGGCAAAGTCGTTGGAGCTGGTGAGATAAACGATTTCACCGCCCTCGCCCAGTGCCCGCAGGCGACGGCCAGTGTCGATTCCGCTCAGCTCGGGCATGAGAATATCCATCACATAGAGGTCAAAGCCCCCTGCGTCTTCTGCTCGTGCCAACAGCGCCCTGCCACTCCGAAACGTCTCTATCTGCCCTTTCAGGCTGGGGTGGGACTGGAGATAGGTGTGCAGCAGTGCCGCTGTCTGATTGAGTTGCTTTTGTTCATCATCACATACGGCGATTCGTAGCATCGCCATCCCTCCTCCACAACGAAGTGCATATTTTACGCAGATAGCATCAAATTTTGAACAAATGCTTTGCAATTTCACACCAATTTGTACAATGAAAATAGCATGGAAGCAAAAGACTGTCAAGAGGGGTTGCCAAAAGGAGGTCTGGTCATGCGTCGTGTTTTTATAGACGCAGCAGAGCTGGGGCGTATCGGCGGGGACGAGTTTGCGATACTTTATGACCGGCCCATAATGCAGACACAGGCAATCGCCATGGGGCAAGGGTCGGTGCTGCGTCCGACAGTTGGAGCACACGAAGAATAATCCATTTGAGGAGGTAGGAGTATGATAAAGAGGATTTTGAGCTGGGGGGTTGATTCTCTCCCTACTGCTTACCTTTCTGCCGGTGTCGGCGATGGCCGCAGAGGAAAATAGGTCCGAAGATGGGCAAGTGACAGCAGACACGGCGACAGAAGCAGACATAGACACCGCTAATTCATCTACATACACGGTTGAGGATGATACCACCTCAGTGGTTCTCGAAGCTCCAACCATTTACTGTGCGCCACTGGACGAGGCTTCCAGCAGCGACATGGTGCTGATTGTGGAAGGGGAGTGGGACAGCTATGTCTGGGAAGCTTGCACTTACGGTTTCTGGTCTGATTGGGCGGGGGATGGCCCCAGCCTGATCCTTTCCAAGGAAGACTTTACCTCTTACGGCTTCCGCTGCACGGTCACCCGCGGGGAGCAGTCCGTGACCAGTGAAACCTTCGCCTACGACCCCTCTGTTTTGCAGCGGCCCATGCTGATGGCCAATAGCCTGTCGGACGGTGCACTGGAGGACAGCAGCGACTACATCAAATACTATCAAAGCGGGACCCGATTTGATATTCAAGGTGTGGATAGCGGCAAGGACTTCCAAACTACTTATCGGAACAACGGCTACCGTACCGCCATCTCCGTCAATGAAGGCTCCAATGTAGCGGTTCCGTACCAGTCTGCGGCGGTTTCCGTGGGAAATTCCCTGACCGCGCAGACGACGCTGAATATTGCCTATGGTGGCCGCTATGTGAAAATCACCTACACCGTCCAGAACAAGGGTTCCACCACGCAATCCTTTCAAATTGGCTCCAGCGCCGATGTGATGATCGACAACAACGATTATGCGGTGGTAACCGGTACGGACACCGGCCTGTCCATGGATGGCAACCCCAAAAACAATTATAAGTTTAGTCTGGTGGCCCCCGACTGCGATACGCTGTGGTTCGGGCACTACGCCCAGGCATACAACAATATCTTTACCGATCTCTCAGATAAGGCCACTCCTTACACGCGTGACAGCGGCATGGCATGGTCGTGGAGCGGCAGCGTCGCCCCCGACCAGACATGGAGCCGCTATGTGCTCATCGGCGCAGGCGAATTGCCGCCTACCCCCAATGCACCTGTGCTGGACAGTGATAATGATTTCAACTTGAATGCAGGCGGCATTGTTACCATCACCGGCACTGCCACTGCCGATGGCGATAAACCCGCCTCCGATACCGTCTATGTGAGCATCGGCGGCAAGGAATATTCGGCCAATGTGGTGAACGGCCGCTTCTCTGTGGCGGTTACGGTACCGGAGGATATGCCTTTGGGAAACGGCACCTTTACTTACTGGGGTACCACGAGCGAGGGTGGCATTTCGGAAATCAAAAGTCAGCCTGTCACCATCAAGGCAGAACCGACGATCAGCCTTACCACCGACAGCGTCACGGTCATGGAGGGTGACACGCTGGATGAGGCGCGGCTAAAAACGTTTATTCGCTCCAGTTTTGGTACGGTGACCATCAATCCCACGAGCGTTGATACCGGCGTGCTGGGAACGACAACCGTTACCTATACCGCAAGCGCGGAGGGATTTGACGATGTCACCGCCACCCTCACCGTCACCGTGCTGCCCCAGCCCGCAGAGCTGACGAAAACGACGGTAGCCAAAAGCGGCGAGAACTTCAACCTTTCCGCCGCCATGACCCACACCGGCAGCCTGACCTACGAAGAAACCGGCTTTGTCTACGGCGCGCTGCAAAATCCCACCCTGACCCTGAGCGACGGCAAGGTGACCACCCGTACTGCCGTGAATAACGCAGGCGGCACACTTGCCGCCACCATCCAGAAGGAGGACTTGGTCTACGGCATCACCTATTACGCGCGCGCTTATGCCAAAGCTGACGACGGCACCGTCTTTTACGGTGAGCAGAGCGAGGAATTCGGCGTGGGCATGCCCCAATACGGTGCTTTCTCTGTTACCAATAGCGGAAACACCTTTACCATCACCCGCAGCGGCGGCACCGACGGTGCGCAGACTGTCTATTACCGCACGGTAAATGGCTCCGCTATTGGCGGGACGCATTTTGAACATGAAGCGGGCAGCGTGACCTTTGCAGCGGGGGAAACGACAAAATCGGTTACGGTCACGGAAAAGGATGAGTCCAGCACCTTTGATGGCAACGCCGCCACCGCCTACTCCAACGCCGACCGCACCTATTCCTTTGAGATTTACCGGGTCACCGGCGGCGCGGAAATCAACAGCAGTCAGAAAAGTGCCACCCGCACCATGAGCAAGGATGGCAGAAAAACGATAGACTGCTCCTTGTATACAGAGATAACACGCAATGGCACAACGGATGCAAAACTGCGTGGCGATCATAAGGACGATGGACTTGGCTGGACACAAGGGGCGATAGGAACAGCTGCAATCGAAACCTTAAATGTTACGCAGTTGGCGGCTAGGGACTATTTTCTGGATACTGCCGACAGCATATATTACTGGGTAACATTTACTGCATGGGAGGAAGATTCCGGTTATCAGGCCCTTCAAATTCATGCGGGCAATACGTTGGATACTAATATTTATCCGAATGAGGGTAAGCTAAACGGTACTTTAACAACTGCACAATATGTCGCATTGTTCGAGCACAGAGGAAGTGGGGCAAACTCCACTCCATCAGAATATAGTTTCCCGACAGCAAGCCTAACGAATGGTTCAAATCTGACAAAATATCAATATGCCAGCGGACAATCCGGCTCATCCATTCGTTTTGATGTAAACACCAGTCAAATCACCGTTGGCTTTGGTGCCAGCGGCGAAAATTCCGATAATTGGTACACCCAAAATATTGTCCATCATTTCAAATTCTCCGACACTGAGGAACCCCGGCTGCTGGGCGTTGCCCCCATGGCGGGCGGCAGCTACCTGCCCGGCGACAGCGTCACCGTGGCGCTGGTGTTCAATGAAATTGTGGACAGCACCAACAGCTCGAACCTTGACGATGTGCAGATAGCGACCAACTGGGGGACGTTCGACTACGCCGGCGGCGCGGACACCAATGTGCTGTACTTCACCGGTACGGTATCGGATACGGCCAGCGGCACCTTGACGGTGCAGTCTATCACCAACGCTGGAAATATTAAGGACATGGCCAGTGATACCGGCACGGCTACCGACAGCAACGTAACGGGCGGCAATACGGGTGCCGCTCTGGGCAATGGCCCCGGTGCGCCCGCGGTCACGGTGAGCCAGATTACCAACGTCAACGGTACCCTGACCGGCGCGATCGCCGCCACGAATGCAGCAAAATTAGAATATGCTTGGAGTATGGAAACGGATGAAAAAGATGTGGTTGGTTGGAAACTGCTGGCCGATACCAATGGTGGCACCGTCTCCACCCGGCAGACCAGCGGCATATGGTATCTCCATGCCCGTGCGACCGACAACAACGGCGTGGCCGCTCATAACAGCCAGTCCGTCGATTTGGGCAGCAGTTCTGTGCAGCTGCCCAGTCTGACCGTGACAGCGGACAATGCCAGTTGGGCGAAATCACGGGAAATTACGGTAACCCGCAGCCCCGCCAGCACCACGGTGAAGGTGAAAACACCGGGTGGCACGAACACAACCGAAGTTGCCGGCAGCACCTACACCGCCACCCAAAACGGCACTTATGCCTTTACCCTTGAGAGCGGCGACGAAATTATCACAAAAATGGTCACGGTATCCAAGCTGGACACCGCCGCCCCTGCGGTGGAGATCGTGCATCTCGCCAACATGAACCACACTGAGGCCGTCACCCTGACGGTGCATGTCAGTGACGGCGAGTCGGGAATTCAATCGGTCAAAGGAAAGTGGAATAATGGAGCAGAATTCGATTTGACTCCTACCAGTGAAACGGGTGTGTATACCACCACATCCCCCGACCAAAGCGGAACATGGACGCTGACTGTCACCGCTATGGACAAAGTCGGGAACAGCGGGACAGATATATCTTCGGCCTATTCCATCAACGCCACTCGACCGGGTTTGATGGTGACGAAGGATGAATCGGCCAGTGATAATAAGGGCGCTGTTTATAACTATAGTGTAGAAGAAAACGGCAACACTGATATCACTGTTACCCTGCCCGACGGCAGTACAACCACCAATCTCACCGGCACGTTTACTATCAGCGAGCCGGGAAACTATGTCATCAATGTCACTGACGCTGCTGGGCATTTTGTGTCGGAGACCATAACCGTCACTGTGCCGGAGGGTGAAACTCTGGACGGCGTGTCCCCCGACGTGCGCCTGAGCATTGCGGACGAAAACTGGACAAAGGGGCCGGTAACTGTTGCCGTGACGATCTTTGATGCCGGCAGCGTGGGCAAAAACCTAACTGCCATCCGGGACGGCCAAACCATCCATCTCACTCAATCCGCCGAGGAGCCTGGCTCCTTCATCGGCAGTTTTACGGTTTCCGCAAATGACACCTACACCGTCACCTGCACCGACGCCGCCGGAAATATGGGCAGCGGAACCATCGAGATCACAAACATTGACACCACCAGTCCTGTTATTGCCGTCTACGGCAATCCTACAGAGTGGACAGCGAACGATGTTACCATTACCCTTGCCGTGACGGACGATCAGTCCGGCGTGGACCATGTGGAGGTCGAAAAGGACGAAAGCACGATAGCTGTCGCCAAGGATAACGGTTGGTATACCTTTACCGTGTCCGAAAACGGTACTTACACTGTCACTGCTACAGATAAGTTGGGTAACACCGCCCGGCAAACGGTGGAAGTGAACAAGTTAGACAAGAGTACACCTATTCTTAAAGTCATCGGAGGTACCCAAAGCGCGGCCAGCCTGAACCTGACTGTAACCGTCAGCGCCGACGGCAGCTCCGGGGTAACGGTTACGGTGCAGAAAGACGGCGGCACGATGGAAGGGGTTTACGGAGATACTTACCCCATCACCTCTGCTGGTACCTACACCTTTACCGCTACCACAGGCGCAGGCAAAACCGTTACCCAGACCGTCCCGGTCCACAGCGTTACCATTGGTGCGGATAATCATCTGGTGGTAGATGGCGGTAAGGTCACAAAGCCTGCCGATCCCACCAAGAACGGCTATATCTTTGACGGGTGGTATGACGGAGATACCCGGTGGGACTTTGACGCCGGGACCGTCACCAAGGAGCTGACGCTTACCGCCCATTGGACGATGGAAGCCCTTACAGTGACGCTTACCGCCGACAAGATTGACGCAGTCTACAACAGCGGTCAACCGGTGATTGCGCTCACTGCAACCGCCGTCCACGGGGCTAACATTACCTTCACCTATGAATGGTATAAGGACGGTCAAAAGCTGGACGGCAAAACCGCCGAAACGCTGGCGCTTTCCACCGTGGCCGACAGCGGCAAATACACCGTGAAGGCTACCGCCAGCGCCGGTGGACAAAGCGCAGCTGCCAGCAGTAATACTGTTACAGTCACCATTAGAAAGGCCGACCCCAGCATCACCGCCTGGCCCTCGGCATCTGATATTACCTACGGTGACAAGCTCAGCGAAAGCTCTCTCATCGGCGGCAGCGCTGATATTGCGGGCGGTTTTGTATGGAAAGACAGCAGTATCATGCCCAACAGCGGTTCCCAATTCTATAGCGTGGTGTTCACTCCGGATGATATGGAGAACTACAATGCTGCTGAGCAGGCCGTCACCGTAACGGTTGCCAAAAAGACACTGACCCCCTCTGTCGTTTCCGTGGAGGATAAGGAATACGACGGCGGCACTGCCGCCACCGGTACCGTCACACTTGATGGCGCGGTGCCGGGTGACGATCCTACTGCCACCGGTGTTTTCACCTTCGATAGCGCCAACGCAGGCCAGAACAAGACAGTCACCGTGGCCGTTGCTTTGGACGGAGATTGGGGCAATAACTATGTGCTCTCCACGACAGGACTGTCCGCCATAGCCACCATCACCGCAAAAACAGTGGGTCTTGAATGGCATGGATACGAAAACCTGACCTATACCGGCCAGCCTGTCAGCGTTACCGCCGCTGCTACCGGTCTGGTGGTTGGCGACACCTGCACCGTTATCGTGGAGGACGGCGACAAAGTGGATGTGGGCAGTTATACTGCTGAAGCCACTGGTCTGAGCAACCCAAACTATCAACTGCCGGCCACTGGCACCATGAAGGACTACACCATTGCCACGGCTGATGGTACTGCTACGGTCACCATGGAAGGATGGACCTACGGCGATGCGGCAAACCGCCCGGTTCCGGCCTCTGCTACCAACGGCATCGATAATGTGACCTATCACTATGATGGGAGAGACGGAACCGTTTATAACAGTGATACCGTTCCAACTGATGCGGGTAACTATACCGTCACCGCGACCTTTGCCGCAACAGCAAACCATGAAGCAGTTACTGCCAAGGCCGAGTTCACCATCTCCAAGAAGTCTATTACTGCAACTTGGTCGGGGCTGAATCAAGTGTATGGCAGTACCAGCACCGAACCAGTCGAGGTATCGCTTTCGGGCGTAGTGGACGGCGATGATGTTGATATCAGCTTCACTGGGGTGAAGAAAACAGCAGGCAGGCATGCTTTGACTGCTACCCTCATCGGTGCTGATATAGCTAACTACACCTTGAAAAACATTGTGGCCATGCTGACTATTCAACCTAAGCCGGTGATTTTCACTGTGACGGGCAATGTGGTGCAGGCCGACGGCAGCGAAAAGAGGGCAACCATTACCGCTGATGACGCTGCTTTCAGCGATTACACCGTCTCCTACTGGCAGGATGATAAAAAGGTGTCCTCTCCGAAAGATGTGGGCAGCTATGAAATCTTGGTGGAGATCACCAATCCCAACTATCGCCACTCCAACGGCAGTGATATGATGCAGGTGGGCACCCTAACCATTACCCAGGCCCCGCCGGTACTGTACACTGTGTCTTTTGCAGGCGGGGAGGGCGCCACAGGTGTCGAGCCTGACCCGCAGACTGCTTTGGCAGCGGGACAGATCACATTGCCCGTTAATCCGTTTACACAAACCGGTTATCGTTTCAGCGGCTGGAAGGCCGACGGAGACACCAAGCTCTATCAGCCCGGAGACAACTTCACTATGCCTGCCCGGAATTTGACTTTCACTGCCCAGTGGCAGGATGTGTATTCCGTCAGCGGTATTATTAAGGAGCAAACAGATAGTGGGGAGCAGCCCGCAGAAGGCTCGGTAGTCAGCATTTGGCTGGGGGCAAACCAGCTGGCTGAAGCCAAGACTGGCGCCGATGGCAGCTACAGCTTCTCCAATCTGTTGCCCGGCATTTACAATCTGGTGGTCACCAAGGATGTGCGCACGGTTACCAGCAAAGTGGAAATCACCACAGAAAACAAAATTTGTAACACTACCCTGCCGAAAGGAGCTACCAATTCTGTCGTGGAAGTGCGCCCCGGTAGTCCGGACATCGTGGTGGGCAAGCTGGATACTGTATTTAATAGCACCGATACGACAGTGTACACTGAGGACGATCGGAAAAACGTAAACGAAGGCGGCAGGGTGGAAATTACCTTTACCGCCGAGGAAAAGACGCATGCCCAGCAGGAAGGGCAGGTTGGCAAGGATATTGCGAAAATTGAGGAAATCTCCGATGGCGGAACATAGGGTCTTGTGATGGATTACAAGCTGGAAAAAACGGTAACGACTGCAGCTGGTGTTACCAGCGATCCGACCCTGATTCCACAGGCCAACGTCCTGCTGGAAGTCCTGCTGCCATTGCCCACAGAACTACAGGGAAAAGGTACCTATTCCGTTTACCGTGTACACAGCAGCACCGGACAGGAGGAGGATAAGGAAGCGCAGGAACTGAAACAAGGTGAAGCCAACAAAAATGAACTGGGCGAATACTTTACTGTCAACAGTGATAAGACCCGATTGACCCTATATGTCAAATGCTTTTCCACCTATGCTATCGGCTATGCGGAATCCTACGGGAGCAACGGTGGCAATCAGGGAGGCGGATCATCGGCCCCTGTATATCCTCCCAGCATAGAGCAGACCGAGCACGGTTCGGTTACCACCAGCCCCAAGAATCCGGAAACAGGAGATCAAGTTACGATTACGCCCACTCCGGATGAAGGCTATACCGTAGATGAGGTTATCGTCACTGACTCTACTGGTAAGCCGGTAGAGGTTATTCCAAACGATGATGGAACCTATACCTTTACACAACCGGACGAAAAAGTAACCATTACGGTCACATTCCGTCGAATGACCGGCACATCCGACTGTCCCCAGGATGACAGCTGTCCTATGGCAGCTTTCTCTGATACAGAATTGGGGGCATGGTATCATGATGGTGTGCATTATTGCTTGGAAAACATCTTGATGGTGGGGACTGGAAAAACAACTTTTGAACCCGATGCCGTTACCACCCGAGGAATGATTGTCACGATCCTCTGGCGGCTGGAAGGCAGCCCAATTGTCGATCATCCTATGGATTACGACGACGTAAAGTTGGAGGACTGGTATGGGAAAGCAGTTCGCTGGGCTGACAGTGCAGGTGTCGTCACCGGCTATGGCAGCGGCAAGTTTGGCCCTAACGATCCCATCACCCGTGAGCAAATGGCAGCCATGCTGTGGCGATATGCAGGAAGCCCCAATGTGGATGGCAGTCTCTCCTCTTTTGTGGATGGGGCGCAGGCCAGCGACTGGGCACAGTCAGCCATGATATGGGCCGTGGATCAGGAGTTGATTACTGGTGTAGGCCATAATCAACTGGAATCCTGTGGTCAGGCTACCAGAGCGCAGGCCGCCACGCTCCTGATGCGATTTGCCGGAAAAAGACTGAATAAAAACGATAGAGCGCTCCAGTAGGAGCGCTCTCAGTCTGTCGAGAAACCCGGTTTATGCGTCAAGCATAAGCCGGGTTTCTGGCGTATAGAGACCAAAGAAGTATCAAAGCGAAAGGAGAACGCTTCTCCTTCCACAACCATCTGGCCAGTTTTTTCAGATTCATGGCAGCAAATTTGAGCTTCACCCAGTTTGTCACTTGGGCCAAGCCTCTGTACTGCGTATAACGCATGGCGTGTTTTCCTTGGCGTCGAAAGATCCGTTCAATGGTCTCCTTACGCCGTTTGTATAGTTCCCGGCATTTCAGAGTATAGCGGGCGTCATCCGCTAAGTCCTCGTAGTCTTTCCAGATGTGCCGCTGTACTGTTTTGACACAGTCTTTCGAATGAGTACACAAATGTCGGGTGGGACAGTTGACACAGATATTCGGATTACTCCCATTTATCGTCTCTTCTGTAAAGCGATGCCGGAAATTATAGCTCACCATGGAGAAATGAGGTGTTTCCTCCTGCAACGTATATCCCAGAGACTAGCGGTATGCTACATTTAAGCCTACTTCTTCTGCCGTCCGTCGAAGGGATGGCAAGCCGTACAAATGCTGGATCAGTACCATTTTGAACAGCACCACAGGGTCTACGCTCGGCCGGCCGTTGTCTTGACAGTACAATGGCTTCACCATTTCTATCATATTACGATCCATTTTTCCGCGTTCCAGCACCTCACTCACCACCTATAATATTTTACCTCATACAAATGAAAAAGCCCAGCTACCGCTGGACTTTTTCGATAAGCTGAAGCGTGTACTCATTGGAATACACGCTTTTTGCTTTGTGAAATTAAAGGATGCCATCGAACAGGCCGGTGAAGTCCAGCGTAGCAAAGTAATCCTTGGGGGTTTCTGCGCGGCGAATCAGTTCTACCGAGCCGTCCTCGTGCAGCAGCAGTTCTGCCGAGCGCAGCTTACCGTTGTAGTTATAGCCCATCGAGAAGCCGTGCGCACCCGTATCGTGGATATAGATATAGTCACCGATATCAATGCGGGGCAGGTTGCGGTCGATGGCAAACTTATCGTTGTTTTCGCACAGACCGCCGGTCACATCATAGGTGCGGTCGTGCAGGGCGTTTTCCTTGCCCAGTACGGTGATGTGGTGGTATGCGCCGTACATCGCCGGACGCATCAGATTGGCTGCGCACGCATCCAGACCGGCATATTCCTTGTAGGTGTGCTTGTGGTGGATGCACTTGGCAACCAGCGCACCGTACGGCCCAAGAATAAAGCGGCCCATTTCAGTGTAAATGGAGACGTCATCCATACCTGCCGGGCACAGGACTTCCTCATATGCGCGGCGCACGCCTTCACCGATGGCCATGATGTCGTTCGGCTCCTGCCACGGCTTGTAGGGGATGCCGACGCCGCCGGACAGATTGATAAACGCGATGTGCACGCCGGTTTCCTTGCGCACCTCAACTGCCAGCTTGAACAGGATGCGGGCAAGAGCGGGGTAATACTCATTTGCTACCGTGTTGGAAGCGAGGAACGCATGAATGCCGAAGTGCTTGACGCCCTTGGTTTTCATGTACTTAAATGCCTCGATGAGCTGCTCACGGGTCATGCCGTACTTGGCTTCCTGCGGGGTGTCCATGATTTCGTTCTCCAGCACGAAGTCGCCGCCGGGATTGAAGCGGCAGGACATGGTCTCCTTCCACTCACCGACCTTATCGTAATAGTCAAGGTGGGTGATGTCGTCAAAATTAACAATGGCATCCAAATCGCTGGCCAGCTTGAAGTCCTCGTTCGGGGTGACGTTGGAGGAGAACATAATGTCGTGTCCGGTGATGCCGCAAGCCTTGCTCAGCAGCAGCTCGGTGTAGCTGGAGCAGTCGCAGCCGAAGCCTTCCTCGTGGAGCAGCTGCACCAGACGGGGGTTGGGCGTAGCCTTGACGGCAAAGTACTCCTTAAAGCCCGGATTCCATGCGAATGCCTCCTTGACCTTGCGCGCATTTTCGCGGATGGCCTTCTCATCATAGATGTGGAACGGGGTGGGGTAGGTCTTTGTAATCTCCTGTACCTGTTCGAGTGTCAAAAAGGGTTTCTTTTCCATTGGTTTTGTTCGCCTTTCCTTCTAGGATTTATTCATCGGATTGTTTGCCGAGGATGCGCTCAAAACGGCGGCGCATATCGTCCTCGAGACGTTGGGTTTCAATTTGGTCGATTTCCGCAATCCGGCCGTCGCGTATGATGACGACCATGCCTTCGCCCAGCATAGCGGGAGCGTCGGCGCGGGGAAAATTGACCATTTTTCCACCAATTTCAACAACCACATCATCGCCTTCAAAGCGATCGACAATACCGGTCTGTTTCATGCAGCATTCTCCTTGCTTGATGACGGTGGGTGAAGCGGGAGGATTACGGTGCCGCATTCCGCTGTAATGCGGACATCGTTTACTCCCGCAACGGACAGATTTTGCAGCGTTTGCGGGTCGGGGTGGCCGTAGTCGTTGTCTACGCCGCAGGAGATGACGGCAACGGATGGTTGAACGGTTTGCAGAAAGGGCAGGGAGGACGAGGTCGCTCCGCCGTGGTGCCCTACCTTGAGCACATCACAGCGTAAGGATGGATAGTGCGTCAAAAGCGACTGTTCGGCGGCAGCTTCCGCGTCGCCCATCAACAGCACTTTCTGCTCGTCGGCCTGAAACAGCGTAATGAGCGAACGGTCGTTTAGGTTGCCGCTCGGCACATCGTCTGCAGGGCCGAGAAAGGTGAGCGAAGCGCCGGAGTCAAACGCCAGCGTATCGCCCGGTGCGGGGATAGTAGGCTGAACACCCTGTGTTTGCAGTGTGTCCAGCAGTTCTGAAAAGGAAGAAGTGTTCTGTGTTTCCGGCCCCATGTAGAAATGCTCGACCGGAAACGCCTGAAGGACCTGTGCCATGCCGCCGATATGGTCGGCATGCGGATGGGTGACAACCGCGGCGTACAGCCGGGTTACGCCCAGATCCTCCAGATAGCGGACCACAGCCGCGCCGCTTTCCGCGGTGCCTGCATCCACCAGCACAGCTTGCCCGCCGGAAAGCAAGAGCACCGAATCGCCCTGACCGACGTCAATAAAATGCACGGCGGTTTCATTTGTCAGCTTCTGGTGCGGGAGCAGGTGGTCGGCGGTTTGGACGATGCCGCTCAGCACGAATGCAACGGCAGCCGCGCACCAGAGGAACAGCCGAAGTTTGCGTTTCATTATTCCTCACAGGTACGGTAGGAATCGAACTGGTCGGTGACTTCCTTGGACGGTGCGGGGGTCAGCAAGCTGACTACGAAAATGGCAATCATACCGCAGACAAAGCCGGGGACAATCTCATACAACTCGAAGATACCGCCGGACAGCTGCGCCCACACCAGATCGACCACACCGCCGACGATGATGCCGGCATATGCGCCATACTTGTTGGTGCGGCGCCAGAACAGCGAGCAGAGCACAAGCGGACCGAAGGCGGAGCCAAAACCGGCCCATGCGTATTCTACCAGACCGAGCACGGTGCTGTTCTGATTGGTGGCGATGAAAACAGCGATCAGTGCGACCGCGATAACGCAGATGCGGGAAACCCACATCAGCTCGGACGGCGAAGCGTTCGGACGGATCTTGTTATGATAAAAGTCCTCGGTGATGGCCGAGGCCGTGACCAGCAGCTGGCTGTCGGCCGTGGACATGATGGCTGCCAGAATTGCAGACAGGAAAATACCTGCGATAAACACCGGGAAGATGCGGCTGACCATGTTGATATAAATGGTTTCCTCATTGCCGGCGGTGACCAGCAGGCCATCGCCCAGGAACATGCGGCCGGAAACACCGATGAGCACGGCGGCAGTCAGCGAAATGAGTACCCAGATAGAGGCAATGCGGCGGGATTTTTTAATCGCGCCGGGCGAAGAAATGCCCATAAAGCGCACCAGAATATGCGGCTGGCCGAAATAGCCGAGACCCCAGGCGAGCAGGGAAGCAATGCCGAGCGCCGTGTAAGGGGTGTTGGTTTCGCCGTCGACGAACATGTTCAGGAAGTTGGGATTAAAGGCCTCCACCTGTGCCAAAAAGTCGGACGGGCCGCCGAGCGAGCCAATCGCAATCGAGGGTACGGCGATAACGCAGAAAAACATCAGCAGGCCCTGGAAAAAGTCGGTCCAGCACACGGCAAAGAAGCCGCCTGCGAAGGTATAGGAAATGACGACAACTGCGCCCACCAGCAGCGACACCATATACGGGATGCCGAACACGGAGGAGAACAGCTTGGCACAGGACACAAAGCCGGAAGCCGTATAAAACAGGAAAAATACCAAAATAAATACGGCCGCGATGACCGAAATCATGCCGCTTTCATCATGAAAACGGTTTTTGAAAAATTGCGGAAGCGTGATTGCATCGTTAGCAACCTTGGTATACTGGCGCAGGGGTTTGGCAACCAGCAGCCAGTTCAGATAAGTACCCACGGCAAGACCGATGGCGATCCAGCCGGCGGAAATGCCGGACAGATAAGCGGCGCCGGGCAGACCCATCAGCAGCCAGCCGGACATATCCGACGCCTGAGCGCTCATCGAGGTGACCCAGGAGCCGAGCTTGCGGCCGCCAAGGAAATAATCGGTCGTCGTTCGGCTTTTGCCCATGAAGTACATGCCGATACAGATCATGAAGATCAGGTATACGCCGAAAGCGGCAATCGTGATGATGCTGTCAAAGTTCATGTGTATTTACCCTCCCAAAATTCATGTTTATTATACATGGAAACTGCTTTTTTTGCAAGAACACGGGGGGAGAATTGCGCGGTCGGAGAAAAATATACGCTTTGCACAATTTTATGCACATTTCGCTTGCGGCAGTTATCAGAAACGTCTGCGCACAGACTGTGGGCATAACAAAAGAGGCTGCGCATACGCAGCCTCCTGTTCAAGCGGAGAGAATTATAATTGCATGGCCCGTGCCAGCTTGCTTTCCGGTTCCGGCACAAGCGAAAGATGCTCGGCAAGCTCGGCGGCAAGCGCGTGAAAGGCCTCTTCGCTGCCGGCGACATATTCCAGCTCGATTTCGCACAGCGGTGCGGTTTTGTCTCCATGCCGCAGTGTGCCCTGATCGAGCGCCAGCTCACACACCGTATTGCCCTGCTGCAGCAGGATGGCGCAGCGCCGGAAATTCACCGTGCAGATGATCTCCAGCGGGGCGGCGAGCGCCTGCGCACAGAGCGTCAGCGGCGCGCCCTTTTTGGGCAGGATGGAAAGTCCCTCGGCAACCGTCTGCGCCATGCATTCATATTCCTCATGTGCGCGCATACCGTCCGGTGTGTTTTCGTTGCGCAGCTTGAGGCAGCAGACGCTGCGGTCGTTTTCTTTTCGCATGCGCAGCGCGGCTTGCTGCCCGCGCAGCAAACCGTCCGCTGTGTCGAAATACTGCGACTGCATATGCAGCGTCCGGCTTTGCGTGCCGATGCGGGAGGAGGCCCATAAAAGCGCCTGCCCCAATAGCCCTTCATTCGCGCGCCACTTATATTCCTTCTCCATGGTTTTGTTCATCAGCGCACCTGTCCGTTTCCGTAAATAATATATTTGGTGGTGGTCAGCGCGGTCAGTCCCATCGGACCGCGCGCGTGCAGTTTTTGAGTGGAAATGCCGATTTCTGCACCAAAACCGAATTCAAAGCCGTCGGTAAAGCGGGTAGAGGCGTTGACATAGACCGCCGCCGCGTCCACTTCGTCGAGAAACCGCTGTGAAGCGGCGTAGTCACGTGTGACGATGCATTCGGAGTGGCCGGTGTTGAAGCGATTGATATGGTCGATGGCCTCGTCGAGCGAGTCCGCTACCTTGCAGGAAATTTCGTATCCGAGGTATTCGCGGCCGTAGTCCTCATCGGTCGCAGGCAGCACCGCATTTCCGAGGATCTCCATGGTGCGCGGGCAGCCGTGCAGCACAACGCCGTCCGGTGCAAGACCCTCTGCCGCCACGGGCAGGAATGCAGCGGCGACATCCTTATGCACCAGCAGGCTTTCGGCGGCGTTGCACACGCTCGGCCGCTGGCACTTGGCGTTGACCAGAATGCGCTGTGCCATATCGAGGTCGGCAGAGGCGTCCACATACACATGGCAGTTGCCCGTGCCGGTTTCGATGACCGGAACGGTCGCGTTCTGCACGACCGCGCGAATCAGGCCCGCGCCGCCGCGCGGGATGAGGACGTCCAGATAGCCGTTCAGTTTCATCATCTGGTTTGCGCTCTCGCGCGAGGTGTCCTCAACCAGATTGATTGCGTCTGCGGGTAGCCCCTCGGCTTCGAGCGCCGCGCGCATGAGCTTGGTCAGGCACATCGAGGAGTGAAACGCTTCTTTGCCGCCGCGCAGGATACAGGCCGAACCCGCCTTGAAGCACAGCGCCGCTGCATCGACCGTGACGTTGGGGCGCGCCTCGTAAATGATGCCGATGACGCCCATCGGCACGCGCTTCTGGCCGATCAGCAGGCCGTTGGGCCGCTTATGCATGCCCAGCACTTCGCCGACCGGGTCGGGCAGCGCGGCAACCTGACGGCAGCCTTCCGCGATGCCTGCGATGCGCTTTTCATCCAGCATCAGACGGTCGATTAACCCGTCCGCCAGACCGGCGGCACGACCGTTTTCGATGTCGATGCGGTTGGCGGCGATGATTTCGTCCGCGTGCGCGGTAAGTGCGTCTGCAATGGCAAGCAGACCGCGGTTTTTATCGTTTGTGCCGAGTTTTGCCACCGCGTGCTTAACGCGGCGCGCATCCTCAGCGATTTCCATCAGTTGCCGCATGGTGTTTCACTCCGTTTATCTAAAATATCGGTATAGGGAATCGGTGAGCCTCAGCCCAGCCAGCCGTTGCAGTAAGCCTGCACGCCCAGAAACGCACCAATGGCTGCGCCGATAAGCGCCGCGATGACCTGCGCCTTGGAAAAAACGCGCAGATTTCCGCCGCAGAGTACGTCGGTCAGGCGGTGAATGTGAAATTTTGTCATACGCGCTCCTCCTCCCGTGCAAACAGCGTGCCAACCGGTCTGCCGTCCACAATGTCATACAGAATATCGTCCTTGTCGCCGTTGGCCACCAGCATGGGAATGCCGGCATCCATGCACAACTCGGCGGCGGTAATTTTCGTGGCCATGCCGCCCGTGCCGTGTGCCGAGCCTGCGCCGCCCGCCATGCGGCGGATTTTTGCATCAATTTTGGCTACATGCCCAATCAGTTTGGCCTGCGGGTTTTTGCGCGGGTCGGAATCATACAGCCCGTCGATGTCCGAGAAGATGACCAAAAGGTCTGCGTCGCACATGCGCGCAACCACGGCGGACAGGGTGTCGTTATCACCGAAGTTTTCGATGTGCTTAAGCTCTGCAGTGGCGACCGTGTCGTTTTCATTGACAATCGGCACAACGCCCGTGCGCATGAGCGCGGTGAAGGTGTTGTGAATGTTTTCGCGCTGGTCGTCGTCGATGATGTTTTCGCGCGTGAGCAGAATCTGCGCGACGTTGATGCCGTATTCGAGGAACATTTTGTCGTAAATATGCATCAGTTCGCACTGTCCGACCGCGGCGGCGGCCTGCTTCATTGCAAGCTCGCGGGGCCGCCCGCCAAGCCCCAGCTTGGCAGCGCCCACGCCCACCGCGCCCGAGGAGACGAGCACCATGTCGAACCCGCGGTTTTGCAGGTCGCTGATGGTGCGCACCAGCCGTTCGATGCGGCGGATATTGAGCTTTCCGTTTTCGTATGTCAGCGTCGAGGTACCCACCTTGACTACGATGCGGCGGACCTCGTTGATATGCAGCATAAATCTCACCTGATGTCTGTCCGGCATCTCATCCGGACGGAATAATTCATTTTTATTTTAGCACAGCGCAGCGTATCACACAAGGCAAACAAAAATCTTTTACAAATTTATACGCCGGCATCGTTGTGTACAAAAAACGGGAAGCAGAGTGCGCATCTTTGCACAGAATTTTTGTTCCAAAAGGGAATGGGTTGTGGTATACTATATTTTATCAAATTATGCCTTTTGAGCGACTATTTTGCGAAAGGAAGGATTTGCATGGCAAACCGTGTAACCATACAGATTGCCGGACAGCAGTACACCATGCTGGCGGATGAATCTGTGGAATATATGAATGAGGTGGCGGAGCTGGCGCAGCAGACCATCGCGCAGTGCGGCGGTTCGGCATCGTTTGCGTCCACACGGGCGCTGGCGCTGGCGACAGTCAACCTTGCTGACGAGTATATCAAGGCTAAGACGGCTGCCGAGGCTGCCGAGGGCAAGTGCCGCGCGCTCGAGGCGGAGAACACGGCTCTGCGGCAACAGGTCAATCGTAACAGCACAGGTCATCCGGGGAATCGACATAAATGAGTAAGGTAGAATTGCTTGCGCCCGCCGGTTCGCCGGAGGGGGTGCGCGCGGCCGTGCAGTCGGGTGCGGGCGCGGTGTATATGGGCTTCGGCACGTTCAATGCGCGTCGCAACGCACAGGGCTTTTCGGCCGACGAGATGGCGGACGCTATTGCTTACTGCCGTGCGCGGGGTGTTAAGACCAACATTACGCTGAATATTCTTGCGGGCGACCGCGAACTGGACACCGCGCTGCATGACGCAAAATTTTTGTACGAGGCGGGTGCGGATGCGCTGATTGTGCAGGATTTGGGACTGGCGCGGCTGATTCATGCGCACGCGCCGGATTTTGCGCTGCACGCCTCCACCCAGATGACCATTCACACGCTTGACGGTGCAAAGCAGGCGCGCGACCTTGGTTTTTCGCGCGTGGTGCTCAGCCGTGAGTGCACGCGGGACGAAGTGCGCCTGATTACCGAGCAGGCGGGCGTTGAGACCGAGGTGTTTGTGCACGGCGCGCTATGCATGTGCTATTCGGGACAGTGCTATCTGTCTGCGGTCATCGGGCAGCGCTCGGGCAACCGTGGCTTGTGTGCGCAGCCCTGCCGCCTACCATATAACGGGGGCTATCCGCTCTCGCTCAAGGATTTGGCGCTGGCGGGCCATGTGGCGGAGCTTGCCGACCTCGGTGTGTCCTCGCTCAAGATTGAAGGCCGTATGAAGCGGCCGGAATACACCGCAATCGTTACGAAGATTTACGCCGATTTGCTGCGCGAGCATCGGAACCCGACACCGGAGGAGCGCGACACGCTGCGGCGCGTCTTTTCGCGCGACGGATTTACTGACGGTTACTACACCGGAAAAAAGGGCGATGCGATGTTCGGCACCAAGACCGATGTGCCGCTGCATGAGGTGCAGTCGCTGTACGATGAGGCAGCGCACCGCTTTGCCGAGGGCAAGGAAGCGCCGCTTGTGCCGGTTTCGCTGTGCTTTACCGCGCGCGAGGACACGGGCGCGGTGCTCAGTGCGGACGGCGTTTCGTCCGCGGCGGCCGTCGAGCGGGCGCGTACCCGCCCAACCACACCGGAAATGGTGGAAAAATCCCTGCGCAAGACGGGCGGTACACCGTTTTATATCAAAAACTTACGCATTGAGATGGAGGACGGCTTGGCGCTGCCTGCGTCTACCGTCAATGCCATGCGGCGCGATGCGCTCGCACTGCTGCTGGCCAAACGCGCGGCTCCGCCGTCGCGGGACTGGTTGGAAGGCCCGTTGCTCGCGCGTGACGACGACAGCCGCCCGCGCACCGGTTTTTGCGGGTATACCGCGTCTGTGCGCACCAAGGCGCAGGCGGACGCGCTGCGCGACCTGGGGCTGGAAACCATCTATGTGCCGCTGGATGTTGCGGCGCAGACCGGCCTGCCTGCCGTACTGCCGCGTATCTTTTCGGACGCGGAGCAGCCCGAGATTGAAATGCTGCTGGGCGAGGCGATGAGCCGTGGCACGAAAACCGTGCTGGCGGGCAACCTCGGCCATATCGCGCTGGCGCGGCGGCTTGGATTTGCCGTGCACGGCGACTTCGGCTTAAATGCATTCAACAGCAAAACACTGCATGCGCTGGCTGAAATGGGCGTGCAGCGGCAGACGCTGTCGTTTGAGGCGCGTCTGGCGCAGATTCGCGACATGCGCGGGCCGCTGGAAATCGAAATGATTGTTTACGGTCATCTGCCGCTGATGATTTTTGAAAACTGTGCGATTCGCCGTCAGCACGGCGGCAAGTGCAGCTGCGAGAACGGTGTTACCTATCTGACCGACCGCCGCGGTGAGCGATTTGCGCTGCTGCCCGAATATGGCTGCCGCAATACCCTGCTGGGCAATCGAGCGCTTTGCCTGCGTGAGGATGTGCGGCCGCTCGGTGTACAGACTGCGCGGCTGCTGTTTACTATCGAAACACCGGAGGAATGCGCGCGCATTGCCTGCGCCTTCCTCGAAGGCAACCCCATGGAGGGGGAATTCACCAACGGACTATACAAAAGAGGAGTCGAATAATGCAAATCGTTCTGGCGTCCGCATCGCCGCGCAGGCGGGAGCTGCTGACGCTGATTACCGAGAATTTTACCGTCTGCCCGGCGGATGCGGATGAAACGCTGCGTCCCGGCGCACCGCTGGATAAAGAGGTTGTGCGTCTGTCGCGGCTCAAAGCACAGGCGGCGCAGCAGCTGAATCCGGATGCGGTGTGCATCGGGTCGGACACGATGGTCACGATAGACGGCCTGCCGCTGGGTAAGCCAGCGGATGAGGCACAGGCGGCGGATATGCTGCGCCGCTTGCGTGGGCGCACCCATGAGGTGCTGACCGGACTGGCCGTGCTGCCGCCTGCGGGCGAGGCGCGCACGCTGTGCACCCGCACGCGGGTGACCTTCCGCGCGTTTGATGAGGACGAGCTTGCCGCCTATCTTGCCACGGGTGAGCCGCTGGATAAGGCGGGCGCTTACGGCATACAGGGGCACGGCGCCTTGCTTATCGACGGCATTGAGGGCGACTATTACAGCGTTATGGGCCTGCCGGTGGCGGGACTGCATGTGATTCTGCGGCAAATGACGCAGGAAATGTACTGAAACCGGCGCGTTTGGAAATATTGAAAGGAGTTTAGAGCTTTTGCGAAGACGTAACAGAGTGGGGTCGCGTTTTGTGGTCGGCGTGGTGATTGTGATTGTGCTGTGCATCCTGTCCGCGCTGTACAGCGGCGTGACCGGCAAACCGTCTCCGGTGACCCGTTTGGTCAGCTTTGTGACCACGCCTGTGCAGCGGCTGGCATCCGGCGTGACCGGTGCGCTGGGGAAGGGCTTTGGATATTTCACCGAATTTGATGACCTGAAAGCGGAAAATGAGGAGCTGAAGAAGCAGATTCGCGATATGGAGCAGACCGTGCGCGATGCGGAGCTGGCGATTGAGGAAAATAATCAGCTGCGTGCCGCGGCGGGTCAGCCCGAACGCACGCGCGAGTTGACGACTATCAATGCTGAGGTCATTGCCCGCAATCCGGGCGACTGGGCGATGACGCTCAGCCTGGACAAAGGTTCTTCTCACGGCGTGGAAGTGGGCGATCTGGTTACCACGGTGGACGGCATGGTGGGCTACGTCAGCGAGGTGTATTCCAACACCTGCGAGGTTACGACTGTAATCGATGTCGAGATGCAGTGCGGCGCACTGATCACCCGCACCCGTGAAACCGCTATTGCCGAGGGCAATTACGACCTGATGGCGGAGGGGAATCTGCGGCTGAGCTATCTGACGGAGGATTCCAGCGTCGTCATCGGAGATACGGTGGAAACCTCCGGCCGCGGCGGGCTGTTCCCCAAGGGTGTGATGATTGGCACAGTGGAAAGCGTGCTGCCTGAGGAAAACGGCATTTCCTATTACGCGGTTATCAAGCCGTTTGCAAATGTGGATACGGTATCAAGCGTTTCCATTGTCACCGATTTTACGGATACTACGGAGTGAGTACATGCAGAGAGAACAATTATCCATCCCGAAGATCGTGCTGTACATTCTGTTTGCACTGCTGATTTATGTGCTGCAGACCAGTTTGTTCGGCACGTGGTCGATTCGCGGCTATCACTTGGACCTGCTGCCCGCACTCGTGGCCGCGGCCGCGCTGCTGGATGGTCCGGTGGAAGGCGTAATTATCGGTATCACGGTAGGCCTTTTTTACGATTTGGGCTTTATCGGCATTGACGGACTGTATCCGCTGTTTTTCCTGATATTCGGCTTTATTGCGGGTGAGATGAGCCGTCTGACGCTCAGCGGAAGCTACGTGTCGATGGTGCTCATGACGGCATTTGAAATGATTGTGCTGGGACTGCTGCGGTATTTTGCCTATCTTCTGCCGCAGGCCGGTGCATCCTTTGGTCTGGTTTTGCGTCAAATTATCGGCGGGACACTGCTGGCCTGCCTGTTTTGCTTTATCGTATACTGGCCGATGCAGAAAATCAGCCGTAAATTCGCCAACCGATGAGAAGCGAAAAGAGGAACCCCTATGGTAAATAAAACACAACTGCTGCGCCGTCTGCTGGTATTGGGCTGTCTGCTGCTGCTTTGCGTGGGACTCGCGGGCGGTCAGCTGCTTCAGCTGCAGCTGATTAACGGAGAAAGCTATGTGCGTCGGTCAGCGAGCTTTTTGACGACAACGTCCACTGTATCGGCTGCGCGCGGCGAAATTCTGGACCGCTACGGCAGGGCAATGGTGACCAATCAGACCGGCTTTTCCCTGGTGCTGATATATTCCTCCTTTTGGGAGGACAAGGAAGACCGCTTTGAGGTGCTGCTGGACTTGGCCAATCGGGTTAAGGCGGACGGAACTGCGGCCGCAGCCGCGAACACAGATGGCGGCGATGAGACCGGGGACGGCACCGAAACCGATACGGATACGACGGAAGAAACAAGCGCTGCGGTGCTCAATGATGTAATGCCTATTACAGATACCGCACCGTATGAATATGTCGGCGCGGAGGGAGACTCTGAGCGCAAAGCGTTGTCCGATTATATTAAGCAAAGTGCGGATACGCTTGGCCTGAAGGCTGTGCAGGATGCCAAAGCGGCTGCAAATACGGCGAATGAGGAAAATCCGCAGTATGATGCGGACGGCAACAAAATTGATCAGGTGTCGCAGATTGATGCGACCACACTGGTATCAGCCTCCGAGTTTATCAGCGCCATGCGTACCTATATGGAGAATAATCTGGGGATGCAGACCGGGCTGTCCGACGCGGATGCGCGCACGTTGGTCGGCCTGTATTACAGCATGCGGCGTGTTGGATTTAATAACAATGCCACGTTTACGCTGGCAGACAATGTCTCCATGGATTTGATTGCCTATATCAAGGAGCACCATCAGCAGTATACCGGTGTTGACGTGCAGAGCGAAGCCATCCGCAAGTATGACACGACGTATGCTGCGCATTTGTTGGGAACGGTTGGCCCGATGTTCACAGAGGAATGGACGGGTACGAAAAACGGCGGCCCGTATCAGAATAAGGCGGGCTATACCATGAATGACACCATCGGCAAAAGCGGATTGGAGTCTGCGCTGGAGTCCTATCTGCACGGCACAGCAGGCTCACGCACGGTGGAAACCGATCTGGGCGGCGACAGCATCACCGACCATGCCAATTCGTATGCGCCGCAGCCGGGCGACAATGTCATTACCACCATTGATCTGGAATTGCAGGAAGTAGCGGAACAGTCGCTGGCCAACTATCTTTCCGGCTATGAGCGCGGCGGCGCGGCGGTTGCGCTTGACCCGGATACGGGTGAGGTGTTGGTTATGGCGTCCTATCCAACCTATAATCTGGAGAATTACAACAAGGATTACGACCAGATTTCCAGTGACTCAAGAAGCCCGGAGCTGAACCGTGCCACGTTAGGCTTGTATCCGCCCGGTTCGACCTTTAAGGTGCTGACGGCGATTGCGGCGCTTGAGGAGGGTATTATTGACGCCAACACCACATATGTTTGTGACGGCAAGTTCGAATATGGCGGTGTGACATTCCCCTGTAACAACCACGAACAACCCATGACGTTGGACGTAACACAGGCTATCAAATATTCCTGCAACGTGTTTTTCTACAATGTTGGTCAGCAGCTTACCGGCGCGCATCTGGAAAACTGGTGTGACAAATTCGGTTTGGGCAATGTGACTGGCGTAGAGATTGCGGAATATGCCGGTCAGGCGGCAGGTCCGACCGAACGCGAGGCAAATCGCAAAAACGACCCCACGCTGCGCGAGTGGCAGGGCGGCGACGATGTCAACGCTGCGATCGGTCAGTCTGATAATCTGTTTACCCCTTTGCAGCTGGCAAACTATATGGCGGCGGTGGTCAACGGCGGCACACTGTATCAGCCGACGCTGGTCAAGAGCATCAAAACCTATGATTATTCCGACGTGGTCGAGGAAGAGCAGCCGAAGGTCATCGATACCATCGAGTTTTCGGATGCAACACGCGATTTGGTGATGAAGGGCATGAGCGAGGTTACTGCCGAGGGCGGTACCGCAGCGACTACCTTTGCCGATTATCCGATTAAGGTCGGCGGTAAAACCGGTTCTGCAGAAATGACTGAAAGGAAAGACGGCGTTGAGACCAACTACACCAATGGCTTGTTTGTCGCTTTCGCACCGTTTGACGACCCGGAAATTGTCGTTTGCGTGGTTGGTGAAGGTGCAGGACACGGTTCTGCGGTCGCGCCGATTGTACGGGATATTCTCGACGCGTACTTCGCAGAGGAGGAGCCGGATACGGTGGAGTCTGTGCAGAGTGAAAACACCATGGTTCCCTGACGGAATGTTTCAGTGCAATAAAAACTTTGCACAAATGCTTGTAAATTGACGGTTGGTAGTTTATAATACAATATATAAGTTTTTCTATTTCGGAGGCGGTATGTTGAAGGTGATTCTGGTTGCGTCCGGTAAGGGCGGCACAGGGAAAACCTCCTTTACAGCGGGCGTGGGCGCTGCGTTGGCGCAGATTGGCCACCGCGTGCTCCTGATCGACGGCGACTGCGGCCTTCGAAATCTGGATATTGTGCTGGGTATGTCGGACAGGGTGGTTTATTCCTTTGCTGATGTGGCGGGCGGCGCTGTGCCGCTCGGCGACGCCATGGCGCGGCATCCGGAGTATCAGAGCCTGTACTTACTGACAGCGCCGGTGGCACTGCCCGCGCTCAGCGAGCGCGGCATGGAGCAGCTGGCCGTACAGGCGGAGGAAGCTGCGTTTGATTACCTATTGGTGGACGGTCCTGCCGGGTTGCCTGCGGAGCTTTCTTTTCTGGCGCATATTGCGACGCAGGCGGTTGTTGTTACGTCAACCGACCGTGCCTGCATCCGCGGGGCGGAGCGGTGTGCGCGCAAGCTGGAAGAGGAATATTGTATCCAGCGCATTCGCATGGTGCTCAATCGGGTGCGTCCGCAACTTATCTGCCGCGGCAAGTCGGGCAATATCGACGACGCGATGGATGAAGCGGGGCTGCCGCTTTTGGGCGTTGTGCCGGAGGATGAGGATTTGATTTCCTGCGGCAACAGCGGAAAGAGCATTTTATCGGTCAAGCATACGGGTGCAGCACGTGCCTTTCAAAACATAGCCCGTCGGTTGGACGGAGAACGGGTACCGCTCATTCGTATCTAAACAGCGTAATATATGGTAAAGCATCTTCTCTGCAAAACATCAGCAACCAAACAGCGTTGCCTGACGCAATAAGAGAGTGGAAACAGCATATATGTGGTACGTGGAAAGGGGATGTTTCGGAAATGAACATAGCACTTATCGCACACGACCGGAAAAAGGAGCTGATGGTTCAGTTCTGTATGGCGTATTGTGGTATTCTGGCAAAGCATGATATTTGTGCAACCGGCACAACGGGAAAATTCGTGGAAGAGGCAACCGGCCTGAAGATTGATAAGTGTCTGGCAGGCATGCAAGGCGGTGAGGAGCAGATAGCGTCTCGTGTTGCGTATAACGAAATCGACCTTGTCCTGTTTTTCCGTGATCCTATGTCCAATTCGCAGTATGAGCCGGATGTGCACGCCATTGCCCGTCTGTGCGATATGCATAATATCCCGATTGCAACCAATTCCGCAACGGCCGAAATGCTCATCCTTGGCCTCGACCGCGGTGATCTGGATTGGCGTAATATCGTCAACCCCAAGAATAAAAAATAAACGACAGAAAGCAATGCACCGGATGGGCAGATGGGCCTATTCGGTGCAATCGTCTGTCTTGAGGAGAATCAAAAAGTATGGAAAAAGTGAAACCCAGAACTCTGTCCGGCTTTATGGAACTGCTGCCCGCTCCGCAGGTGCAGATGGAGCGAATCATGCAGGTGCTGCGCGAGACCTATGCCTTGTACGGCTTTTATCCGCTGGACACGCCGCTGATTGAATCCTCCGAGGTGTTGCTTGCCAAAGGCGGCGGAGAGACCGAGAAGCAGATTTACCGCTTTACAAAGGGCGACAGCGACCTGTCGCTGCGCTTTGATCTCACGGTGCCGCTGGCAAAATATGTGGCGCAGCATTACGGTGAGCTGACCTTTCCGTTCCGCCGCTTCCAGATTGGCAAGGTGTACCGCGGCGAGCGCGCACAGCGCGGCCGTTTCCGTGAGTTTTATCAGGCGGATATCGACGTTATCGGTGACGGCAAGCTGGATATTATCAACGAAGCCGAAGTGCCCAGCATCATCTACAAGACTTTCACCTCTCTTGGCTTGGAACGTTTCAAGATTCGCATCAATAACCGCAAGGTGCTTAACGGCTTTTTTGCCATCCTCGGCCTGACTGAAAAGGCGGGCGACGTGATGCGCACGATTGACAAGCTGGAAAAGATCGGTGCGGAAAAGGTAAAAGCCATTCTGGTGGACGATTTTGGTGTGACCGCGGACACGGCAGATGAGCTGCTGGCGTTTATTGCAACACCGGGCGGTACGCAGGGTATTCTTGCAGCGCTCGAGGGCTACAAGGGCAAAAACGAGGTGTTCGATCAGGGTGCGGACGAGCTGAAAACGGTTGCGCAGTACATGACTGCTTTTGGTGTGCCGGACGATCACTTTGAAATCGATCTGACGATCGCGCGCGGTCTGGATTATTACACCGGCACGGTATATGAGACGGCGATGCTGGATCATCCGGAGATCGGTTCCATCTGTTCAGGTGGCCGCTATGACAACCTTGCAGAGTATTATACCGATAAGCAACTGCCGGGTGTCGGCATTTCGATCGGTCTGACTCGTTTGTTCTATGTGCTGGGAGAGCAGGGCTATCTGAACGACAAACAGAATTGCGCGCCTGCTGATGTGCTTATCCTGCCGATGACGGATGAGATGGGTGCGGCCATTGCGCTGGCGACTTCTCTGCGCGAGGCGGGCATCCGTACACAGCTGTACAGCGAGCAGAAGAAGTTTAAGCACAAGATCGGCTATGCGGACAAGCTGGGTATCCCGTATGTCATCTTCCTCGGTGAGGATGAAATTCAGGAAAACGTCGTTGCGGTCAAGGACATGGACTCTGGTGAGCAGGTCAAGGTATCGCTTGACGACGCTATCACCCGCATCCGGGACGGTCTTGTCGCCAAAAACCAGGGCAAGGTCATCTGCGATAAGTGAAAAGTATTTGAAAAATCATAGATGAGGACTGATAAACATGAATAACACATCGATTGCGGGCATGAAGCGCACGCATATGTGCGGCGACCTGCGCGTTTCCGACGCGGGCCAGACGGTCACGGTCAACGGCTGGGTGGACCGTGTGCGTGATAACGGCGGTGTACTGTTCCTGCTCGTGCGCGACCGCGCAGGCATCGTGCAGTGCACGTTCGATAAGTCGGTCAACGCCGAGCTGTTCAACATTGCCTTTACCTGCCGCACGGAGTTTGTCGTTGCGGTGCGCGGCAAGCTGGTTGCGCGCGACGAGGCCGCCATCAACAAAAAGATGCCGACCGGTGAGGTCGAAATCATTGCCGAGGACATCCGCATCCTGTCCAAGGCGGAGACCACGCCGTTTGAAATTGACGATTCCAAGGAGGTCGGCGATCAGGTGCGCCTGAAGTACCGCTACCTCGATCTGCGTCGTCCTTCCATGCAGAAGAATCTGATGCTGCGCCATCGTGTGACCCAGGTGGCTCGCAATTATTTTGACGAGCAGGGTTTCATCGAGATTGAAACGCCGATGCTGACCAAGTCTACGCCCGAGGGTGCGCGAGATTACCTTGTGCCGTCCCGCGTGCATCCGGGTAAGTTTTATGCGCTGCCGCAGTCGCCGCAGCAGTATAAGCAACTCCTGATGTTGTCGGGTATGGACCGTTATATCCAGATCACCCGCTGTTTCCGCGACGAGGATCTGCGTGCCGACCGTCAGCCTGAGTTTACCCAAATCGACCTTGAGATGAGCTTTGTCGAGCAGGATGATGTCATCGCGGTCAATGAGGGTTTCCTCAAACGCGTGTTCAAGGAAGTGCTGGATATCGATATCCAGTTGCCGCTGCCGCGTTTGACCTGGCGCGAGGCAATGGACCGCTTCGGCTCGGATAAGCCGGATACCCGCTTTGGCTTTGAGATCAAGGATATTTCGGATATTGCGGCAAACTGCGGCTTCGGCGTGTTTAAGGGTGCGGTTGAGGCCGGCGGTACGGTACGGCTGATTAACATCAACGGTTATGCCGACAAGTTCCCGCGTAAGGAAATTGATAAGCTGGCAGATTTCGTTAAGACCTATCGTGCAAAGGGCCTTGCGTGGATGAAGGTTGCCGCCGATGGTTCGATGACCTCGTCCTTTGCTAAGTTCCTGACCGAGGAAGAAATCGCAGCCATCAAGGAGCGCGCGGACATGCATGAGAATGACGTGCTGTTTGTGGTTGCAGACGCCTCCGAGGAAACGGCACTCGTTTCGCTGGGGGCGCTGCGCTGTGAACTGGCAAAACGTCTGGGCCTTGCCAAGAAGGACGACTTCAAGCTCCTGTGGGTCACTGAGTTCCCGCAGTTTGAGTACAGCGAGGAAGAGGACCGTTTGGTTGCCAAGCATCATCCCTTCACCGCGCCGATGGACGAGGACATTCCGCTGCTGGATACCGATCCGGCCAAGGTGCGCGCCAAGGCGTATGATATTATCCTCAACGGCTGCGAGCTGGGCGGCGGTTCGATTCGTATCCATGATTCGGAGCTGCAGACCAAGATGTTCGAGGCACTCGGCTTTACGGAAGAGCGTGCCAAGGAGCAGTTCGGACACCTGATTACGGCCTTCTCCTACGGTGCGCCCCCGCACGGTGGCCTTGCCTATGGTCTGGACCGTCTGTGCATGCTGCTGGCGGGGCTGGACTCCATTCGCGACGTGATTGCTTTCCCCAAGGTGCAGAATGCGTCCGATTTGATGATGAGCTGTCCGGATACCGTGGATGCCAAGCAGTTGGATGATTTGTCCATTGCCGTCACCCGTGTGGAAAGCGAACCGGAAGCATAACAGCAGACTGAACAAAGCCGCTGCGGCAGGCCCGTAGCGGCTTTTCTACTTTTCAGAAGGAGAAAAGCAAACGTGCGCCCCAAATGTAAAAAACAAGCAAAAGGCAGGATAATTTTAAGTTATATCGTCAATGCAGTGCTGGCAGTGCTGCTCATTTATGCGGCGGTGTATCTGCTCCGCAAGGGAACGATTTTTTATCGTCCGGAAAGTCAGGAGCCGTTGGGGGTTTTAGCGGCACTGCCGCTGCTGCTGCGTCCGCACAGACGGGCCTCGGCATTTGAACTGGCCGTACATGACATTCTGGTGCTGCTGGCAGCCAGTTCGTTTGCGTTACTGCTGACCGAGTATGTGGTCAAGGGCGGTATTCTGGTGGGGAATACGGCGATTTGGCAGGGGTATCTTGCTCACGCAGCCGTATTTGGGCTTGTCTATGTGTTTGTCGGCAATATTCGCTGGACAACCAATATCGGCATGGGCTTGACGTTGTTGTATGCGCTCATTGACCATTATGTGACCGTGTTCCGCGGCACACCGGTGCTGCTGAGTGATATTTTTGCCATTGGCACGGCAAAAAATGTCGCAGCGAATTATTCGGTACCGATGGAGCTTTCTGTTTTGCAGACGGTCGGGATTGCTGTGCTGTTTTGTGTTGCTGTCTGGCGGATGCGCCGTGTGGCGACACCAAGGCGTTGGCAGTTTATCACGGTATCATTGCTGCTTTGCTGCTGGTTGTATGGCTTACAACTTGCAGGCGATAGTTTTGGTTTTTGGCAGGGCAATCTGCAATACAGTGAATGGTATTATTTTTGCCGGACAGCGGGCAATGCTATTGTAGAGCAGCCGGCAGGGTATTCGGCCGGGGCATTGGAGCAGATTACCGAGGAATATGACGGAGCACAGGGAGAAATTCGCCCGAATATCATCATGATTATGAACGAATCCTTTGCGGATTTGCATGATGTAGGGGAGTTTGAGACAAACGAAGATTATCTGCCGTTTTTACATTCACTGAAAGGGAAGGAGAATACGATTACCGGTGATTTGCTGGTGTCTGTCTTTGGCGGTGGAACGGCAACGACTGAGTTTGAAGTGCTGACGGGGGACACAATGGCGTTCTTGCCGTACGGTTGCTCGCCGTATCAGATGTATGTCAAGCAGGCGACGCCGGGGCTGGTATCCGGTTTATCTGAGCAGGGCTATCAGACCGTATCGCTGCATCCGTATCGCGCAACTTCGTGGAACCGCCAGCAGGTGTATGAACGGTTTGGCTTTGATACACAGTTGTATGAGGATGCTTTTGGGACAAATGCCGAACGGGTACGCAGCTTTATCAGCGACAGCGAGAATTATCGCAAAATCTTTGAGGTATTCGAAAATAAGCAGTCGGATGCGCCGCTGTTCCTGTTTAATGTAACCATGCAGAATCATGGCGGCTATGTGCCGGACGAGAACGATAACTTTGAGCAGACCATCCATTTGACGGGAGAATATGCGGGGAAATATCCTGAGGTAGACGAATACTTGTCGCTGGTAAAGCGCAGCGATGCAGCGATTGAAGAACTGATTGCGTACTTTTCTGCGGTAGATGAGCCAACGGCTATCATCTTTTTTGGTGATCATCAGCCGAATTTGTCGAGTGCGTTTTATGAAGAGCTGATGGAAACTCCGGATGAGGAGCAAAGCTCCGAACAAAAGCAGAAGAAAAAGCTTGCTTCATTTTTCATCTGGGCCAATTATGATATTGAAGAACAGCAGGATGTGCAAATCAGTACCAATTACTTGACCGCTTTTGCGCTGGATTCGTTGGGCTGTGCGACATCAGGATATGACGCACTTCGCTTGGCAGTGCGGGAGCAGATACCGCGCATCAATAACACAGGCTATTACTTACCGGACGGGAGCTGGTTTGCGATGGAAAATGTCGAGTCAGATACGCTGCTGGCTGAATACCAGATGATGCAGTATGCGCATCTGTTCGATGTAAAAAAGCGAGACGATGCATGGTATGAGCCGTGAGGTGAGAAGCGCTCCGCGTCATTGGCGCGAAGCGCTTTTTGCACTTTTTTGTGAAAAATGAACAATATGTTTTGGGTACTAAAATGGTGAAGAAATGGTTAATTTCTTGTGATAATAAAAATTAATTAGTGCGAATTTTACAAAAAAGAGAATTGGATTATGTGCAACTAACCAAAGTGCTAAAAATGGCTCAAAAATGTTTTGCCAATATAGGAACATGGTGCTAAAATGAATGACGGGAAATGAGGCGCGGCTATCGTGCACGTCAGGATCTTCAGTGAAAACTGGTGATCTGTTTTTTTGGGCGCTTGCGTGCGCGCGCCCGCAAAACGGCTGCTTCGCATTACTGGGGAGTGTGTGAAGCGGAATGCCTCTGAACCGGGAAAGAAAGAAAAACAAGAAGGGGAGAAAAACATGCAGTTTTTTAATTCCTTGGCGTTCACCGCGATTTCCTTTGTGGCATTCACGGCGCTCGTCGCAGTTATCTCGTGGTGGAAAACCCGCGGCGATAATCTGGATACGCAGGACGGCTATTATCTGGCTGGCCGTGGCTTAACCGGTCCGGTTATTGCGGGTTCTCTGCTGATGACCAACCTGTCTGCCGAGCAGCTGGTCGGCAACAACGGTCAGGCGGTTCGCGTCGGTATGAGTACGATGGGCTGGGAAGTTACTTCTGCAATCGCGCTGGTTATTTTAGCCTTCGTGCTGATGCCGAGGTACCTCAAGACCGGCTTGACGACTATTCCGCAGTTTTTTGAGCAGCGCTATGATGCCGGCACGCGTCGTTTGGTTTCGATTATCGTGCTGCTGAGCTATGTTGTCATCATGCTGCCGAACATCCTGTATGCCGGCGCACAGGTGTTTGTGAATATCTTTGGTTTGGATAAAATGTTCGGCATTTCGTATTTTGCAGCTATCGCCATCGTGTGTGTGGCTACTGCGATTGTCGGTTCGATTTACGCCATCTTTGGCGGTTTGAAGGCAATTGCATTGTCTGACTCCATCAACGGCTTGGGCCTGATTGTCGGCGGCCTGCTGGTGCCGGTGTTCGGCTTTATGTTCCTGTCCGGACAGTTGGGCGGCGACGGCAGTTTCATGGATGGCTTTGACAAGTTCCTGCATACCGACCCGGCGTATCTGAACGCGATTAACGAGGTGAATTCTCCCGAGCCGTGGCTCCCGTGGCCGCTGCTGCTGACCGGTCTGCTGGTTAATAACATGTACTACTGGGCGACCAACCAGTCCATCATTCAGCGTGCCTTCGGCGCAAAGAACCTCAAGGAAGCGCAGAAGGGTGCGGTATTCGCGGGCTTCCTCAAAATCATGACTCCGCTGATTATCGTTGTGCCGGGCGTTATCTGTGCGCTGGCATATCCCGGTCAGGACTGGGGCAGCGGTGACTCGGCTTATCCGATGCTGGTTGCCGAGGTAATGCCTAAGCCGGTCCTTGGTTTCTTCGCGGCTGTTATGTTCGGTGCGATTCTCTCGTCCTTTAACTCGGTACTTAACTCTGCATCCACCATTTATGCGCTGGATATTCATCGTCCGATTTTCAATCCGACTGCATCCGATGCACATATGGTAAAGGTCGGCCAGAATTTTGGCACAATTGTTGCAATCGTATCCACTATCATGAGCCCGTTTATGCTGTACATGGGCGGTATCACGAGCTTTGTAAACTCGGCGTTTGCTGCGTTTAATACCCCGATTTTTGTCTGCCTGCTGTGCGGCTTCTTCTGGAAGAAGGTACCCTCCATCGCAGCGAAAATCGTTATTCCGGTTCATGTTGTGCTGTATTTCACCTTGCAGTTTGGCCTGCGCAATGTTATCCCGTGGCTGAAGGATGTCCACTATCTGTACTTCACTGCGATTCTGTTCGTGTTCGATATGCTGCTGATGTGGGTTATCGTCAAGAAGAATCCGCGTCCGGAAGACTTTATCCTGCATGACGCTAAGGCGGTTGATATGACGCCGTGGAAGAATGGCAAGGTTTGGGCGACGGTTACGCTGCTCATCATGGTTATCGCATACGTCATCTTCTCTCCGCTCGGCTTCGGCAAGAGCGAGACCTCTACCTTTGAACGTTATCAGGCAAATCATGCATCGACCTCGGTTACCGAGACGGTGCAGGAATAAAAGGTACATAAATGCAGGGCTGTCCCGTTTGGGACGGCCCTTTTTCCTTGCGCTATATGGAGGGAAAGGCTTTGCACGAGCGCTGGAATATGGTAAAATGATAACGATATAAAGGAGGCTTGTCAGCTATGAAGGAATTATACAAGGGCTTGGGGCATGTCGCAATCTATACTGTCGATATGGAAGAAAGCATTGCGTTTTATGAAAAGATTGGCGGCAGCGTTTATAAGCGAGACAGTGTGCAGGTGCCGGAGGGGGAGAAGAAACTCACATTGGTGGAATTCGGTGGGTTTCTGCTCGAACTCGTTGAGCCGCCGGAAGGCGAGCTGGTGCCCGCGGGAGAGGGCAGCATTCCGCATTTTGCAGTCTATGTGGATGATTTGGATAAAGCAGCCGCTGCCATTAAGGCTGCAGGGATAATCTCGTTCATGACACCGGAGAAAAAGGTGATGCCGGAGACCTTCGGCGGTCTGCAGAACTGGTTCTTTACCGGCCCGTCCGGGGAACAGATTGAGCTGCTGCAAATGCTTTGAGTTAGCAGCTGATTTTATCTATAAAACATACCATAATGGAAGAGCGCCTTCGGGATATTTCCCGAAGGCGCTCTTTATTGAGAGTAAGAGAGAGATCAATAGTGACGAGCTTCGTACAGATGCTCTTCAATTGCCTTGCGCGCAGCCTGCACTTCCGGCTTGGTGGAAACTTCTGCTACGCCGACGCGCCACCAGTTCTCATAACCGGCAGACATCGTCTTAGGCAGAACCTTCATATCAATAACAGTGGAAACGGTCTGCTTTTTGGCGTCTTCAATGGCAGCCTTGAGTTCATCCATCGTTTTGACGGTGTAGGTCTTGCAGCCGTATGCTGCACCGATGGCCGCATAGTCAATCTGGATGACCTTGCCCTTATGGATGCCGTTGGTTACGCCCTCTTCCAGCATGTTCTTCTCAGTGCAGATGCAGGCGTTGCCCTGACCAACCTCGAGGTTGTTGATGCAGCCAAAGGAAGCGTTATCAAACAGCATGACGTTGATCTTCTTGCCGATCTGGACGGAGGTAATCAGTTCGGAGTGCAGCATGTCGAACGAGCCGTCGCCGCACATTGCGTAGACTTCCTTGTCCGGGCAAGCGAGCTTTGCACCCAGTGCAGAAGCGATTTCGTAACCCATGCAGGAATAGCCGTATTCCATGTGATAGGTGTTAATCTTGGAGGCGCGCCACAGACCCTGCATGTCGCCCGGCAGGGAGCCGGCAGCCGCACAGACGATGGCGTCGTCATCGATCAGATGGTTGATAGCACCGAGTACCGCAGTCTGGCACAGCTTGCAGCCGGTGTCCTCGATGTACTTTTCAACACACTGACGGTTTGCATCGTTGATTTCCGGAACAAAGGAATCCTTGTCGGTGTAAACACAGTTGTCCAGACGCTCTACTTCGGTGAACCACTCCTTGCGCAGTGCGGCAACTTCTTCCGCATAAGCGGCATCGGTGTGGTAGCCGATCTTCTTAAGCTCTTCGCCGATGGCGGTCAGTGCCTCGTTGGCATCGGCCACAACCGGGGTAGCGTCCATCTTGTATGCCTGGAACTCGGACGGATTGATGTTAACAAACTTGGCGTCCGTACGGTACAGCCACTTGGAAGCGGTGGTGAAGTCGGTGTAGCGAGTGCCGACGCCGATGACAACATCCGCCTCATGAGCCAGCTTGTTGGCTGCAATGCCGCCGGTGGTGCCCAGACCGCCGAGGTTCAGCTCGTGGGTCCACTCTACTGCGCTCTTGCCCGCCTGCGTCTCGCCGAACGCAATACCGAAGTCTTCTGCGAACTTCTTGAACACCTTGTGCGCTTCTGCATAGCGAACGCCGCCGCCGCAGATAAGAAGCGGCTTCTTGGCGGTCTTGATGACCTCGACAGCCTTCTCCAGTGCGTACTTGGTGATCGGACGGCGGTCAATGCGCCATACGCGCTTCTTGAAGAAATCAACCGGATAGTCATAGGCTTCCGCCTGTACGTCCTGCGGCAGGGAGATTGCAACCGCACCGGTGTTGGCGGTATCGGTCAGCACGCGCATTGCGGAAATCATGTCGGTCATAACCTGCTCCGGACGGTTGATGCGGCCCCAGTACTTGGTGACGGCCTGGAATGCATCGTGCGCGGAAATGGTCAGGTTCTGGGGCTGCTCCATCTGCTGGAGAACCGGGTCAGGCTGACGGGAAGCGTAAATATCACCCGGCAGAATGAGAACCGGGATGTTGTTGGCGGTAGCGGTTGCAGCGGCGGTTACCATGTTGCACGCGCCGGGGCCGACAGAAGAAGTCGCAGCGAAAATCTGCTTGCGGCGCATCTGCTTGGCGTAGCCGACAGCGGCCAGCGCCATGCCCTGCTCGTTCTTGCCCTGATAGACAACCATGTCCTTCAGTTCCTGCTCAACACCGTTGGCAAAGCCGACAACGTTGCCGTGACCGGGCAGCATGAAAATGCCCTTGACAAACTTGTGCTCCTGCTCGTTGCCATCCATGTCAATGTAGCTGACATACTGGTTTTCGAGGAAGCGAACGAGCGCCTGAGAAGCGGTCAGGCGTACCGTTTCCATATGCTTCATAGGTTTATGTTCCTCCTAAAAAAGATTCTATTTCGTCAATCGGGATTAGAAAAGGCTCAGTTGCCGGTCGGGCAGTGCCAGATGTGATCATTGGCGTCGTCCGCGAGCAGCCACAGATGCTCCTCGTCGTCGATACGGGTCTTATCCCACGGATTGCCCGGCAGATGACGGATGCCCCAAGCATAGCAGCAGGAGTAGCCCGGAGCGGTAACCTGAGAGTGCATCTTGTCGGTGATGATGGCAAGGCCGTTGTGATGGGTCTCGTAGATTTCGCCGTTGCCCCAGCCTGCGCCGAAGCCCATCGGCTTGTCATAGCGATAGAAGTAGCACTCCGGCTGCGGATGATGATGCGGCGGATAGCTCGACCACTTGCCCGGCAGGTTGACAACCTCGCCCAGCACCATGTTGGAGTAGGGGGCGTTGTCCAGATCGAAGCAGGTGCGCACATCACGCTTGATGCAGCCCATCAGTTCGCCCTGATTGCCGCGCGCCCAAGTGTCGGTGTCTTCCGGCTTATACATTTTGTTCGGGAAGGTCTTGTCGTTTAAGGTCTTCTGGATATAGATATTGCAGGGGCCGTGTGCGGTAATCTTGACCTTGGTACCCTTGCAGACATGCAGGCAGGACGGGTTGTAGTCGAACGGATTGGGACGGTCGACGTCGTAGGACTGGTCATCCCATTCGAGTGTGCACGTGCCGTCAAATACCAGAGCAGCCAGTTCCTTTTCCGGCTCCTCGAAAGAGTAGGTGTCGCCATCCTCCATTACGAGCAGGGCAACGTCCATCATGGCGTCCTTGCCGATGCCCTCGTCCAGACGGATATATTCGTTGTATCCGCGCTTGACTTGCTTATCAATGTACATAACTGTTTCCCTCCAAAAAAAGATTTTTTTGGTACAGCGTCCGGCATTTTGGCCGGGCGGTTGGCGGTCAGCCACGATAAGGCTGTCCAACCTTCATTATAACATGCGGCAGCAAATGCTTTCAACGCATTCGCTGCTGCGCGGGAACTCTTTGTCATTTAGCACAAAAACCGGCTCGGTTCTTCTGTCAAATGATACAACAAAAATACGATTTTTTAATTTCGTTCTCTTGCATTTGTTCCCGTTTGTAACTATAATTATAGCAGATAGCGACAAAAATGCTTGCAATATCTTCATGAGCAATAACACTATTTTAAGGAAAATGCGGAGGGACGAAATGGACGCGGCAAGGCGGGAAAAACGGGAACACGGCACGCAGGCGTTTCCCTTTCAGATTTATCCTGCACTGGACGGCAGCGAAGCGGATGACAGTGACTTTATTCCCTATCACTGGCATCCGGAATTGGAGATTATCACGGTGGATGCAGGACATGTGTCGCTGACCATTGCGGACCATGTTTACGAGGGAGAGCATGGGGACGTGTTTTTCGCTGCGGGAGAAGAACTGCATGAAATCCGCGCGGCGGGACGGGAAAATCAGTTTCGATCTTTTGTGTTTGCAGCGGATTTTTTGCAGTTTGCGCGTGCGGATCAGGTGGAAACGGAGTTGCTTGCACCGCTTGCAGAAGGTCGTCTGCGGTTTGCAACCAGCTTGCGTGCAGGAGAGGACGGACAACGCGAGGTGCGAGCGCTGTTAGCGCAGATTGTGCGCGCCTGCTTGGCACGGGCGCCGGGGTACCAGCTTGCGGTCAAGGCGGCGCTGCTCGGCATCGTGGCGGTATGCGCGCAGGTCGGGCTGTTGACCGGTAAGAGGGTGCGCCCGGGCGCGGATTATAAGGCGCGGCAGCTCAAGGAGATTGTGGGGTATTTAGGTGCGCATTTTACCGAACCGCTGTCGCTGACTGCGGTAGCGGCGCATTTCGGCCTGTCGCCACAGTATTTTAGCAGCTTTTTCCGGGAGAATTTCGGACGGACGTTCACGCAGCATATCAACTCCCTGCGCATCGAGCAGGCGGCCCGTCTGCTGCGCGAGAGCGACCTACCGGTGATGGAGGTTGGCTTTAATGTCGGATTTGATAATTTCAGCTATTTTATCAAGCGATTTCGTGCGGTTTATGGTGTTTCGCCCTCCAATTATCGAAAAAACAGTCTGGCGTGATATCGGGAAAAGAAAAACGGGCGGCTTCGGATGCAATCCGAAGCCGCCCGTTAATTTTGTTACAATGAGAAGCTATGTCACCGCAGTGTCGTAGTCATTCAAACCGGAGCTTGACGTTTTCCTGCCGGCACAGGTCGACATATTCCTTCGGCGGTTCACGGTCGGTGATAAAGGCGGTCAAATCCTTCAGATGACAGAAGGTGACAATGGCCTCCTTGCCGATTTTGGAGGAATCGACCATGCCGTAAATCATGTCCGCGCGATGGACGACCGCACGCTTAATCTCCGCCTCCAGGAAGGTGGTGTTGGTCATGCCTGCGGTCAGAGACACGCCGGTGGCGCCCATGAAGGCTTTATTGATGCGCATAGCGCTGAGTGATTCAATCGTGGACAGACCGACGAACGAGTCGGTTGTCGGGCTATAGATGCCGCCAAGCGAGATAATGTTGAGATTATCATATTTGGATGCCTCGCTGAGCGCACCAAGCGAATGTGTGATGATGGTGATGCGCTTTTTGGCGACCAGAAAACGCAGCAGGCACAATGTTGTCGTGCCGGAATCAATAAAAATGGTATCGCCGTCGGCAACCTCCTCTGCGGCCAGACGGCCGATGAGAGATTTGTCAATCGGATTGAGTCCGGAACGGATAGGTGTCGGCACAGCGCCGGAGGGGACGGTGGCGGTAACGCCGCCGTATACCTTAGTGATATGTCCGCGCACCTCAAGCTCGTTCAAATCGCGGCGGATGGTGTTCTTGGAAACACCGAAAACCTCGCATAATTCATCAATGCTGACAGTTTCACGTGAGATAACATATTGTTCAATTGAATTGAGACGGCTGACTTTCATCTTCCCTTTTCCCCATTCTTACCCGAAAATTAACCAGAATAACTTTTTATAGTTTATCAAAAAATGCATAAAATGTCTACTGGTTCAAAAAATGGCGAAAATGGGTGAATGTGTTCAATAATTATAAACTATTACGTGCGGGGGCGTGAACGCAGCAATGTTTTTGGGATTAAAAAGGGAAAATTGAATTTAAAAATATTTCTTCGTGGAAATAAGGTGGTTGTTTTTTGGTCATATCTGTCAAGTGGCTGGACAGGCAGCAAAAATTGAGGAACGCAGCAGGAATGCTGCAATAAGATGCCCAAGAAAATACAGAAATACAACCAATACATAACAAACAAATTTCAAAAAAAAGCCAGCGATTTTTTATAAAATATTCCGAAGAGTACAAAACAAGGGGTGGAATTTTTGTGAACAAATGTGTGAATTCTGGTTGAAATTTGGGTAGCTTGGTGATACACTGTAATCGATATACAGCGGCCAGCCGCCGCTGTTGCCGGAACCTGTTCCGTGGAGAGAAAATATTTTGAATTAGGCAGGTGTATGCAATGCAGAAAGCAGAAAAGATGCAGGAGCTTCGCGTATTTGCGCAGGAAATCCGTTTGGAAACCCTGAAAACCATCGGCTCGCTCGGCTTTGGTCATGTGGGCGGTTCGATGTCCATCATTGACGCGCTGGCCGTTCTGTATGGTGAAGTAATGAAGATTGATCCGAAGAATCCCCGCTGGGAGGATCGTGACTGGTGCGTGCTGTCCAAGGGACATGCTGGCCCGGCAATGTACGCCACCCTCGGCTTGAAGGGCTTCTATCCGATTGAGGATGCCTATACGCTCAACCAGCCGCACACCAACTTCCCGTCCCATACCGACCGCACCAAGACCCCCGGTGTTGACCTGACCACCGGCTCGCTCGGTCAGGGCATGTCCACCGCTACGGGCGCGGCGCTCGGCAACAAAATCGACGGCCGCGACAATCATGTATTCGTGTTTGTCGGCGACGGCGAGGCGGACGAGGGCCAGATTTGGGAAGGCGCTCAGTTTGCGGTACATTATCAGCTGGATAATCTGGTTTGCTTTGTCGACGACAACAAGTATCAGCTCGACGGTGCATGCGAGAAGGTCATGAAGCATGCCAAGGGTATTGGCGCCAAGTTTGCAGCGTTCGGCTGGAACGTAGTCGAGTGCGAAGACGGCAACGATGTCGAGCAGATTTACGACGCGATTCAGAATGCTTACGCCACCAAGGGCGTGCCGACCTGCATTGTGCTGAACACGGTCAAGGGCAAGGGCGCTACCTTTGCCGACGGTACGGGCGCGCATTCTTCTCAGCCGTCCAAGGAGCAGTGGGATGAAGCCATTGCCTATGCTGAGAAGCAGCTCGCTGAGATCAAGGCACAGTAAGGGAGGGTACGAACATGAGCTTTACTTTGATTGGCAAACACGAAAAGGATTCTCGTGCAAACCGCGATGGTTACGTTACCGCGATGCTCGAGATGATGGAGAAGGACCCCACGGTCATGCATGTTGACTGTGACCTCGAAAACTGCATTAACACCGGCAAGCTGGCAAAGGCTTTCCCGGAGCGTACCATCAACGCAGGTATCGCGGAAGCTAACGCTGTTGGCGTATCTGCCGGCCTGTGCGCAACGGGCAAGACCGTATTCGTGCACTCTTTCGGCTGCTTTGCCTCCCGCCGTGCATTTGACCAGGCGTTCATGAGCGCAGCTTATGCAAAGCTGCCGGTACATATCGTCGGTTCTGACCCCGGCGTATGCGCGGCTTACAACGGCGGCACCCATATGCCGTTTGAGGATTGCGCACTGTACATGTCTATTCCGGACGCAGTTGTTGTTGATCCGGTCGACTACGCACAGATCAACTGCCTGACCAAGAAGCTGGCGGAATCCGGCAAGTTCTCTTACATGCGCATGATCCGCAAGACCTTCACTACTGTTTACGGCGACGGCTCCGACTTCGAGATCGGCAAGGGCGTCACCCTGAAGGAAGGCAAGGACGTTGCCATCATCGCTTCCGGCATCATGGTGGACGAGGCACTCAAGGCGCAGGAGCAGCTGGCTGCTGAGGGCATTTCCGCAAAGGTGATTGACATGTTCACCTGGAAGCCGCTGGACGAGCAGCTCATCATCGACTCTGCCAAGGAGTGCGGCGCGATCGTAACCGCAGAGAACCATCAGGTCAAGTGCGGCCTTGGTTCTGCAATTGCCAACGTTGTTATCCAGAATTGCCCGGTTCCGATGGAGATGGTCGGCGTTGAGGATCGCTTCGGCCAGGTTGGCGCGGAGAGCTTCCTGCGTGAGGAGTACGGCCTGACCGCAGCACACATCGTTGAGGCTGCCAAGAAGGCAATTTCCCGCAAGTAATTCAAACAGAACGCAGGCGCGCTGCATTGGCAGCGCGCCTTTTCTGTTTGACGGGTTTGTCCATTCTGCCTCTATGCAGAAGGAGGATTTTGCGGTAAACTGATAATCAGGAAAATTTGTATATAAAGCCGATGGAGGAAACAATATGGATTTAAAAGAGCGCGCTCTTAAGGCGCATGAGCAGTGGGGCGGTAAAATCGAGGTCATTGCACGCTGCGAGGTCAACAGCAAGGAGGATCTTTCGATTGCCTATACGCCGGGTGTTGCCGAGCCGTGTCTGAAAATTAAGGATGACCCGTCCTTAAGCTACACCTATACCCGCCGACATAATCTGGTTGCGGTTATTACGGACGGCACGGCAGTGCTGGGCCTTGGCGACATCGGTCCGGAGGCCGGTATGCCGGTTATGGAGGGGAAGTGCGCGCTGTTCAAGGCGTTTGCGGACGTGGATGCGTTCCCGCTTTGCGTCAAGAGCAAGGATGTGGATGAAATAGTGCGCACAATTCAGCTGATCTCCGGCTCGTTCGGCGGTATCAATCTGGAGGACATCGCCGCGCCGCGCTGCTTTGAGATTGAGCGCAAGCTCAAGGAGGTCTGTGATATTCCGGTGTTCCACGATGACCAGCACGGCACAGCGGTCTGCTGCGGGGCGGCGCTCATCAACGCCTGCCGTCTGACCGGCCGCAAGGTAGAGGATATCAAGATGGTGGTCAATGGCTGCGGTGCGGCCGCGATTGCGGTGACGAAGTTCCTGATGTTCCTCGGTATTCGTGACGTGACCATGGTCGAGCGGTTCGGTATTGTCTGCGAGGGTGACGAGCGTTTGAATCCTGCGCAGGCCGAGATGGCAAAGGTCACCAACCGCAGCCACATGACCGGTACGCTGGAGGACGCCATCAAGGGTGCGGATGTGTTTTTCGGCATGTCGGCTCCGCAGGTGCTGACCAGCGAAATGGTTGCCACCATGGCGGCAAATCCAATGGTGTTTGCCATGGCAAATCCGGTGCCCGAAATCTGGCCGGAGGACGCGAAAAAGGGCGGCGCGGCAGTCGTCGGTACCGGCCGGTCGGATTATCCCAACCAGATTAACAACGTGCTTGCGTTCCCGGGGATTTTCCGCGGTGCGCTGGATGTACGCGCAAGCGATATCAACGAGGAAATGAAGCTCGCCGCTGCCAAGGCGATTGCCTACTGCGTATCGGACGAGGAGCTGACCCCAGAATATATCATGCCGATGGCGTTTGACAAAAAGGTCATCCGCGCGGTTGCGGACGCGGTTGCACAGGCAGCGCGCGACTCGGGTGTGGCGCGCGTTTAAGAGGCGGAACGGTGGGAAAAAGGGGTGTTGCGTGCTCGTGCACGTCGGTACTGTGCAATTTGCTGAAAAAGTTTTTTGCACAGGGCATTTCTGTGCAAAAATGCGTTTGACTTTTAGGATATAGTTGAGTACAATAAGGATAGTAACGGCGCATGCGGAAGCATGCGGCATGAGATAAAATGGAGGGAATAACACATGTTAGATCCGAAGAAAGTAAAGCTGGGCATCTGCCCGATTGGCTGGTCCAATGACGATATGTGGGATCTGGGCGATGAGAACACGTTCCAGCAGTGCATTTCCGAGATGAAGCTCGCGGGCTTCGACGGCTGCGAAGTCGGCCACAAGTATCCGGAGGATAAGGAAGTTCTCAAGCACATGCTCGACGTGCGCAACATGACCATCGCGTCCAAGTGGTTCTCCTCTTTCCTGGTTGACAAGCCGTACGAAGAGGTTGAGGCTGAGTTTATCAAGGAGCTGGATTACCTCTCCTATGTCGGCGCAACCGCCATCAACGTATCCGAGCAGTCCGGCTCCATTCAGGGCAAGCTGGATACCGCTATCCTCGACATGGAGAACAAGCGCGTTCTGACCGACGAAGAGTGGGCTCGTTTCACCGAGGGTCTGAACAAGCTGGGCAAGCTGTCCATGGAGAAGTATGGCATCCGCACCTGCTTCCATCATCACATGGGTACCGTGTGCCAGACGGTGGAGGAGACCACCCGCCTGATGGAGAACACCGATCCCAAGTATGTGTTCCTGTGCTTCGATACCGGCCACTTCACCTTCGCAGGCGAGGACCCGGTCAAGATGCTCGAGAAGTTTGCAGACCGTGTTGGTCACGTTCACCTGAAGAACATGCGTATGCCGATGGTGGAAAAGGCTCGTGCAGAGCACTGGTCCTTCCTCGATGCGGTTCGCGCCGGTGCGTTCACCGTTCCGGGCGATCCGGACGGCTGCGTCGAGTTCGACAAGGTATTCGACCTGCTGGACAAGGCTGGTTACACCGGCTGGATCATGGTTGAGGCCGAGCAGGACCCGGCTAAGGCTAATCCGTACGAGTATGCCAAGATGGGCCGCGAATACATCACCGCACACACCGGTCTGGGCGGCGAAGTCGTTCTTAAGAAGTAAAAGCATACATAAGCAGAAAAATCCCGCTCTGTTTGGAGCGGGATTTTTTTACATCGGAACGGATGCGGACAGGGGAAGTGTGCAAACTTGTACAATGCGTGGTGCAGTTGTGCATAAATTGTAAAATCCATAGCGAAACCCTTTGCAAAATAGGCGTTTATAGGGTAGAATAGAAAACGGGAAAATGAAGCAAGGAGTGTGGAGCATGGAAACACAGAGATATAAGCGAGTTCTCATAAAAATCAGCGGTGAGGCGCTGGCCGGCGATAAGCATTTCGGTCTGAATTTCGATGTGATTGGTCCGGTATGTGATGTGATAAAAAAATGCAACGAACAGGGCTGCGAGATCGGTATTGTCGTTGGCGGCGGTAACTTCTGGCGCGGCGTCAAGGACGGCGGCGGTAAGATGGAGCGCACACGAGCCGACCATATGGGCATGCTGGCGACGACCATCAATGCGCTGGCGCTGGCCGATGCGCTGGAGCAGCGCGGCGTGCCGGTACGTGTGCAGACGGCAATCGAGATGAACCGTATCGCCGAGCCGTACATCCGGCAGCGCGCAACGCGCCATCTGGAAAAGGGCCGCGTGGTCATCTTCGGGTGCGGCACGGGCAACCCGTTCTTCTCGACCGATACTGCGGCGGTGCTGCGTGCGGCGGAAATCGGCGCGGAAGTCATTCTGCTGGCAAAAAATGTCGACGGCGTATACGATTCCGATCCGGCGAAAAATCCCGATGCGAAAAAGTATGACCGTCTGACCTATATGGACGTGCTCAATCAGGGTCTCGGCGTCATGGATACGACCGCGACCTCGCTTTCCATGGATAACCACATTCCGATTTTGGTATTCGCACTTTCCGATCCGGAAAATATTTATCGTGCGGTCAACGGTGAGAAAATCGGCACGATTGTAGAGGAGGACAAATCATGAAGGCTCAGCTCAATGCTTATGAGGAAAAAATGAAGAAAACGCTCGATGTGCTCGCCAAGGAACTGGCGGCTGTTCGCGCAGGCCGCGCAAATCCGGCCGTGCTCGATAAGATTACGGTCGAGTATTACGGCGCGCCGACACCGCTCAATCAGGTGGCTGCGATTTCTTCGCCCGATCCCCGTTCGCTTGCGATCCAGCCGTGGGACGGCTCGATCCTCAAGGCCATAGAAAAGGCAATTCAGGTATCCGATTTGGGTATCAATCCGCAGAACGACGGCAAGCAGATTCGTTTGAGCTTCCCGCCGCTGACGGAGGAGCGCCGTAAGGAACTGATTAAGGGCGTTTCCAAGACGGGTGAGGAATCCAAGGTTGCGCTGCGCAATATTCGACGCGATGCGATTGACAAGTTCAAGGCGGCGCAGAAGAAGAGCGAAATGACCGAGGACGAGCTGCACGAGGGCGAAGACAAGATGCAGAAGCTGACGGATAAGTATGTCAAGGAAGTTGACGCCATGGTTGCCAAGAAGTCCAAGGAGCTGGCCGAGGTGTGACGCTCTGTGCATCGCTCTGAAGGAAAAACAAACAACATTGGGGGGCGGCGGCATGGCCGCCCCTTTGCATGGGGGAAGTATTTGTGGGTCTGTTTACACGGAAAAAGAAAGCAGCCGTATCGGAAAACCGTCCTGTGCCGCGACATATCGCGGTCATCATGGACGGCAATGGCCGTTGGGCGAAAAAGCGCGGTCTGCCGCGGCAGGCAGGGCATAAGGTTGGCGCAGAAACCTTCCGCACCATCGCGACGTACTGCAAGGACATTGGCGTGCAGTATTTTACAGTGTATGCCTTTTCAACGGAAAATTGGAAACGGCCGCAGGAGGAAGTGAACGCGCTGATGAACCTGTTCCGCACCTACTTGAAGGAAGCGGCGGAAACCATGTTTCAGCGCGGGGTTGCGGTGCGAGTGCTGGGCGATTTGACGCCGCTGCCCGAGGATATCCGTGCGCAGATCCGCGAGGTGGATGAGATTGCCGACCGGCTGGGGCCGGATGCGGCGACCGCTTCTCTGTGCATTAACTACGGCGGACGGGATGAAATCAAAAATGCAGTTCGGGCTATTGCAGAGCAGGTGAAAAACGGTGCGCTGGCACCCGAGGACATCACCGAGGAGACAATCGGCGCGCATCTGTATACCGCGCATATGCCCGATCCGGATTTGATTATCCGGCCGTCCGGTGAGATTCGCACCTCGAATTTTCTGTTATGGCAGTCTGCCTATGCGGAGTATTATTTTACCGACGTGTTATGGCCGGACTTTAAGACTGTCGACATGGATGCGGCGATTGATGCGTTCAATAAACGCAATCGCCGGTTCGGCGGCGTATAAACGAACGGAGCGAGGTGTAAAGATATGAAAGCAAGAGTGTTGTTCGGCGTGGTCGGCTTTGTGTTGGTGTTGCTTGCGCTGTATGTGTTTCCGTCGCTCGTGCTGGAGCTGGCGGTTGCGGCGCTGTGCGTGCTGGCGACGTATGAGGTGCTCGGCTCCACCAAGCTGGTGCATAACCGGCTGGAGCTGCTGCTGTGTATGCTGGTCTCACTGGGGCTGGCAATCGGCCATTTTTCTATTTTGCCGCTCGATTTGCAGGACGTGGTGCAGGGCCTGATTTTCGTGCTGCTGATCGGATCGTTTGCAATCGAACTGAAATTTCATCATGGCATGAACGCTTCACAGGTCGCATGGGGCTTTTTCGGCGCACTCATTGTGCCATATCTCATGCTCAGCCTGCTGCGTATTTATCAAATGGACTTTAAGCCGATTGGACAGACCGACTTTCGCGCGGGGCAGTTCATTGTGCTGCTGCCGCTGCTTGCTGCATGGGGCGCGGATACCTGCGCGCTGTTCGCCGGTATGTTTTTTGGCAAACACAAACTTGCGCCGGTTGTCAGCCCGAAAAAAACCGTGGAAGGCGCGGTTGGCGGCGTGATTGGCGGCGCGGTGCTGGTGCTGCTTGTCGCACTGTTGATGAATGCGACGCTTGGCCTCAAGATGCCGCTGTGGTCGGCGGTCGTGCTGGGCGCAGTCGGCGCGGTGCTGGGCGAAGTAGGCGACCTGTCGTTCTCGGTTATCAAGCGGCAGACCGGCATCAAGGATTACGGCCATATTTTCCCGGGACACGGCGGCGTGCTCGACCGGTTTGACAGCGTGCTGTTTGTCGCGCCGTTCGCAGAAATCCTGTTCCGGATCATCTGGTAAGGGTGTGTTTTATGAAAAAAATTGCGATTTTAGGTTCAACCGGGTCGATCGGCACGCAAACGGTCGATATTTTGCCCTCGATTGACGCTGAAGTTGTCGCATTGACGACAAATCGGCGCATAGACTTACTCGAAGAGCAGGCGCGCGCGCTGCATCCGAAGATGGTGTGTGCGTTTGACGAAGCGGCCGCGCGCGACCTCAAGGTCAAGCTCGCGGACACAGATATTTGTGTGCTAAGCGGTGTGGATGGTTTGACGGCCTGTGCGGCGGAGAGCGGCGCGGATATCGTCGTAACCGCGGTTGTTGGCATGGTTGGCCTGCTACCGACACTGGCTGCCATCGATGCGGGCAAGGACATCGCGCTGGCCAACAAGGAGACGCTGGTGTGCGCGGGCGAACTGGTCATGCGCGCGGCGCGGGAAAAGGGCGTCAAAATTCTGCCGGTCGATTCGGAACATTCGGCGATTTTCCAGTGCGCGCAGGCCGCGCAGGGCAATCCGCTTGCGAAAATTATTCTGACTGCGTCGGGCGGCCCGTTTTTCGGAAAAACGGCTGCGGAAATGCGCTCGGTCACGCGTGAGCAGGCGCTTGCGCACCCCAATTGGTCGATGGGCGCGAAGATTACGATTGATTCGGCAACCATGATGAATAAGGGATTGGAACAGATCGAAGCGATGTGGCTGTACGACATGCCGCCCGAGGATATCGAAATCGTCATCCATCGGGAAAGTATTGTGCATTCCGCGGTTGAGTTTGCCGATGGCGCCATGATTGCGCAGCTCGGTCTGCCCGATATGCGTCTGCCGATTCAGTATGCGTTAACTTATCCTGCGCGGGTGCCTTGCAAAGTGCCGCGGCTGTCGCTGGCGGAAGCGGCAAAGCTGACCTTTTATGCGCCCGATTATGAGGCGTTTCCTGCGCTTGGACTTGCGTGGCAGGCGGCTGCACAAAAGGGAGACCGCGGTGCGGTGCTCAACGGTGCAAACGAAGCGGCGGTCGGCCTGTTTCTGGAGGGACGCATCGGCTTTGCCGAGATTGCCGAGCGGGTGGCGCAGGCGCTGGATGCGATTCCGTATCGCAGCAGCGTCACGCTCGACGAGGTGCTTGCGGCTGACCGCGCCGCACGGGAGAGCGTTTTAGCGTGAAGCGGGTTTATTCTGTCCTGTGAGAGGAGAAGTATTTTGCTGCAAATCATACTTGCGATTCTGGCGTTTGGCATGCTGGTCATTGTGCATGAGTTTGGACATTTTATCACGGCCAAGCGCGGCGGGGTACAGGTCAATGAATTCTGGATCGGTATGGGGCCGACGCTGCTGAAGAAGCAGTATCATGGCACGCTGTATTGTCTTAAGGTGCTGCCGTTTGGCGGCGCGTGCGTGATGGAAGGCGAGGATAGCGAGAGCGAAAACGAGCACGCATTCGGCAAGGCAAGTCTGCCGCGGCGCATGCTTATCGTGGCCGCAGGAGCGCTGATGAACTTCCTTGTCGGTTTCCTGATTGTGCTGGCGGTCATGCGGCCAAACGGACCGGACGGCGGCTATATCATCTCGACGCTCGCGTCGGTCGATCCGGCGAGCACGGCTGCGGCAGAGGGCGGCCTGATGGCAGGAGATGAAATCCTCAAGGTGGACGGCTATAAAATCCTGCTGCGCAGCGATTTTGAGGTTGCGCTTGCACGCGGCGAGGATACGACCTACGAGATTGTTGTGCGGCGAAATGGAGAGAAAATCACGCTTCCCGCTGTCAAGCTGGAGGCGACTATCGATGCAGGAGACGGACGCAAAATGATTGGCCTGACCTTTGCCGAGCAGCCGAACAGCATCGGTCTGCATCTGAGCATGGCGGTACGCACCTCGGTCAGCTATGCGCGCATGGTTTGGGCGAGCCTCGGCATGCTTGTCAGCGGACAGGTTGGCGTAGACCAGCTTTCCGGGCCGGTCGGCGTTGCCGAAGTGATGGCGGACACGGCGAAATACAGCATGATTTCCTTTTTCCAGCTTGTCGCGTTTATCTCCATCAATTTGGGCGTGATGAATTTGCTGCCGCTGCCCGCTCTGGATGGCGGACGGCTGCTGTTCCTCATCATAGAGGCGGTGCGCCGCAAGCCGGTGCCGCCCAAGTATGAAGGCTATATCCACGCGGCGGGGCTGGTGCTGCTGCTGGCGCTGATGGTATATGTGACGGGACAGGATATTTTGCGCATTGTTGCGGGAGGTTCATGAACATGAAACAGACCAAACGGATTATGGTGCGGGACGTACCCATCGGCGGCGGTGCGCCGATCGCGGTGCAGTCTATGACCAATACGGATACGCGTGACGCGAAAGCCACACTCAAACAGATTCGTGCGTTGGCGGAAGCGGGCTGCGATATTGTGCGCTGTGCCGTGCCGGACGCGCAGGCAGCAGAAGCACTCAAAGAGATTTGCGCCGGCTCGCCTATCCCGGTCGTGGCGGATATCCATTTTGATTATCGGCTTGCGCTCGCATCCATCGAGGCAGGCGTGGATAAGATTCGCCTCAACCCCGGCAACATCGGAGGAGCCGACCGCGTGCACGCGGTTGTGCAGGCGGCAAAGGAGCGAAAAATCCCGATTCGTATCGGCGTCAACTCCGGTTCGGTCGAAAAGCATATTTTAGAGAAATTCGGCGGCCCCACGCCCGAAGCGATGGTCGAATCTGCGCTGTATCATGTCGGCCTGCTAAATGACTGCGGGTTTGATGATATTTGCATTTCGATCAAGTCGTCTTCCGTGCCGTATACCATGCAGGCGTATCTGCTGGCGCACGAAAAGACGAATTATCCGCTGCATCTCGGCGTGACCGAGGCGGGAACCGAGTATATGGGCACGATTAAGTCTGCGGCGGGTATCGGCGGTCTGCTCGCGCTCGGCGTGGGTGATACCATCCGTGTATCGCTGACCGATGATCCAGTCAAGGAAATCTATGCGGCAAAGGCCATTCTCAAGGCGGTCGGCTGTGCCGAGGACGGCGTCAACGTTGTTTCCTGCCCGACCTGCGGGCGCACCCGTATTGACCTCATCGGTATTGCCAAAGAGGTCGAGCAGCGCTGCATGAATATCCACGGCAAAAAGCTCAAGGTTGCGGTGATGGGCTGTGCGGTCAACGGTCCGGGCGAGGCGCGTGAGGCGGATCTCGGCATCGCGGGCGGCGACGGCGTCGGTTTGATTTTCCGCAAGGGGGAGATCATCAAAAAGGTGCCGCAGGAGCAGTTGGTGGACGAGCTGATGAGTATGATCGAGCATTATGAAGCATAATCCGGAGGAACGGTCAAATTGGCTGGTAAACTGATAGACTTATTTCAAAACTGTAAATTGTTGACGGAAGAACAGCACCTCGCCTCAGGCGAGGTGCGTTCTCTCGCGTTTGGAGATAATAACACGGTCATGGTGGTCGAGCTGGACCTGAAGCAGGTCGTCAGCCGAAAGACGCTTGCCAAGGCGGAAAAGCAGATTGCAAAGCAGTATGGTTTGAGCCGCGTGTGTATTGAGCCGCGTTATACCATGCCGGACGGCTTGACAGACGCGTATATCCGTTCGCTTTACGAGGATATGGCGTTTCGTATGCCGTCTGCGCGCGGTCTGCTCGATTGCGGCAAGTGGCAATATACGGACGGCGCGCTGCAAATCCCGATGGATGAGGTCAGCGAGCGGCACTTTGCAAACGCGTTGCGCCATTTGGAAGCGCGCATTCTGCGCGAGCTTGGTGCACCCTGTCCGGTGCATGCCGTACGGGCGGAAGTCTGTGATTTTGTGCCGGCCTCCGACGCGCCGCAGCGCGAGGAAATTTTGCAGAAGGCAATCGAACAGGCGGCGGCAGAGACTCCTGCCGAGCCAAAACCCAAAAAGCCGCGTCCTGCACCGAGGCAGGAGCATACCGGTTATCAGCGTCCGCGCGCGGAAAAGGTGCGCGAGGATGATTTGATTTTCGGAAAGCTGATGCAGGACCCCATTATTTCGGTCAACGAAGCGATTGCGGCGTACGATATGGTCACCATTCAGGGCGAGGTATTCTTTACCGACAACAAGGATATCCACAGCAAAAAGACCGGCAAGGACTATGTCAAAATCGCCTTTGATATGACCGACCGCACGAATTCTGTGCGCGTGTCCAAGTTCCTTGCTGCGGACAAAGCGGGCGATACGGCATCCAAGATTAAAAACGGTCTGTACTGCACGGTACAGGGCAAGATGGTGTATGATTCCTACGCCAAAGAGATGGTTTTGGAGCCGACCGGCATTGTCAAGGCGAAAAAGCCGGTGCGGCAGGACAAGGCCGAAGGCATGAAGCGTGTCGAGCTGCATCTGCATACCAACATGAGCGCAATGGATGGTATGACCTCGACGGCGGCGCTGCTGTGCCGCGCGGCGCAGTGGGGCCACCGCGCAATGGCGATTACCGATCACGGCGTGGCGCAGGCGTTTCCCGAAGCACTGCACGCACAGGAGGGCAAGCAGAAAAGCATCATCGGGGATATGAAGATTATCTACGGTATCGAGGCGTATTACATTAACGATGAGGACACGCTTTCGGTGGTGCGTGGCAAGTCGGCTGAGCCGCTGACCGGCACGTTCATTGTCTTTGACTTGGAAACCACGGGACTGAATCCCGCAAGCGAGGAAATTACCGAAATCGCGGCGGTACGCATCGTGGACGGCGCGATTCAGGACAGCTTCCAAACCTATGTCAACCCGCATAAGCCCATTCCCGAGGAAATCACCAAGCTGACCGGCATTTCGGATGAGACGGTTGCAGACGCACCCGAGCTTGCCGAGGCCGTGCCGCAGTTCCTTGCGTGGGCGGGCGAGGGAAAATATCCGCTTGTCGCGCACAACGCAGGCTTTGACATGGGCTTTTTGCGCACGGCCTGCAAACGGCTGGAAATCGAGCGGGATTTTACCGCTATCGACACGCTGGAAATGAGCCGCCTGATGCTCCCGCATCTGCATAAGTTCAAGCTCAACATTCTGGCGAAAGAGCTGGCAGTCGGCCCGTTTGAGCATCACCGCGCAAGCGAGGATGCGGCCGTGCTGGGGCGAATTTTTGTAAAGCTGCTCGCGCGGCTCAAAGACGAGCTGCACGCAGTCACGACGGCGGACATCAATCCGGTTCTCGCCGCGACAACCGACCGTAAAAACAAGCTGAAAAACCTGCCGCGCTATCACTTTATCATTCTGGTGAAAAATCAGGCGGGACTGCGCAACCTGTATCAGCTCATTTCCAAGAGCTTTCTGGAATACTACAATAAGCGCCCGATTATGCCGCGCAGTGAGCTGATTCGCCATCGTGAAGGGCTGATTTTTGGTTCGGCGTGCGAAGCGGGCGAGGTGTTCCGGGCGCTGACAAATGGCGCGGAGTGGGATGAGCTCAAACGGCTTGCGTTCTTCTATGATTATCTGGAAATCCAGCCAATCGGCAACAACCAGTTTATGATTGCCAAAGGCATGGCAAAGGATGACGAGCAGCTGCGCGACTGGAATCGGGATATCCTGCGGCTGGCCGATGAGTTGGGCAAACCCTGCTGTGCGACCGGTGATGTGCATTTCCTCGAACCCGAGGATGAGGCGTTCCGCCGCATCCTGATGGCGGGACAGGGCTTCGGTGACGCGGACAATCAGGCGCCGCTGTATTTCAAATCCACCGACGAGATGCTCAAGGAGTTTTCCTACCTCGGCGAGGACCGTGCATATGAGGTTGTGGTCAAGAACACCAATATGATTGCGGATATGTGTGACGTGATTCGTCCAGTGCCGCGCGAAAACTATCCGCCGCACATCGACGGCTGCGAGGACGACCTTCGCAATATGTGCTATGAAAAGGCAAAGCGTATTTACGGCGACCCGCTGCCCGAAATGGTGCAGGCGCGGCTTGACCGTGAGCTGAATTCCATCATTGGCAACGGCTACGCGGTGATGTATATCATCGCGCAAAAGCTGGTGACAAAGTCGCTTGCGGACGGTTATCTCGTTGGCTCGCGTGGTTCGGTCGGCTCGTCGCTGGCGGCGTTTATGTCGGACATCACCGAGGTAAACTCGCTCGCGCCGCATTATCTGTGTCCGGATGACAAATACGTTGAGTGGCATGAGGAATATTCCTGCGGCGTCGACCTGCCGGACAAAATCTGTCCGAATTGCGGTAAGCCCCTGACCAAACAGGGATTCAATATTCCGTTTGAGACGTTTCTGGGGTTTGAAGGTGATAAGGTACCCGATATCGACCTGAATTTTGCGGGCGAGTATCAGTCGCGCATCCATTATTATACAGGCGAGATTTTTGGGCACGACCATGTATTCCGCGCGGGTACGATTGGTACGGTTGCGGAAAAAACCGCTTACGGCTATGTCAAAAAGTACATGGACGAGCGCGGTATCGAGTGCTCGCGCGCGGAGGAAAACCGTCTTGCGGCAGGCTGCACGGGCGTGCGCCGTACTTCGGGCCAGCACCCCGGCGGCGTGGTTGTTGTGCCCAAGGAAATCGAGATTTACGATGTCTGTCCGGTGCAGCATCCGGCAGATGACCCGGATTCGGACATCATCACCACCCATTTTGAATATCACTCCATCGACGCGAACCTCTTGAAGCTCGACGAGCTGGGACACGATGACCCGACCATGATTAAGCATCTGGAAAACCTGACCGGCGTCAATGCACAGGAGATTCCGCTCGACGACCCGGATACCATGAGCCTGTTCCATTCGTGCAAGGCGCTCAAGTACACGGGCGAAAACCCGGACACCGACCCGATTCTGGGCGACCTTGGCTGTCTGGCGGTGCCGGAGTTTGGTACCAAGTTCGTGCGCGGCATGGTCAAGGAGACGCATCCCTCGACCTTTGCCGAGCTGGTTTCGATTTCCGGTCTGTCGCACGGCACGGACGTATGGCTGGGCAACGCGGCAGAGCTGGTCCGTAAGGGGATCCCACTGTCCGGCTGTATCTGCTGTCGTGACGATATCATGAACTATCTGATTTTGCAGGGCGTGCAGCCCAAGCTGTCGTTTAAGACGATGGAATCGGTTCGTAAGGGCAAAGGCTTGACCGAGGAAATGGAAGGCGCGATGCAGGAGCAGAACGTGCCGGATTGGTACATTGACTCATGCAAGAAAATCAAGTACATGTTCCCCAAAGCACACGCGGTGGCGTATGTCATGATGGCATTTCGTATCGCATGGTTCAAGGTGCATCGACCGCTTGCGTTCTATTCGGCGTACTTTTCGGTGCGTGCCAAGGGCTTCGATGCTTCGTGCATGATTAAAGGGGATAAGGTTGTGCAGGACAAGCTGCGCGAGCTGGCAGTCAAGGAAAAGGAAAAAACCATCACCGCAGCAGAAAAGGAAATGTCCACCACGCTCGAGGTCTGCCACGAGTTTTACCGCCGCGGCTTTGTGTTCGAGCCGATGGATATTTACACATCAGACGCGACGACTTTTCTGGTAACCGAAAACGGGCTGATTCCGCCGTTTACCTCGATGCCCGGTATCGGTGAACAGGCGGCGCAGAACATTGTGGAGGAGCGCAAAAACGGCAAATTCCTCTCGGCGGAAGAGCTGACCGTACGCTGTCCCAAGGCATCCAAGGCGGTTGTCGAGCTGCTTGACCAGATTGGCGCACTCGGCTCGATGCCCAAGACCACCCAGATTTCACTGTTTGCATAAAACTGCGGACAATAAAAGGAGGATACCACCATGGCTAAGTATGAACAACATCTCACCGGTGACTTTGATGCATTTCTGGATTACTTATTTGACGGTATCATGAATGGCAGTGCGTCCGCTTCCTATGAGGACGGCAGCGAGTGGACAGCGGATGGCGTGCGTGTGGCGGTGCGCGTGTTTGAGCGGTACAGCTGGACGGGCAGCAATCGCGTGAGCCTCAATCTGACGCTCGCGGGCAGCGGGAACCAGCTGTTCCTGTCTGCGATTACCTCAGGCGGCAGTCAGGCGGTATTCTGGAAAATCAACACCATGGGCGAGGAGAGTTTTCTGGACAAGGTCATCGAACTGGCTGAAAGCTACAGCGGAGGTGCATGACCGTGTACTGGATTTGTTTCGGGGACAGTGCGAAGGGCTGCCTCGCAATGGCGCGTAAAGCCATGGAACCCTCTTTGAATGTGGAGCAGATTCTTGCGCTTTCGGATGACTATTCACAGGGCGATATCCGGGACGTGACCGACCGCGCCGCGCGCGTGGATATCCTGACGCCGTGGCACGGCGACCCGGAGCTGGATGATAAATGGCAGGCTGAGTATCAGGCGCGGCACTGGGCCACACTCGAGCAGTTGGACGAGGTGGATGAGGCGGTCATCTGGTATGCGGGCGGCAACGCTTTGGAGCAATGCGGCCTGCGGTATGTGGTCGGCCGCTTGTATCGAAAGCATATTCCGGTGTGGGTGGTCGAGGTAGACTGGGTGCCGGTACAGGAATTTTCCAAAGCGACGCCGATTGACCGGAATGCAGGCGTTTGGGGTATTGTTAGTGACAGTCGATTGATGAATGCTGTATTCCGTCTGATGCCACAGTTCATGCTCCGACGATATGCGGCGCGGATAGACCGCCGCAGCCGGGAGGCACGGCAAAAGGCATCGCCGCGTGCAGGTATGGTTTATTATTCAACGGTAGGGGAGGCCGAGCCTGAAATTCTGCCCTACTTCTACAAGCGCCGCCGTCAGCTGACCGAGACCGAGCAGGCCGCGCTCCTGACGGAATGGACGCGCATGCAGGAGGAAAACACGCCGCTTCGCGCGATGGTGAACGGCAAAGTGCAGTCGGTGCCCGAAGATTATTACGATGAAACCATTTTATCCTGTGTGCCGGAGGAGGAAAGCCGCGCCGCCATGACGGTCGGTAAAGCGCTGGCCAAGCTCGCCGAGACAGGTAACCGAGTCAGCGATATGCTGATTTTTTCGCGTATCCGCGCGCTGGGCGCGGCGGGGCAACTGGAGATTGTACAGGACGGCGCGACATACCGCGATATGACCATCTGCAAAATCAGGGGTTGACAGATGACATACAGGTATGGTATTATTTTAGCGCGATAAAGTAATAAAGGGGTTTTGCGGTTATGAACCGTTTTCGTATTTCTACTCCCGAGGGGACACGCGATTTGCTGTTTGCTTCCTGCCGTGCACTGCGGCAGACCGAGCACGCGATCCGTACCGCGCTGGAGGGCTGTGGATACAGTGAAGTGATTACGCCTGCGGTTGAGTATTTCGATGTGTTTGCGCAGGCAAACCCGGAGCTTGATCAGGAGAATATGCTCAAGATTATTGACCGATCGGGGCGTATCTGCGTGGCGCGGCCGGACAATACTACGCCGATTGCCCGCATTGCGGCGACTCGGCTGGACGACGCGGCGCTGCCTGTGCGGTTGTATTACAGCCAGAAAGTGTTTCGCTCGGTCGTCGGCGGACATGGGCACAAGGGGGAGTTCCTGCAGGTCGGTGCGGAGTTCATCGGAGCAGATGGTCTGGAAGCCGACAAGGATATTCTGTCGGCAGCCTTTGGTGCGCTGACAGGTACCGGTGCGGACAGTTTCCGTATTGAGCTGGGCCATGCGGAAATCTATAAGGCGCTTATCGAAGAACTGGGCGTGGATGCGCAGACGGCGGAGAGCATTCGCCGGTTGATTGAAAACAAGTCTTTTGCAGCGCTGGGGGATGCGCTTGCGCCTTACGGTGAGCGGCCCGCGGCCAAAGCGCTGGGCGCAATGCCGCAGCTGTTCGGCGGCATCGAGGTGCTTGACCAGGTTGAGGCCCTGACCGGCAATGTGCGTGTGCTCGGCGCGGTGTCCTATCTGCGTCGGCTGTACAAGGCGCTGGATGAAGCGGGCTACGGCAGCCGCATCATGATCGACCTTGGTCTGGTGCATGAGATGGATTATTATACCGGCGTGATGTTCCGCGGCTATATCGGCGGTGCGGGCGCGGCCATTCTGTCGGGCGGACGATACAATGCGCTGTGTGCCAAATTCGGCAAGGATCTGCCCGCAGGCGGCTTTGGTATCGACGTGGAGAGCGTCGCGGAGAGCTTGCAGGGAGCGGCACGCCCGGAGGCAGCGACCCGCCGCGATACCGTACGCATCGCACTGACCAAGGGACGGCTGGAAAAGAAAACACTTTCGCTGCTCAAAGCGGCGGGCTATGATATCTCCGAGCTGGAAGCCGGCTCACGCAAGCTGATTTTCGCTCTGCCGGATGCAGGTGTAGAGATTGTGCTGGCCAAGGCGGCAGACGTTATCACCTATGTCGAGCATGGTGTGTGCGACATGGGTGTGGTCGGCAAGGATACAATCATGGAAAAGGGCGGCAGCTTCTATGAGATGGTCGACCTTGGTTTCGGCAAGTGCCGCTTCGCGCTGGCGACCAAAAAGGGCAAGGACGTGTACGGCGGCTATAAAACGCCGGTCATTGCGACCAAGTATCCGGCGGTGACCAAGGCCTTCTTCAACAAGAAGAATATGGATGTGGAAACCATTAAAATTGAAGGTTCGGTAGAACTTGCGCCGCTGCTGGAGCTGGCTGATGCAATTGTCGATATCGTCGAGACCGGCACGACGCTCAAGGAGAACGGCCTTGAGGTTATCGAGGATGTCGCGCCCATCTCGGCACGTGTTATCGTCAATCTGGCGAGTGCAAAGATGAAAAAAGCCGCTATCCAGCAGGTGATTTCCGATCTGGAAAGCGGTTTGGAGGGATAATATGTTTTTAAAAACCGTGATTGCGGACGGGCAGGCCGAGCAGACCGTTATCCGCGAGATGAAGGCGCGCGCGGCAGGTGCGCGGGGAGATATCGAGCAGACCGTCCGCTCGATTATGGACGATGTGCAGGCGCGTGGCTGGGATGCGGTTTGTGAATACGCGAAGAAATTCGACAAGCGCGAGCCGTACATCATCATGCCCGAGCAGCTCGATGCGGCTTATGCTGCCTGTTCGCCCGCGCTGATTACCGCGCTTGAGAAGGCGGCGGCCAATATCCGCGACTATCACGAGCAGATGCTCGCCAAGTCGTGGGAATGGAAGCGCAGCGAGGGCGAAATCCTTGGTCAAACCGTGCGCGGGCTTGCGCGCGTCGGCCTGTATGTGCCGGGCGGCACGGCGGCCTATCCGTCGAGCGTGCTGATGAACGCAGTGCCTGCCAAGGTTGCAGGCGTGGGTGAGCTGATTATGGTGACCCCGCCGACGGAAAATCTCTCGAATGAAGTGTTGGCAGCGGCGAAAATCGCGGGTGTGGATACCGTTATTGCGATCGGCGGCGTGCAGGCAATTGCTGCGCTGACCTACGGAGCAGGTTTTATCCCACAGGTGGATAAGATTGTCGGCCCGGGTAATGCTTTTGTGGCGGCGGCGAAAAAGCTGGCCTTCGGCACGGTGGATATCGATATGATCGCCGGACCAAGTGAGGTGCTGGTGATCGCCGACCACACGGCCAATCCCACTTGGGTCGCGGCCGATCTCTTGAGTCAGGCTGAACACGATAGGCTGGCTTCCGCCGTGCTGCTGACCGATTCGATGGCGCAGGCACAGGCGATTTCGTGCGAAATGGAGCGGCAGGCGAAGCTGCTGCCGCGTTATGACATCATCAAGGAAAGCGTACAAAATTACGGCTGCGCGATTGTGTTTGATGATTTGAAGGATGCCTGCAAAATGGCGGATGTCGTCGCGCCCGAGCATCTGGAGGTCGTGACGGCAAATCCGCGTGAATGGTTGCCATATCTGCACAATGCAGGCGCAATTTTCCTCGGTCAGTACGCGCCCGAGCCGCTTGGCGACTATATGGCAGGCCCTTGCCATGTGCTGCCGACCTCGGGGACGGCGCGGTTTTTCTCGCCGCTCTCGACCGATACGTTTTTGAAGAAAACCAGCGTGATTGAGTATACGCGTGACGCACTTGCGGGTTATGCACAGGATATCATTGCGCTGGCGCAGAGCGAACATCTGGATGCGCATGCGAACTCCATTGCAGTGCGCTTTTCGGAGGAGGATGAGAATGAGAAAGGCTGAAATTACACGCAAAACCAAAGAGACCGGCATCACGCTTTCGCTTGATTTGGAGGGCGGTGAGCGTAAGATTGATACCGGTATCGGCTTTTTTGACCATATGCTGAACAGCTTTGCTGTGCACGGCGGCTTTGGCCTGACGCTCATCTGCAAGGGCGACCTTGAGGTCGACGGCCATCACACGGTCGAGGACTGTGGCATTGTGCTCGGACAGGCGCTCGCGCAGTGCTTGGGAGACAAGGCGGGTATCGCGCGCTTCGGGCAGGCATTTGTGCCGATGGACGAGGCACTCGGCTTTTGCGCGCTGGATATTTCCGGCCGTCCGTATCTGGTGTTTGACGCGCCTATGCCGCAGCCGATGTGCGGGACGTATGACACCTGCCTGACGGTGGAATTCATGCGCGCGCTCGCGGTGAACGCAGGATTGACGTTACATCTCAAGGCCGAATACGGCGAAAATGCGCACCACATCACCGAAGCGCTGTACAAGGCGCTTGCGCGGGCGCTCAAACAGGCGGTTACGGTGACGGGCGGCGGCGTGCTGAGCGCAAAAGGAGTGCTGTAATGAGCTATATCGCAATTGTGGACTACGGTGCGGGCAATCTGATGAGCGTGCACAATACGCTGGATTTTTTGGGCTATGAGAATAAAGTTGCGGACACCCCTGCGGTGATTGAACAGGCTTCCGGCGTGATATTACCGGGCGTGGGCGCATTTCCGGATGCAATGGACGCACTGCACGCTTCGGGACTGACCGACGCGGTGCTGCGCGCAGCGGAAGAAAAGCCGTTTTTGGGTATTTGTCTCGGCATGCAGATGCTGTTTGAGGAGTCGGATGAGGTGCGGCCCTGTAAAGGTCTTGGACTGCTGCCCGGCCGCATCGAGCGTATCCGGACCGAGCTTAAGCTGCCGCAGATTGGCTGGAATGCGCTGGAGGTGCTGCGTCCGAACGCAATGACCGAGGGCGTTGCGAGCGGGGACTATGTGTATTTTGTGCATAGCTTCATGGCGTGTCCGGCAGAGGAAAGCGATTTGGCCGCCGTAACCGACTACGGCGCACAGGTACCCGCAATGGTAGCGCGCGGTAATCTGTTTGGCTGCCAGTTTCATCCGGAAAAAAGTGGGAAAGTTGGACTTTTCATGCTTCAAAACTTTGCAAAACTGACGGAGGTGGGGAAATGAAGTTTATCCCGGCGATTGATTTGAAGGACGGACAGTGTGTGCGTCTGAAAAAGGGCGATTACGATACTGTACACAAGGTGGCTGAGGACGCAGTTGAGACGGCACGAAAGTTTATGGCGGCGGGCGCAACCATGATCCACATGGTTGATTTAGACGCGGCGAAAGACGGATCGCATGCCAACTACGGTGTGGTCGAGCGCGTCATCCGTGAAACCGGCGCAACCGTTGAGCTGGGCGGCGGCGTTCGTTCGATGCAGGATGTCGAAGCTGTTCTTGCGTTGGGCGTCAAGCGCGTCATCATTGGCTCCGCGGCGGTGCGCAACCCGCAGTTTGTGGCTGAAGCCGTCAAAAAATACGGCGATAAGATTGCGGTCAGCATTGATGCGAAATCTGAGACCGTGCGTACGGACGGCTGGCTGGGCGACAGCGGCGAGAACTACATTTCGTTTGCCGAGCGTATGGAATCCTACGGCGTCAAGACGATTATTTTTACCGACATCGACAAGGATGGTATGCTGGCCGGTCCGAACTTTGATCAGCTGGCCGCACTGCGTGCGACCGTATCCTGCCGTATCGCAGCGTCGGGCGGTGTGTCCACGCTGGAGGATATTCGCCAGCTCAAGCGGCTGGGAATTGATGCGGCGGTTGCGGGCAAGGCGGTTTACACGGGAAAACTGGATCTGTCGGCGGCGATTAAGGAGGCCGAATAATGCTGGCCAAACGCATCATTCCCTGTCTGGACGTCAAGGATGGACGGGTGGTTAAGGGGGTCAACTTTGTCGGCCTGCGCGATGCAGGCGATCCGGTGGAGCTGGCCAAATTCTATTCGTCGGAGGGTGCGGACGAAATCGTATTCCTCGATATTACGGCCACAAGTGACGGCCGCGACACGATTGCGGATGTGGTGCGCCGCACCTGCCGTGAGGTATTTGTGCCGGTTACTGTGGGCGGCGGCATCCGCACAGTGGATGATTTCCGCGATATTCTGCGCGCGGGCGCGGACAAGATTTCGGTTAATTCCGCAGCGGTGAAAAATCCCGGCTTAGTGGATGCTGCTGCAGAAAAATACGGCAGCCAGTGTGTGGTCGTGGCCATCGACGGCCGCCGAACGGGGAAAACACCGTCGGGCTTTGAGGTATACGTTGCAGGCGGCCGCACGCCGACCGGTATAGATGCGGTCGCGTGGGCGCGTGAGGTATATGAGCGCGGAGCGGGTGAGATTTTGCTCACCTCGATGGACAAGGACGGCACGAAAAGCGGCTTCGATTTGGAACTGACGCGCGCGGTTGTGGATGCGGTCGGCATCCCGGTGATTGCGTCGGGTGGCTGCGGTGCGCTTGACCACTTTTCCGAGGTGTTCGAGCAAACGGGCTGCGATGCAGCGCTGGCCGCCAGCCTGTTTCACTACGGTGAGCTGACCGTGGGCGAGGTTAAGGCCCACCTGCGCGAAAAAAACATTCCGGTGAGGTTGTAAATCATGGATTTGAGCAAGTTTTTTGTGAAGGCGCCGCTGATTCCGGTTATCTGTCAGGATGAGCGAAACGGCGAGGTGCTCATGCTGGGCTATGCCAACGAGGAAGCCCTCAAGCTGACGATGGACACCGGCACAGCATGGTTTTTCTCGCGCTCACGACAGAAGCTGTGGAACAAGGGTGAGACTTCGGGCAACTTCATTTTTGTGCGCAAAATTCTGTCCGATTGCGATGATGACACGCTGATCTATGTCGGCACCCCCAAGGGACCGGTTTGTCACACGGGTAACCGTACCTGCTTCTATACCACTCTGTGGGAGAAAGGGGAGCAGACATAATGGCGTTCCCTTTGGTGTCCGTGGTAGGCTTTGTGGTCGGTGCCGTCGTGGTGATTGCGCTGATTGCGGCGCTCGTGCTGCTGGTGACCAAGCGGCAGTGAGCAGAGAAAATGATAAGGAGGACGAATAACATGAATTCGTTTGAACAGATGGAGGCGGTTATTGCGCAGCGCCGTGCAGAGCCGCAGGAGAATTCCTATACTTGCTACCTGTTTGAAAAAGGATTGGATAAAATCCTTAAAAAGGTGGGTGAGGAGTGCGCAGAGACCATCATTGCCGCGAAAAACGGTGATAAAGAGGAGTTGGTCGGTGAGATCAACGACGTGTTTTACCACATGATGGTAATGATGAACGAGTGCGGCGTGACGCTCGCGGATGTGTGCGCAGAGATGGATGTACGCGCGCAGAAGATAGGCAATCTCAAGCAGTTCCACGTATCCGATCACAATACCTGACTGTACAACCGAACAAATCCCTTTCCTGCATCGTGTATTTTTTAGGAATGCGCGCGGCCGCTGTCAGAAAACCGGGCGGACAAGCGTATGACAAGCAGGAGGAGAATCATTCCCCCGAAATTTGCAGAATTCCTGCAACGATTCGGGGGTTTTTTGACTCTTAATAAATGAGAACACTTTGATGCATCCATCAGGGCTTCGGAAATCTTAAGATTTTTGGCGGCTAAATCGCAAGAAAGCTCTGTTATGCTGAATACATCAGGTGCAGGCTGTCCCAGAGGGAGCCGGGAAGGGGAAAACAATATGACAACTCGTTATGCTACGGTACAAATGGAAACTTCTGCGAAACGTATCGCGCCGCGCCCGGTTCAGCGGCGTACCCGCCGCAAAACGAGAAAACGGCGCAAACCGATCCGCTTGCTGCTCGTGCTGTTTTTGCTGGGGATGGCAATCTGGTTTGTACTGCGCGCTGTGACGGGTGGATTGGCTGTGATGCGCTGGCAGATAGATGGCGTGGAGGATGTAAAAAGCGGTACTGCGTTGTCGATTTTCCGTTTGTCGCTGTCCGACGGCCGCGCGAGCAAGATTTTGCAGCATCCGGAAAATTATCCGCCTGCATTGCTTGAGATGCTTGCGGGAAACAATGAAACGCTGGACTTTGTGCTGGGCTATCCGGAGCACCATGCGGACGCGCCCGCGGAAAGTCTGACCGAGTCGCTGGATACGGTTCCGCTTTTGCTGCAATGGGACAGACGCTGGGGATATCAGGCATATGGAAGCAGCACAATCTCGGTCAGTGGCTGTGCGCCCACCAGCCTTGCGATGGCGGCAGCATACCTGACGGAGGACAGCACCGTAACGCCGTACCGCGTTGCGCGCTATGCTGCGGAACACGGGTATTACATATCGGGGCAGGGGACAAGCTGGTCTCTTTTCAGCGATGGAGCGGGCGCATTCGGTATCAGCTGCCGACAGCTTTCGCTGGATAAAATGCAGATTGATGCAGCGCTTGACGCGGGCCAACCGGTAATTTGCTCGATGCTGCCGGGCGATTTCACAACCGAAGGGCATTTTATTGTGCTGGCGGGCCGCACAGAGGACGGCGAGTATCTGGTGCGTGACCCAAACAGTGTTAAGCGCAGCGAAAAAACATGGTCCTACGACCGATTATCCGGACAGATCGCCGCTTTATGGGCTTGCTCACGTGCATAAGGAGAGAACGGTATACATTTGCATCCCTTTTGCTTGCCTGTTGCCGGGAAACATGGTATGCTTGTGTTGAGGTGAAAGAATCATGCGCAGAAAAGACAGAGAAATCACAGGACGGGAGAATATCGAGCCGGTTTTGCAGGCGTGCAAAACCTGTCGCTTGGCAATGATTGCGGACGGCGCGCCGTATGTGATCCCGCTTAATTTTGGTTATACATGGGATGAAAGCGGACTGACCCTCTATTTCCACAGCGGTATCAAGGGAAAGAAAATCGACGCGCTGCGTGCCGACCCGCGCGTGTGCTTCGAGGTGGATACCGAGATGGGCGTGACCGGCGAAGGTGATCTGGCCTGTCGGTACAGTTATGCGTTTTCCTCTGTTGTAGGCTATGGCAGCGTGCAGTTTGCGCAGAATAATGAGGAGAAACGGCGCGGGTTTGATGTGATTATGCAGCACCAGACCGGTCGCGACGGCTGGAGCTATACCGATGCCGCTCTGTCTGTGGCAGAGGTGTTCTGGGTGCACGCGGATTCGTTTGAAGGCTCGCAAAAGCTGCCCAAATGATACAATATTGTGCAAATGAAAAACGCCGGAGGCCAATTGGTCTCCGGCGTTTTGCCGCTTTCAGAGGGAACGGTTATTCCCAGAAGTGCTGCGCGATGTCGTCTGCCTGCGCTTCAGCTGCACAGAGCAGTGCTTCCGCATTGTTGCCGACGATGTCCAGCCCTTCTGCGGCGAGTGTGTCAAAGCGTCCGTGGCTGAGCAGTTTGCAGATGGATAGCAGATAAGCGGAAGCGTGGTCAGTGAGCACAGGGTCGCGGTTATCCACTACACCGCCGCGCGTGGTGACGTAAACAAACCGCTGCAGGCGGCAGTCTCCCACGGGATAATTGTCGCTGCCATAGTGGAAGGTCAGACCGGTCACGCACAAATGCTCCAGATAGGTTCGCACCATGGACGGCACGCCCATGTCCCAGAACGGGCAGGCCAGCACAACAGCGTCCGCCGCTTTGAACTGGTTGGCGAGTGCGAAGAACGGCGTGTCGAATGCGCCGGCAGCGGATAGTGCATCGCGCTCGGCAATGTCGTCAGCGCCGTAAGGTGTCAGATGCAGCGCGGAAAGCTGCAGTACCTCAATTTCTGCATCCGGGATACGGCTGACAAGCCGCCGCGCCAGCCGTAGGGAGCGGGATGCATCTCCACGGATGCAGCCGTTGACAAACAGAACTTTTTTCATAACTGATTACTCCTTTGGCAAAGCCTTTCCGCATTTGCGGCAAAAGGCAAAATCACTTTGTACCGGTGCGCCACAGTAGGGGCAGAAGCTGCTGCCCGAGGAATGCGTATCGAGGGTGTTTTCCGGTTTGTCGCCAAAATACCGGTTGAGTGGATCGGGTTCCTCAGTATCATCCGTGATATCAAATTCGGAATAACGGTTTTTACCGGTAGCATTTTTGAAGTTGTAAACGGCGTTGCATATGCCGATGATGATAAACAACACGCCGAACAACGGGAAGATGATGCCGACCGGGCCGAAGCCTTGTGTCATAGAGGCGGCAAGCACCGTCCAGAAGATGCCGAAAATGATGCCGAATACAGAGCCAAAACCACCCATCATGGAGGGGCCGCGGCCGGGTTTGATGCTTTTCATGTTACTCCACCTGCCTTTGCTTCATCATAGCACAGGGAGCGTCAAAAGACAAGAAAACCGCTCCTTTTTTTAAAAGGAGCGGCAAAAGAGAGTCCGGAGGCGTTTAGGCTTCGCTTCGCTTGACAAATTTACTGCGCGGAGCGCGGCAGATTGGGCAGACATAGTCGTCCGGGATGGTATCATCCAGCCGGACATAGCCGCAGACCGTGCATTTCCAGCCGGCATCCGGACCAACTTCATGATAGACGGGTGCTGCGGGGGGCGCGTCTTTTCCGCGGCTTTCGAGCGCTTTTACGGTCAGGCAGTCACCGTCGGCAAGCACCTCAGCGTCGACCAGTTCGCAGACAAACAGCGTGTATGAGCCGATGGCCACCGTTTCAGTCACACGCAGGCTCAGACGGGACACCATGCCCTCGCGCAGCCAAGGACAGCCGTTTTCGTCCTTCTCAAACGGGAAAGCAGAAAATTTATCAATCGCGCGGCCGGATTTATAGCCGAACTCATTGACGATTTTCTCGTCCGCATCCTGCGCAAGAAGGGTGACGGCGGCAACGCCGGACTTTTTGAGCGCAGCGCCGGTGGCGGAATCGTTGTTGAGGGACAATGTGAACTTCGGCGGGCGGGAAGAGGTCACCTGATGCAGAGAATTGATGATGCAGCCGAAATTTTTGCCATCGGCCGCAGTGGAAATCAGAGAAAGACTGTAATCGAGCTTTTTATAGGCGGCGTTATTCATAAAGCAGCTCCCTTTCCTTTATTGAAAATGATTACTAATTACAAATAAATATTATCACATAAGAAAGAGAAATGCTATATCAAAACTTACAAAGTTTCAGGGTGGAATTTGGGAAATCACAACAGGTTGATAAGGCTGGGACGCTCCAGCTCGGGTAAATGGTTTAATTGTGCAAGCAGTTCCGTGCAATCGAGCAGGAAATCCTCTGAACTTTCGGACTCATGTGCGGCAAGCACGCGGTCGAACAGGCGGTCCGCCTGATCAATTTCGTCGTGAAGCAGCAGAGAGCCAAGCAAAAGCTGCGCGCTGTCCCAGTGCTGGTGTGCTTTGTCCAGCTCGCCCGCTTCAATTTCACGGATAATGCTGCCGGTGACCCGCTCTACCGTATGCAGACTCCACCAGCTGCCCCAGATGAGCAGCACCAGAAGCAGCAGGGCAATGCAAAGACGCCGCATATCAGCGTTTCTCCTTTCTTTGGATGAAGCTGTTGCCGCAGTCGTCCAACGTCATCAGAAATACGTCGGATACGGCAAGGCTTTGGTTCCGCAGCCGGTTTTCAATGTCTTTGGGATCGAGCTGCAGCAGGTGCAGCGAGCGGCGCACCAGCTTGCCGTCGGATACGACGACCAGCGGAAGACCAGTGTCCTTGGGGGTGATGCCCAGCATCTCAGCCGTGACCGGCTGCTGCGGCTGCTTGAGAATCACAGACAGCGTGCCGTCCGGCTCAATGACGCCATATTTGACGTCGGACACGGAGGACACATTTTGCTTGCGCAGCGTTTCGATGATTTCATCGGTTGTCAGACGCATTTCGCGCAGCTTGGGGATGTCCAGCCGCCCGCCACGGATGATAATGGCGGGCTGACCGTTGAGCAGCCGCCGGAATGTGCGGCTTTTCAGCGCAATCCAGCTGAGCAGGATTTCGAGCACGATGAGCGTGGCGATGGGGACCAGTCCAGCGAACATCGGGATACCCAGATCCTGCATGGGAACCGCTGCCAGATCGGAGACCAGAATGGTGATGACCAGTTCGGACGGGTCCAGCTCACCGATCTGGCGTTTGCCCATCAGGCGGACTGCCGCGATGACTGCAAAGTATAGAATCAGCGTACGAAGCAGGGGAACAGCCATGTCTCGGCCTCTTTTCTATCAGAATTTACCGGTAGTATGGCACAAAAACGGAAGAATATACCCGGACAGGAATTTAACAAAGTAAAATACGAAAAAGTTGTTGACAATCGCTGTAAGCGGATTTATAATATGAATTACATTTTGAACAACGCAAGTTGGCGATGACCGGAAAAGTAGCGTCTGGAATCCAAAAGAGAGAGCCGCCGGGTGGTGCAAGGCGGTGGAGGAAGGAAAGTGCGAAAGTCCTCCGTGAGCCGAGCGTCTGAAATGGGATGAAATAAGGCCCTGTGTAAGGCGCTCCGCGTGATCTGCGTTAAGGGATCAAGTGAGTGGCCGCAGTATGCAATCCAATGATACGCGGCAAAAAGAGTGGTACCGCAGAGGAATGGTCTTTGTCTCTTTGTAGAGACAGAGGCTTTTTTATTTTGTGATTTGAGGAAAGGAGGCGGATTCGCATGGTAAAGAATGGTTCTGAGATTTTGGTGGAAGCGCTGGTAGAGCAGGGAGTCGATACGATTTTCGGGTATCCGGGCGGCGCGGTCCTCAACATCTATGATGCGCTTTACAAAAACAGCGACCGCATTCGACATATTTTAACCGCCCATGAGCAGGGGGCAGCCCACGCAGCCGACGGTTATGCGCGCGCGACCGGTAAGGTTGGCGTGTGTCTGGCGACGAGCGGCCCGGGTGCAACCAATCTGGTCACGGGCATTGCAACGGCTTACATGGATTCTATTCCGATGGTTGCCATCACCGGCAACGTCGGTACGAGCCTGATTGGACGCGATTCCTTTCAGGAGGTTTACATCGCCGGTATCACCATGCCGATCACCAAGCACAACTTTGTCGTGCGTCATGTGGAGGAACTGGCCGATACCATTCGCAGCGCATTCCGCATCGCAGCATCCGGCCGGCCCGGTCCGGTATTGATCGACATTCCGAAGGATGTCACAAGCGCGGAGTGCGAATATATTCCGGCCCCCAAGGTCGAGGTTCATGAGACATATGATGTAACGACGGAGCAGCTGGAAACAGTTGCCGGTATGATCGCGCAGGCGGAGCGCCCGATTATTTATTATGGCGGTGGCGTGGAGACGGCAAATGCCGGTGCGGCGCTGCTCGAGTTGATGCGTCGGGCGGATATCCCTTCTGCGCACACTATGATGGCAATTGGCTGCATTCCGGACACCGAGCCGCTGAGTCTGGGTCTGGTCGGTATGCACGGCACGGTTTCGGCGGCTTGGGCGGTGGAACGGAGCGACCTGCTGATCTGTATCGGTGCGCGTTTCTCCGACCGTGTGGCAACCAACCCGCGGCGCTTTGCCCCCAAGGCGAAGATTGTACATATTGACATTGACGCGGCCGAGATCAATAAGAACATCGGCGTGGATTATTCGGTGGTCAGCGATGCAGAGAACTTCCTCGAAGCGCTGCTGCCGTACGTAAAGGAAGCAAAGCACGATGCATGGCGCGCACAGATTGCCGAGTGGCACAAAACGCTTGACTATGTGCCCAAGGATGATGACAGCGTTATCCATCCGCATCAGTTGCTGCGCACGCTGTACGATATGATCGGGGATGACGCAATCGTTGTGACCGATGTCGGTCAGCATCAGCTGTGGTCGGCACAGTATAACCGCTGCCGTAAGGTGCGTCATTTCCTGACCTCGGGCGGCTTGGGTACAATGGGATTTGGTTACGGCGCAGCAATGGGCGCACAGGTAGCTTTCCCGGAAAAGACGGTGGTCCACATCACGGGCGACGGTTCGTTCCATATGAATCTCAACGAGCTGTGTACATCGGTCACCTATAACCTGCCGATTATCACGATTATTATGAACAACAACGTGCTGGGTAATGTGCGTCAGTGGCAGACCATGTTCTATGAAAAGCGCTATTCCCAGACCAATCTGTATCGTAAGACCGATTATATCAAGCTTGCCGATGCGTTTGGCGGACGCGGTTTCCGCGTGACCAATATTGCGGAGCTGCGTGCGGCGCTGGCGGATGCGCTTGAGCGCACCGGTCCGGTGCTGATCGATTGCCGCATCGACAAGGATGAGCGCGTTCTGCCCATGATTCCCGCGGGCGGCACGGTGGACGATATCGTAGCGGACTGAGAAAGGAGAAACTATCATGGAAAAATATATCCTTTCTGTGACCGTGCAGAATAACGCGGGCGTACTGGCGCGCGTGTCCAGCCTGTTTGGCCGCCGCGGCTATAACATTGATTCGCTGACTGTGTCGGCGACCACCGACCCCAAGATTTCCCGCATGTCCATTATCGTGCAGGGCGACGAACCCATTCTTGAGCAGATCATCAAGCAGCTGCTTAAGCTGGAAGAGGTGCAGCGTGTCGATCATTTGCAGGAGGATGATTCCTGCTGCAGTGAGTTGGTATTTGTCAAGCTCCGTGCAGAAACCGGCAGTGAGCGTGATGCCATCCGGCAGCTGTGTGAGCTATATGATGCACATATTGTGGAGTCCACCGAACAGTCGATGATTGTCGAGCTGTCCGAGGTGCCCAGCCGCATCGATGCGTTTCTGGACGTTATCTCCAACTTTGAAGTGGTGGAGATGAGCCGTTCGGGTGTTACCGCTATTGAGAAGTAACGGTGGCATATTCAATTTGTTTTCCTAATTTCATTTATACATATTTAGGAGGAGTTAAAAATGGTAAAGATGTTCTATGATTCGGACTGCAACCTGTCCCTGCTGGACGGCAAGACCGTTGCTATCATCGGTTTTGGTTCTCAGGGCCATGCACATGCGATGAACCTGAAGGATTCGGGTGTCAATGTTGTCGTTGGCCTGCGTCCGGGCTCCAAGCATGAAGCAAAGGCAAAGGATTACGGCCTGACCGTTATGACGCCGGCTGACGCTGCTGAGGCAGGCGACATCATTATGATGCTGGTTCCGGATGAGAAGCAGGCGGACATCTATAAGGAGTCTATTGCGCCGCACCTCAAGCCGGGCAACTGCCTCGCATTTGCGCACGGCTTCAATATCCACTTCAAGCAGATCGTTCCGCCGGCAGACGTTGACGTTATCATGATCGCGCCGAAGGGCCCGGGTCACATCGTTCGTCGTACCTATACTGAGGGTCAGGGCGTTCCGGATCTGGTATGCGTACATCAGGATGCAACCGGCAAGGCGATGGATATCGCACTGGCTTATGCCTGCGGTATCGGCGGCGGCCGTGCGGGCATTCTGGAGTCCACCTTCAAGACCGAGACCGAGACCGACCTGTTCGGTGAGCAGGCGGTTCTGTGCGGCGGCGTTTGCGAGCTGATGAAGGCTGGCTTTGAGACGCTGGTTGAAGCGGGCTACGCTCCGGAGAACGCTTACTTTGAGTGTGTGCATGAGATGAAGCTGATCGTTGACCTGATCAACGAGGGCGGCTTTGCCAAGATGCGTTACTCCATCTCCGACACTGCGGAGTATGGCGATTACCGCACCGGCAAGCGCATCATCACCGAGGAGACCCGCAAGGAAATGAAGAAGATCCTGCGCGAAATCCAGGACGGCACCTTTGCTTCCGAGTGGATTCAGGAGAACAGAGCGGGCGGTCGTGCACGTTTCCTGGCAACCCGTGAGCTGGAGGCAAATACCCAGCTTGAGGAGACCGGCAAGAAGCTGCGCGGCATGATGAGCTGGCTGAAAAAGTAAAAAATACTGCGCACAGGCGGGCGGGTTTCCGCCCGCCTGTTTCGCAAAAGAGGAGGAAATCCCCGTGTCCAAAAGAAGTGACAATATCACTGCGGGCGCAGAGCGTATGCCCAATCGTTCGCTGCTGCGTGCCTGTGGTTTGACCGAAGAAGAGATGAAAAAGCCGATTATCGGCGTGGTTTCCGCATACAGCGAGATTATCCCCGGTCATATCAATCTGGATAAAATTGCGGACGCTGCCAAGGCGGGCGTGCGTATCGCAGGCGGTACACCGGTACTGGTTCCGGCAATCGGCGTGTGCGACGGCATCGCCATGGGACATATCGGTATGAAGTATTCGTTGCCCAGCCGCGAATTGATTGCGGACAGCGTCGAGACGCTTGCGCAGGCACACCAGTTTGATGCGCTTGTGCTCATCCCGAACTGCGACAAGATTGTGCCCGGCATGCTGATGGCTGCGGCGCGTCTCAACATTCCGTCTATCATCATTTCCGGCGGCCCGATGCTGGCCGGTCATTATGACGGACAGGAAATCTCGCTTTCCAAGACGTTTGAGACGGTCGGTGCGTATAAGGCCGGCCTGATTGATGACGCAAAGCTTGAGGAATGCGAGTGCGGCTCGTGTCCGGGCTGCGGTTCGTGCTCGGGTATGTATACGGCAAACTCGATGAACTGCCTATCCGAAGCGATTGGTATGGCGCTGCCCGGCAATGGCACCATCCCCGCTGTCCACGCAGCGCGCATCCATCTGGCCAAGCACGCGGGCATGCAGATCATGGAATTGCTGCGCCGCGATATCAAGCCGCGCGACATCCTGACACCTGCGGCTTTCCGCAATGCGCTGACCTGCGAAATGGCGATTGGCTGCTCCACCAACTCGGTGCTGCATCTGCTGGCATTGGCCAACGAGGCGGGCGTGCCGCTTGACTTGAATGTGCTCAATGAGCTGTCTGCCAAGGTGCCGAACATTTGCCATCTGGCGCCGGCCGGTCCACACCACATTGAGGAGTTGTACATGGCGGGCGGCGTACCGGCCATCATGAAGGAGCTTACCAAACGCGACCTGCTTGACCTGTCGCTTATCACCGCGACCGGCAAGACGGTGGGCGAGAACCTTGAGGGCGTCGAGAACAAGAATCCCGAGGTCGTGCGTCCGCTGGAGAATCCGTATTCCGAGACGGGCGGCATCGCGGTGCTGTGGGGCAACATTGCCAAGAACGGCTGTGTCGTCAAGCGCTCGGCTGTCGCACCGGAAATGATGGTGCACGAAGGACCGGCGCGCGTGTTCGATTCCGAGGATGATGCAATCAAGGCCATCTATGCCGGTGAGATTCATAAGGGCGATGTTGTGGTCATTCGCTACGAAGGTCCGAAGGGCGGTCCCGGCATGCGCGAGATGCTCAATCCAACATCTGCGCTGGCCGGTATGCAGCTCGATAAGGACTGCGCGCTCATCACGGACGGTCGCTTCTCCGGCGCGTCCCGCGGCGCATCCATCGGCCACGTTTCGCCGGAAGCTGCTGCGGGCGGCGAGATCGCGCTGATTAAAGAGGGCGATATTATTGCCATCGACATTCCAAACAGCAAGGTCAATGTCCAGATTTCTGATGAGGAGATGGAGGCGCGCCGCGCAAAGTTTGTGCCGCGTGAGCCTAACATCAAGTCGGGCTGGCTGTACCGCTATTCGAGGCTGGTTACCTCGGCCGATCAGGGCGCGGTGCTGCGATAAAAACACAAAAAACCCGAAGCAACTGCTTCGGGTTTTTCTGTATAATACAGACGGCTTGTTTCCGCCGGGGAAATCTGGTATACTGGTGACAAATGAGAATAAAGGTGGAACGAGTTATGCTTTCTGAGGCGAAAAAGGAATTTATCGAGTTTATGATGAGCGCGGACGTGCTGCGCTTCGGTGACTTTACAACCAAGTCCGGTCGCAAGACTCCGTATTTTGTGAACACCGGCAATTATAAGACCGGTTTACAAAACTCCCGTTTGGGTGAGTTCTACGCCGCGCTGGTTCAGGAGACCGTTGGCGACAACTTTGACGCGATGTTCGGCCCTGCGTACAAGGGAATTCCGCTGGCGACCTCGGTTTCCGGTGCGCTGGCACGCAACTACGGTATCGACAAGCCCTTTTTCTTCAATCGCAAGGAGGCAAAGGATCACGGCGAGGGCGGCAATATCGTCGGTTACAAGCCGAAGGACGGCGACCGCGTTATCATCATCGAGGATGTTATCACGGCAGGTACGGCGATTCGAGAGACCATGCCGGTGCTCAAGGGCTGCGCAGATGTCAAGGTGACCGATATGTTTATTTCGGTCAACCGCTGCGAGGTAGGTACAACCCCGGGCAAGACCGCGGTCATGGAAGTTGGCGAGGAGTTCGGCATCAAGGTGCATGCGCTCGTTACCGTACAGGATATCCGCGAGTATCTGGCGGACAAGGCGGAGTATGCCGATTTGCTGCCGCTGATGGATGCATATATGAAGCAGTACTGCGTGTTCTAAGACAAAACTTGTATATAAAAACGGCCTGTTTCCACAGAAACAGGCCGTTTTGCTTTAAGATAAGGATTGCAGAAATTTGCGCATGCGGAAACAGGCTTCGCGCAGATGGTTCATTGAATAGGAATAGGAAATGCGCACGTGGCCTTCGCCGCTTGCGCCAAAGGCGCTGCCCGGTACGACGGCGACCTTCTCCTCTTTGAGCAGACGCTCGCAGAATTCCTCGCACGACAGTCCGGTCGAGGTGATGGATGGGAACATATAGAACGCGCCCTGCGGTTCAAAGCATTCCAGACCCATTGAGCGCAGCTCCCCGAGCAGGAAACGGCGGCGAATGTCGTATTGTGTGCGCATCCGTTCGATGTCATCCTCTCCTGAACGGATGGCCTCAATGCCCGCAAACTGCGCAGTGGTCGGCGCGGACATGATACCGAACTGGTGCACCTTGCAGATGTGGCGCATGAGTTCTTTCGGCCCCATCGCCCAGCCGAGGCGCCAGCCGGTCATCGCGTAGGACTTGGAGAAGCCATCCACGACGATGGTGCGCTCCTGCATGCCAGGCAGCTCGGCAAAGCAGACATGCGGGTCCTTGCCGTAGGTCAGGCTGCAATAGATTTCGTCCGACAGCACGACGATGTTGGTGTCGCGCAGGACGGCTGCAATCGCTTCCAGCTCGTCCCGTGTCATGATAGCGCCGGTCGGATTGTTGGGATAGGGCAGAATCAGCAGCTTAGTGCGCGGTGTGATGGCCGCGCGCAGCGCGTCCGCGGTCAGCTTGAACTGATCCTCTACGCGCGTCGGCAGCGGAACAGGTACGCCGCCCGCCATCTGGGTCAGCGGCGTATAGCAGACAAAGCTCGGCTCAGGAATCAGGACTTCCTCGCCGGGGTTGACCAGTGCACGGATAGCGTTGTCGATTGCCTCAGAGCCGCCTACGGTCACCAGAATTTCCTTATCTGCATCATAGCAGAGCTGATATTTGCGTCGGGTCAGCGCCGCGATCTGGCGGCGAAGCTCGGCAAGACCCCAGTTAGAGGTGTAGAAGGTCTGGCCTTTTTCTAAAGATTGGATACCGGCGCGGCGAATCTGCCACGGGGTCTCAAAATCCGGTTCGCCCACGCCGAGCGAAATCGCGTCAGGCATGGTTGCAACCACATCGAAGAATTTACGGATGCCGGAGGGCTTGACCTCCTTGACCCGGTTGGAGAGCAGCTGTTCGTAATCTACCATGCAATCATGACCTCTCTTTTGTCATTATCTGAGGGGTCAAATTCCACGCCGTAATCCTTATACTTTTTCAAAATGAAATGCGTGCCGGTCGAAAGGACGTTCTCCATCGGTGCGAGCTGCTCGGAGACAAAGCGCGCAACTTCACGCATGGAGCGGTCCTTGATGATGACCGTCAGGTCAAAGCCGCCGCTCATCAGATAAACGCTTTCCACCTGATGGTGGGAGTAGATTTGACGCGCGATTTCGTCAAAACCCATACCCTTCTGCGGGGTGATTTTGACCTCGATGAGTGCGGTTACGCTTTCCTTTGCGGTTTTGTCCCAGTCGATAACGGTCTTATAGCCCAGAATTGTAGAATTTTTTTCAAAAGTCCGGATAGCTTCGGTGACCTCTTCCTCGCTTGCACCGGTCATGGCGGCAAGTTGGGCGGGGGTCAGGCGAGCGTCCTGACTGAGTAAATCCAGCAGCTTTTCAGGATTTTCCATGATAATAACCTCCTGTTTGAGTCAGTTTGCGGTCATAGGATAGTGTGATTCACTGTCGTATGGCTATTATACACCAGAGAGAACGAATTTGTCCACTGTACGGCCTGCTTCTATGACAAATCTCAGATGAGCCAGTCGTATACGCCGATCATAAGCGGCATGGTGACGATGGACAGCAGGGTGGACAACACATAAAGCGCGCTCGAGTGCGCCGCGTCCCGATTGTACAGCTGCGCCAGCGAGGTGACGGTGGCGCAGGCTGGTGTGATGCAGGCCAGATAAACGGTCATCAGAATATTTTTGCCGTCCGCAATCAGGTTTGCAGCGCCGACGGCGCGAAACAGCAGCACGGTCAGCAGCGGACAAAACAGCAGGCGCAGCACCGCTGCCAGATAGCCGCGGGGTGCGGTGAACAGACGGGTGAGGGGCGTATCCGCAATGACCATGCCGGCCAGCAGCATGCCCAGCGGGCCGAGCATCGATCCGGTGGTGTTCAGCGTCTGGTTGATGAAGTCGGGCAGTTCAATGCGCAGCAGAAACAGCGCACAGCCGATAGCAATAGCGATGATATTGATGTTGAGCAGAATTTTACGCCATTCCATGCCGCCGGTGCCGCAGAGCAGGCTGCGGCAGTGTGTCCAGATGAGGATTTGCTGAATGACGAGGAAGGCGCAGGAATAGATAACATAATCCGCGCCCAGCAGAGCGTTCACTAACGGGATGACCAGAATGCCTGCGTTGGTATAAATGATAACGGCGCGTTCGATGACATCCAGCCGGAGCGGACGGGCAAGCACACGGGCAATGAGCAAGAATAACAGATGTGCTACGCCTGCAAAAGCAAAGGAATAAAGCAGTCCGCCCATCACCTGCGGCGTGTATTCCACCTGAAACGCATTGATAATGACACATGGCGTCACCAATATATACCATGACCACCGAAATGCTGCGGCTGTCCTCGGTACGCAGCAGTTTGGCCTTGACGATAATATAACCCATGAGCAGAATGAGAAAAAGCTGCACAATCTGTTCTGCCAGAATCAGACTGATTTCCATATGGTCCCCCTGTTTTGTCGATGCAATGCAGAAGCCGCCTGTCGGCGGCTCCTGTCTATGGATTTAAAATTGTGATTAGAACAGACCGGTGATTTTGCCATCGGCGTCGACGTCAATCTTTTCCGCAGCCGGCACCTTGGGCAGACCCGGCATGGTCATAATTGCGCCGGTCTCAACCACAACAAAGCCTGCGCCCGCCGCAAGACGGGCGGAGCGGACATTGACGACAAATTCGGTCGGACGGCCGAGCAGCGCCGGGTCGTCGGACAGGGAATACTGAGTCTTGGCAACGCAGACGGGTAGATTTCCGTAGCCCATCTCGGTGATGTTCATCAGTTCCTTGTGTGCTGCCGGGGCGATGGTTACGCCCAGTGCGCCGTAAATGTCCTTGGCGATCTTACGAATCTTATCTTCAAGTGGCAGTTCATCTTCATACAGCATATGGAAGTCCGCCTTGCCTTCGTCCAGCACGGCAAGAACTTCTTCGGCCAGCGCCTTGCCGCCCTCGCCGCCCTTGGCAAATACTTCGGACAAGGCGACTCGCACGCCGCGCGCGGCGCAGTGCTGACGGATGAATTCCACTTCCTCTGCGGTGTCGGTCGGGAATGCGTTGATGGCCACGACCGTCGGCACGCCGAACTTTTTCATGTTGTCCAGATGTGCGTCCAGATTGCAAATGCCATTCTCCAGAGCCGCCATATTGGGCGCGTTCAGTTCGGCCTTGGGTACGCCGCCGTTATATTTCAGAGCACGTACCGTCGCAACAATCACGATGCAGTCGGGGGACAGGCCGGCCTTGCGGCATTTGATGTCCATAAACTTTTCCGCGCCGAGATCCGCACCGAAACCGGCTTCGGTGATGGCAATATCCGCGAGTCGCAGCGCGAGTTTGGTGGCCTGCACGCTGTTGCAGCCGTGCGCGATGTTGGCGAACGGACCGCCGTGCATCAGCGCGGGCGTACCCTCCAGCGTCTGTACCAGATTGGGCTTGATAGCGTCCTTCATCAGTGCGGTCATGGCGCCTTCGGCCTTGAGATCGCGTGCGTAAATCGGCTTGCCATCATAAGAGTATGCAACCAGAATATCGCCGAAGCGCTTTTTGAGATCCTCCAGATCGGAGGCAAGGCACAGGATTGCCATGACCTCGGAGGCAACCGTAATCATAAAGTGGTCCTCGCGCGGCACGCCGTTGACCTTACCGCCCAGACCGATGGTGATGTTGCGCAGGGCGCGGTCGTTCATATCCATAACACGGGTAAAGATGATGCGGCGCGGGTCGATACCCAGCGCATTGCCCTGCTGCAGGTGGTTGTCCAGCATGGCACACAGCAGGTTGTTGGCTGCCGTGATAGCGTGCATATCGCCGGTGAAGTGCAGGTTGATGTCCTCCATCGGCACAACCTGTGCATAGCCGCCGCCGGCAGCGCCGCCCTTAATGCCGAATACCGGGCCGAGGGATGGCTCGCGCAACGCAATCATGGCTTTTTTGCCGAGCTTTGCCATTGCCTGACCAAGGCCGACGGTCGTGGTCGTCTTGCCCTCTCCTGCCGGAGTGGGGTTGATAGCGGTGACAAGCACCAGCTTGCCGTCCGGCTGACCGGCCGTTTTTTTCCAGACGTCGGCAGACAGCTTGGCCTTGTACTTCCCGTATAGTTCCAGATCCTCCGCATCCAGACCGGCGGACGCGGCAACTTCGGTGATCGGGCGCATCTGGCAGCCCTGTGCGATTTCAATATCGGATAACATAGCAGTTCCTCCCGTACATTTTACACAGTGACATTATTATAACAATGTTCTGCACAGTTTTCCAGCGGATAGACCGAAAAATTTGCCGAATTTGTGACTCGAAAAAGAGGCTGTGTTGTGGTATGATATAAAGCGTATATAATTTCGGCAAAAGGAGGGTCGGCATGGACGTTTTCAAAACGGTCACGCATTATATCAAAAATACCGACCTGTATCTGGTAATATTGGCGTTGGTCTGCTCGGGGTACGGCATGGTGTTGATCTATTCTGCAACGCTCAACCCGGTAACCGTGTATGACGGCAGTACCCGCAACCTGATTATTCAAGGTGCGGCGGTTATCATCGGTCTGGGCGCGTTTGTGGTGATGAGCCTGATTGATCTGGAGGGCATGAGCGGCTGGTGGAAAATTTTTGTGCTGGTCAACATTGGTTTGCAGTTTCTGCTGTTTACGCCTCTGGGTATGGAAGTGAATGGTCAGCGGGCATGGCTGGATCTGGGTGTGACCAGTTTGCAGCCGGGCGAACTGGGTAAGCTGATATTCATTTTCACGCTTGCCGCCCATATTTCGGAAATTAAAGATCATATCAGCGAGTGGCGCGGACTGTTTGTCATCGGCTTGCACACACTGATTATGATGGGTGCGGTTGTTATCGCATCGGGAGATACCGGCATGGCGATCCAGTACTTTATGATTGCGCTCATTATGCTGTTTGCTGCGGGGCTTTCTCTCAAATGGCTGGGTGCAGGCTTGGGGCTCGGTATCATCAGTATCCCGATCATCTGGAATTTTATCTTGAAGGATTATCAGAAAACCCGTATTCTGGTGTTATTTGATCCGTCTATTGATCCGGATGCTTCGATGCAGTCGACCTATGGTAAAATCGCCATCGGATCCGGTCAGCTTTCCGGGCAGGGGCTGACGCATGGCACGATGACACAGATGCAGATGGTATCGGAGAACCAGACTGACTACATCTTTTCGGTTGCGGGTGAGGAACTGGGCTTTATCGGCTGTATGCTGATTATCTGCCTGCTGGGTTTGCTCATTCTGCGGTTGTTTTATGTCTCTTACCGCGCCTCCACTACGTTTTCCGCGCTGCTGGCGGTAGGTGTAGGCGGCATGTTCCTGTTTCAGACTTTTATGAATATCTTTATGAATGTCGGTTTGCTGCCCGTTATGGGCCTGACGCTACCGTTCTTCTCTTACGGCGGTACCTCAGTGGTGACAATGTATGCCGCGCTTGGTATTGCGGCAGGCGTGCGAATGCGTGAAAAACCATCCTGGCTGCAATAGTAGCAATAGTAGAATATATAACAAAACGGCAGGCACATTGGTGCCTGCCGTTTTGCATGCGCAGCCGGTAAGATCGACCTTGCGCTTACGGGATTCGATAGGATGGGAAATACTGTTCTACAAAAGGAATATGCTTGACTCGGAAGGTGCGGCCATTTAAATAAGAGAGCGCGCCGGCGTTCCCTTCAAAGCGAAATGTTAGCGAATAGGCGTATAGAAGTTGACCGTTTTCACGGTAGGGGCGGTTTAACTCGTTTGTGCCGTATTTGCCGTCACCGAGCAGCGGACAGCCGATGGACGCCAAGTGCGCGCGAATCTGGTGGGTGCGTCCGGTGAGCAGTTCGCATTCGACCAGAGACAGCTTGCCGCTGCTGGCAAGCGTGCGGTAGCGTGTTTTGGCGGTTTTCGCGCCGGGGATGCGCGTTTTATGCAGCGTGACCTGCTTGCGCTTTTCATCCCGCCGCAGATAGTTTTCAATCAGTCCCTCGGGCGGTACGGGTCTGCCGTGCACCACGCACAGATAGCGTTTTTCCAGCTCGCGGTCCTTGATGCGTTCGTTAAGAATACGCAGCGCTTCGGCGGTTTTGGCGCAGATGACAATGCCGCCGGTGTTGCGGTCGATGCGGTTGCACAGCGCGGGCGCAAACGAGGCCGCGTCCTCAGGGTTCCATGCGCCGGACTGGAACAGATACGCTTGAATGTGCGCAATGAGCGTATTGGTGTCACCGTGCTCGTCAGCATGCACGACCATGCCGGGCGCTTTGTCCGCCAGCAGGATGTTCTCATCCTCATAGACGATGCGGACCTGCGGCTGCGTGATGCGGCGGAAGGCTTCTTCTTCGCGCGGCGCTTCAAAGTAGCTGTCGTTGAGGTAGAGCTGCACCGCATCGCCTTCGCAAAGGCGATAGGCGGCTTCTGTGCGTTTGCCGTTGACCTTGATGCGTTTGAGACGCAGATATTTGTGCATCATGCCGCCGGACAGCAGCGGCACCGCTTTTTCAAGAAATTTGTTCAGGCGTTGCCCGCTGTCGTTTTTTGTGATATAATATTCTCTCAAGATGCGGTATCCTTTTCTGTAAAAAATAATGGAACGCCTTCAGTATACCGCATTTCGGAAGAAAAGGGAAGTGCTCCCGCCGGATAGAGAAATGCGTTTTTTGCTGTATTTTTTGGTTGACAAAGCGGGATTGAGTGTAGTATACTATCTTAGTACCATGTGAGGTTGACATGAAGATTGATTTAAAAAAACTGACCGCGTCCCAGCATGCGTCGATTCCGTTTTCCGAAACGATTGACTTGCGGGAAGAGACTTTGTACGGGGTCAAACCGTTTCAAAGCCCGGTTCAGATGAGCGGCGAGGTTTCCGGTGAAAGCGGCATATTGCGGCTCAAGGGAACAATCAAAACGATTTACTCCACCGCCTGTGCGCGCTGTCTCAAGCCTCTTCAGGTTCTGCTGACAGCCGAGGTCGATACGGTATTGTCGGACGACCCTGATGCAGAGGAAGAGGATGATCTTTTCGTGCTGACCGGTGACAGCGTGGATCCGGCGGATGTGATGGTACCCGCATTGATTCTTCAGGTGCAGATGACCTATCTGTGCAAGGAGGATTGCAAGGGCCTGTGTCCGCACTGCGGCGCCGACCGCAATGAGGTTGACTGTGACTGCGAAAGCAAGCAGATTGACCCGCGTTTTGCCGCGCTGCGTGCTCTGCTCGATTCCGGTGAGGACGAGCGCAATTAAAGTTCGTTAATAAAAAATAAAGAAGATAGAGTAGGAGGTGTATCCACCATGGCAGTACCGAAGAGAAAGGTATCGAAAGCCCGTCGTGACAAGCGTCGTAACTCTCATTGGAAGCTCTCTCTGCCCGGCATGACTAAGTGCCCGCACTGCGGCGAGATGAAGCTGGCTCACAGAATGTGCAAGGCTTGCGGTTATTACAACGGCCGTGAGGTTGTCGCCGTTAAGGAAGCGTAAGGCGAAAACAGAACAGGAGATGGAGAAGGCGGCAACGACTTCTCCATTTTTTTTGGCTTCGTCTTGTTCGGGCCGTAAGCGCTCCGAACGAAGGAGATGTGCTGTGCATGGCGCGGGAAAAAGGAGATTGCCGAAAGGAGGGCGCTGTATGGCGTCAAAAATTGTCAGCGTGGACGCGGGCAGTCCGGCGGAGCGCGCAGGGCTGCAAGCAGGCGAAACCCTGCTGCAAATTGACGGCACTGCGATTCGCGATGTGCTGGATTACAAATTTTACAGCTATGACGCTTCGCTCACCTTGCAGGTGATGGAAGCGGACGGTAAAACTCTGCACGAGGTGCATGTGCGCAAGCGTGAGGGCGAGCCGCTGGGACTGAATTTCGAACACTATCTGATGGATGGCATGAAGCAGTGCTCGAACAAGTGTGTATTCTGCTTCATCGACCAGCTGCCGCGCGGTATGCGGAAAACGCTTTATGTCAAGGATGACGACGCGCGTATGTCCTTCCTGATGGGCAATTATATCTCAATGACCAATCTGTCCGAAGCAGATGTCGACCGTATTCTGCGCATGCACATTTCGCCGGTCAATATTTCGGTGCAGACGACCAATCCGGAGCTGCGCGTCAAGATGCTGCGCAACCCTCGTGCGGGTGAAGCGCTCAAAATCATGAGCCGCTTTGCCGAGGGCGGCATCCAGATGAACTGTCAGCTCGTGGTGTGCAAGGGCTTAAACGACGGCGAGGAGCTTGGACGCTCGCTGCGTGACCTTAAGGCGCTGTATCCTGCGGTGAATACGATTTCGGTTGTGCCGTTCGGTATGACGCGCCACCGCGAGGGATTGTATCCGCTCGAGCCGACCGACAAGGCGGCGGCTGAGGCCATTCTGGACATCGTCGAGCCGTTTGCAGACGAGTGTCTGCGCGAACTGGGCACGCGTCTGGTCTGGTGCGGGGATGAATTGTATCTCAAGGCCGAACGGCCGCTGCCGAATACCGAGTATTACGAGGATTTTACCCAGTTTGAAAACGGCATCGGTATGCTGCCGCTGTTTATGGAGGAGTTCCGACTGGCGCTGCCCGATTACTTGGGCCGAACAGCGCGTCCGTTTACCATTGCCACCGGTGCGGCAGCGGCGCCGTCTATGGCGGTTCTGCTTGACGAAGCGGCCGCAAAATGCGATAATCTGAATGGAAAAGTAGTGGAAATCCGCAATGACTTTTTTGGACATCGCGTTTCGGTTGCGGGTTTGATCACCGGACAGGATTTGATTGCGCAGCTGAGAGATCGAGATTTGGGTGAGCGTGTGCTGATTTCGGCCAACATGCTGCGCGACGGCGGCGATGTATTCCTTGATGATTACACCCCGCAGCAGGTCGCGGAAGCGATTGGCGTGCCGCTTGTGCCGGTTGAAATCGACGGCGCGGATTTGCTCGCCAAAATTTTTGAAGACTGACACCCCCGGAGCAAAGAGGAGGGAAACGATATGCCAAAACCGATTGTTGCGATTGTGGGCCGGCCGAATGTCGGCAAGAGCCAGCTGTTCAACCGACTGGCGGGCAAACGCCTGTCGATCGTGGAGGACACGCCCGGCGTAACGCGCGACCGCCTGTATGCCGAGAGCGACTGGCGCGGCCGTGATTTTACCATTATCGATACCGGCGGCATTGAGCCGAATAACGACAACGAGATTTTGCAGTTTATGCGTTTTCAGGCAGAAACGGCGATCTCGCACGCAGATGTGATTATTTTCATCACCGACTTGCGCACCGGTATTACTGCGGCTGATCAGGATGTGGCGGCCATGCTGCTGCGCTCGGGTAAGCCGATTGTTCTGGCAGTCAACAAATGTGATAAGCCGGGTCAGCCTGAGCCGGAGTTTTATGAGTTTTATAATCTTGGCTTGGGTGAGCCGTACGGTATTTCCGCACTGCACGGCTACGGAATGGGCGAGCTGCTGGACGCGGCATATGAGCATTTCCCGCCCGAAGACGAGAATGGCGAGGATGAGGAGCGCATTCGCGTTGCGCTCATCGGCAAGCCGAACGTCGGTAAATCCAGCCTGCTCAACCGTGTGCTGGGCGAGGAGCGTGTCATTGTGTCCAATATGGCCGGTACCACGCGCGACAGCGTGGATGCCGATGTGGATAATGCGCACGGCAAGTTCACCTTCATCGATACTGCGGGCATTCGCAAGAAGAGCAAGGTAGATGAAAAAATTGAGAAATACTCGGTGATGCGTTCGCTGCTTGCGGTCGAGCGCGCGGACGTATGTGTCATCATGATTGATGCGACCGAGGGAGTGACCGAGCAGGACACTAAGGTCGCGGGCGAGGCGCATAATGCGGGTAAGGCGTGCATTATTGTTGTCAACAAATGGGATTTGGTTGAAAAAGACGGCTCAACCATGAAGGAATATACGCTGCGCGTGCGAGAGGGCCTTGCCTATATGCCGTATGCGCCTGTGCTGTTCATCTCGGCGCAGACTGGCCAGCGTGTCGACAAGCTGTTCGGACTGATTCACGAGGTTTACGAGCAGAACCACATGCGCATCCCGACCGGTCGACTCAACTCGATTCTGGCTGAGGCGACTGCCCGCGTGCAGCCGCCGACCGATAAGGGGCGTCGTCTGCGTATTTTCTATATGACGCAGGCATCTACCTGCCCGCCGACCTTTGTTTGCTTCTGCAACGATGCACGGCTGTTCCATTTTTCCTATCAGCGCTATCTGGAAAATCAGATTCGTGAGGTGTTCGGCCTGACCGGTACGCCGGTGCGCATGGTAATCCGGGAGCGCAGCGATAAGAAGGGATAATGAGCGCAGCTGATATTTCTGAAACTGGGGGAAAACCATATGACACTTACGCATTTTGCTATCATTGCGGTGTGTGCTTACCTGCTCGGCTCGCTGAGTTTTGCAATCATTGTCAGTAAGGTCACGCTGGGGAAGGATATCCGGGAATACGGCAGCGGCAACGCAGGGCTGACTAACTCTTACCGCACAATGGGCGCGGGCAAGACACTGTTTGTTCTGCTGGGCGATATTGCCAAGGGCGCGGCCGCAGTTTCGATTGGCGCTATGCTGGCCGGACCGGTTGGTAAGCTGGTAGCGGGTATCTTTGTCATTCTGGGGCATATGTTTCCGCTGTATTTCGGCTTTCGCGGCGGCAAGGGCGTGCTGGTCGGTGCGGTAATGCTGCTGTTGTTCGACTGGCGCATTTTCCTGATTGCATTTGTACTGTTTTTTATTGCGGTGGCGCTGACACGCTGGATTTCCCTCGGATCGATTCTGGGTGCTATCAGCTTTCCCATCACCACCTTTGTATTTTACGACGATCCCGTGCTGATTGCCATGGCGTTCGGCATGGCGGTGGCGGTGATTTTCATGCATCGCTCGAATATCGCGCGCATTTTGCGCGGCGAGGAAAACAAGTTTTCCTTCAAAAGCAAGAAAACCATTGAACAGTCCGATCGTAACGGAGAGGAGAACGGAAAATGAAGGTTTTTGTACTTGGTACCGGTGGCTGGGGTATTGCGCTGGCACTGCTGCTGCATGACAACGGCCATGAGGTAACCTCGTGGACCTATTTGCAGGAGGAGTGCGACCTGTTGCTGCGCGACCGCGCCAATGAAAAACTGCTGCCGGGCGTTAAAATTCCGGAGGGCATTGCGATTACCACCGATATGTCGGGCGCGGCAAAGGCTGATCTTATCGTGATGGCGGTGCCGTCGTTTGCGGTCGCGTCCACGGCAGAGCAGCTGGCGGATATCGTTCCGGCGGGTACGGTGATTGTCAACGTCGGCAAAGGACTGGATGCCAAGCATGGCTACTGTCGCTTTTCACAGACGATTGACCGCGCGATGCATGGCAATAACCCGGTCGTTGCGCTGACCGGCCCGACCCATGCGGAGGAGGTATCACGCGGCGTTCCCACCGCTATTGTGGCTGCATCGGAAAGCCGCGCCGCAGCGGAACTGACGCAGGCGGCATTCATGAACGAAAGCTATTTCCGCGTTTACACTTCGGCGGATATTATCGGCTGTGAGCTTGGCGGCGCGTTTAAGAATATCATTGCGCTGGGCGCGGGCATCGCGGACGGCCTTGGCATGGGCGATAACTCCAAGGCGGCCTTTATGACGCGCGGCTTGACCGAGATTGCGCGGCTGGGCGTCCAGCTGGGTGCGCGACAGGAGACATTTGCGGGCCTATCCGGCGTGGGCGACCTGATTGTAACCTGCTGCTCGATGCATTCGCGCAACCGTCGTGCAGGTATCCTGATTGGCAAGGGAAAGACCGTGCAGGAGGCCATGCAGGAGGTCGGCGCGACCGTGGAAGGGTATTACGCAACCGAGGCGGGCTACCATCTGGCAAAACAGCAGGGCGTTTCCATGCCGATTACGGAAGCAATGTATGAGGTGCTGTATAACGGTCTGCCTGCCACCGAAGCAAGCCGCCTGCTGTTGGGTCGTCCGCGGCGCGGCGAGCATGAGGAAGTTTGGGTGCACTGAGACTTAATAGGTAAAATGCACAGGAATTTCCTGATAAGTTTGCATACCTACTGTCAATATATGACTTTACAATTCTGCTCTCTTCCTTTATAATGCTTAATACAGTCTTGAAAAAAACAAGTAAGGGTAAGGAGAGACACAGTATGAAGAAGAATATGACGAAGCGTTTGTTGGCTGCACTGCTCGCAGCGGCACTGGCATTTTCCCTGGCGGCTTGCGGCGGCGGAAACAATGCTGGTAACGGTGAGAACAGCGGCGAAACCGGCGAAGCTGCATCGGCTGCTCTGACTGAGGAAGAGTACCAGCAGGCGGTTGAGGATCTGAGCACAGAGATGAGCGAGATCCAGAACAGCGCCAGCACGGCCGTTACCGATCCGGAATCGGCCAAGGAAGTACTGGAGACCATGAAGACTTCGCTGAATGATTTCATTGCCATCACTCCCCCGGAAGCTTATGCGGATGCGCATGCAAAGCTCCAGTCCGGCTGCCAGTCGCTGATCGAGTTCATTGATACCGTTGCTGCAATGACGGAAGAGACCGACCAGACCAAGCTGTCTGAGCTGACCACGAAGATGAGCGAGCAGCTGGAAGCTGCCATGACCGATATGGCGGAAGGCGCCAGCATGCTGCAGGAAGCAAGCGGTTCGTAAAATCCATAAAATAGGAAATCAAAAAAGGCACCCTTCGGGGTGCCTTTGATTTGCACTTTGCGTCCGTATTTGGTATAATACTTGCGAACATGGAACAATACTGCTGCTGTGCGGCGCGGATGCGGAAGAATCGCATCGGACTGCCGCTGCGGCTCACTGTGTATACTTACCGGTTAATAGCAATGGAGGATTATATGGAAAATATCAATGCATGCAAGGCCGCACTGCGCGCTGCCGTTCCGGATATAGAGATAGCGGAGGCAGAGCCGATGAGCCGCCATACGACATTTGCCATCGGCGGGCCTGCCGATCTGTTTGTCACGCCAAAAACGTCGGAACAACTGTCGGAAGCGCTTAAGGTGATTCGGGACTGCAGCGTGCCGCTGCTGTTGTTGGGCAATGGATCGAATATGTTGGTTGCGGACGCGGGTTACCGTGGAGCGGTCATTTGCATGACCGAGCTGGATGATGTACGCACGGGCGATGACAACACGCTGGTGGCGCAGGCGGGTGCACTGCTTGGCCGCGTGGCCCGACGCGCACAGCGCGCAGGACTGACCGGCGCGGAGTTTTCCGGCGGTATTCCGGGCAGCGTAGGCGGCGCGGTGTTTATGAACGCCGGGGCGTATGACGGACAGATGCAAGGGATTGTGGAAAAAACCGAATACTTGGATGGTGAGGGAAACCTGCACACGCTTACGGGTGAAGAGCATTGCTTTGGCTATCGTAACAGTGCGTTCCGCGCGCATCCGGATTGGACGGTTGTCCGCACGACCATGCGGCTGCAGCCGGGTGATCCGGCGGCGATTTTGGATAAGATGAATGATTTTGCACAGCGCCGGCGAGATAAGCAGCCGCTTAATTTCCCGTCTGCCGGTTCGACCTTCAAGCGGCCGGAGGGATATTTTGCCGGAAGGCTGATTGAGGACGCGGGCCTAAAGGGTGTTTCAGTCGGCGCGGCGCAGGTTTCAGAAAAGCACGCGGGATTTTTAATCAATCGCGGCGGTGCGACTTGCGACGAAATGCTTCGTCTGATTGAACTGGTGCAGCAGCGTGTGCGCGAGCAGTTCGGCGTGGAGCTGGAATGCGAGGTGCGCATCGTTCGCTAAAGCGTGTTGCCGAACAAGGGGGTTGGCATAAATGTATTTTTTAATTGTTTCGGGCATGTCGGGCGCAGGAAAGAGTCGCGCGGTTGCCACGTTTGAGGATTTGGGCTATTACTGCGTGGATAATCTGCCGATTGCGCTGATTCCGCGCTTTGCGGAGATCTGCCTTGCCGCAACCGAGCGGTACGAGCGGGTCGCACTGGTTACTGATGTGCGTGCGGGCGGGGACTTTCAGCAGCTGTTTGATTCCCTTGATTCGATCAAAACGATGGGCTGTGATTATCGCATCCTGTTTCTGGATACGGATACGCCGACGCTTATCCGGCGCTTCAAGGAGACGCGCCGCAAGCATCCGCTGATGGAAAAGGGCATATCCATGACCGCAGCGATCGAAAAAGAGCGCAATATGCTGGCAGCACTCCGCAACCGAGCGGATTTCGTGGTCGATACGACCGGCTTGTCCGCTGCCGGGCTGCGTGAACGCCTGCTTGCCTTGTTCTCCGGTACGGAAGGCAGCGGCGCGTTCGAGGTGATCGTGCAGTCGTTTGGTTTCAAATACGGTATTCCGCCGGAGTCCGATTTGGTGTTTGACGTGCGGTTTCTGCCAAACCCGTATTACGAGATGAGCCTTCGTGAGAAAAACGGCACCGACCCAGACGTACGTGATTATGTATTCCAAGGCGGCACGGCGGATGCGCTGATGGGGCATCTGACCAGTCTGATTGATTTTCTGCTGCCGCGTTATATGGCGGAGGGTAAGTCCAACGTCATCATCGGCATTGGATGCACGGGCGGCAAGCATCGTTCGGTCGCCATTGCTGATGCGCTCAGCAAGCATCTGCGTGGTCATGATTACGGTGTGGTCACCATGCACCGCGATTATCAGAGATAAAAAGAGAAAAACAGGGAGCAGAAATGTCCTTTTCAACTGAAGTAAAAAATGAGCTGTGCCGTGTGTCGATGCAGCGTGCATGCTGCACGCGGGCGGAGGCCTATGGCGCATTGCTGCATGCAACGGTTTTCTCCCATAGGGAGATCCGCCTGTCTACAGAAAACGCCGTGGTTGCGCGTCGCTTGCAGGCCTTGCTGCAGCGCGCGTTTTTTGTCGTGTGTGAGCCGCAGCGACAGGGCAGAAAATATCAGATTGTGATCGATCAATCGACGCAGATCGGTCGGATTTTTGATGCGCTGGGGTATGACCGGAAAAGCCATGTGACCTATCATCTTAATCGCAACGAGTTGGAAGAGGAGTGCTGCTTAGCGTCTTTTTTGCGCGGTGCATTTATGATGGCGGGCACGGTGGCAGGACCGGAGAAAAAGAGTCATCTGGAACTGAAAAGCGGGCATCAAAGCCTTGCCGGAGAGGAGACCAGCCTGCTGCTGGATTTGGGCCTGTCTCCCAAGCTCGCACGGCGGGGCGGCACGTGCCTGCTGTATTTTAAAGACAGTGCGAGTGTGGAGGATTTTCTGACCCGTATCGGCGCGCCGCATGCAGCGATGGCGCTGATGGAGGCCAAGGTAGAGAAAAACCTGCGCAATACAATCAACCGGCAGGTCAACTGCGAAACGGCCAATCTGGTCAAGACGGCGGATGCTGCCGCGCGGCAGATTGCGGCCATTCGTGCCGTGCTCGATACGCGTGGTGAGAAGGCGTTTCCGGAGAATCTGCGCGAGACCGTTCGCTTACGGTTGGCGTATCCGACCGATACGCTGGCAGAACTGGCGCAGCGGTTCGAGCCGCCGATTTCCAAGTCGGGATTGAGCCATCGATTGAAAAAAATTACTGAGTTTGCGTCAAAGGAGGACTAAATGGTACCGTTTGCGCATTTGCATGTGCATAGTGAATACAGCCTGCTGGACGGCGCATGCCGTATCGAGGGTTTGGTGGACCGTGTGGCGGCCTTGGGCCAGACTGCGTGCGCGCTGACCGATCACGGCGTGATGTACGGTGTAATCGACTTTTACCGCGCGTGCAAGGCCAAAGGCGTGCATCCGGTCATTGGATGCGAGGTATATCTTGCACCGCATTCCCGGTTTGACCGCAGCTATATGAACGGTGAGTGGCACAGCCACCTGATTTTGTTGTGCGAAAATATGACCGGTTATCGCAATCTCATCCATATGGTGTCACTCGGATTTTCTGAGGGTTTCTATATGAAGCCGCGCATCGATATGGAGCTGCTGCGGCAGCACAGTGAGGGCTTGATTTGTCTGTCCGCCTGCCTTGCGGGTGTTATTCCCCGTGCGTTGGCTGAGGGGGATATGGATGGCGCGTATGAGCTGTGCGAGCAATTTCTCGAAATCTTTGGCCGCGACCATTTCTATCTGGAAGTGCAGGACCACGGCATTGACGTGCAGAAGAAGGTCAACGAGGGACTGTTCCAGTTGGCCGATGAGCTGAATATCGGTTTGGTTGCAACCAATGACGCACATTATCTGACCAAAAAAGACGCGCGCATTCAGGATGTCCTCATGTCCATTCAGATGGGTAAAACGGTGGACGACCCCACGCGCATGAAGTTTGAAACTGAGGAATTCTACATCAAAGATGCGGACGAGATGGCCGCATTGTTCCCAAATCATCCCGAAGCACTTGCCAATACGGTCAAAATTGCCGAGCGGTGTCAGGTCGAATTTGAGTTCGGCAAATATCACCTGCCGGAATTTGATGTGCCGGAAGGGTATACCGCCCTGCAGTACCTGCAAAAGCTATGCGATGAGGGCTTTGCCGTGCGCTATCCGAAGGATGACGGTACAGTGCGGGCGCGCTTGCAGTATGAGATCGACATGATTGCCAAGATGGGCTTTGTCGATTACTTTCTGATTGTTTCCGACTTCATCGGATATGCTAAGCGGCAGGGTATTCCGGTCGGGCCGGGGCGCGGCTCGGCGGCAGGGTCGATCGTGTCCTACTGTCTGGGTATTACCGACCTTGATCCTATCCATTATTCGCTCTATTTCGAGAGATTTTTGAATCCGGAGCGCGTGTCCATGCCGGATATCGACGTGGACTTCTGCTATGTGCGCCGTCCTGAGGTCATTGAATACGTCACCAATAAGTACGGGAAGGACCGCGTCGCGCAGATCGTTACCTTCGGTACGATGGCGGCGCGCGGCGCCATCCGCGACGTGGGTCGTGCGCTCAACATCCCGTATAATGAGGTTGACGTCGTCGCCAAGCAGGTGCCCAATGAGCTGCACATCACGATTGACAAGGCGCTCTCGGTCAATCCGGAACTGAAAAAAATGTACGACGAGAAACCGCAGGTACGCGAACTCATCGACACGGCGCGCGCGCTCGAAGGTATGCCGCGCCATGCGTCCACGCATGCGGCGGGTGTGGTTATCACCAAGGACCCGGTCGACACCTATGTGCCGCTGGCGCGCAACGACGAGCAGATGGTCACGCAGTTTACCATGACCACGCTCGAAGAGCTGGGCCTGCTCAAAATGGACTTTCTTGGTCTGCGCAACCTGACGGTGATTGCAGATGCAGAAAAAATGATTCGCCGTCATGTGCCGGATTTCAATATCGAAAAGGTGGACATGAGCGATAAGGCCACCTATGAAATGCTGGGCCGCGGCTCGACGATGGGCGTATTCCAGCTCGAAAGCGCGGGCATCACCAATGTTGTTACCGGCCTGCAGCCGCAGTCCATCGAGGACATCACCGCGGTCGTGGCGCTGTACCGGCCGGGGCCGATGCAGTCTATCCCGCGCTATATTGAGTGCCGCCACCATCCGGAAAAGGTGACATATAAGCATCCTCTGCTCGAGCCGATTTTAAGCGTCACTTATGGCTGCATGATTTATCAGGAACAGGTCATGCAGGTGTTTCAGTCGCTGGCAGGCTACTCGCTCGGCAAGGCGGACATGGTGCGCCGTGCGATGAGCAAGAAAAAGATGAAGGAGCTGGAAAAGGAACGCGTCAACTTCATCCACGGTAACGAGGAACTCGGCATTGACGGTGCAGTGAAGCGCGGTGTGCCGGAAGCTGTTGCGGCAAGCCTGTTTGATGAAATCATGGATTTTGCCAACTACGCTTTTAACAAGGCGCATGCGGTGTGCTATGCGGTGGTTTCTTTCCGCACGGCATATCTCAAATGTCATTATCCGCGTGAATATATGGCAGCGCTGCTAACCAGTGTGCTTGATTCTTCGGACAAGATTTCCGAATATATTCAGGCTGCGCGCGAAATGGGCATTTCGGTGCTGCCGCCCGATGTCAACGAGTCGTTTGATGGATTTTCGGTTTCCGGGCGCGATATTCGTTTTGGCCTTGCCGCTGTCAAGGGCGTGGGCCGTTCGTTCATGAAGCAGCTGGTGGCAGAACGTGAGACGGGCGGACTGTTTTCTTCGTTTCAGGAGTTCTGTGAGCGCATGTACGACCGCGAACTGAACCGCCGCGCGCTTGAAAGTCTCATTAAAGCGGGTGCATTTGACTCGATGGGCTACCGCCGCAGTCAGCTGATTCAGATTGTGGGCGCGGTGGTAGATGCGATTGCGCAGAGCCGCAAAAAGAATATCGAAGGGCAGATGGATCTGTTCGGTATGGGCAACGATGCGGTGCAGGATACACAGATAGCCTTGCCGGATATTCCGGAGGTTTCCAAGCGGGAATTGCTTGCGATGGAAAAGGAAACAACCGGACTGTACCTGTCCGGACATCCGATGGACGAATACCGTGATTTGGCGAGACAGGCGCAGGCGGCCTCGGTCCGGCAGATTATTGATGACTTGTCCGGCGAGAGTGCACAGCCGCAGTATAAAGATGGTATGACCGTTCATTTGGCGTGCGTTATCACGGCGGTACGGCTCAAATCCACGAAAAACGGCTCGATGATGGCATATGTAACGGTGGAGGACGAGTCGGCGGCTATTGAACTGGTCGTGTTTCCGAGATCGCTGCAGCAGTGCGGCGCGTATCTGACCGAAGACAGCGCGGTGTTGCTGACCGGTAAAATTGATGCACGTGAGGATGAGGCACCCAAGATTCTTTTAAACGAAGCGCAGCCGTTGACCGAAGCGGCAGTCAGCAGTATGCAGGCGCGTGAGCATCCGCAGCAGTCGGTTTATACCGATGCGCAGGCAGCGCGTATGGCACCGCAAAAGCTCTATCTGCGTATTTCCAGCATGCAGAGCGATGAATGGCCGCAGATCAAAGCGGTTTTGGTTACGCAGTCGGGCGATACACCGGTATATTTGTACCCGACGGATACCAAAAAGAAGACACTTGCGGCTCGACGATACTGGTGCAGACCGGATGTTCCGCTTTTGGAAAAATTACGCTTTCTCTTAGGGGAAGAAAATGTTATAATGAATTAAAATAAAAATTATCAGCACCGATACAGGGAGGCTCATTATGGACAAGCAGATTCGTAGAATTGGCGTACTCACCAGCGGCGGCGACGCCCCCGGTATGAATGCATTGATTCGCGCGGTCGTTCGAACCGCATCCGCAAATGATATTTCCGTGCTTGGCATTCGCCGTGGTTACAGCGGTCTTATCAACGGTGACATCATTGAGATGGGGGCGCGCAGTGTCGACGGCATCATCCGTCGCGGCGGCACGATGCTGTATACCGCGCGCTGCAAGGAGATGATGACCGAGGAGGGGCTGCAAAAGGCGGCGGACACCTGCAAATATCTCGGCATCGACGGCCTGATTTGCTGCGGCGGTGACGGTACCTTCCGTGGCGCGCAGGCACTTTCCCGCAAGGGCGTGCCGTGCATCGGCGTGCCCGGTACGATTGACAATGATATCGTATGCACGGATTACACCATTGGCTTTGATACAGCATGCAATACTGCAATTGAATGCATCGACAAGCTGCGCGATACCATGCAGTCGCATGAACGCTGCTCTGTTGTAGAGGTAATGGGACGCCGCGCAGGCCATCTGGCACTGCATGTTGGCTGCGCGGTTGGCGCAACAGCGATCTGCCTGCCCGAGCGCAAACTGGATTTTGACATCGATATTGTAGAAAAAATGCGTGTCGGCCGCATCAAGGGCCGCAATCACCACATCATCATCGTAGCGGAGGGCTATGGCTCTGCGCAGGAGGTTGCTGACCACATTCATGAGGCGACGGGTATCGACACCCGCGTGACTATTCTGGGCCATATCCAGCGCGGCGGCTCCCCGAGCGCACAGGACCGCGTTATGGCAACCCGCATGGGCTATGCGGCTGTGCGTGCGCTGATGGAAGGCAAGACCAATCGTGTGGTGGTGTTTGATAATAATCAGGTTACTGATTTGGATATCGAAGAGGGCCTGTCCCGCGATAAGGATTTGAATCAGTGCCTGTTTGAAGCGCAGCAGACGGTTGCAATCTGATGGCGCAGACGGTTTTTATTACAGGAGGATCACGCGGTATCGGCGCGGCGTGTGTGCGTGCATTTGCCGCGGCCGGCTGGCAGGTTGCGTTTACCTATCGAGTCAGTCGGGAGGTAGCCGGCGCGCTGGCGGAGCAAACCGGTGCATTGGCGTTGTGTGCCGATCTGCATGACGATAAGGCGGTCAGCCGTGCGTTTGGAGAGGTGCGCGGTCATTTCGGCGCGCCGGATGCCGTGGTGTGCAATGCAGGCATTGCGGAGCAGAAATTGTTTCAGGACATTACGGATGAGGACTGGCTGCACATGCTGGATGTCAACCTGCTGGGAGCAGTGCGCACCATTCGCGCCGCGCTGCCCGACCTGTTGCACCGAAAGCATGGCAGCATCGTGACCATTTCGTCTATTTGGGGACAGATGGGCGCATCCTGCGAAAGCCATTATGCGGCGAGCAAGGCGGCGCTGATTGGGCTGACTAAGTCGTTAGCGCAGGAACTCGGGCCGAGCGGCATCCGGGTCAACTGCGTGGCCCCCGGCGTAATCGACACGGATATGAATGCGATGCACAGCGGTGAAACCATGCGCGGGCTGGCGGCGGAAACGCCGCTTGGTCGAATCGGTACTGCGGATGAGGTGGCGCAGAGCGTGCTGTATTTTTGCTCGGAGCGTGCTTCGTTTATCACTGGGCAGGTGCTTGGTGTGACCGGCGGATTCTGATCGTCGGACAAATGGGTACACAGAAAAAGGTCTTGCCTCCAGGCAAGACCTTTTTGATTACAGCGGGCTGAAGCCGAAGTAGCTGAGCATACCGTTATAGATACCTTGTGCGAAGCCGTAGGGGTCGTTCTCGAGCTTTTGGGCATCCGCTTCGTTACTCAGATAGGCCAGTTCGACCAGAATAGCAGGCATTCGGGTGCGGCGCAGCACATACAGGCTGGGGTTGAGCCGCACGCCGTTGTCCTTGGTGCCGACACGATTGACAATACCTTGCAGCACATGCTGCGCCAGCCAGTAGGGCTGGGTGTTCTGCTGATAAACGTAAACCTCGGTGCCGTTGATGGCAGGGTTGACGTTGGAATTGCAGTGGATGCTGATGAAGTAATCCGCAGGCCAGCTGTTGGCCATGTTGACGCGCATGGCAAGGCTGGTCGCGTTGCTCGTGCCGAGAATTTCGGTCGGGCTGTTGCGGCTCAGCCGAACGGCAAAGCGCGGGTCGGCGCGCAGCAGGTCGGCAAGGTACATGCTGACAGCATAGTTCACGTCCTGCTCGCGCAGGCCGTTGCCTTCCGCGCCGGTGTTCGGACCGGTCGGGTTGTGTCCCGGGTCAATAAAAATACGGATGGGCAAAAAATCACCTCCTCGGTTCATTGTATTCCGTCGGATATCGGAACGGGACACAGGGGACGGCAAAATACTGCGCTGTGCTTGACGCAGAATAAGGCATGGTGCTATGCTGGATGCAGAAAAATGCAATAACAGGAGCGGATGCAATATGGCAGAAGCATTTATTGAGATTGCTCAGGCATATGTGGATGGGATTTTGCCGCGAAGGAAACCGGATGCGGATAAAAATGCCTTTGGGCGTGTGTTGTGCGTATGTGGTTCTGCGGGCTATACGGGTGCGGCGTATTTTGCTGCACAGGGTGCGGTGCGCATGGGCAGTGGCGTGGTGACGCTGGCAACGCCCGAAAAGGCATGGCCGGTGCTTGCGGTCAAATTGAACGAACCGGTTGTGCGGCCGATGCCATGCGGGACGGACGGCATGCTGTCGCGCGAAGCATTGCCTGTGCTGACTGCTTTGGCTGCGCGGGCGGATGCAGTACTCATTGGATGTGGTCTGGGACGATCGGATGCGGTGACGGAGATTGTATGTGCGCTGCTGCAAGGTGCAAAATGTCCGGTCGTTTTGGATGCGGACGGCATAAATGCGCTTTCCGCGCATAAAGATGTATTACAGCAGACGGCGCAGCCGGTTGTGCTCACGCCGCATGCAGCCGAGTTCGAACGACTGAGCGGCATCAAACAGCCGGATACGGAGAGTTTGTCCGGGTTTGCGCAGGAAAATCGCTGTATTTTGCTCTATAAGGGTCATCGCACACGCATTTTTGCACCGGACGGTAGGATGTACCGCAACCATTCCGGTAATCCCGGCATGGCGAAGGGCGGAAGTGGCGATGTGCTGGCGGGCATGCTGGTGTCACTATGCGGGCAAGGGATTTCGCCGGTGCAGGCGGCCTGTGCCGCTGCGTGGCTGCATGGCCGCGCGGGGGATTTGGCGGCAAACCGGCTGAGCGAATACGGCATGACACCGGGAGATATGCTGCAATACCTGCCCGAACTGCTCAAACGGTACAATACAAGGGAGTGGTAACCTGAAACGGTTTCTTTGCATAGCCCTGTTGCTGGCGGTGCTGTCCGGCTGCGGCGGCGATACGGCAGCGGACGGATCAACCGTACGCACACATTTTGAGGAACTGGCCGGATTTGAAGCGCATTTGAAAATTTTATCCGATCTGGAGCAATCGGTACTGGAATATGAAGTAGATTACGTTTATAATATTTTGGCGTAAACGTAAGAAATATTTTTATATGAAACACCCCGTAATTTTCGGAATTACGGGGTGTTTTTATGTTTATTTTCATATTTAAAAAATGAGTACTCGGAAAAACAATACACAAACAATACGACACACAATAGACAAAAGAAGTTAAGAAATAAGCTCGATAGCACGGCGCAATTCTTCGATGTCCTTATGGGTATACACAGCGTCGGTGACGTCGGTTGATGTGTGCCCAAGGATGCGTTTTATGGAAACGCGGTTTGCGCCTGCATTATCAAGCAGAGTGGCACAAGTATGTCGGCATTCATGCGGGACGTGCTTGGGAATCCCGCACAGCTCCAGAGCCGGGTTAAACATGGATTCGAGAAAATGCGCATGCGTTATCGGACGGTTGGGCTTATCGGCACGCCAGACAAGATATTTTTGCGCGGGGTCATAGCGGGCCGCAACCAAAGGCCGGATGCGCGTATGAATGGGAACAACACGGTTTTTACCGGCTGCGGTTTTTGAACCGCCGCGCATAGTCCAGTTTTCCAGATCGACCGATGCGGTTTCCATGTTCAGCAGCTCACCGATGCGCCAGCCGGTATATATCAAAATCAGAATTAAATCCACGTTGGGAACGGCTTCGACTTTCTGCCAGAGTAGGGCTATCTCCTCATTTGTAAACGGTCGGCGTGTTGTCGGTTCATCTGGCCGGGAGAGGGTGACAAACTTACTGTAATCCTTGGCGACCAAATCATTTTCCAGCGCGTATTTATAAAGCTGAACAAAAAGTGTTTTTATCTTCTCCTTGGAGTGGTAGCCGCCTTTATGCTTATCGACAATTGTCTGCATGTGATTTTTGCGAATGTCAACGAATTTCACATCATGAATCGGTTTGCAATGAGAGAACGCAACACGATAGCCGGTGATGGCGCTTTCCGATACCTTTTCAAATTTTTCGGCAGACCAACGCTCATACACCTGCGCAAAGGTCGATGCGTCCGGAAGTGCGTGCGGATCATCGTTATAGGCCGAAAGGGCTTTGAGCGCTTCGGCCTGCGTGGCATACGACCCAAGGTGTTTATACCGCTGGCGGCTGCGTCCGTCCTCGCCCAGCTCCCAGCCGATGGTGATGCGGACGGCAAACGGCTTGCGCCGTTTGCCGGATAGTTTGTAAACACAGCCATAGCCATTGGGGTTTCGCATAAACTCAACTCCTAAACGATTAAAGTACCAGCTTTAATCATCATGTCGTTAATGTCGAAATAGTTATCAATAATGATTTGCATTGCTTGTGTGAGCTTATTAATTTGTTTGTTATAGTATGCATCCTCCATATCAGCGAAAGCAGTTAACATTTCGTCAAGCATTGTGTTTATTTTTTCGGCTTCATCGTAATATGTCGAATTATTGGGGATAAATGATATAATTTTTTGGGTAGATTTTACGAGATTGCTAACTGTAGGATAAAAACGAGATTCATTACGAACGTTACCAAGCTGCATCGCTTGATATTGCGATACATAGCCACACATGGAAGAAGCAACATTAGTTGCATTGCCCAGATAATACAGGTAGCCTTCTATATCTTTTGTATCAGTTACATATGCAGTGTTAGTCGATTGTTCATATATGACGCTTGCACCTAAATTTTCGCCAACAGCGCGAATGGGGACATAGGTTGTTCCGTCATAGACGAAGGGCTGCACAGTTTTGCCGTTTACATCGGTTAGTCTGGGGGTCTGACCGTTGATAGAAAGCGTGATGCCATATTCCACGTTGATTGACTTTTGATAGGTGTTTGCCGCAAAAGCACCAGTCAAAAACAGGGTAAACATCAGGATAACGGCGGGGATTCTCTTTTTCATGGGGATACCTCCTTTTATTTCAACCGTCCGAGAGGGCGGTTTTTTACTTATGCTTCTTTATCCATGCAAGATTCAGAACATTTTTTATATTTGGGGTTATCTTTCAGGTCTGCGACATAATCGCGGACCTTTTCTTTGCCCTCATCGTTCATTGAGCGGTAGTCCTCGACAAGTTGGGTTTCATCTTCTGATAAATCGGATGAAGAAAGTGAAGATAGTCCATAGTTGGGGTCGGTGATTTCATCCTTGATAAGATAACGCAAGTCAACATGAAAATAGTCACAAAGTTTTTCAAGAGTGCTAAATTTCACGTTATCAAAATGATCGCGTTTCAAAATGTTATCAATTGTAGAGTATGCAATATCAAGGTCACGCGCAAGGTCAGCTTTTTTCGTGATGTTATTGCGGCTCATTAAGAATTCAAGTTTTTCTCTTAGGTTCATCAAGCCAACTCCTTCCATGTCTTTACAATAACACAAAAAAAGAGGGGAAGCAATAAAAAATTACGGACAATGGGAAAATAGTATTGACAATCACCATCGTTCGTAATATTATATACTCAAGAATTACCATTGATGGTGATTCTGACGCAAAAAATACTCCGTATATCCGGTTGCGACAGATATACGGAGCAGCATGAAACCCACCCAAATCTCTTGCACTCTGTGACCGTTGGTTTCCCGGCCACCGACATCCGCAACGATGCTTCTATGGGAGAATAAAACAGTTTTACATCATGCATGTTTCCTGACTGTTTTTCCCGTTGGTTTACATCGGGGCAGAACAGGGGAATGTCATTTGAAAGCCGACTTTAAGTTTCAGTGGTTTCAAAGACATCACCTCCTCATTTATGGGTCAATAAAAGTATAAGGTTTGGGTGGGATTGCGTCAACAATAAATGTCCATTTTTTAGGGACGTAACAGAAAATTTACAAAATGGAGGTGTTTGGCATGTATCCGAATCTGGAGCTGGAGATGTTCAAGCGGAAGATAACGGGGCGCGAGATGGCGCAACGGCTGGGCATTGGCGAGAGCACCATGTACAAAAAGCTGCGCGGCGAGTTCGACTTCAAGCTAAAAGAAGTCGAGAAAATACTGGATATTTTCCCGGAAATGGATTGGCGCGTGCTGTTCGCGCGCGCGGACGAGCAAGGAAAGGCGGGGTGAGGATGAAACGGAAGAAAGCGCTCAAAAAGCAGCTAAAGCGGCTGATGAAGCTGGCGGACGGGTATGACTTTAAGGAAAATCAAATGGGGTTGAAACTGGGAATTACGGATGCGATTGTTAGGGTTGCCCGGGAAATGAGAAAGGAAAGAAGGGGTGATTATGGAAGAATTAGCAAAAAAGACAGTTGCCGCCCTTACAGAGTGCGTGGAGGCACTCAGCAAAAGCGGCAGCATACCGAATGCAAACATGAATTCTGTAAAAATTCGTGCGCTGGTTGAGATTTTAAAGGTTATTCCTGACAGATACCTTTACGTTTCGAGATGAAAGTAGGGAAGCATTTGAAAAACATTTTCGTGTTGTTTTTTTGTTTAATTGCGTTAGCGTTTTCCTTAATCGGATGTAAAAGGGGAAGTATTAGATTTGCGGTAACAGGTCAGATCATGGGTGTGATTGGTCTTTTTTTAGCCCTTGCATGTCTCTGAGGTAATTTGAGATCAGGCTAAGAAGCGAATCAAAGCATTCTGTGATCTTTTGATCGACATCCCCATTTTTGCTGCGCAGCATATGTAACAGCTCATTGAGTTTTTTTTGCACTAATTCATCATTGATTCGAGCGGAAACAGTATAGGCAGCAGAAAGAAATTGAACATAAAATTGCGAGTATTCGTAGTTTTTTTCCAGTTCTGCAAAGGATTTCGTTAAATCCGTGATAGAGGATTGAACAGCACTTTCAAAAATTTCAATTTTTTTCAGATGCACTGACTTTTTGTAGTCGATCAATGAAGTAATAACTGGGGCAATGATTGCTGCGAGCGCAGCCAAGATAGCAGCAACAGCGGTCACACCATCAAGCATAAAAACACATCCTTTCTGCTCTTCATTGTAGCAGGGAGGGAATGGAAAGACAAGGAAAGAAGGGGTGAGGATGAAAGAAGGTAACAGGCCGGATGGGCTGGAGTATGCAGAGCAATTTTCACCAGAGCGATATATCAGGGCGTGGAATGCGTTATTGAAAGAGCATCAAAAAGAGCAGAGAAAAATATTTTGGCGCGGCGTAGGAAAGGGCATTATTGTTTATTTTTGCGTGCTTTGCGCGACGGTTCCGTTTTTTCTGATATGGGCAATCCTATTGCGTTGGGTAATTTTGCGGATTCCGGCAGTTTAGCAATATGCAGAAGTCACGAAGATGTATGACAACACAGGAAGGGGTGGGTGAATTGATTATGAAACAGTGTGTCCAGTTGATTTCAGACCCTAAAGTAACTGGTGTCACCATTCTGGTGCAGAACGATATGCGATGCCGGCGCAAAAAACGAGAGAAGCGCACTTACATGGCGTTGCGCAAGGCGGGCGTGAAAGATAATGCAGCCAAGACAATATTGTTTGGGATGCGGTGTCTTTCTGCAAATCCAAAGAATAAGCGCAAACGCAGGATTGGCGTTTTTGGTGGCACATATCAATGTGACTGCATCGGGAAAAAGACAAAAAAACGTATGGGAGTAAAGGAGTAAACACAATGGAAAACAAAAAAGAAAAAGTGGAGCGTCTTCACAATGCCACAATCGAACTGCGTGACGCTTTTTATGATTTAGGCATTAAAGATGAAGAATTAAGCAAGTGTTTTAACATGCTGCTTAAAGCGGTTGAATTGCTTGAGGTGATGAGCGAATGAAAACGATTAGTGAATATCAGTCAATGTCGCCTGCGCAGATTCTTGATGATCCGGATGCGCCGGAGACCTTGAAAATCCGCGCGCGAAACCAGCTGGCAGCGCAGCAGGCGCAGCTTTCCACGGCGGCCATGAAAGAGCAAGCATACATGGAACGTCTGGCCCGTTATGCCTATGAGCGCGCTGCCCAAGAGGGAACAGAAGCGGACATGCAACGGACAAGCCGTTAGCCGCATAACCTTTAGGGAGGAGGTGGCCGAAGATGGCTGACAAGACCTGGACAGATGATGAAATCCGCGCGCTGAAGCGAGTGACCCCGCTGATTGCGAGCCAGTACTTAGACCAATACCCGAATGCGATGAGCGTTGCGCTTTCGATGCGCGCGGGAAAACTGCCGATCGGAGAGGCTATCCAAAATCCCAAAACGGGAACATGGACATACCGCATCGACAAGGACAGGCTGATATCCTACAAGCACGGCGTTATGCCGACAGAGGATATCCGGGAGCTGGTGAACAAGCTGGAGGAGTTCACCAAAGCAGCGAACAAGCTGATTGAGACGATACGCGCAGAGCGCGCGATGATGTATCAATGAGGGGGTGAACAGATTGAAATGGGCACTTAAAGTCGCGGCATACTGCTGCGGCGGGATTATTGGAGTGGCCGCCGCCGCATGGGATGCAGAGTGGTGCAGCGGGATCTCATTTGTAATGATCCTGATCGGCTGCGGGTGCGGGCTGTTTGTGGCATTGCATGAACTGGCAGTCATCAGCGCTTTTGAGAAGAAAGAAAAAGAGGCCATCCAGCGCAGCGCGCGGAAGGCCGAGTTTTTTCGGGAGCTGGACAAGCTATGAAGCACACAAATAACCGAATTACGCGGTATAAGCAGAAGCGCATACAGGAATTGTTCCTTGTCGGATGCGAGCAGGACGCGAGGCGCAAAAAACAGGAAGCGGCGGCGAAGCGGGCGAGGCTGGAAAAGCTGCTGCTGGAACGACTGGAGGCGCGCCGTGCGGGAATTTAGCGGGCTGGAGGTCCGGCCCTACTGCCAGACGGCGGACATGCCCCGCGTGCGCATTGACCGGCTGCGGGTGATTGCGTACAAGACGGTATTCGGAGAGGTCGAATACAGCTTGATGGGCCGCATGGGCCGGACGGGCGAAGAATGGCCGATGGCGCGGCCGGAAAAAGACTTTGCGGCCGCGTGGGCGCAAAAAGAAAGGATGGAAAAACAAATTGAGCAAGCGAGACGCGAAGAGACGGAGCGAGCAAGCAAGCGTGATATACCGCCACCCGCAAGGGCGGTTTGAGGTGATTGAGACCACGGGAAGGAATGCTTTCGGCGGTACATACCACATATGCGAGGCGGTGCTGACACCGGAGCGAGACATGCGCGGGCTGCTGAGCGATGCGGACAAGTATGACCCGGAACAGCAGATTAAGAGAACACCGCTGAGCGAGGAAGAAAAAGAGACCATCTGCACGCTATATCAGGATGATGTTTCCGTTGCGGACATTGCAGGGTACATTGGGCGCAGTGTGGATATGGTTCGCCGGGTGCTTGACCAGAAGGGACTGCGAAAGCGTGTGCCAAAAGGCAGGGCATGGACGGACGAAGAGAGAAAAACAATCGTTCGGATGTGGCATCAGGGATACAGCATGCAGGCAATCGGGGATGCGGTTGACCGGACATGGAAAGCTGTGTCGCAGGAGATTCACAGCATGCGGAAAAGACAGGCATTATAAAACCGGCTGCCGAGGGTAGGAGCTCGACAGCCGGTTCAGAAATATTAAGGTACTGCAAGTATAGCAGGTTTTGGGAGTGATTGCAAGTGACGGATTTAGCACTGAAAAAGATTGATGAGGAAGTGCGCGGTTTCAAAGGGGACAAGCGCGAACAGGTGATGTACAAGCCGGTTGCGGATGCGCTGCGGGAGTTTTGCCGCCAGCAGCCGGAGTTTGCGCAGGCGGTATATCAGAGCAAAAAGACGTTTGCAGATTGCATGAAGCATGTTGCAAAGGGCGTCGGGAACAGCATTTCAGACATTGAGGCATACCGTCGGGCGGTGGAGTTTTACTTCCCGGGGGCGCAGGTAGAGTTTCAGATGGTGCTGTATATGAGCAAATACGACATGCCGCAGGCCGAACCGGAGCAGGTGCAACAGGAAACGCCAAAGCAAGAGCAGCCGGGCATGGTGTTCGACCTGTTAGACCTGTTGTGAGGTGCGGCATGAACAAAAAAGAGAGCATGGAGATCATGCGCACATGGCCGCGCATGACCAAGGAAGATGTGCAGTGCGCAGATGCGCTGTTTACGCATTACCTGTTTTTCAACACCGCCGGCGAGGTGACGGCAAGCTGCTGCGGCAAGTCCGGAGTGGTGAAATCCCAAGCGCTTGGGCGTCATCGGGAGCCGGGCGTTTGCCCGTTTTGCGGCAGCAAGGCGATATGGTACGGCAAGCGCTTCGGCAAAAAGGGACTGAAACAGTTTGTGCCGGTCATGTTCATACACAAGCGGAACGGGACGGTATATCTGCGCACCTGCTGGATGAAGCGCGGCTATGAGGACACCTTGACGCCGCAGACATTTTATATGGCAACATTCAGTTACCGGCTGCGGTCGGGGTGTGCGGAGATGTGGGAAAATCATTGCTATTACACTCGGTATCATGAAGAGCCGAAAGTGGATGAATATGCGTGTTACCTGACTGACTGGATGAAAAAGCACTATGCGCCGCTGAAAGATGTGACAGGATGCGTCAGCTATCATGTGATCGGATGGGAACGGCTGAAAGGTACGTTTTTGCAGTATGTCGGCGCAGGAGATCGAAGGTTTAAGGACGGTACTTACTACGACCTGACCAAGCGGCTGATGCTGGCCTGCTATTACTCGATTGAGATGCTGGAAAAGCTGGGGCTTTCGTGTTTTGTGCGGGATTTGATGTATGGGACAGTCAACAAGGAGATCATCGACTACACGCAGAAAGACCCGCGGCGCGCCTTGGGGCTGAACGGGGCGGAGCTGAAGGAGCTGCAGAAGTACAATGATAAGGTGCTTTTGCTGCGGCTGCGTAAGCGATTGCTCAAACGAGGCTATACGGAGAGCATAGAGAGCTGCGCGGACTATTTACTGCTTTGCAACAACGACATTAACAGGCTGGTTCGAATGGTGGACAAGCTGGGCGAATCGCCGGGAAAGATACGGCGCTATCTGGCGGGACAGGTGAACAAATGCGGGCATATGGCATATGGCGGGTTTCCGTCGCGGTTGCCCGCGTGGCAGCATTATGTTGACTATTTGAATTTCTGCGGGGATTTGGAACTGGATGTGAAAGATCGGCTGGTGGCGTTCCCGAAAGACCTATGCAAAGCGCATGACGAAAAGGCGAAGCTGGTCGCTGCAATACATAAAGAGATCCAGATGCGTAAGAATGCGGAGCTTTTTGAGAAGCGAAAGAAAAAGCTGCATGCGCGGATTGAAAAATATCAGTTTGCATACGGCGGATTTGTGATTTTGTTTCCGTTGCTGGAAGCGGAGATAGTCGAGGAAGGAAAGGTGCTGCGGCACTGCGTCGGCGGATATGCGGAAAGGCATATCAGCGGGTCAACAACTATCTTGTTTTTGCGGCGGGCGGAGCATTCGGACACGCCGCTGGCAACGATTCAGATGAATGGAAACCGGATCGTGCAAGTGCATGGGTACAGGAATGAGTGCGAACCATGCACGGATAATCCAAAAATGATTCCGGCGCGGGAATTATATGCGGATGTACTGGATGTTTGGCTGAAATGGCTGGGAAAAGGCAGTCCGCGGGACAAGGACGGAAATCCGAAGATACAGAAACCGAAGGAGATTAAAACGGCATGAGTGACAAGGTAGTTGCGGTGCGGTCCATCGATATCGTGACCGCGGAGATATATACCATCCGAGACAACGCGGCGCGGGTGTTCATGGACAGCGTGGTGCAGATCGGGCGGCGGCTGGAGGAGGCAAAGCAGCTTGTCCCGCATGGAGAGTGGACGGATTATCTGGACACGAAGCTGGGGTACAAGCCCAGCACGGCGCAGAACTATATGCGCATTGCGCGCGAGTTTGGAGACGGGCAGGTGGGGCTTTCCGGCAAGACAGCGAGCGACTTTTTCGGAAATCTCGGCTATTCGCAGCTGCTTCCGCTGCTCGGTCTGCCGGAGGAGGAGCGCGAGCAGCTGGCAGAGGAGCACGACCTTGCCGGCATGAGCAGCCGGGAAATCGCGGCGCTGGTCAAGGAGCGCGACGAGGCCAAGGCCGCCGCCGCTGCGGCACAGGAGCAGGCGGACAAGCAGGGGCAGGAGGCGCGCAGCGCGCGGTCTGCGCTGGCGACTGCCAAAGATAAGCTGAAAGTGCAAACGCAGAAAGCACAGGAGCAGGCAGAGGCAGCTAAGGCAAATGCGGAGACTGCTGCGGAATTGCAGCGCCGGCTGGATGAGCTGGCCGCGCAGGCAAACCAGCCGCGCGATCTGACCGACGAGGAGCGTGCTGCGCTGCGCGCAGAGGTAGTCGCCGAGCAGAGTAAGGCCTTGCAGGCAGCGGAAGACCGCGCCGCCGAGGCGCTGGCAAAGCTGGAGAAGTTCAAGAATCCGGCCGCGCATAAGGTCAATTTTCTGTTCGGGGAACTATGCGAGTATTGGAGACGCTTGCAGGCGGCGCTGAAGGAGCTGGAGCAGTCGGACGAGGAGGCCGCGGGGAAGATGAAAGCGGCGATCGGACAGGTGATTGGAGGTTGGAATTTATGAATGCAAAAAGAGCGGCAAAGTTGATGCGCATTGCGCGGTACTACGGCGAGGAAAAGCAGGTATGCAAGCTAATCGAGGAATTGGGTGAGGCGGTGAGCGCTGCCAGTGACGTGTTGATGCGCATGACATTCCGGGAGGACGGCGGAAAGGGAACGGACTTGCAGGATCGGCTGGAGCATCTGGCAGCAGAGCTGGCAGACGTTCAGAATGTTGCAGAGCAGGTGGTTTATTTATTCGGGCTGGAACTTGATTTTAAGGTTGCGAGACAGGCGGGAATTGATAAGACCATCAAGAGGATTGAGGAGGAGCAGAAATGCGATACGAATTAAGCCTTGCGTCGGAGACGTTCACGCCGGCGGTGGAAGCGTTTGACCGGCAGATGCTGTCGCTGCTGAAGAGGATGCGAAAGCTGAATATTAGCGAGGGGTGTGTTTCGCTCAAAATCAGCGTATCACTTGAGCGGCAGTTTCCTCTGGATGAGAACGGAAAACAGCAGGAAATCTATGTGCCGCGCTTTGAGCATGAGACGGCCGCGCAGATCGTGCAGAAGGCAAAAACGAGCGGCGAGATCAACGAGGATTTTGTGCTGGTGCTTGGTGCGGATGGACTGCCCGCGATGTACTACAGAGATACGGACAATCTGTTTGATATGGTTGCGGAAAAGGAGGCGGGAAAAGATGGAGGGGAGAACGGCTCTGACGAATGAGCAGGCGCTGCATTCGGTCGTGGATTATTACGGACGGATGATTGGTTATGTGCCGGACGAAGAAAAACAAGCGTTTTTTAGCAAAGCCATTGCAAATGGTTTGACGTTTGACACGCTATGGGCTGCCATTGATTATGCGGTCAGTGTATGCGGATATGGGAGACCGGAGCGCGATTACTGGCCGCACATACAGAAAGAAGCCCGCCGGATATGGCGGGAAATGAAAAAAGAAAAGGCCGCCCCGTGATGGGGCGGCTATATGAGTATCACGGGCCGCGGGTGCAGGAGCCGGGCCGGTGACGGAGGTATTTATGCTGATACAAAAATTAGAAGCCAACGGGAATCTATGCCAGATGTCGCTATACTCGACCGGGTATCTGCCGGGGCAGTCACCGAGACAGCGCGAGAAGCGCAAGCAAACGACAAGCGAGGCAAAGAAGCGAATCAATGAGAGGGCGCAGGAATGGGCATTGACGCAAAAGATTTGCGCCAATTTCGTTGAAATGCGCGATTTGTTTGTTTGTCTGACCTATGCAGAGACGCCGACGAACGAGGGGGAATGCTTGAAGGTGTTCCACCGAAAGATGCGAATCGAGCTGCAGAAGCTGGGCATTGAGCATACATATATCGTCGTTACAACGGCGCACGACATGCCGGATGCAGACACGGAAGTGCGGCTGCATCACCACCTGATTATGCGCGGCGCAAAGGGCGAGGGCATGTACAAAAAACTGCGCGATGCGATAGATCGATGCTGGGGACTGGGAACGGTGGACGTGCGGCCGCTCAGGCAAAACGAGGAATTTTTCCGGGACACGGCCAGATATCTACTCGCCCAGCCGACCAAGAAGGGCGCGCGCAAATACTCATGCAGCCGAAACCTGCGGCCACCGAATGAGCCGATCCGGCTGCGGCTGCCGGAGTCTGCGGCAAAGGAAGTCGAACCGCCGCCGGGCGTGGTAGTGATCAACGATGAGCGGATTGACAACGAGTTTGGTCATTATCGCTATATGGTTGCCCGCATATACGATCACAAGCTGTTTGACGCATACTGGGACAAGCAGAGGAAGCTTTCCGCGCCTGATCCATGGCAGCGGTTGCAGCGGCGAAGATATAGGCCGAGATAAGTTGCAAAATTACAGCGGGAGGGCCCGTTTTTCTGGCTTGTAAGGGGTCTAACAATTCGGACGGTTGTTTTTCGTCAGGTTCGGACAGCGTTGGACGGTGGGGCGGGAAAACGGATGTAAACACGGTTTGCTGCCAGAGGTTGACAGAGGGCAAACCACAAAAGACGCATGGTTTTTGCAGCAGTTAGGGCGGGAAACGGGATTTGACGAAAAAACAACCCGTTTTTTCTAAAGGTTCGGACGCCGAGAGCGGAAAACCATAAGAAAAGCGGCGACGGCGGGAAACGCTGGACAGAGGAGGACGGCACGACATGACAAAGGAAAGGCTTCGGCAGCTGGACAGCCTGATCGACGAGCAGCGGGAGGAAGAGGAGCGGCTTGCCCGGGAGCGTCGGCACATTGAGCGGATGGAATACGAGTTCGGGGTCGGCTGCCTTTTTGGTCAAGAGCAGCTGGAGGAGACCCGTGCTCGGGTGCGAGAGCTGACCGCGCGGCGCATGGACGAGGCCGAGGCGGTGCGGCTGTGGGTTGAGCAAATCAAGGACGCGACGGTCCGGCGGGCATTTAAGCTGCGGTATCTGGACGGCCTGCCGTGGGGAATCATCGCGCGGCGCATGGGGTACGCCAATGACAGTGGGCCGCGGATGCTGTGTGATCGGCATCTGGCCGGGGAGACCGAAGCCAGTTGACGAAACGAGCCGATTTTGCAAACACAGTTGACACGGCCGCTTTGACCGTTCGACAAGGTACTCCTTTTAGAACGGGTTGGACGAGCCCTGTTTTCTTATGCCTTGACAGTTCGTAAAGGTACGGAATAATAAAAACGGACGTTTGCATTAAAATAGGGATATTGACGAACGGAAAAAGAAAGGAGTTGGAGAAAAATGGCAAGCAAGACGTTTTACTATGGAAGAGTGAGCACAAGGGAGCAAAACTTAGATCGCCAGATTGAGGCGTTCCGCGCGCTGGGCGCAGACGAGCGGGATATTATTACCGACAAGGAGAGCGGCAAGGACATTGACCGGCCGGGATACCGTGCGCTGCGAGATTCGCTTCTCCGGCCGGGGGACACGCTGGTTGTGAAATCCCTTGACCGGCTTAGCCGCAGCAAGGCAGATATAAAGGCTGAGCTGGAGCATTACAGGCGCAATGGAATTCGGGTGAAAATTATTGATCTGCCGACCACCATGATTGATCTGCCGGATGGGCAGGATTGGGTGATTGAGATGGCAAATAATATTTTGATCGAGGTGCTCGGGACGATTGCGGAGCAGGAGCGTCTGACCATCCGCCAGAGGCAGGCCGAGGGGATAGCAGCAGCAAAGGCGCAGGGAAAAAATCTTGGTCGTCGGGCAGTGCAGCCGCCGGAAGGCTTTGATGAGGTAGTGCGCCGATGGCGAGCGGGGGATATCACTGCCGCCGAGGCGATGCGGCAGACGGGCGTGAAAAAGACGACGTTTTATAAGTTGGTGAAACAGGGCGAGGGCGCGGTATAAGCCGCGCTCTTTTTCTTTGGGTAAAATCCCAAGCGCTTGGGCGCGCGTGCCGCATGGCCAGTCTCAGTGGCGGTAAACGAAAAAATTTTGCGGAAAATCAAAGTTGTGCGTTTTGTGCGCTTTGTGCGTGTATAGTAATGCTCAAGCAAAAGACGCGCAGGGCAAGGAGGTGGGCGCGTTGAAAGGAAGCAAGTACACAGACGAGGACCGCGAGCGGGCGCTTGCCCTGATTTCCTCCGGTATGTCACCGACGCAGGCGGCAAAGAAGCTCGGTTTTCCGAAATCGACCGTCTGCCACTGGTGGAACACACAAATGCAGGATGATGAGGACGTTGTTGCAAAGCGCATGGAAGCGCGGCGCGCGTCGGTCGAGAAGTGCGGCAGGATCGTTGACCGGGCGCTCGGCGCAATCGGGAAGAAGGTCACGGCAGCAGCCAGCGAGTGCCGAGAAGTGGACGACGGGCTGAAGGTGCTGAAAAAGGCAGCCAAGGACGGCGTGATCGCGCTCAGCGAGGATGACGTGAAAAAGCTCAAAGGCATACTGGCGGATTATACCGGCATCGGATTGCGGGAGTTGTCCGGCAGTATGAAGGACGTGCATGCGCTCCAGCAGTCACTTGAGGAGCAGCTGCTCGATGCATCGGACACCGCGCAAGAGCTGCATGTGCAGCTGACGCTGGTTGACCCGGCGAAGGTGGACAGCGCATGACAATAGATTTTCAGCTTACGCCAAAGCAAAAGACTTTCATTGAGACGGATGCTTTTGAGGTTTTGTACGGTGGCGCGGCAGGCGGCGGCAAAACCTTTGTGCAGGCGCTGGACGCGTTGCTGTACGCTCTGCGGTATCAGGGCAGCAAGCAACTGATACTGCGTCGGACATACAAGGAGCTGGAACGCTCTATGGTGCCGCAAACGCTGAGTATCTATCCGGCCGGAATTGCGAAGTACAACGCGAGCAAGCACGTCTGGACAGTGGGACGAAGCACGATTGAAATGGGATACATTGCGACCGAGGGCGACGTGCAGCAGTACCAGTCCGCAGAATATGACGTGATTCGCTTTGATGAAATGACGCACTTCACGGAAACGCAGTACAAATACATGATTTCCCGTGTGCGTGGTGTGAACGGGTTTCCGAAGCATGTGAAATGCTCGGCAAACCCGGGCAGCGTAGGCCACGCAAACGCAAAGGAACGGTTTATCGACATAGGCCCGCCGATGCAGGTGCATCAGTGCGAGGGTGGAAGCCGCCTGTTTATCCCTGCGAAGCTGGAGGACAATCCATTTTTGATGGAAGCAGACCCGGAATATGAAAATCGATTGCGGAACCTGCCGCATGAGGTGTACATGGCGCTGCGAGAAGGGAACTGGGATTACTACGTCGGCCAGTATTTCACCGAGTTCAAGCGGGAGACGCACGTTTGTGAGCCGTTTGTGATTCCCGACTACTGGCGGCGGTATGTTGCGCTGGACTATGGACTGGACATGCTGGCGGCATACTGGGTGGCAGAGGACGAAACCGGATGCGGCACGGTATACCGCGAGGTATATGAGCCGAACCTGATAATTCCGGAGGCGGCGCGGCGGCTGCTGGACGCAAATGGAGACGAGGCAATCACCGCATGGTTTGCGCCGCGCGATTTGTGGAACAGGCGGCAGGAGACCGGCCGAAGCGTTGCGGATATCTTCGCAGAAGAGGGAATATACCTCAGCGAGGTATCAAACAACCGCGTTGCGGGCTGGTATGAACTCAAGCGGCGGTTGCAGGTAGTGAAAAACGAGTTTGGCGAGATGCGACCGAGACTGCGGATTTTCAACACCTGTACCAACCTGATACGGACGCTGCCAGGCTTGCAGCACGATGAGAAAAACCCGAACGACGTGGCAAAGGAGCCGCACGAGCTGACGCATGGACCGGATGCGATCCGGTACTACTGTGACGGCTGCCCGCTGCCGGCGACGCTGCCAGTCGAGCGGGATGAGTTTGAAAAAGGATATGAGGAGGAAGTGCGAGATGTATTTGGCTATTAGTTTGGTGTTGGCTGTTTGTGTGATTTGTCTGTTTATTGGGTTGCTTTATGTTCAATCTGGTAAGAAATCCTTGGATATTTACTGCAAAAAGCTGAAAAAGGATAACGATGACACATACAAGGCTTGTATCAATTTGCTCAACAAGAAAGCAAAGGAACTTGACGCCGCACAAGATCAGGCGCGCGCTTTCGAGCAGGCTGCAAAGACCATGGAAGAGCATCTTGCCGCCGAGCGCGGCCGGGCGGATCGGCTGGCTAAGGCGCTGCGGATGAGCGAGGACGCGCGGTGCGAGCTGAAGCAGCAGCTGGCAAAAGCGCAGGAGGGAAGCCAGAAGAGGTCAAAGGTGGAAACCCAGTTGCAGAGAGAGCTACTTAACCTTTTCCGCTATGACGGAACGGAGCAGTCGCAGGAGGATTTGACGGATGAATGAGAAGCCAATCACCGCAGAGCAGGTACAGCGCGAATATGAACGCGGAAAGGACTACAAAAACGGCCTGAACCTGTATGAGAGCGTCAAAATCTGCGAGCGCATGGTCGAGGGCGACCAGTGGGCAGGTCTGAAGGTGAAGCAGTTGCGCCCGATCACGATGAACTTCTTGGACCCCATCTGTTATTACAAGGTTGCACAGATCGTTTCGGACGATGTGGGGCAGGAAATCGAGCCGTTTTTGCCGGACGAAGAGGCCGAGCGGGCGGCAAAAATTATCGAGCAATCCATTGACCGTGTGGTCGAGCGGCAGAAAATCAAGGCGAAGCACCGAGAGATTCTGCGGGATGCGTTCGTGGACGGTGATGCTGCGCTGTATTTTTGGTTTGACGCGGATGCCAAAACCGGTATGGACGGCGTGCAGGGCGATATTATAGCCGAAAGCATTATGAACACCAACATTATTTTCGGCAATCCGCAGAGCGCGCGGGTGCAGAGACAGCCGTATATCATCATTGTGCAGCGCGTGCCGGTGGAAGAGGAAAGGGAAAAAGCCAAAAAGGAAGGCGTGCAGGACTGGGAGAGCATCACCGGGGACAGCGCGAGCGAATACAAGGGCGAGGACGAGCTGTCCGAGACTGACAAGGGATGCACCAAGCTGACGCGGTTCTGGAAGGGAGAGGACGGCTTTGTACGCTTCATGCAGGTCATTGATAAGGTCATCGTGAAACAAGAGACCGTAGCAGCCATGACGCGCTATCCGCTCGCATACATGAGCTGGAAGCCACGCAAAAATTCCATGCACGGCGTGCGCGAGATCGAGCCGCTGATCAATACGCAGATCGCGGTCAACAAGCAATTTACGGCGCTCGGTACGCAGGTACTCAATAATGCAATGCCGAAGCTGGTGTACAACAAAAGGCAATTCCCGGACGGTTGGGACGCGGAGGCGCAGACGATTGGCGTAGTAGGTGACCCGACGCAGGCACTCACAGGCGTTGCGGGCAGCATGCCGATTCCGACGGACGCTTTTGGCATTACCAATAATCTGCTGGACACGGCAAAAAATGTCGCGGGCGCAAACGACGCGGCGCTGGGCAATATCAAAAACCCGGACAACACGTCTGCAATCGTAGCGGTACAGCAGGCGACCGCCGCGCCGTTGAGTCTGACGCGGTTGAGCTATTACCAATTTGTTGAGGATTACACGCGGATTCTGATTGACATGTTTCATGCCTATTATGGTATCCGGCATGTGAAAACGACCGAGACGGTGACCAATCCTGCGACTGGAGAGACAAGCGAGCAGACCGTCATTAAGGAATATGATTTTTCTCAGCTGCCGGTGGATGCGATGGACCTCAATATCAATATCGGTGCGGCAAGCTACTGGGCGGAGACGCTTCAGACAGCGACGCTGGATAACCTGATGAATGCCAAGGTGATTCCGGACGCGGTGGAATATCTCAAGCGCGTGCCGGAGGGAATGGTGCGGGATAAGGCTGGGCTGATTGAAAAAATTGAGCGGGCGCAGCAGCAGGCCGCGCAGGCGCAGTTGATGCAGCAGGGAGGTGCGATATAAATGGAAGAAACCAAGCAGCAGAAATTCGTGCGCATTGCAGAGCCGCGCGTCACGCGCGCATGCAAGGCGGTGAGCTTGCTCGGCAATCTGGCGGGAAGTAACTACGAGTACACCGAGGAGCAGGTGGACGCGATGTTCGGCGCGGTGCAGAAGGAACTGGACAATGCGCGGGCGGCGTTCAGCCAGAAGGACAAGCCGAAGAAGTTCACGTTTTAACGGAGGACAAACATGAAGTATCGCAAAAAAATGGGTTTGATAGAGGCATATCAAACGGATCGTGCAATGAACATCAGCACGGCTGATGGAAACATACATGCCAGTGTCGGTGATTACATCATTACGGGTGTGGATGGCGAAAAGCATGTTTGCAAACCTGATATTTTTGAGAAAACATACGAACCGGCAGAATAAACCGTGACAATTTCCAGCGCTGAGACGGGCGGGAAGAGCCTACCTGCCCGGCATATCTCCTATTCTTTTGATGGTGGGTGCGCCCTTTGCGGAACGAGGGCGCGTCCGTCTCAGCGCTGGAACACATAAATAATGCGCGCCTACGCTGCGGCGGGCGGTTTTAAGCCATTCCCGCCCGAACTCCCATATACCTGAGCAAGGATACGGGGATACGCTGGGAAATCTGCTTGAGCTCTACGTTCCTACACAGAAGGAGGGTTTCCCGGCGCGTCCGCCGGAGCGCAGGCGCTCTATTTTGAAAGGAGTACATACTGCTATGAGTAATTGGAAAACCAGCAATTACGACAGCACAAGCGAGTTTCGCGGCCGGATGGGCCTGCAGTTCTTCGCCGAGGGCGAGGACGCGGGCACGGATGGCGCGGACATGGACGGCGATTTCGGCAGCGACTTCGAGGACGGCTTGTTTGATGGCGGACTGGAAAACCAGCAGACCGCGGAACAGGACACGAGCGAAGGCGCGGACGGAGGGCTGGAAAACCAGCAGCCCGACGGCCAGCAGGGAGAGCCGGAGAAGAAAGAACAGGAGGGCGGTGAGCAGCCGCCAGCAGAGGGACAGCCGCCGGCGCAAGAGCCGCCGCAGCTAATTCCACTGGTCTACAACGGACAGCAGATTATGCTGCCGCAGGCTGCCGTGCAGGAGATTGGGCGCGCGCTGGGTGCAAACGCAATCGAACTGCTGCAAAAGGGCATGAACTACGAGCACAAAAACGAGCGGGAGCTTGCCGTGCTGAACCAGTACGCGGCGGCGGCGAATATGACCGTGCCGCAGTTCATCCAGCAGCTGGAACAGCGTCAGCAGATGCAGGAGCTGGAAGCCGAGGTCGAGAAGCTCAAAAACGAGTTTCCGGCGACCGAGGAAGGCGCGCTGCGTGAGATTGCCAAGAGCCGCGTTGCCGCCCGCCGAAATGAGCAGATGCAGCAGGCATACGCCCGCGAAGCTCAGATGCAGCAGCTGCGCAGCCGGGTAGACCAGAGCGTGCAGGACTTGACGAAAAAGCGAGAAATTGCACAGTGGGTGGACTACATCAAGGAAACCGGCATCAAGACGGTGGAAGAAGTACCGCCGCGCGTGATTGAACTCGTGCGGGAGGGAAAAACACCGCTTGAGGCGCTATGGAAGTATCAGAGCGAGCAGGCAAAGGCCGAGCTTGACAAGCAAAACAACATCCACCAGCAGCAGGAGAGAAACAGGCAGGCCACGACCGGCAGCCTTGCGGGCGCGGCCGTGGAAGAGGACGATTTTCTTGCTGGGCTGTGTGGAAACTGAAAGGAGACATAAAATATGGCTATCAATCTGGCCACGAAATACAGCGATAAAATCGCAGAAGTTTTTACCAAGTCCTCGTTTATTCGAGGAAAGGTTTCCAATGCGTATGATCTTACGGGAGTAAAAACGCTGAAGATTTACACGCCGATTACTGTGTCCGAGGTAGATTACAAGCGATCCGGTGATAACCGGTATGGTGAAGGCACTGAGATGCAGGATACCGTACAGGAAATGACCATGACGCAGGACAAAGCTTTTAAGCTGACTATCGACAAGGGAAACAACGTCGATCAGATGAACATCAAGGCAGCGGGAAGGATGCTTCAGCTGCAACTGCGTGAGCAGTCCACCCCTGCGGCGGATAAGTATGCATTTAAGAAGTTTGCCATGTATGCGGGCAAGATTATGACCGTCAACAGCAAGCCGACCAAGTCTAACATCGTTTCCACGATTTTTGACATGGGTCAGGCGATGGATGATGCGCTTGTGCCGGAGGATAATCGCTATCTGTACATGACGGCAGAAATGTACAAGCTGGTTTGTACGTCGGATGAGTTCATCGCCATCGACAAGCTGGGCGAAAAGAGCATCAGCCGCGGCGAATGCGGCGATATTGACAATTTCCGCATCGTAAAGGTGCCTGCTGGTTATCTTCCTGATAACTGTTTCATGCTGGCGACTTATAAGCAGAGCGTTATCATGCCGTACAAGATTCAGGACACCAAAATTCATCAGGACCCGCCCGGCATTTCAGGCAATCTGATTGAAGGCCGCCATTACTATGATGCGTTTGTCATCGGTGCAAAGGCAATGGGTGTGGTGGCGCTGGTGCTGGCAAGCGAAAAGCAGGCCGCGCCGACGGTGTCGATTTCGAGCCATAAGGTGACGCCGACTTCTTCCGGCGCAGAAAAGATCATGTACACGCTGGACGGCAGCGATCCGCGCTATTCGGACAGCGCACAGGTCGTGACGGGAGAAATCACGACTGAAAGCGGACAGATGATTCGTGCCGTGGCATTCGGCGCAAACGGAAAATTCACGTCCGACGTTGCCTACGCAACGGACAGCGACTAAGCCCGAAGGGCGGGGAAAGCCCCGCCCTTTCTTTTTTGACAGAAAGGAGGTGCGACGGTGGCAACGACACAGAAAATATTTGACCTTGCCGCCGCGATCCTGTTTGAAAGCAAAGGCGGAGACGCGGATTTTGATAAATACGCGCCGCTGTTCCTTGAGCAGCTGCTCATGGAGGCGCTGCCGTATGAAAACCAGATACGGGAATATCAGGGCAGGGAGCGGCTGGAGACCGCGCCGGAGGTGACTACCATCGACGACCAGACGGAAATCGACTGGGACGACCGCATCACGCGCGGCGCGCTGCCGCATGGACTCGCCAGCAAGTTCATGGGCGACGACAACAACAAGAAGGCCGAGGCCGTAATCGAATATAACAAGTTTTTGCAGGCGCTGGAAGAGGCCGCGCCCGCAATTCCTTACTACGGAGAAAGCGGGGACGAGGATGCCTAAACAGATCAGCGTGCCGAGCTTTTCCAGCGTTGCGACCGGTCGGAAGAACTACAGGAGGTTTCGCGGCGTGGACTACTCCACGGATGAAACACAGATAGACGATGGACGGTCGCCGCGCGCAATTAACATCATCGCGGACGAGGGCGGATTCCCGGAACGGCGCTGGGGATGGAGAACGGTTTTTGACGTTGGCGAGAAAGTGGCGGTTTCCGGCATTTTTCCGTTTGAGGGCGAGATCGAAGCGGAGAGCGACACGGAAACGCGGTATTTTGTGGTTCATGCTGGTGCAAAGCTGTATCTGGTATCGCTATCACCGAGCGGCGCAGGAAGTAAAAAGGAGCTTTTGTCCGGCCTGAAAAACGGCGGGCGCAGCCAGGGCTTTTACATGAACGGAAAGCTTTACATCCTGACGGGCGCGGAGTACATCGTTTTCGATGGCAAGGACGCAAAGCGCGTTTCGGATGATACGGCATATGTGCCGCTGACGACCTATCAGAGCAAGCCGACAGGCGGCGGGCAGAGCTATGAGAGTATCAACATGCTGTGCAAATACCGCAAGAACCGGTTTGTGGCGGACGGGAGCAGCAAGACGTTTCAGCTTGACGTGACCGAAATTGATGCCGATTTTAAGCCGGAGGCAAGCTATTACATCACGGGCGACAAGATAGACATAGAGAGTTTTGACGCAAAAAAAGGCACTGTGACCTTTGCGACCGCGCCGAAAGCACCGGAGAACGCAGGAACAAGCAACGTCGAAATTAAGTTCGCTAAGACAACCGAGGACAGAAAGAAGATACTCGGCAGCACGATTTTCGCGCTGTACGGAGCGGACGGGAGCAGCAACCGGGTATTTGTATCCGGCAACAGCGAGTACGCGGCGACGGAGTGGTTTTCAGGACTCAGCGATCCGACATACTTCCCGGATATCAATTATTCGGTTGTTGGTTCAAGTGACTTTCCGATTATGTGCTACGTTAAGGCGCAGGGCGAGCTGCTGATTATCAAGCAGGACAACCGGCAGGAGGGAACAATCTGGCATCACGCGAGCACGATTGTGAGCGAGACAGCGGCATTCCCCTTGAAGGAAGGCGTGCCGGGATATGGCGCAATTGCCAGGTATTCGGCGGCGAACCTGAACGACGACCCGCTGTATTTAAGTCCGCGCGGCGTGTATGCACCGACAACGACGTACAACAACAATATTGTTGTGCGTCAGCTATATTGCCGTAGCCGCCGCGTAAACCCGAAATTGTGCAAGGAAAAGGGCCTTGAGGATGCGATATGCGCGGTGTGGCGCGGGTGGTATGTGCTGGTGGTGAACGGCGTTGCATACATCGCGGACGGCAACCAGAACCGCGAGGATCAAGGGTATGAGTGGTACTACTGGACGAACATTCCCGCGCATGTGATGCAGCCGGACCGGCAGACATTGTATTTTGGCACGAAAGACGGCCGTATCTGCAAGTTCAACGATGACATGGTGAACGATGCAAACGAAACGCTGCGGCAGGCATATAACGACGACGGCGCGGCAATCCATACTGAGTGGGCGACTAAGCTCGACACGATGGGGACGCTGAGCCAGCTCAAGACGATGCCGAAGCGCGGCAGCTCAGTACACATGAAAAGTTACGCCAAGTCTGCGTTTGACGTTTATATTCGGACGGAAAACAGCGCCGCACGGTTTTATAAAACCATGTATGCCGATCAATTCACGTTTGATGATATTGATTTCAAGCGAATCAGCTTTGTTTCCAGCGAAAACGCGATTTTGCCGCTGCTCATCAAGCTGAAAAAATGGAAAGCAATACAGTTTGTTTTCGTTTCGGATGCGGTTAACGAAGGATTTGGCTTTTATGAACTGGAAGTCAAATGGGAGGACGCGGGGGAGGCGAAAAAGTGAGTATCAAAGAATTAGAAATCACAGACCAGAATGTGCAAAGCACCTATGTGCAAAGCCAGCCAGACCGGCTGACCGGAACCGCGCAACAGAATAAAGCCGTATTCGACGCATTGCCGCAGCTGATCATACAGAGGTTTAATCTGCTGCTGGAAGCGCTGGCTGGGGAGGGAGCCGCTGGGGAAATCCCGGTCTGGCCGATCGAGGGCGTGACAGCGGAGAACGTGCAGCAGGCGCTGGAAGCCATTCAGCAGAACCTGACGGCGTACATCAACAAAATTAAAGCGGCGACCGGCGCGGCCGAGGTTGGCGTTTCTGCGATCAGCGGGATGCAGGCACAGAATGTGCAGAAAGCGCTGGAGGAACTGCGAAAAGCGATTGATGACAGCGTTTCCGGTATTATTCCGGGTGGGTCGATTACAACAGATATGTTGGCAGATGATGTGATTTCAATTTTAGACAGCAAAGCGGATAAAACGCAGCCGCTGGAACAAGAAATCTCGTTCAAGTCGGGCTGGAGTAATGCTGCGACATCAACGTATTATAAGACACAAGATGGGAGTTGCACTGTGAATTGTTCTGTTAATGGCACAGGTGTGCCAAATGAGAATTTAATTGCATCACTTCCTGCGGGATTTCGTCCCAAAAAAACCGTATGTCGTGCGGCACATGTATACGGAGATAGTGGAAGAGGAATTGCAGAGGCACAAATTTTAGAAAATGGAGACATTATAATTTATTCTGCATTTGCGTTCAACTATGTATCGTTTGGCGCCACATTCTTAGTCCAGAATTAACCGATTTGTAAGGAGGGAAATGGCATGCATTATAAACACTGCTGTGTAGTCGATGAGCAATATTTTTACAAAGAATATGTACTGGTACAAACGGAAAATGAAGAGCAAACCGTGGTCGGATATAAGATGCAAGATGGAGATATGCTGGTCGATTCCGAGACGACGCCGGATAGAAAGCAGCACGCAGGCGGCGCAGGCTTTGTCCGACCCCGCTGGGATGAGGATGCCGCCGCATGGGTCGAGGGTGCGACCGTAGAGGAGATGGCCGCGTGGGAGGCGGAGCACCCCGCGCCCGCAGTCAATCTGGACGCGCTGCGCGCGGCAAAGCAGGAGCAGAACAAGCAAGCCCTTGCGGACTGGCTTGCGGCGCATCCGCTGACATGGACGGACGGCAAGGTGTATGGCGTGACAGAACAGGATCAGACCGAAATGGCGATAAATTTTGCGCAGTACCAGCTGGCGACCGCCGCCGGACAGCCCGCCGTGCTTGAGTGGCACACGCAGAAAAAGCGCTGCCATAGCTTTACGATAGAGGATTACACGGCGTTGTCGCTTGCCATCTCCGCATACGTTTATCCATACAGACGGTATCAGGAGGCTGTTAAAGAGACTATTTTCGCGGCGCAGAGTGAGGAGGAACTGGATGAAATCCAAATCGACTACGGTAGTGTCGGTGCTACTGCATAGCGCGTTTGGCGTGATTGGCGGGCTGGCGTACATGGTTATCGAAATCCTCTGGCGTGGACATACACACTGGAGCATGGGCGTTTTGGGCGGGTTGTGCTTTGTGTTAATCGGCCTACAAGACGAGATGCAGAAGCACCCACCGCTATGGATTCAAATGGTGCAAGGCGCGGCGATGGTGACTTGGCTTGAGTTTCTCACCGGTCTGATCGTTAATGTGTGGCTTGGATGGAACGTCTGGGATTATTCGGATATACCGGGAAACCTCATGGGGCAGGTTTGCCCGCAGTTCTCGGTCGCGTGGTTTTTCCTCAGCGCAGCGGCGATAAAGCTGGAGAACGCGCTGCACCGGGTGGCAGAGTGGATTACGCACCGGCGCGGGAGGTGAGGGGAAAGCCGGATGGAGACGATACGGGACTATTGGGCGCAGCTATCCGCCGCGCTCGCCGCCGCGGTGTGGGTGGTCAAACAAGCAATCAAGCGACGAAAGCACCGCGCGGAGTGGGAAAAAGCAGTGCAGAAGGCACTGCTTGCTACGCTGCACGATCGGTTGCTGTTCCTTTGCCTGAAATATCTGGAGGCGGGGGAAATCACAGCGGACGAGATGGACAACCTGACGCTTTTACATGACCAGTATGTCGCGCTGGGCGGCAACGGGACAATTAAAAAGCTGATGGAACGCGTTGGTATTTATGTGAAGATCATTGACGAGAGGAGCAAAAACAATGAATTGGAAGGTTAGATTTCAGAATCCGGTATTTTGGGGACAGATCATTGTGGGCGCGTTGCTGACGGTGCTGGCATACTGGGGGTTGACACCGAAGGATATGACAACATGGGGCAGCGTGTGGGAGCTGATTGTTCGCACGTTCAGCAATCCGTATTGCGTTTTTCTGATGCTGAGCAATATCTGGAACGCGCTGAACGACCCGACCACCAGCGGCCTGACGGACAGCGACCGCGCGAAGAACTACGACAAACCGCTGGAAAAGTGAGGTGCCGACATGAACATTCTTTTGATTGCAGGACACGGAGGTACACCTTATGACCCAGGCGCTTGTGGCTGCGGATACACAGAGGCCGTCGAGACACGCAGACTGGCAACGGCAGTCGCGCCGATGCTGCGCAAATACGGATTCAATGTCACTATGTATGACCAGAGCAACGACGCATACAAGGTGCTGCGCAGCGGCGGCAGTCTGCCCCTCTTTGGCATTGGATATGTGCTGGAAATCCATCTCAATGCTGGTGTGAGCGATAAGGACGGAAACGGCGCGACGACAGGAACAGAGGTGTTGGTACATACAGCGGAAAGCGGCGTATCTGTGGAGCAAGCGATTTGCCGACGTATCTCAGCGCTGGGGTTCAAAAACCGCGGTGTCAAGCGGAGAGACAATTTGCAGGTAATGAACACCGTACACCGGGCGGGTATCAGCCACGCGCTGGTAGAGACATGCTTCATCGACGACGCGGACGATATGAAGCTGTATAAGGAAAAGTTTTACGACATTGCGCGCGCGATCGCGGATGGAATAGCGGAAGGCTTTGGGAAAACGGTTGAGGAGGATAACGAAGTGGTTGAGAAGAAAACCGTGCTGGTGGACGGAAAGGAGTACGAATGCGAGTGCATTGAGAAGGACGGAAACAACTTTGTGAAGATGCGCTCGCTTTCGCAGGCGGGGTATAACGTGGTATTCGATGCGGCGCGCCAGCTGCCGGCCATGACCGCGCCGCAGTGCCGCGCATTTGTGCCGGAAGGCGATGAAGCCGTGCAGGATGCAATCGACACGCTGCAGGAGGTCTGCGGCCTTGAGGAGCAGACGATTGCATATATGCGCAAGTACCAGTACGGCGACGAGCTGGTAAAGAAGCTGGCAAAGGCGGTGCAGGGCAATGCCTGAGCGCGAAAAATCCGATGCGTGGCATATGATCGAGCTGCAGGGCAAGCAGAACAAAAGAATGTTTTGTCTGGCAATGGCACTGTTGGTCGCGTGGCTGCTGACAATCGGTGGGTTTGTATGGTATCTGTATCAGTACGATTTTGAGACATACAACTACACGCAGGACGGCGAGGGAATGAACGTGATCGGAGATGCAAACGAGGTGACAGACTATGGGGCAGACGCTAACAGTGCGCAAGCGAACCCGTAAGGACGGCCGCGCGAAGGGGAAGGCCAGAAAGAAGGGCGTATGAAGCTCGAATTCCGAAAGGAAGATTGGGAGGAATTTCTCGGCAATATCGACTTTACCGATAACGAGAAGAAAATCATTCCGCTGCTTCGGCGCGGTTGGTATCAGATGGATATTGCGGCCGAACTGGATATATCCGTTTCGACCGTCAAGCGGCGCATCACCTCCATCACAAACAAAACGGTGAGCTATATCATGCGCACCAGAAAAATGAACCACAATTGAGCCATAAAAGGCCCGCGAGTGAACCTCGCGGGCCTTTGCTTTTCGGTACAATATGGACATAAAGGACGTGAGGAAATGAGCTGCAAGGCACGGCTGATGCGGATGGGGTTTTCCGAAGAAAAGGCAGAGGAAATACTGCAACGGTATGCGGAAAACGGAAAGACACATGAGCTGGTCGAGTACCTTTTTCAAAAGGACACGCAAAGCATCAGCGAGCGTGTGAGCAGCATTTTATCAGACACCGTCTCGCCGGCGCGCAGCGAGCAGTGAATACATACCAAAAGGAGAAAATACCATGGAATACGCAAGCAAGGGCGTTGCAGGCGCTGGTCTGGGTCTGGGTATCGCAGGCACTGCGCTCGGTCTGCTCAACGGCGGCTGGGGCCTTCTGAACGGCATGGGTAACGGCTGCGGCAACTGCTGCGGCGAGAACACTGCGGTAAACCGCTATGAGCTGAATCTGGTGCAGGAGATCGCAGCGAAGGACGCGCACATCGGTCTGCTCGAAGCGGACAAGTACACCGACCAGAAGATCGTGGAGGCATACAAGGATTTGCAGAGCCAGATCACGGCCATCAAGGACAACCAGACTGCAATCAACACGCAGCAGGCTGTTTACAACGGTACGAACACTGCGACCATCAGCTGCATGCAGCAGCAGATCGCGGCGCTGCAGGCGCTGACTAAGCTGGTTGTGCCGAATACGAGCGTTTGCCCGGGTTGGGGCAATGTGACCATTACTCCGGCCACGACCACCACTACTCCGGCGGCATAAGACAATCAAGGGGCGGGGAATACTCCGCCCCGATGATTTTATGAGGTGATGAAACATGGAAAGCATTGATCAGGTCAAGCGAGGAATTGCAAACTTCATCGACGGCGAGGTTGCGCCAATTATGCCGCGCTGGAAGGGCGTTTTGCTTTCGGCAGGCGCGGCGCTGATGATTGAGGGCAAGTCTACCGAGATTCTCACGAATCCCATGGTGCAAATGATGGGCGTCGTCAACGGCGACATGGTGGACGTTGACAAGCTGTACAGCACGCTCAAGGTAAAGGCACAGGGAAAGTGGCCGATCGAGCTTGCGGGGCTGAAAATGTCCGAAACCGATCTTGACAAGCTTTATCAATACATCAAGGGGGCGTAAACAATGGGATTTTTGGAGCATGTACTCGAAAAGTACAATGAGGCACTGGAAGAGCTGATGGGCGCGCAGAAATACGCCATGGACGCATGCCACGCCAAGACGGCGGAAGAGCGAACGCGATACATCGAAATGAGCCGCGACGAGCTGAAGCACGCGGACAATATCGCGCACATGGCCGACATGGTTGCGGACGGCTCGAACGACGAGAGCACAAATATTGCATGGAAAGCACTGCGCATGCACATTGAGGACTGGAGCGACCGCATCCGGGAGAAGCTGGACAGGGCGGCCAAGAAATAAAGGCGGGAAACCGCCTTTATTTTTTTGCAGGAAAGTGAGTTTGTGCGTTTTGTGCGTTTTGTGCGTGTATACTCAGACAAAAGGGACGCAAACAAAAAATGGTTCACCCTAAAAACAGGAGGTTTGATTTTATGGGATGGTCAGGAGTTTTGGCAGGAATCGGTGCGGGACTTGCCGGAGCAATCAGCAACGCGGTTTCAAATTCAAACAACAAAAAGCCGAGCAGCAGCACCAGCTCGGGCAGCACGTCGGGCGGTTCTTCGTCCGGCAGTTCGGGAAGCTCCAACAGTTCGGGAAGTTCGAACAGTTCGCAGAGCAGCAGCGGAACGTCGGGCGGCACATATAAGCCGATGGGAGTTTACAATGATGCGGATTTGAAAACAGCTGATCCGCAGGCATATCAGCAAATCCAGCAGTACAAAAACCAATACAGCGAAGCGTCGAAGCTGGGCGATCAGGCGGGAATGGACAAGGCACATAGCCTTGCCGAACAGATTCGCGCAACATATGGATATTCCGGCGGCGGGGATGGTTCGCAAAAACTGGATTTTTCGCAAAGCGGTAATACGGCGCAAGTCATCGCAGGAATGATGGATGCTGCAGATAAAAGAGATCAGCAATATCAACAGCAACTTGATAATATCAATGCGCAGTATCAGGCAGCACTGGGTCAGATGCAATCCAACATTGACGCGCAGAAGCAGGACGCGGCAAAGCAGACGGCGCTGAACAATGCCGCGGCTGAGCAGGCATATATGCAGACCATCAAGCCCAATGGAAGTTTGGCCGAGAACCTGGCAGCAAACGGCCTTCTTTCTTCCGGCGTTACAGAAAGCAGTCAGATTCAAGCGGGCAACACCTATCAGAACGCGCTGAACAATAACGCGACTACGCAAACCGAACTCATTGCAGAGCTGGAGCGCATGGCAGCGCAAGCGCAGTATACCAATGATTTGGAGCGCTTGCAGGCAATTCAGTCCGTCATGACACAGATTGCCGAAAATGGATATGCCAATGCGCAGGACATTGCAGCACTACGGCAGTGGGGCATTGAGAACAATCAGAATTATACTTATCAACAGCAGCAGCTTGCGCTTCAAAAGCAGCAGCTGGAAATGCAGAAACAGGAGCTTGACCAACAGCTGGCGCTTGGCAAGCTGACACAGCAGCAGTATCAACTGCAAAATCAGCAGCTTCAGCAAGAGATCGCTTATAACGAATGGCAGATGAAACAGGCAGGCGTTTCATAACACACCGAAAGGGCGGCGGGGATAACCGCCGCTCTTTTTGATGAAAAGGAGAAGAAAATGGGATACAGCAGAGACAAGCTGGAAGAGAACCGCAAGAAGAAAAAAGCACTGGAACAGGCTTTTAAGCAAAGCAATTTTCAGCAGACAACACAAAACTTGAAAACTGCGGCGGAGTCTATTAAGCCGAAAACCAACACGACAACGCAGATGGCGGCAAAATCATCCGGCAGCACGGCAAGGACGAACACCGTCACGCAGAGCGCGCCGAAGCAGCAAAGCGGGCTTTCCTCGTTTCAAAAGCTGGGGAACGTGGCAAAAACGGTGCAGTCTGTTGGAACGAGTGTGCTGCAAAAGACAAATCCTGTGGCGGCAGACCGATACAACCTGCAAAAAAACATGATCGAATGGCACGGAACGACGGACACAGCCAAGAGAAACAGCTTGAAGCAGCAGAATGACGCGATTCGGCAGCGGTTGGGGCTGTCCTTTGATCCGAGCACCGGCGTGACGTTCGACAGCAAAACGGGGCAAAATTATTCGCTGCCGACGCAGATGGCGCTGGGGCAGAACAAAGGGCAGAAAGCACGCATGGCTTCCGAATATTCACAAAGCCGAGAGTTCATGGGGAAGGATGCAAAGGATATTGCAGTACAACCTACCTATGAGCAAATTCTGACATATGGGGCAGACAACGCCAGAGCCATTAACGCGCACCAGGTAATGGCTGACTTATACAGCAGAGCCGCAGAGACATGGAGCGAAGAGGACAGATCACAGCAACAATTGGCAAAGACTGTGTTAAAAAATGAAATGGAGCGCATTCTGGGTCAATTCGGACTAAATTACAGCGAAAGCGGTTTAGGAGCAAGCGCGAGTTGGGGAATGCCAAACACAGTAAGCGACCAGACAGCCGTAGAACGACTGCGGGAAGCGGGTGCGGATGATGATTTGCTTGCATATATTGCTGAAAACATTGAACTGCGCGGAAGAACCAACCGCATAAAGCAGGGCTTGGAAGCAGTCGGGAAACAGGCTGTCGGCGCATTTCCGGCACTGGTTGAAACATCGGACCAACGAAGGGAAAACCTTGAGCAAAGCAGGGAAAACCCGGAATATGTGAAGCTGGAGCAAGAGCAGCAGAGGCTAAATGCTCAGTTGCAGGAAATGCAAAAGAAGGGGCAAGACGTGTCCTCTGTTGTGGAGTACATGAAAGTCTATAATGAGCTGCAAGAAGTAATCAAGCAAAAGGATGCTTTGGCAGTCAAAACCCCGGTAGACCAGAACAAATGGGGGCAGACTATGCTGCGCGAGGCGGCAGAGGCGCAGGCAAACGCGACGGCGGGCCTTGCGGCTGTACCGCGTTTTCTGGCTGATACCGGAATTAGTATTGCGGGAAATGCGCCGACGATGGCGCTTTCTGCAATTCCCGGTGCTGGACCGGTTGCGGGTATGGCATTGATGGGAGTTAATGCAGCCGGGCAACGCGCAGCAGAACTCAATGCGCAAGGAGTAAGCCCGGATGAAGCGTTGGGGCGCGGCCTTACATCCGGCATCATCGAGGCCGTGACCGAGAAGCTGCCGCTGGACGAGATGGCAAAGCTGCTCAAGGGGGGCGGCACAAGCGCAGTGCGCAATATCCTGCGGCAGATGGGCATTGAAGCGAGTGAGGAAAGCGCAAGTTATCTGATGAACTATGCCGCCGACCTGGCAGCAAATGACCCGAATGCAGAATTTTCTTTTGCGGAGCTTGCACAAAGCGCGCTCGGCGGTGCGGTAAGCGGCGGCGTGTTCGGCACGGCGGGCACGGTGATCGGCGGGACGCGGACACGGCAAGGGCCAACTGTCGGCATACCGGAAAGCATAAGCACGCAGGAGGTCGACGCGGGCGCAAGAATGGCGCAGGAGGCCATACAGACGGCGCAGGGTGAAACATTACTGCCGAGAACAGAAATCATTCAGGAGGGCAGCAGCCCGCGAGGAATGGAATCCAATCCATACATGGGTATGCCCGTGCAAATGCTGCAAAACCGTTTGGGGCAGATGCAGACAAGATACTGGGGCGCGGATGCGGAAACACAGCAGGCCATGCTGGAGGATATGTCGCGCTTGTCCGAAGCGATCGAAAGCGCAGACCAGCAGGCGGCAAATTCCCAAGCGCTTGGGCGCAGGCTGGCGGAGCTGGACGCGGAGAAGCGGCAGGCGGAAACCATTCTGCCCGGGCCAATCAGAGAGCGGGCAATACAGCAGGCAGAGGAAGCAATGCAGCGCGTGCAGCAGGAAGCCGCCGCAAAGAACCCAGCGCCGCCGGCAAGGACTGAGCCAAGCGTGCAAGTGCCGGCAGATGCTGCGTTTCAGTATGGCCTTAGTCCAGAGGCGGCCATGCTGGAGGCACAGGAGCGGGCGAGGAATGAGGCAATCAAGGCAGCACAGCAAAGTTCCGTAGGTGCAGCGGAATATAACTTTGACCCGTTTTCCCGCATGACAAACGAATACGGAACAATTGACCAAGGCGAGAAGCCGAGGGCGCGCGAGGTGGACGTTCCGAAATCGACGGACGGAGACGACCGCGTCAGCCTGTTTGCCCGGACAGCGATGGAAGCCGGGGCAACACCGGATAAGGCAATCGAGCGATTTGAGCAGGAGGTAGCAAACGGGACATTCTCGCATGACGTTCGCAAGGATAAGGAAAGCGTTAACAAGGCACGGAAGACGATCACCGAAAAGGGCTTTAATGGCGCAATGGACCAGTGGGCGGACGTGACGAGCGGGCGCAGAAGCGCAACAAAAGATGATATCGTGCTTGCGGAAATCCTTTATGCAGAGGCAATGCAAGCGGGTGATATCGACATGGGCATGCGACTGGCCGCTGAGATCGCGGCAGAGGGGACAAGAGCAGGACAGAGCATTCAGGCGATACGCCTTTTAAAGCGCACAACGTCGGAAGGCAAGCTATATTACATCAAGAAAACCGTAGACAACGTACAAAGAGACCTGAACAAGAAATACGGCGATAAAGCGCCGCAAATCGAAATAAACGAACAGCTTGCGCTTGACCTATTGGCTGCCAAAACGGATCAGGACGCAAAAACGGCAATGGATGCCATCTATACCGATGTTGCGGCGAAAATTCCGGCGACATTGGGCGATCGGCTGAACGCATGGCGATATTTTGCGATGCTGGGCAATCCGAGAACACACATCCGAAACGTGATAGGCAATATCGTTTATCAGATTCCGACCAGAGCAAGCAACAAGCTGAGCGCCGGACTGCAAAAGCTGTTTATCAAGGACAAGGACAGGCGCACAAGGTCGCTGCTTCGGAGCGGGAAAATCAAGGAATTTGCAAAGCAAGACTATCAAACCATGCAGGATGTGCTGGACGGCAACCAATACACATCTGAAATGTCCGAGATACAGCGCAGAAAGAAGTCTTTCCCGAAGCCGATTCAAGCGGTCATGGATGCCAACTCCAAGGCGCTGGACTGGGAAGACCAGATATTCAAGCGCATGACATACGTCAACAGCATGACAGAGTTTTTGACAGCGCGCCGCGTGGACGTGGACAATATTCCGCAGGACACGCTGGAGCAGGCGAGAACGCATGCGATCAAGGACGCGCAGCGCGCCACTTTTCAAGACGCATCCGCGCTTGCTGATTTTATCGGGAAAATCGAGAAAAAGAACAAGGCAAGCGAAATTATCATCGGCGGTCTGGTGCCGTTTAAGCGGACACCGATCAACATTGCAAAGCGAGGCTTTGAACTTTCGCCCGCCGGGCTGCTAAAAGGACTTACCTATGATCTGGTGCAGGTGAAAAAGGGGAATATGACGGCGACAGACGCGATAGACCACATATCCACTGGCCTTACAGGGACAAGCCTTGCGGCGCTTGGCGCGTTCCTTGCGTCGCAAGGACTTCTTTCCGCATCCAGCCCGGAAAACGACAAGGAGAGAAACTTTGACGTTGCGCAGGGTTCGCAGGAATACGCGCTCAATATCGGCCCATATTCCTATACCATCGACTGGGCAGCTCCGGCGGCGTTGCCGATGTTCGTCGGCGCAGAGTTTTACAATGCCATTGCCGAGAGGGGAGGAGACGAGGAACAGGCGTTCAAACAGGCTACGGATGCGCTTTCCCGTTTGTTTGAGCCAATGATCAACATGACGATGCTTTCCGGCATCAGCGGCACATTGCAGAGCGTAGGCTATAGCCAGACCAACCCGATTTTCGCGATTGCCGAAAATATCGGTGAGAATTACGCGGGACAGTTTGTGCCGACGCTGCTTGGTCAGGTCGCAAGAACATTCGACGGGACGCGGCGCACGACCTACGCAGACAAGGACAGCTGGGTTCCAGACAGCTTGCAAACATTCCTCCAGCGGCAGGCAAACAAAATCCCCGGCCTTTCCAAAAATCAGCCCGCCTATACGGATGTATGGGGGCGCGAAGAGCGGTCGGATAATGTGGTGCTGCGGGCATTTGAAAACTTCATTTCGCCCGGATACATCAGCGAACAGGTATCAACCGACGCGGAGAAGGCGCTGCGCGACTTATACGACGCGACGGGTGAGGCCGCGATACTGCCGAGCAAGCCGCAGAAATATTACAAGAAGGACGGGAAAAACGTATATCTGAATGCAGAGCAGTATGCAAAGCTGACCGGAGAGAAAGGAGCGCTTGCGCTGGATGCCATCAATGCGCTGGTGCAGTCCAGCGCATACCAGTCCATGACAAACGACGAGCGGGTAAGCGCAATCAAAGATATTTACGACTATTCCTCCGCGCTGGCGGCCAACAAGGTTTACGGCAAGGAGCTTGAGGGCACGATCAAGACCGTGCAGGAAAGCGGCATCGAACCCGGCCTATACTATGCATACAAGGAATTGCAGGACACGCTGAGCGAAACATACGAATCCTACGAAGCGCGGGACGAGGTGTTCCAGACCATTCGCAGCGACGATTCGCTGACAGACCAGCAGAAGAACCAGCTTTACCATACGCTGCTGATCAAGGGCACGAGCGAAAGCCAGTGGGAGAAGTACACCAAAATCAGCGGCACAGTGACGGCAGAGGAATATATTGACGCAATGATACAGTCACAGGCTATCAAGGCATACGGCGACGAGCTGGACGAAGACCGCGCGACAACAGAGGCGACCGAGTTTTCGCGCTATCTGGATATGAAGCAATACGACAGCGCAAAGCGCGCCGCGCTGGAGGACACTTTCAAGTTTTACAATATGTTCCCGGCAGAACCGCAAAATTACACCTTTGAGATGCTCAGCAAGAACGGAAGCAAAAACGAGCAGGAAAACGTCGCGGCGATACAGAACAGCGGCGTGACGGCGGCGCAATACCTGACGATTAAGACGCTGGCAGGAGAAGCGGAATATGAAAAGGGCGTGAGCGGCGCAAAGCTGGCAGCGCAGGCGGCAATCGTTGCGCAGAACACGCAGAATTATGACCAGTATGCCGCCATCATGCATGCGCTGGGGTATAAAAAGATCGAAGACGCATACACGGGAGCGGGAACGCTGCCAGCGGTCACGGAAAGCGGGTCGCAGGTATCGCGGCAGGTGGAGTCTGCCGCAGGATTCATCAATCCAACAACGGCAAGCCGTTCAAAAATTGTTAGCTGGTACGGAAACCGAGAGCAGCCGGACACGATATACGGGAAGGGGAGCAAATTCCATGAAGGAGTGGATATTGGAGGCCCGGATGGACAAAACCTTGATGGGGAGATTGCAAACAGCATTGGGGATGGAACTGTTGTGGACGTAGGAAACGATCAATACGGCTACGGGAACTATGTTGTTGTAGACTACGGGAATGGTTATCAAGCACTGTACGGACATTTGCGGCAAGCATCTGTTAGTGCAGGGCAGAAGGTAAAAGCGGGAGAAGAAATCGGAATTATCGGCGGCACGGGAAACGTGGAAGGGCCGCACCTACACCTGAAAATGACAAAGGACGGGCAGAACATTGACCCGTTGACGGTTATTCCGGGGTATGGAACGGAAAGACCGGCAACGACCACCAGCACGGGGCAGAGTTATGCAGCGAGCAGCAGCGGGGGAGGGAAAAGCAGCGGAAGCAGCAGCAAATCGACAAGCAACAGCTTGAAAAAGCTGAAAACGCCAAAACAATCATGGGGAGGATTAGACAGCTTATTCTAAGAAAGGAAAAGCCGCCCGAGAGGGCGGCTTTTGTTAAATCAAACACAAACTGCATAAAAATAAAGAAAATATTTTGTGCATTTGACTAAAAAGAAAAATCTTGACATATTGACAAATTCATTTGGATAGGATAAGATTAAGGCGGAGAAACAATAGGAGTATATGCAAATTTGAATCATCTCCACTTCTTCGCCGAGTTGCACTTCGTTCGTGCAGCTATATGTCGCCTACCAGCCGCGTCGAACAAATCGCTGGAGTGCTTGAGATTACCGCCTGCCGGCCGCGGGATATAAGAAGCCGGCGTGAAAAAGGCCCTCCTGCGGGAGGGCTTTTTTAGATAAAGGGAGTATTAAAGATGGTGCAATTTGGTCTATATAGTATAAAGGATCAATTTTTTCAGGATTTCAAAAGTCCTTATTTCCCTTATAACAAGTTTGAAAACAGACCATACTTCTGTTCAGTGAAAGATTCTTCTGGGATTTGGTGGATGATACCGTTAAGCACACAGGTAGATACATATCAGAAGAAAATTCAAGCAGACGAAAAGAAATATGGGATGTGTCTCTATTATCATATTGGTTTAATTGCTGGATATAAACGTGTGTTTTTAATAGGAAGTATGTTTCCAATTACAGAAAAGTATATCAAGAAAGAGTATACTATGGCAGGGACTCATTACGTTGTGAAAAATGCGAAGCTGATAAAAGAGGTACAGAAAAGGGCTAAAAAGTATTTGTCCTTGGTGGAACATAGCAAGATGAAGCCGTCGATAGATGTTATAAAAATTCGTAATGCGTTGAGGAAATAAACTATGAAAAAGTCGCCCTTTCGGGCGGCTTTTTTCATGGTTGCATCTGGTCGGCAAACGGTGTATGATAGTACAGAACATAATCCAGAAACAGAAAAGCCGATTTGCAAAAGCTAAGTTGCAATATACTTGCAATACGACAAAACGGCTTTTCGCCCAGTAAATAGGCGGTTTTGGAATATGTTTATAATAAGGAAGATAACGACACTTTCACCATCACTGCGCCCGAAAGTCTTGCCGGCATCGGCGGCACCATCGCGGGTACGGACAGCGCTTCTTTTGTTTTGCAGTACGACGGCCTCGCATTGGATGACGCTATGCCGCAGCGCACGGGACTAACACCTGCGGATGCACTGTTCTGTCTGTTGGACGATCTGCGCCGCGCAGAACCGGCACAGGTTTGGACGGAAAAAACGAGCGGTGTGGAGCTGCTGGTACTGCGCTACAAGCAGGACGGCGATGATGGGAAGGTCGAAAAGCAGGTATGGCTCACTGAACAGGGGTATCAACCGGTTTGTGCCGAATTGTATGCGGACGGCGAACGGGTGCTGCAAATTCAGGTGATGTCCTACCGGGAAACATAAATCTGGGGATGAATAACAATATGAAGCCGAGTAAACACCGCACCTGGGCTGAAGTGGATTTGGGTGCGATTGAACACAATTACCGTGTGATTTGTCAGCAGGCGAAAGCGCCTGTGCTGTGCGTGGTCAAGGCAGATGCATATGGCCATGGCGCCGTGCCGGTTGCACAGCGCTTGCAAGCGATGGGCGCGCCGTATTTCGCTGCCGCGACCGTGCCGGAAGCGGTTGAGCTGCGTGAAAACGGAATCACAAAGCCCATTCTGATTTTGGGCTATGTGGATGAAGCGGATATGGACACCATTGCACGCCAGCACATCACTGCACCTGTGTATGACGAGGAAACCGCACAGCTGCTGAGCGATGCCGCGGTGCGCACGGGAGAGAAGCTGACCGTCCACTATAAGCTGGACACTGGCATGACCCGTCTTGGCTTTCCAGCGTGGGAGCGGGAGCGGACCGTTCAGCGGATTGCATCCTGTGCCGCGCTGCCGGGTCTAGTGTCCGAGGGTATTTTTACGCATTTCGCAGTTTCGGATGTGCCGGAGGGCGAAGCATATACCGAATTGCAGTACCAGCGCTTTGCGGATGTGTGCAATGATTTGAATGCGCGGGGGTTGGATCTTCCGCTGCGGCATTGTGCCAACAGCGGCGCAATTCAGAGCTATGAGCGGATGCACTGCACAATGACGCGCGCGGGCATCATCCTGTATGGCTGCCGTCCGGATGCTTCTGTGCCGCCGGTGTTGGATTTGCGGCCGGCGATGACGGTCAAGGCGCGCGTGGTGCAGGTGCGCGATATTCCGGCACATACGACGGTCAGTTACGGCCGCACCTATGAAACGGACGAGCCGACTCGGGTAGCGGTGGTTTCCATCGGTTATGCCGACGGTTTCCTGCGCGCAGGATCAGGCAAAGCGCATGTGGTGCTGGGCGGACAAAAGGCGCCCGTACTCGGCCGTATTTGTATGGATATGTGCATGGTGCGTGTGCCGGACGGTGTGGAAGTGCGCCGCGGCGACGAGGTAACCGTGTTCGGGCCGGAGGTCTGGACAGCGGAGGACACCGCTGAGGCTGCAGGTACCATTTCCTATGAGGTTATCTGTGCGGCAAGCAGCCGTGTGCCGCGGTTTTATATTGGTTGACGATTGGGCAGCACACTGCATAGGATGAAGCGGGAAGAAATTCCTGCCCGTGTCTGGGTGAATTGGCAGACATCTGTTATATTTTTTCGCAGCGCGGGGAAAATAGGTTTGCGGACAAACCGCAAATCTATTTCATCGGAGTGTGAACCAACGTGGATACCAGCATCAAACGGGGAGATATTTACTATGCCGATCTCAGCCCGGTGGTCGGCAGTGAGCAGGGCGGTATCCGCCCGGTGCTGATCGTGCAGAACAATGTGGGCAATCGTTACAGCCCGACCGTGATCGCCGCCGCCATTACATCGCAGATCAATAAGGCCAAAATGCCGACGCATATAACGCTCGGCGCTCCCAATTACGGCCTGACCAAAGATTCCATTATCCTGACGGAGCAAATCCGTACGCTGGATAAGCGGCGGCTGCGCGAGAAAATGGGATCGTTGGATGAGAAAGCGATGCGTCATGTGGACGAAGCGCTGGCGGTCAGCTTTGGTCTTGGCTCTGTACAGGGCTGAGGGCATATCAGCAAAGCAAAACGCGTATCCTGTAAGCAGGGTACGCGTTTTTTTTGAGGAGGTGCGGCAATGCGGACGGCGGTGGAATATGAAGGAAAACCGGTGGGCTGGCTTTTGTGGGAGCCGGATGCATACGGTGTGCAGATTGAGGTGGATTGTGAACTACCGTCCGGTGCGCCGCCGCTATTGCGTTGCTACGGGGAAACCGGAGACGAGCCGCTGCTGGTCGGGCTGCCCGCGCCGGAAGACGGCAGGCTACGGCTGCGGCGGCATCTGTCCAAAGAGACACTCAAGGCAGAAGGCTGTATAGAAAGGCCGCCCATGGCGTTCTATCTGGCCGAGCGTCCCCGGCAAAAAGCCGATGCAGTGCCGCAGACGGAGCAGTCTCCGCAAGACGAAATATTGCAGACCCCGGACCATGGAAAGCCGCCGCTGCGGACAGGCGATGCGGTGCTGGACGCGCTGCTGGACAGCGGCGCGGTGCATGCGGAACGCATACAGGAGGGAATTCGTTTGCATTGCCTGTTTGCGCCGAACCGTCCGTTTGGACTTGCGCCTGCGTTTGTGCTGTGCCAGGTGAAAGGGGACGAGGCGACGCTCGACTGGACAAAAAAGGACGCAGCCGGTGTGGCTGCGTCCGATAATAAACAGGATATTATTTGACGATTGTCTTAGCTTCCATATAGTAGCGTTTTTCATGCGCTTCACCCATGGAGAAGGTCTTACGCGGCAGCACGCCGTCAAAGACAACGCCGCGGAACAGGTCATTCTTGGCGATATCCGGCAGGATAAAGCCTAGATTGCCGGACTTTTCGGCCAGATTGCACACCACATCCGTACCGTGGATATAGTCAATGCGCGTGGACGAATGCGTTTCCAGATAAGCGTCGAGCGCGGTCTGAATGGTGGCAACCGGGATGGACCACTTGGGGTTTTCGACGACAAGCACACCGGTCTTTTCTGCTGCACAGAACGGGAAAATATGGGCCGTGGTATCGGCGGGCGCTTCGTCCGCAACATAGGCCTTGCAGCCCTGTGCTTCATAGAATGCGGTCAGGCCATTCAGCAGTTCATTGGCATCTACACCGAACAGGATGCGGTGAATCGGCTCAATGATCAGGCTTTCGTCATGGATGTTGACCACCTCGACCAGCACGAAACGCGCGGGGTGGTTTTCCTGCTCCTCGGCGGACAGCCCGGTCTTGACTTCCTCCCAGTAGGCCTTGGCGGTCGCCATCGAGTGGTTGCCGTCGCCTACGGCATAGGGCAGCAGAGCCTGTGCGTCGGTGCAGCCGTATTTATGGTTGAAGGTCTCGCGGTCGCACAGGGCTTCCAGTCCTGCTTCGATGGTATCGGTCTGTGCGCCCTTCGGGATGAACCAACCGGTAATGTGGCCGCCGTTCTGCATCAGGTCGGTGTCGTACACCTTTTCCAGCTTTGCGGTCTGGTCAAACAGTGGTTCGATGATTTTGCGATCCGGGTCGTCAATCAGGATCATGATATGCGGCAGCTCTATACACGCACCTTGACGAACCTTGAGGCGCGGCGGGATGCGTTCGACCACGGTTTTTTCGGTCGGACGGATAAGCGAGGCCGAACCGGGGGTGTATTCATAGGCTTCCAGATCGACTGCCAGAACGATGCCGCGGCGCGGGCAGCTGCCGCCTGACCAACGCTCGGTCAGGATGACGCCTGCGGGCAGCGTGCGCAGCGTGCCGTCCTCTATGTAACGATGCATGGTGCTGTGGATTTTCTCGGTGCGCTCGGCAACATCGTCCTGCTCCAGATAGACTTCGGGCAGTGTCAGACGCAGCGTGGAAGGTGCATCGCCAACTGTGCGGTCGGTCTCGGCCCAGTATTCGGGTTGAGAAGTATATTGGTCGCAGGCGATGACCGCCCATTTGGAAAGATCCGTACCCTCGCGGGGCAGCATAATTTCGGGAATATGAGTGCAGCGGTTTGCCATGGTTGTCATTCCTCCTGTAGAAGATCATATATGGAATGGTATAAGTATAGCAGAAAACAGGCCGTTCGGTACAATTTTTTTTCAATTCTTGCAAGTTTTCGGAAAAATGTCCTGTACACTTGACGAAAGAGCGTAAATATTATACAATGTAATTTGAGAAATGAATATGGTTTTTGTATAAGAAATACAAGAAAACAGGAGGATACGGCTATGGTCAAGTTTAAAGCGATCGGCGTTTCGGAGGGGCTTGCACATGCCAAGGCCTTGGTCATCAAGGAGGAGGATCTGACGGTCGTCAAAGACAGCATCACGGATGTTGCGGCCGAGCAGAAACGTGTGACCGATGCTGTGGCAAATGCGAAAAAGCAGATTGAGGCATTGCGCGATGAAGCGGAGAAAAACATCGGTGCGGCAGAAGCGGAAATTTTTGATGCGCATCTGCTCATGCTGGATGATCCGGACTTCATTGAGGGTATGACCAATCTGGTGGAAGAGGAAAAGGTGTGCGCGGAGTATGCCTGCTTTGTCAATTGCGAGAATTTCCAGGCGATGTTCCGCGCGATGGATGACGAATACATGCAGGCGCGTGCGGCGGATATCGGAGACATTTCCAAGCGCGTGCTCAAAAATCTCAAGGGCATTGCCGACAATGCGATTGATTCGATTACCGAACCGTGCATTATCATTGCCAACGATCTGACTCCGTCTGACACGGCGAAGATCGGATCGAAGCCGGTTGTCGGCTTTATTACCCGCATCGGCGGCCGCACCAGCCATTCCGCGATTATGGCGCGCTCGATGGGTATTCCGGCTATTGCAGGCGCAGGCGATAAGGTAGACGGTATTGAGGACGGTTCCGATTTGCTGCTTGACGGCGTGGCAGGCGAAGTTGTGGTCAACCCGGATGAGGAAACACTGGCGCAGTTTGCAGAGAAGAAAAAGGCGGAGGACGAGCGCAAGGCGATGCTGGCCAAGTTTAAGGATCGTCAGGGTGCAACGAGCGATGGCCGCCGCATTGTGGTTGAAGGCAATATTGGTACGCCGGACGATGCAGTCCGCGTGGCGGAGCTGGGCGGCGAAGGCGTCGGTCTGTTCCGTTCTGAATTCCTGTTTATGGACCGCGATGACCTCCCGAGCGAGGAAGAGCAGTTTGAAGCATATAAGAAGGCGTGCGAAACCATGGCAGGCAAGCCGGTCATTATCCGTACGCTGGATATCGGCGGCGATAAGGAAGTGCCTGCGCTCGAGCTTGAGAAGGAGCAGAATCCCTTCCTCGGTTACCGTGCAATCCGTATCTGCTTGAACAAGACGGATTTGTTCCTGACCCAGCTGCGGGCACTGCTGCGTGCGGCAAAATATGGTGATTTACGCATCATGTTCCCGATGATCTCTTCGATTGAGGAAATCCGCAATGCCAAGCAGATTCTCTGTCAGGCAAAGGATTTGCTGGCAGCCGAGGGTGTGGCGCATAATCCGGATGTCAAGGTCGGTATCATGGTGGAGATTCCGGTGGCTGCTGTCTGCGCGGATATTTTGGCCAAGGAGGTCGATTTCTTCTCGATCGGTACGAATGACCTGATTCAGTATTCCTGCGCGGTGGACCGCATCAATGAGAAGATTTCCTATCTGTACCGTCCGCTGCATCCGGGTGTGCTGCGTCTGATTGCAATGACGGCTAAGGCAGCCAATGAGAATGGCATCGAAGTTGGCGTGTGCGGCGAGATGGCCGGTACGCCGGGCATGGCGCCGGTGCTCTGCGGTCTTGGTGTAACCAACTTGTCCATGTCCGCTTCTGCAATGCTGGCAGCGAAGGCCGATCTGGCGGCGCATTCGTATGCGGAGTGCAAGGAGCTGGCGGATAAGCTGGTGGCAGCGCCGAGCGCGACTGATGCGGAGCAGATTTTTGCCGCGTGGCGCGGTTGAGCAAAATTGCGATGTACTGCATCACATAAAAGCGAAACAAAGCGCGTTCACCTTATGAACAAGCCTTGGTTTATGCAGACAGTACGAAAAAGCCCTGAGTAGGAATTTGTTAAGTTTTAAACGGAGTGGCGCAGCGTTAGCGGCGCCACTCCTGTTTTGTATTGGACACGCTCATGGTTGTAAAAATAAATGTACCGGTCAATTATCTCGTTGGCTTGGGCAAAGCTAGCCGGTTTGCGCCGATAGATACATTCCATATGACCGGAACAGAGACAACCAATTTTGCTGTGCATACTGCAAAAAACTATGTTTTGAACTAAGCCAATACGCTGATATGGCATACTGTTGTATAAAATAGCGCGAGTAAAAGAGAAGCGCGCGGTTTCCGAAATTTCGGAAGCCGCGCGCTCTCTATTGCCTCAGATCAGCCCTGGCTAGCCAGGTTCTGCTCGTAGGATTCAATCATCTTCTTGACCATCTGACCACCGATCGAGCCGGCCTGACGGGAGGTCAGATCACCGTTATAGCCCTGCTTCAGGTTGACGCCGACCTCCCTTGGTGTATCTGTACCATCTTAAAACATTGTGTGGACAAGCTAGTTCAGAAGTTGCAGGATTGTTCCAACTCCAGCTCGTTTTCCATGTTGATTTCACCGATAAAACGATAGAAGATGTGGATATCCTGACGGTAGGGGGTGTTGCGGTGGGTCGCCTTGCTCAGTCCGTTTTCGAATTGCTTGGGTCCGACTTCGATGCGATCGATAAAGGTGAGCAGCGTTTCACGGTCAAGTGTGTCAATGTGGCTGCACTGTTTGGCCAGCAAAAAGAAACGTTGATAGCGTTCTTCGGTGTCCTCCTGCTCTGGAAGTGCCTGCGACAACTCTGCGATGACGGCCTGATGAGAGGCGGATTCCTGTTCGAGTGCTTCGACCATGCGAGTCAGTCGGTCATCATCCAAACGACCTTCGGCATTGTCCGTATACAGTTTGGTGACAATTTTGTCGATCGTCAGCAGGCGAGCCTGCGCCTGCTGCAAGCGGGCTTGCCGTGCTGCGCGTTCGCCAGTGTCATGCTCTTTTTTTACTGCCGCACGGGCGAGTGCCTCGGCCTGCGCATCGGTCAGTGCGAGCAGGGTGTTCAAATCCTGCCGTACGACTTCGATAAGGTCGGCATACTTGATGCGCACGCCATCGCAGCGATTAGCAATGTCGCCGCGCTGATGGGTGCAGGACAGGTACCAGTACTTTTCTCGTTCACCCTTGTACACTGTACCGCAGGAGCAGAGGGAATGACCGCACCGCGCACAGAATACAATGCCCGAAAAGATGCTTTTTCGGACAGTATCCTGAGTGAAAGCGGTGCGCCGCCCTCGTCCCAGATTGCGTTGCGCCTGCTCGTAAAGCAGCGAAGCAATCAGGGGAGGGTGCGTGTCACGAGTGACCGCCCACTCGCTTTGGGGAACTGCGACCTTCTTTTTGGATTTGACACTGACCTTGCGGCTTTTGCCGAGCATGGTATGCCCGAGGTAGACCGGGTTTTTCAGGATACGCTTGACCGTAGTGTAGTTCCACAGATCAGAGGCGCGCGCCGCGCCCTCCGGACTGAAATCATCGCGGAACAGTACGCGGTATTTGAGCGGCGGGATGACGCCGTCCGCATTCAAGTCGAGCGCAATTTTGCGCGAGGAATCTCCGGCGGCCGCTCGCTCGAAAATGCGCTGCACGATGGGGGCAGTCTGCTTGTCGGGAGTAAGACGATTTTTATCCGCAGGGTCTTTGCGGTAGCCATAGGGTGGACAGGCACAGTACTGTCCGTTTTCCCGCTTGCTGCGCAGCACGTCCTTGACCTTGCGTGAGCCGTCCCGCAGATAGACTTCGTTCATGGCGAATTGGAACGGTGCCATGACGTTTTCGTGAGCGGTGTCGAAGTTGTCCGCAATAGTCAGATAGCGGATGCCGTGCTCCGGAAAGAATTGCTCGGCATAGTAACTGGATTCGCGCATATCGCGCCCCAGACGAGATAGATCTTTGGTGATAACCATGTTGGCCTTGCCGTCATGCAGCTGCCGCAGCATGTTCTGAAACGCTGGACGGTCAAAATTGCCGCCGGAATAGCCGTCATCCACAAATTCCCGCACAAGTGTGATGTTGTGGCGATGGCAATAGTCCTGAATCATCTGTCTCTGGTTTGCAATACTGGAGGATTCGCCGCTTCGTGCTTCCTCATTGGAAAGACGAAGATAAGCAAAAACAAGTTTTAAATTACCGGTTCTCATATGATATGCTCCTTTCAGAACCGGCTCACCAGTCGATTATACCGCAGTGCCGATTCGCTCGTCAATGGATGATGTTGTGTGTGCGGTTTGCTGCATGCGCTGTCGAAGCAAGTCACAGGCCGGGACGCTGCCAACAAATTGCCGGCTGACGATAAATGTGCCTGCACCGATGCAGGTTTGTGTTCCCCGTGCAGTGGCGGGGAGAGTTCCATAGGCCGTATGCGTTGCAGTGTTCATAAAAGCACCTCCTTTTTGTGGTAATTTGCGTCATAAAGCACATTTTTATTCCTTTTTAAATCGAGCGATACATCGTAAGGAGCATAAAAAACAACCGGGACACCGCAACATATGTTGCAGTATCCCGGTTTGTTGTTGTTATTTGATTGCTCTTGATGCAATCAGGTCATGGTTACACGGTAAGTCGTGGTATGGTGATACGTTTCTCCTGCCGGAAGCACGACAGAGGGAAAATTCGGATGGTGGATGGCGTCCGGCCAAGCCTGGGTTTCCAGACAGAATGCCGAGCGCGGTCCGTAGCTGGCGCCTTCTTTGCCGGGGCTGCCGTCCAGATAGTTGGCTGTGTAGAGCTGCAAACCGGGCTGGGTGGTGCAGCACTCCAGACACAGACCGCCGCCGGTGACCCATGCAACCGGTTCCAGCGGGGAGACCGGTTCGGTGCGCAGCACAAAATTGTGGTCGTATCCGTTGCCCAGCGTCAGCTGAGGATGTTCCATCGCCAGTCCCTGCAGAAAGTCCCGAGGAGAACGTAAATCGAAAGGAGTTCCTTCCACCGGCAGCAGGACGCCGGTAGGGGTGCTGTCGGCATCGGTTTCGGTGATAGCATCTGCCCGGATTTCGACCTGCTGCCCTTCCAATGAGCCATAGGCGTGTCCCAGCAGATTGAAATAGCTGTGGTTGGTCAGGTTGCACAGGGTATCGGTATCACTTTTTGCCTGATAATCCAACGAGAGCATGCCGTCAACAGTGAGGGAGTAGGTCACCTTTACTTCCAGTGTACCTGGGAAACCCTCTTCTCCCGCCGGACTGATATGGGTGAGCACTAAGGTGCTGTTTTCAACCTGCGCCTTCCACACCGCACGGTCAAAACCGCGCGATCCTCCATGGAGGCAGTTGGGGCCGTTGTTGGCAGCCAAGGGGTAGTGGACGCCGTTCAGGTCGAAGGCTGCGCCGCCAATGCGATTGGCCACGCGCCCGACTAATGCCCCCAAATATTTGTCCTGTGCCTCATACTCGGCCAAGCTGTTATATCCCAGTACAATGTCCCGGCTGCCGTCGGGAGAAGGGACGGTAAAGGAGCGCAGCACGCCGCCGTAGGTGAGCACCTGTGCGACATACTGGCCCGCGCGCATAGTCCATTGTTCCACAGCCTGTCCGTCAGCGGTTACGCCGAAGGGCTGCCGCATGAATTCTGTCATATCTTACACCTGCCTTAAGAAACGGAGGAAGGCTTCTTTGCCTTCGGGCGTGCGGGCATATACGCCGGCATGCTCCAGTACCTTGGCAAAGACTAAACCAGTCTCCTTATATACCGCGTCCAGCGCATTGTCTGCGGTGAGCTGATATTTGTCCCGGAAGCCCATAGCCCAGCTGGCGTGAGAAGCGGTGAGGGGGTCGGCCTCCAAGTCATCACCGGAGACCAGTTTCTGTGCTACAGCAGCCAGCTCGGTTTTGAGACGGGCGGGGAGGACAGCCAGCCCCATCACTTCGATAAGGCCGATATTCTCTTTCTTGATGTGGTGGAGTTCTGCGTGTGGATGATACAGCCCCAAGGGATGCTCGGGGGTGGTGAGGTTGTTGCGCAGCACCAGATCCAGCTCGTAGTCGCTGCCGCGACGGCGGGCAATGGGGGTGATGGTGTTGTGCGGTTCACCGTCTGTTTCCGCATAGATGACCGCGCTCTCGTCGGTGTAGCCGCGCCACGAGGTCAGGATGCGGTCGGCCAGGTCAATCAGCCGTTGGGGCTGGCGGGCGGTGATGCGAATGACCGACATCGGCCATTTGACGATACCTGCCTGCACGTCCTCATAGCCGGGGAAGGTGAAGGGGGTCTCTATCGGTGCTTTCTCCATGGCGAAGGTGTACCGTCCGCCCTGAAAATGGTCATGTGCCAGAATAGAGCCGCCTACAATGGGCAGATCGGCGTTAGAGCCTACGAAATAATGCGGGAACTGCCCCACAAAGTCCAGAAGCTTGGCAAAGCACGCCCGGTCGATTTTCATCGGGGTGTGGACCGCATTGAAGCAGATGCAGTGCTCATTGTAATACACATAGGGAGAGTATTGCAAAAACCATGGCGAATCGTTGATGGTAATGGGAACGATACGATGGTTCTGTCGAGCGGGGTGATTGACTCTGCCGGCATATCCCTCGTTTTCCGCGCACAGCAGACAGCGAGGATAGGCTGAAGCAGGCATGTTGCGGGCCGCGGCGATGGCCTTGGGATCCTTTTCCGGCTTGGACAGGTTGATGGTGATGTCCAGCTCACCGTAGTCGGTGGGAGCCTTCCACAGTACGTCCTTTGCGATGCGGTCGCGGCGGATATAGTTGGTATCCTGACTGAAGCGGTAATACCAATCGGTCGCTTTTTGCGCACTTTCCTGACGCAGAGACTGGAATGTGTCGATGACCTGTGCAGGACGGGGCGTGAGCACGCCCATTAGCGCGGTGTCAAACAGATCACGGTATACGATGGAGTTTTCCTCCAAAACGCCCCGCGCATGGGCGTCATCCGTGAGGGCGTCGAGCACGGTAGGAAGGTCGATGTCCTCCGGCATTTCCGTCTCAGGGGGCGTGTAACTGTCCAGTTTGAGCACACCCAGCAGAGCGTTTGTCGCCCAGATTTTCTCACAGGGCTGGATAAGACCTTTGCGCAGAGCATAGGTCACCAGCATGGTAATGGCTGTGTCACGTTCCATGCTCAACCCTCCGTAAAGCCATGGGGGTGGCTCTTGTGCCAGGTCCAGGCGGAGGCCACAATGGTGGACAGGTCATTGTATTCGGGCTTCCAGCCCAGCACTTTGACGGCCTTTTCCGAGGAGGCGATGAGCTGCGCCGGATCGCCGGCTCGACGGGGGGCCATTTTGGCGGGAATCGGATGGCCGGTGACTTCACGGGCCACATCGATGACTTCCTTGACAGAGAAGCCTACACCGTTGCCCAGATTGAATACGTTGTTTTCGCCGCCGTTCATCAGGTAATCCAGCGCCAGAATGTGAGCCTGTGCAAGGTCGGTGACATGGATGTAGTCACGAATACAGGTGCCGTCCGTGGTCGGGTAATCGTCACCGAACACGCTGATCATCTCACGCTGGCCCAAGGGTACTTGTAGGATAAGCGGAATCAGATGGGTTTCCGGATTATGTGCCTCGCCAATTTGACCGGAGGCGTGCGCGCCGCAGGCGTTGAAATACCGCAGCGCCACATACTTCAGACCATGCGCCCGGGATACCCAGCCCATCATGTGCTCCATATCCAGCTTGGTCTGGCCGTAGCAGTTGGTGGGGCAGGTGGGGTCGTCCTCCAGAATCGGCACACGCTCCGGCTCGCCGTAGGTTGCGGCGGTGGAGGAAAAAACAATTTTGTCGATGCCGTGCGCCACCATGGACTGGAGAAGCACCATGGTGCCGTGGAGATTGTTGTCGTAATACTTCAGCGGGTCAGACATGGATTCTCCAACCTGAGAGGAGGCGGCGAAATGGATAACGCCGTCAATTTTCTCGGTCTCAAACAGGGTATCGAGCGCTTTCTTGTCTCGAATATCCAGCTCATAGAATTTTGCTTTCGGATGAACCGCAGCACGGAAACCGGTTTGCAGATTGTCGGCTACCACGACCTCCCGGCCTGCGTCAATCAGCTCATATACGGTATGGGATCCGATATAACCGGCTCCGCCCAGCACTAAAATTGCCATGTTACAGATGCGCTCCTTTCACATCAAAGCAGTTGTATTATTCAGGACCAGAGAACCGTGCCGCCAACCGGTCGAATCCGCAGCACGTGACAGCAGCCGGCACCCAGCGCGCCTTCGATCTCACTGCGGAACGCCTCGAGAATGTCCAGCGGGACAAAAGCCTGAATGGTTCCGGCAAAGCCGCCGCCGTGTACGCGGCAGGCACCGCGGCCGTTCAGCGCGCGCTGTGCCACGGTGAGCGCAACTGCCATGGACTGTTCCTGTACAGCACCGGTCGGGGTGATGTCCTGCAGCTGTTCCCAGGAGGAATGGCCGGATTGGTTGACCAGTGCAAGGAAGGTGTCCATATCGCCATTGGCCAGTGCGTCCGCCTGCTTGGCTACCCGCTCGTTGTCGGCCAGAAAATGCAGCGCGCGAAGCACCGCACGGTCTCCTACCGCTTTGCGCAGCGCGGGCAGATTGCCGAGTACGTCGGCTTCCTCCACCTCGCGCAGCACCTCTTTGCCGAAGAAAGCAGCAACAGTTTTCATTTCTCTGGGGACTGCAGCGTATTCGTCTGTCAGATCGGCGTGGTCCGCACCGCAGTCGATGATGCACAGGGCATAACCAAGGCTGTCCAAATCCACCTTCAGCGCCCGAACAACCGGAGCAGCAGGATCGGCAAAGTCGATGGTTACAGCGCCTCCAACCGAGGAAGCAGTCTGATCCATCAGTCCGCAGGGCTTGCCGAAATACACATTTTCCGCCTTCTGACCCATCTGGGCAATCGTTACCGGGTCAAGTTTGCCCTCGCAGAACAGATGATTCTCAATCACGCCCAACAGAACCTCACATGCTGCAGAAGAGGACAGGCCGGAGCCGGGCAGCACGTTGGATGTGGCATACACATCAAAACCGGCTACGGTATAGCCCTTCTGTGCAGCCTGAGCCGCCATACCGCGCACCAGTGCGGCGGTACTTTCTTTTTCTTCCTCCTTGGGGTCCAGCGTGTCCAGCGCGACCTCTACCATCGGCCAGCCCTCGGACTGGAAACGGATGGTGTTAGTGCCGTTCGGGCTGGCACATGCCAAAAAGTCCAAATCGACCGCACCGGCCAGAACACGGCCGTGCTGATGGTCGGTATGGTTGCCGCCAATCTCTGTGCGGCCGGGGGCGGAGCACAGAGCTACGGTTGCGTCGTCTCCGACGCCAAAGGTTTTCTGAAATTCATCCAGTAATTTTGCTATGCGCTGTCGGGCGGCTGCCAGATCATCATACAACAGTTGAGACAGCGGCTCGTTTAGCTCTCCGGCATCCAGTGCGCGTCGTACATCGCCCAATTTTTGCATGGTTGTATTCACTCCTTTTGGCCTCGGCAGACCGAGGCGCTGCTTTCAAAAAACAGTATACATCTTTTTTTTCAGTAAGTGTAACAGAAAGCCGCTGCAAGCAGGCGGGACCTTTATAGTTGCCTTGCAGCGGCTTTTCGCTTTTATCAGATGGATTGCTTACTTTTTCTGTACGTACTTCAAGCAGTCCAGCATAACGGCTACCAGAATGATGATGCCGGAGAATACGAACTGCAGGTTGGTGTCAATACCCAGCGTGGTGAGCGAGTAGGTCAGGGCAGTAAAGATGAATACGCCCACAACGACACCGGAGATCTTGCCGATACCACCGGTGAACGAGATACCGCCTACTACGCAGGCTGCGATGGCGTCCATTTCCCAGCCTTGACCGTAAGCCGCGGAACCCGAGCCAACCATACGGATGCATTCCAGCCAAGCGCCGAAGCCATACAGGATACCGGCCATGACGAATGCGCCTACAGTGACCCAGAATACGGAGATACCGGACACGGCGGCGGATTCCGGGTTGCCGCCGACAGCGTAGAGGTTCTTGCCGAAAGTGGTCTTGTTCCAGATGAACCACACGATGACTACCGCTGCAACCGCCCACAGAATGATGGTGGGGAAGTTGTTGATGCGGGGGATGATCATGTTGGGGATGGTCGGGTCAATCGCACCGAAGGACACACCCTTGGTAGAATAGGTGACCAGACCGAAGATAACCAGCATGTTCGCCATGGTGGAAATGAAGGGATGCATTTTGAACTTCGCCGTAAAGAAACCGGCGATTGTGGTGAACACGGTGCAAAGCACGATGCACACGACCAGTGCCAGAAGAACACGGGCAATGGCCGGCAGGCTGGTAAAGTCAAAGATATGACCGAACACGGAGCCGGTGTTGATGCCCTGATGCATGACGATGGTTGCCGCCGTCATGCCCATACCGACCATACGGCCGATGGACAGGTCGGTACCGGCCAGCAGAATCAGGCCCGCTACGCCCAAAGCCAGGAACATTCTGGGTGAAGCCTGCTGGAGAATGTTCAGCACGTTGTTTACCGTCAACAGCTGTACGTTCTTCACCAGCGGGGTGATGATACACAGGGCGATGAAGATAATGATGATGGCGATATACAGACCGTTTTTCAGCAGGAAGTCACGACGGTTGAATGTGTACTTGTAGTTCTCCCACCGCTGCGACATGGATTCACCGAACGAGAATTTGGACATGCGCAGCAGGTCAATGAGGTGGAACTTGTGTTCAAAGGCGGCGTGCTGCCGGTCCTTCACCTCCTGCAGGTTCTTAGCCCGCTGCATTTTGGCGTCAAAGAGCCGGTTTTTGTGAACGTACTTTTCATCCTTGATTTCATGGGCATCACTGAGCTTGGACATCGTGCTCTGATGCTCTTGATTGAGTTTGGCGACCGTTGCGCGGTATTTTTCCTCAGCAAGCACCTTTTCGTCCTTGCAGCTTGCAATGACCGCCTGATAGTAGTCCGTATTGAAATGGGCCTTTAAGTAATTCTCTGCGTCGCTAACTAGCTTGGCGATTGTATCTTTATTTCGATTTTCGACCGCTTTGGCCTTCTCCAGCTCTGACTGAAGTTCCCGAATACGGGCTTCTTTCTCCTGAGCGGTGTAGATTTTATCGCGCTTCAGGCTGTCGATGGCGCTTTGGATTTCGATCACCTTATCGGTGCCGTCCTCGCGCAGGTCATTGATCTGATCTTGAATTTTGCCGACATATTCGTCGATGGGCTGGCGAAGCTGCGCTTCCTGCTCAGCCGTAAGAATTTTTGTACTTGTTGATGCCATAAGCGATTTCTCCTACTACAGGTATTTTGCGCTAAGCCGCAAAAGCTCTTCCTGATCGGTCTCTTTGGTGTTGACAATGCCGGAGAGATGTCCGTTGGACATAACGCCGATACGGTTGGTGATGCCGAGGATCTCGGGCATTTCGGAAGAGACGACGATGATGGTCTTGCCGCGCTTGGCCATATTGATGATCAGCTCGTAAATCTCATATTTGGCACCCACGTCGATGCCTCGAGTGGGTTCGTCCATCATAAAGACTTGAGGTTCCCGTTCCAGCCACTTGCCGAAGATGACCTTTTGCTGGTTGCCGCCGGACAGGCTGGAAATCATATCGTCGGGGCCCATGCATTTGGTATGCATGATCTTGATTTCCTTGTTGGTGGCTTTTACCATCTGTGCATCAGACAAGGCAAGGCCACTCTTGTACTGATTCAGATTCGCAATGGTTGTGTTAAAGGTGAGGTCACATTTGAGGAACAGTCCGTTGGCCTTGCGCTCCTCGGTAATCATGGCGAAGCCGTGCTCGATTGCCTCTCGGGCGCTGCTGAAATTCATCAGACGGTTCTTGAAATAGACACGACCGGCAGCGCGTGTCCGAACACCGAAAATCGTTTCCAGCAGCTCGGTGCGCCCGGCGCCCACCAGACCGTACAAGCCGAAAATCTCGCCTTCCCTTACATCAAAGGATATATCCTGAAGATGGGGCGCGTACTTGGTGGAGAGGTGCTGCACCGACAAAATCGTGTCTCCCGGTGTGTTGTTGACCGGGGGGAAGCGGCTCTCCAGAGAGCGGCCTACCATGGCGGTGATAAGCTCGTTCATGTTGGTGTCCTGCGAGGGTTTGGTCATGACCAGATTGCCGTCGCGAAGTACGGAAATCTCATCGCAAATTTCAAAGATTTCATCCATTTTATGCGAGATGTAGATGAGAGCAATGCCCTGCTCCTTCAGCATTCGCATCATTTCAAAGAGTTTATCGACCTCCTGCACCGTGAGGGAGGAGGTGGGTTCATCCAGAACAATCACCTGCGAGTTGTAGGAAATTGCTTTGGCGATTTCGCACATCTGTCGTTGGGAAACGGACATGTTCCGCATGGGTTGGGTCAGGTTGACCGTCATACCCAGCTTGCGGAACAGTTCCGAAGCTTTCTTTTTCATCCTGCCTTCGTCGACCATGCCCACGGAATTGGTGGGGTACCGGCCCAGAAACAGGTTGTCGATCACGTTGCGTTCCAGACATTGGTTGAGTTCCTGATGCACCATGGCGATTCCGTTCTCCAGGGCGTCCTTAGGGCCGGAGAAGCTGATCTCCTTGCCGTTCAAAAAGATCTTTCCTTCGTCCTTCTGATAGGTGCCGAACAGGCACTTCATCATCGTGGACTTGCCGGCGCCGTTTTCGCCCATCAGTCCCATGACCGTTCCGCGCTTGACATCCAGATTGATGTGATCGAGCACTCGGTTACGGCCAAAGGATTTACTCATGCCGCGGATTGACAGGACAATATCGTTTTTTGCATCTGTCATTCTCGTTACTCCCGTTTATGCAATATTGCCAGATTGGGCGGACCCAAGCGATCCGCTCCGGTTTCCTTGGAAAAACAGGATTGGGGAGAAGGTATTCTTCCGTATGGAGAATCGCTTCTCCTAAGACGGAGAATTCCTTCTCCCCAATCACATTGGCTTGTTACCTATTGTTTCGCTTGAAAAGTGTTCGAATCCGAATTACTGATTCAGCAGAGCAGTGTAGGAAGCTGCGTTGTCGGTCTTAACCATGTTGATGGCGAAAGCATCGTACGCGCTCGGGTTGCTCAGACGGTTGGTGATGTTGGCCTCGGTCTGGCCGTCGCCGCCGATGTACTCTACCTTCAGGTTGAGCAGGTCGTCATAGTTCTGCAGCAGCGGCTGGTAAGTAGCGCTGAGGAAGTTATCAGCAGCGTTGTAAATGTTCAGCCATACGCTCTTTTCCGGATGAGCGGAAGCATCCAGCTGATTGCTGACCGGCGCGTAAACCTTGGTGGAGTCGGTGAAGTCGGTGTAGTTGTCCTTGGTAACTGCTACGTTCAGAGCGTAGTAGGAGCGAGCGGACTCGTCGTAGTAGTAAACGTCGTCGCTCAGCACGTTGCCGGCGTCATCCTCGGTGCCGATACCGGTGTCGATATCCACGCCGTCCAGTGCGTTGCGCAGTACGCGGAGGGTCAGGTAAGCCTGAACGTCAGCATGCTGGCTGATGGTGCCGCCGTAGCCTTCTGCGATGGCTGCAACCGCGTCAGCGTTAGCGTCATAGCCGAAGGTCGGAACATTGTTGGCCTTGGACCAAGCGTTAAACATGGACATGCCCATGCCGTCGTTGTTAGAAGCTACGATATCGATCTGGTCACCGAAAGAGGAAGCCCAGGTGCCGATCGCGTTGCCGGCGGTAGCAGCATCCCAAGTTGCACCGGCGGAGTTCTTCATTTCCTGAGAAGCCAGCTCACGGACAATGTAGGTCTTGCCGTTGACTTCCAGAGAGCCGTCCTTAACAGCGGTAGCGGAGCCGTCTGCATTGCTGCCTACGGGATCGCTGTTGATAGCGCCGTTGGCTTCAACGGCAGTGCCGAGAGCCGCGCGGACACCGCGGGTACGGGCGATGGAGTCGTTGTGGCCGATATCGCCGATAGCGAGTACATAGCCGATGATGCCGTCGCCGTTGCGGTCGATGGTGTCAATGTTAGCCTTTACGTAGTCCAGAATCATGGTGCCCTGCAGCTCAGCGCCCTGGTTAGCGTCAAAGCCTACGTAGTAAGTGTTTTCGTTGAAGTTCACAGCGGTCATATCCAACTCACCGGTGGAGCTGTTGGAGGGCTGACGGTTGAACCATACTAAGGGCTTATCCTTGTTGGCAACTTCTGCTGCTTCCGTACCGCTGTTGTTCTGCGTCGTATCCGAATTGTTGCCGCCCGAAGAGCAAGCCGCCATGCTGGCCATCATTGCAGCAGCCAGGGTAAGCGCGAGTACCTTTTTCTTCATAATGATTCTCCTTTTCTCCTTTTAGTTGGAAGGGATATTCTTCAGAAGTTCCTTCCTGCTTGTTTTCATTGTATGGGAAACAATACGGAAAAACAAGGTAAAAAATCACCGAAGAAGGGGTAAATTTCATTGAAATTTATTATAAAATGAAATTTTTAAATCTTTAAATTGTGCATATTTCACAATTCAGCGACTGTCAAAGGCGAACAGAGCCTTTTGACTGTCTACATCAAAAAGGTTGTTCCGGTCCACAATCTGAGTCGAGGTGTCCACGATGCGTTCCATACCGCCGGCTTGCCCGGCGAGCAGCTTATAGGCGCTTTCCACACCCAGATAGCCCATGGCATAAGGATTCTGCACAATAAGGGCATCAACCGAGCCTTCCTGCAGGCCGTCCACGGTGGCTACGTTGGAGTCAAAGCCCACCAGAAAAACCGTTTCGGAAAGCCCCATCTGTTCTACCGCCTGTGCTGCGCCCACGCTGGTAGGCTCATTGAAGGCGAGCAGCACATTGATTTCCGGGTGGGTTGTCAGCAGAGCGATGGTGTCCATTTTGGCGTGGCCAGCCTCCGCCAGTGTGTTGATAACGCTGACAACCTCGGCCCGGTCGCTGGCGGCAAAAGTATCTACCGCACCCCGTTCGCGCTCCTGACCGTTCGCGCTGCTGATGTCATAATTGACGATGCCGACCCTCAGCGGGGTTTTTACCCGTTCAAGTGCTGCCTGCGCCGCCATCTGTCCGGCGGCGTAGTTATCGGTGCCGATATAGGTGCTCACTGCTTCGGAATCCACGTTACTGTCAATGGCTACGATTTTGACGCCGTTTTGGGCGGCAGCATCAATTGCAGCGGCGTTGTTTTCGTAGTCAATGGCAGAAAATACAATGGCTTCCGCCCCTTCGTTTACCGCATCGGACACCATTTGATTCTGTGTTTCGTAATCCTCTTCGGTATTCGGGCCAATGATGGTGAGCTTGAGATTGTATTCTGTGGCGGCAGCCTCCGCCCCGGCAAAGACAGACAGCCAGAACTCTGTCTGCGTGGACTTGGCCACCAGCGCTACCGTATGCTGTCGGGAGTAGTCGGTGCTGGTGGAGCAGCCGCACAGCAGTACGCAAAGCATAGCTGCCCATACAGAGCCCCATCTATTTCGTCTCATAATCTCCCTCCTGTATCTTAGGCATGCGAATTTCCACACAGGTTCCCACATCCGGCTCACTGCTGATATGCAGGCCATACTGCTTGCCAAAATAGATTTGCAGCCGGTCGTTCACATTTCGAATGCCGATGCCGGTGCGGTCCTCCGGTCCGCGCTGTAAAATGGACTGAATCAGCTCGTCGCTCATGCCTACGCCGTTGTCGCGGACGTCGAATACAATGTCCTCTCCGTCCTGTCGCACCTGCACGGTAATGCGGCCCTCATCCACCAGTAGGTCAAGGCCATGGTTGATGGCGTTTTCGATAATGGGCTGGAGAGTTATCTTGTTGCAGTAATAGTTCAGACACGCAGGGTCCACATCGAATTCATAGGTAAACTGGTTTTTATAGCGGTATTTCTGGATTTGAAGATAGCTTTCCGCATGCTCGATTTCTTTGGCAATGGGGATGAGCTCATGTCCTTTGCTGATGCTGATGCGAAACAGTCTGGCCAGAGCATGAATCATTTTTACCGCGTCGTCATTGCGGCCCTGCTCGCACATCCATGCGATGGAATCCAGCGTGTTGTATAAAAAGTGAGGGTTGATCTGCGCCTGAAGCGCTTTCAACTCGGTTTTGCGAAGGTTGATTTCCTCCTCTCGCACAGTGGTCATCAGACGCTGGATACGCAGTACCATATGCTCGAAGGAGCTGGATAACTCCTGCACCTCACGGGTGCCGCCTACAGGCAGATAGGTGAAGTGATCGGCATCGGTTTCAAAACTCTCCATGGCGTCGGCCAGACCGCGGAGCGGGCGGGCCAGCAGTCGGGAGAGGAGAAAGCTTGTCAACACCGCTGCTGCGAGCATCACCACGCCCAGTGCAAGGGAGAGACGAATCATTTCCCGGAAGCTGCGGTTGACCATTTCATCCACATAACTGACGCCCACGATGCGCCAGTCGCTATCCGCCACGCTGGTGACGGAATAAATCACGGTATCATTGACATAGGCGCCGTCTGCTAAGGTGGACAGAGAGGTGGTGTCCTCCGATTTCAGCCCCGCGTACAGCAGCTGCTGCTGGGGATGGTAAACGATGTTGCCTTCTTTGTCCATGAGAAAGCAGTAGCCGCGCTGGCCGATGCTGACGTTATTGATGTAGGTGGAGATGCTGGAAAAACTCAGGTCGAGTGATACCCAGGCCGTCTGGTTGCCTGACTCCAGCGGCACGGTCATGGTCACCACCCAGGGATAATAGCCTTCGAAAATACTTTCCACATGGGGAGCGGTCATATAGGCGCCGCCGGAGGCGCGTGCACGGTCCAGATTGAAGGAAAGGTTTTGATAAATGACTTCGCGAGGCTCTCGATCAAGACACCAGCAGTCCAGCATCTTACCGGAAGGTGAGTAGCTTGTCACCGCTACCACATCCGGGCGGAAGGTCAGAAAGGCATCCAGAAGCTGGTTTCGGTTGTCGGCGCTTTCCAGCAGGGACCATTCCACCAGAGACATGGCCTGCTCCATGCTTTGCAGATAGTTGCCGACCGTGTTGGAAACCTGTGAAACCGCCTGGTCGCTGCTGGTAAGGGCGCTCTGCACCATGGCGCTGCGGTAGCGGTTGAGAAAAAGAAGAATGCTGCTGCACAGGATGACTGCTACCACGCCCAGCACCATGGAGACCAGAATGGTGGTAATGCGCAGCCCTGTGCGGGAAACACCGTCCTTCACGGCTGCTCACCTGCCTTTTCCCGATCCAGCCTGCGGCGCATTGTGCTGGGGGATTCACCGCAGTATTTTTTAAAGCAGTAGCTGAAGTAGTGCTGGTCGGTATAGCCGCACCGCTGGGCAATCTCCTGAATCTTGAGTGGGGAGGATATCAGCAGTTCGCGGGCGGCTTCCATCCGCTTGCGGATGAGAATGTTGATGAAGGTTTCGCCGGCATATTTTTTGATGCAGGTGGAAAGATGATTGGGGCTGACGGTCAGCATCCCGCTGAGCGATACCAGAGAAAGGTCGGCATCCATGTAGTGCTGGTTGAGTGCCTCCATGGCCCGCTTGCACAGCAGCTCGCCCCCCTTGACGGACGGAGACAGGTCGCTGATGAACTGTGCGCCGCTTTCCATGCGGTCGCCCTGACGAAGAGCATCCATTGCCTCCCGATACGCGTCGTGGAGGGCGGTCAAATTCCGTGTTGTGCGGCTGATGCCGATGCGGCAGCATTTGCCCAGCACACGGTCAGCCATTTGAGGGATTTCGTCCGCAAGGATGTGAAGATATTTGTCAAAATCAGATGGATTGCCCAGCAGCACGGAAATCACTTTGCCGGAAGCAAAAAAATGGGCGCCGCGCAGGTATTTTGTTGCCAGTCGATTGACAGACGCGACAAAGGAGGGGGGCGTGCAGTTGCCTCCGTCTGCTTCCAGCAGGGTGGATACCATCACAATATAGTGGGGCCGATCCTCCATATCCCGCAGCAGGCCGCACTGCCGTGCATAAGCCTTCGCCCGCGGCTCACCATCCGGCTCAGCGTAGTCATCCAGTACCAGAGGCATCAGCATTGCAGTCTGCAGGTCCAGTCCGCTGGGATTGGGGGAGGATTGCCGGAACATGGCGAACTGGGTGTCAATCTTCTGCCGGATATTTTGCAGCTCCTTACTCAACCCCTCCATGGTCAAAGGCTTGAGCATGTAGCTGATGATGTTATATTGAATTGCCTGTTTGGCGTATTCAAAATCGTCATAACCGCTGAGAAAAGCAATATTGGTGGCAGGTCGAATTTCGCGCACCTGCCGGGCAAGCTCAATGCCTGAAATGAAGGGCATCCGGATATCGGTGAGCAGCAGGTCAGGCTCGCATTCCTCCACCATCTGCAGAGCATCCAGCCCATTGCTGGCGCTCCCCACCAGACGGAAACCGTACTCCTCCCAGGGAATCATGGTACATACTGCTTCCCTTAATTCATCCTCATCGTCTGCGACAATCACCGAGTATAATGATTTAGCCATAGCAGTCCCCGTCCTTTCCTCGCCAAGGCGGTATTTGGAATTCTGATGTGCAGTATTATACCAAATTTCTCCCCATTCCGCAAAACAAATTCTGCTACAATACACAAACAGTCCGGATGGAGACAGTATCGGATGGGACTGTAGAGTATCCGCGGAGTTGACACCGAGCGAAGAATCCATTCATGAGGGTACAACTTGCTCGGTGGATGTGAAAATTTTTCCGGGAAACACCACCAATTGCAATTTGGAGAATGGTGAAAGCTATATTGTCTGCGTGCGTGCGGAAGAATAAACGCTGCGTCTCTATAAAAATAGCATGGGAACAGAAAACGGCCGCCTCCCATAAAAGTGGGGGGCGGCCGTTTAGGAGGTGTGAGCCGGTATGTAGTGTGGTTAGATGGATTAAGATGGAGAAGAGACAGCAAGGTCGGCTGCCGCCTCCATCTTAAAGCGATCCATTGCAGCGCGTGCTTCCGGAACCATACCCTGATTAGAACCATTCTTCGTGTTAGTCATGTTTTTTCTCTCCTTTTGTTTGATTTTGTTTTTGGGGTTTTGCTGATAGTATTTTGTGCGCAAAAAACCGCAATATGAGATGAAATTGCTGTTCTTCGAGGAAAATGCTGCGTAAATTATGTGCAGAAATTTCAATAATGCCTTTTTAAAAGGAAAAATTGTTATGTGGATGCAGCTGTTGGAATGTCTTGTGCTTTAACTACTTTTTTGATATAATATTATAAATCAATCAACGAGAAGGAAATTATGAAACGATTTGTCATCGGTATTCTGGCACATGTGGATGCGGGGAAAACAACGCTGTCTGAGGCGCTGCTGTATCTGACGGGCGCAGTGAAAAAACTGGGGCGGGTAGACCATCAAAATGCCTTTTTGGATACGTTTGCGATTGAGCGGGAACGGGGCATCACGGTTTTTTCCAAACAGGCCGAGTTGTCGCTGCCGACGGCTGCGGTGACGCTGCTGGACACGCCGGGGCACGTGGATTTTTCTGCGGAAATGGAGCGCACGCTGCAGGTGATGGACTACGCAATTCTGGTTGTCAGCGGGACGGACGGTGTGCAGGCGCATACACAGACGCTGTGGCGGCTGCTCGAGCGGCATCATGTGCCGACCTTTCTTTTTATCAATAAAATGGACATCCATCCGGACGCGCGTGCAGCGCGTATGGCGGAACTGAAAAAACGTCTGGGGGATGGATGTATTGCTTTTGACCAGCAGGATACCATGGCGGAGGAAATCGCCGTGTGCGACGAGGCAATGCTCGAGCGGTATCTGGAAACAGGCTGCGTGGAACAGGAGGAAATCGCTTCTCTGATTCGCGCCCGCAAGGTATTTCCGTGTTATTTCGGCTCTGCGCTGCGGCTGGAAGGTGTGGAAGCGCTGCTTGACGGACTGGAGCGCTATACGCAGCAGCCGCAGTATGACAGCACCTTCGGTGCGCAGGTGTTCAAAATCACACGCGACGGACAGGGCAACCGTCTGTCGCATCTCAAAATCACTGGCGGCACGCTTGCGGTGCGTGCGTTGCTGTCCGGCGAAGAAGACGGCGGCTGGCAGGAAAAGGTCAACCAGATTCGGGTGTATTCGGGCGAAAAATTTCAATCGGTCGAGCGGGCGGAAAGCGGTATGGTCTGTGCGGTAACCGGCCTGACCCACACGAGGCCCGGCATGGGATTGGGCAGTGCGGCAGGTGCGCTGCCGCCGGTACTCGAACCGGTATTGGGCTATCGGGTGCAGTTTCCGGATACGTATGACGCACATACTATGCTGAGGAATCTGCGTCAGTTGGAAGAAGAGGACCCGCAGCTGCGCGTAGTCTGGAATGAGCGTTTGGGTGAGATTTATTTGCAGCTCATGGGTGAGGTGCAGCTGGAAATCCTGACCCGCGTAATTGCGGAACGTTTTGGCGTGGCGGTCACATTTGACGAAGGCAGTATCGTCTATAAAGAGACTATCACTACGCCCGCGGTCGGCATCGGACATTTTGAGCCGCTGCGCCATTATGCGGAGGTGCATCTGCTGCTGGAGCCGGGTGAGCGCGGCAGCGGCTTGCAGTTTGCCACGGCCTGTCCGGCCGATACGCTGGACATCAACTGGCAGCGTTTGATTTTGACGCATCTGGCAGAGAAAACGCATGTTGGCGTGCTGACCGGCGCGCCGATTACCGACATGAAAATCACGCTGCTGACCGGCCGCGCGCATGTCAAGCATACCGAGGGCGGTGATTTCCGCGAGGCGACCTATCGCGCGGTGCGCAACGGTCTGATGCAGGCGGAAAGCGTACTGCTTGAACCGTATTACGCATTTGAATTGACGCTGCCGGAAGAATGCGTGGGCCGTGCAATGAACGATATTCAGCGTATGGAAGGCACATTTGAACCGCCTGAGCCGCAGGAGGATGGCGTGCTGCTGACCGGCACGGCGCCGGTTTCCACGATGCGCAATTATTGGACCGAGGTGGCGGCCTATACCAAGGGATGCGGACGGCTGGTGTGCACGCCGGATGGCTATGCGCCCTGCCATAATGCTGCGCAGGTGATTGAGCAGAGCGGCTATCAGCCGGAGCACGATACCGAAAATTCCCCGGATTCCGTGTTTTGTTCGCATGGCGCGGGCTATGTCGTTAAGTGGGACGAGGTGCGCGCACATGCGCATATGGATGCAGGTGTGTGTTTGCAGCCGGAGGAAGAAGAGCCGACGCTTCAGCCGGTGCGCCGTGCGGCGGCGTCATCCGGCTTGGATGACGATAAAGAGCTGCGCGCTCTGTTTGAGCGTACCTATGGTCCAATCCGCGACCGCGGTTTTGAAGCCTTTCGGCAGAGTCGCAAAAAAGCGGAGACAATCGAGCAGCTGTATGTTACCCGCATCCGCGCGGATGACTATCTGCTGGTCGATGGGTACAATATTATTTTTGCATGGGACGAATTGCGCAGCATGGCGGCTGCGGATATCAATGCGGCGCGCGAAGCGCTGATTAACGTATTGAGTAATTATCAAAGTGTGCGCAAGTGCCATTTGATTGTGGTGTTTGACGCATACAAAGTCAAAGGGGGAATGGGGTCTATTGAAAAACGGCATGGTCTGCATATCGTTTACACCAAAGAGGCGGAAACGGCGGACATGTATATTGAACAGGCATCCTACGACCTCTCCCGCAAGCACCGTGTGCGCGTTGCCACATCGGATGGCATGGAGCAGATGATTATCCTGGGACACGGTGCGGAGCGCATTTCCGCCACAGAACTGAAATGGGAAGTGGAGCAGGCCAGCCAGCATATTGCAGATGTGATTGCGCGTTTGCAGCAGGAATAATATGCGGCGGATGCAGGAAAGTGGCGGCTTTTTGAGGAATAATGTTGCAAAGGGGTATGCATATGAAGATTTCGACAAAGGGAAGATATGCGCTTCGTCTGATGATCGATCTGGCACAGCATGATGCTGCCGGCTACATCCCGTTGCGGGATATTTCCAAAAGGCAGGAAATATCGGCCAAATATCTGGAACAGATTGTCGTTCAGTTGTCACGCGCTGGTTTTGTGACATCCACGCGCGGTGCGCAGGGCGGATACCAATTGGCGCGGCATCCGTCGGAATATACCGTGGGGGATATTTTGCGCATTACAGAAGGCGCTCTGGTGCCGGTGGCGTGTCTGGAACATGATCCGGTTGAGTGCACGCGCGCGCAGGAATGCATAACACTGGACTTTTGGCGCGGCTTGTACGATGTGGTCAATCAGTATGTGGATTCGGTTACGCTGGAGGAATTGGTTAACCGCGGCAAAGCGTTGGATTTTTCCATTTGAAAAAATAACGCCGGACGAAAGTCCGGCGTTTTCTTTTTGTGTGATATTGTTTATGCGCGGTGCAGCAGTTTTTTGACACCGACCAGCAGTTCGCGGCAGTTGAGCAGGAACACGACAAAGAACAGCAGCAGCTGCCACAGCAGCCAAAGAGGCGGTTCCAGCAGCATCAAAGCACCCTGCACACACAGCAGAAACACGGTGATGCCCAGCCGTTTTTTATTCCAGCGCACCGGCATGAAGCGGCGGCTGTCCACCGCACGGTACAAGAACAGGACGACATAGCTGATGAGCGTTGCCGTCGCCGCGCCCATGCCGCCGTAGCGCGGGATGAGCAGCGCGTTGAGTGTGATGTTGACGACCGCAGAAAAAGCAGTGGACAGGAACGAGGGAATCGTGCGTTTTTCCAGCAGGTATACACTCTTCTGGAAACTTGACAGGCAGTTAAAGCCTGCGCCGACCGCCAGAATGGGGATGAATGTCCAGCCGATATAGTAGCTGGGAACGGCCAGCACAGTGATGGCGAGCTTGGCGCACATGATGCCGCCCGATGCAATAATGAACACAATTGAGCTGTACGTGTTGCCGACGTTGGAGAAAAACTGAATTTGCTCCTCGCGCGAGTTGTTGTTGACAATGGAAATCTGCCACGCATCGACAAAAATTGAGGCAACCAGCGCGATCAGCGTCGGAACGCGATAGGCGATGGAATAAATCGCACTGACCGAGGTATCCTGCATGGCCGCGAGAAACGCCTGATCGGAAAAGCCGATGATATAGACCAGAATCGCATCCGGCACAAGCGGCAGCGAGTAGGCCAGCATGCTGCGCCACAAATAGAAGTTGGGTTTGCGCAGCCGGATATACTTCCACAGGCTTGCCAACAGAAACAGGCAGACTGTGGAAAGTGCGTCCGCGCAGATAATGGAGAACACATAGCCGAAGATATTCCATTTGAATACCGTCAGATACAGAATGTTCAGCAGGATGGTGACAAAGGTGCGGAAAATACCGTCAACGGCGTACAGCCGCACATAGCCCAGCGCCCGGATGAACTGGCTGCAGGCGTTTTGCGTGCAGGAGGTCAGCACATACAGATAGATGAGCCACTGGTATTCCAGAAGGGAACCGGTTGCGCCGGTCGAGGTATTGTAGTGGATCAGGCCGAGCAGCGGGTGGAACGGCAACGAAATGATAAAGCCGCACAGAATGGTTGCCAGACCGATGGTGAACACGTCGCTCTTGCGGCGGCGGCGCTCCAGACCGTAGCGGATAATCGCCTGTCCGATGGAAAGCGAAACGACCGGATACAGGATGCTGGTGGTCTTGACAATCAAATCGGCAACGCCCATCTCATCCGTAGTCATCATGCCGGTATAGAAGCGCAGCATGAGGATGACAAGGATTTTGGAACTGAATGTGCCGATTGCAAAGATAAAGGTGTTGCTTAAAAGCCGCTTATACTGATTCATTCAGGCACCCTTTCTCAGCCGGATGGTATGAATGCGGTCTGTGATGCGATCGGTCAGCCATGCACCGACAAGACCGCACAGAATACCCAGCAGCACACCGGCCAGTACATCCGTCGGGTAGTGCACGCTGGCATAGAGCCGGGAGAAAGCAATCAGCGCCGCCAGAATGTAGGCAAGCGCACCGGATTTGCGGTGGAAAAAGCACAAGGCTGTCGCCGCTGCAAAAGAGGACAGGGTATGACCGGATGGGAAGGACCATTGGTCGCCCGGATCAAGCAGAGCGGTCAGTTCCGGATGCGTCACAAAAGGACGGGGACGCATGATCCATTCCTTGAGCCACACATTGCCGATGAGCACGCCGATGAGCAGTGCCACCAGCATTGCCGCACCCGCACGCCGCGTTTTGCGAAAGCATAGCAAGGCAATGGCCAGCACAATCCAAACAGCGCCGGCATTGCCAATCAGCGAAAAGAATTTCCAGAATGTATCGGAAATGCCGCCGCGCAGATGCGTGGAAATTTCATACAGAATATCAAAGTCAAACGATCGGATGATGTCAAGCAGTACCTCCAAGGCAGGCGCTCCTTTCTGTCAATCAGTAAGCAGTTTTCTCGCTGTCTGCGCGATCAATCCGGTCGACGATCAGCGCAATCGCCTGGTCGCCCGTTACATTGGTCGCTGTGCCGAAGCTATCCTGTGAGAAGTGCAGTGCAATGATCAGCTGCTGCATGGGATCGGTGAAACCGAGCATGGAGGTGATGAGGCCGAGCGCCGCCATCACGCCGCCGCCGGGTACGCCCGGTGCGGCAACCATCGTCACGCCGAGCATCATAATAAAGGGGGCAAACATGGCAAGGGTGGGCGTCAGGCCGCTGGCAATCATAATGCCCATCGAACCGAGTACCAGACAGATGGTGTCGCCGTTTAAGTTGATGGTTGCGCAAAGCGGCACAACAAAATCCGCGACATCCTCATTGACATTGTTGTTATAGGCACAGTCCAGCGCTACCGGAATCGTGGAGGCGGAAGACTGTGTGCCCAGTGCGGTAAAATAGGCGGGCACAACATTTTTCATGCTCTTGAAATGGTTTTTGCGGCAGACCACGCTGGCCAGTCCGAACTGCGAGAAAATATACAGCAGCTGCAGCACAATAATGATGCCGTACAGGGAGGCAAACATCTTAATGGTGGCAAACAGGCGGCCTTCTGCGGCGATGTTGCAGAACAGACCCGCAATGTGGACCGGAATCAGCGGGATGATGATGCGCTTGAGTACACCGGAAACAATTCGCTGCAGGTCGCGGCACACGTCCAGCAGGGAGGAACCGCGCAGGTTGGCCATGCCGATGCCAAGCACAAATGAAAGCACCAGAGCGGTCATCACGCCGAAGATCGGCTGAATATCAATGGTGAAAAAGGGCTGGAAGGCGTTGCTTTCCAGCACATCGCCTGTAATGGGCTGAATAATCGCAGGCAGCACTGCCTTGCCGATAAGGAAGGTGAGAAAACCGGAGATAACCGTGGTGCCATATGCCAGCAGCAGCGTAATGCCAAACAGCCGATTGGCCTTCTTGCCCAGCTCTGCCATGCCCACTGTGATAAACGAGAGGATGATCAGTGGAATCATAAAGGACAGGAAGGTGGAGAACAGCGACGTAAACGTGGCAAATAAGCGCACGACGGCAATAAATGCAGTGGAGTCTGCAATGCCGAACCAGCCGCCGCACAGGCCGATCAGTGTACCGGCGATGATGCCGACAATCAAACGAATAAGCAATCCCAGTTGTTTCACGTATTTTTGCTCCTCTTTTTTTGCAGTATAGCTATTACTATACCAGATTGCTGCAATCTTCGCAAGTCGACAGCTTGGGAAGGAAAAAATTAAAATACCCCTTGACAACCGCGCAGCCAAAGGCTAATATAATAACATATTGCAAAAGGTGATGAACGGGTAAAGTAATCGCACTCCTGTCCGCAGAGAGCTGTCGGTCGGTGTAAGACAGCGTCAGGAAACGATGAAACTCGCCCGGGAGCGGTCCGCTGAAAGCCGTCCGGCCGGTAGGAGGGAACGGATGCCCACCGTTACAGGGGCGGCGTATTGTTTGATGCGCACTGAGTGGCCGTATTTTGTGCGGCAACAAGAGTGGTACCGCGGAGTTATGCTTCGTCTCTTAATTTTGATTAAGGGACGAAGCTTTTTTTGTCCCTGTACAACCAAAGACAAGAAAGTGAGGACAAGAACATGGCAAGAACCATCCGAATTTTTGACACGACGCTGCGTGACGGTGAGCAGTCTCCCGGCTGCAGCATGAACCTGAACGAAAAAATCGAGGTTGCCAAGCAGCTGGAAGCTTTGAAGGTAGATATTATTGAAGCGGGTTTCGCGGCCTCCTCGCCCGGCGACGCAGCGGCAATTGCGGCGATTGCGGACAATGTGCACGGCTCGACAATCTGCTCGCTGGCGCGCTGCGTGGAAAAGGATATTGATGCGGCTTGGAATGCCATCCGCCGTGCGGACTCCGCCCGTATCCATACCTTCCTTGCCACTTCACCGGTGCACATGGAATACAAGCTCAAGATGACGCCTGATGAGGTTATTGAATCGGTGGCACACAATGTGGCATACGCCAAGAAGTACTGCGAGGACATTGAATTCTCTGCCGAGGACGCCTGCCGCTCGGATATGGACTTCCTGTGCCGCGTGTTTGAGACTGCTATTAAGGCTGGCGCAACAACGCTGAATATTCCGGACACAGTTGGTTATATGGTTCCCGAAGAGTATGCGGCCCGCATTCGCTATCTGCGTCAGCACACCGAGGGCATCGAGAACGTCATTCTCTCCTGCCATATGCACAACGACCTCGGCATGGCGGTAGCCAACTCGCTGGCCGGTGTGGAAGCTGGTATCAATCAGATCGAATGCACGATAAACGGCATCGGTGAGCGCGCGGGCAACGCTTCGATGGAAGAGTGCGTCATGGCGCTCAACACCCGCAAGGATCTGTTCGGCGTGCAGTGCAACATCGACACCCATCAGATCTATCGCGCAAGTCGCATGATTCAGACGATCACCGGTGTTTCGGTCGCGCCCACCAAGCCGATTGTCGGCGCCAATGCCTTTGCACATGAGGCAGGCATTCATCAGCACGGCGTAATGGCCAACAAGGAAACCTATGAGATTATGACGCCCGAATCGGTCGGCATTCCGAAGAATGCCATTGTACTGGGCAAGCACTCCGGCCGTCATGCGTTTGAAGAGCGCCTGCGCGAGCTGGGCTATACGATGGATAAGGAAAAACTCGACAAGACCTTTGAGAAGTTCAAGGCGCTGGCCGACAAGAAAAAGGTCATCAAGGACCGCGATCTGGAAGCACTGGTCGGCGCGGTGCCGGTTTCCGGCGAGGAGCGCTATACGCTTGACCGCTTTGTCATCAATTCCGGCAACACCATCACCTCGACGGCGGTTATCCGTGTTAAGAAGGGTGACGAGACGTTCGAGCGCGCTGCGGTTTCCGACGGCCCGATCAACGCCGCATTCCGCGCTATCAATAAGATTGTCGACAAGGATGTGGAGCTGGAGGATTACACGCTGCGCTCCATGACCGACGGCGAGGACGCGCAGGCAGAAGCGATTGCCAAGATCAGCATCGACGGCAGCGAGATTGTCACCGGCCGCGGCGTATCGACCGACGTTATCGAGGCATCTATCAAGGCCTACATCAACGGCATCAACAAGTATTTCATTGACTGAGAGCAGGAGGAAACAACCGTTATGGGTATGACAATGACGCAAAAAATCCTCGCAAAACACGCGGGGCTGGACAGCGTTTGCGCCGGACAGCTGATTGAGGCGAATGTCGATTTGACGCTCGCCAACGATATCACCGGTCCGGTTGCGATTCGTGAGATGGAAAAGGCGGGTTTTGATAAAGTGTTCGATAACACCAAAATCGCGCTCGTCATGGACCATTTTGCACCGAATAAGGATATCAAATCCGCTGAGCAGTGCCTGACTTGCCGTGAATTTTCCAAAAAGCACGGCATTGTCAACTTCTTTGATGTCGGCAGCATGGGTATCGAGCATGCTCTGCTGCCCGAAAAAGGTCTGACCGCTCCGGGTGAGTTGATTATCGGCGCGGACAGCCACACCTGCACCTACGGTGCGCTCGGCGCGTTCTCGACCGGCGTCGGCTCGACCGACCTTGCCGCCGGTATGGCAACGGGCAAGGCGTGGTTCAAGGTGCCCAGCGCCATCAAGTTCGTGCTGACTGGCAAGCTCAGCCCGTGGGTGTCCGGTAAGGATGTCATCCTGCACATCATCGGTCAAATTGGCGTGGACGGCGCGCTGTACAAGTCGATGGAGTTTGTCGGCGAGGGCGTTTCCTCCCTGTCGATGGATGACCGCTTCACCATCTGCAACATGGCGATAGAAGCGGGTGCGAAAAACGGCATTTTCCCGGTGGACGAAAAGACCATGGCGTACATCAAGGGGCGCGTAAACCGCGATATCACGGTATTCGAGGCGGATGCGGACGCGGAATATGAGCAGGTTATTGAAATTGACCTGTCCGCGCTTCGTCCGACGATTGCCTGCCCGCATCTGCCGGAAAACACCAAGACGATTGATGAGCTGGGACATATCGAGATTCAGCAGTCGGTCATCGGCTCATGCACTAACGGCCGCATCGACGATATGCGCGTTGCAGCCGAGATTCTCAAGGGCCGTCATGTCAATCCGAACGTGCGCACCATCATTATCCCCGCTACGCAGGAGGTTTATCTCCAGTGCATTGAGGAAGGCCTTGCCAAGATCTTCATTCAGGCGGGCGCTATCGTTTCCACTCCGACCTGCGGCCCGTGTCTGGGCGGTCATATGGGTATTCTGGCGCACGGCGAAAAGTCGGTTTCGACCACAAATCGCAACTTTGTCGGCCGTATGGGCCATATTACCTCGGAAATCTATCTGGCGAGCCCGGCGGTCGCGGCGGCAAGTGCTGTTGCGGGCTATATCTGCGCGCCTGACGACCTGAAGTAAGGGAGGAAACAGCACAATGAACGCAAAAGGCAGAGTTTTCAAATATGGGGATAACGTTGATACCGACGTTATTATTCCCGCACGTTACTTAAATATTGCAGACCCCAAGGAACTGGCGACGCACGCGATGGAGGACATCGACGCAGAGTTTGTCAAAAAGATGCAGCCGGGCGACATCGTTGTGGCGACGCGTAACTTCGGCTGCGGCTCGTCGCGTGAGCATGCGCCGCTGGTGCTCAAGGAAAACGGCGTTTCCTGCGTGATTGCCGCGTCGTTTGCGCGTATCTTCTACCGCAACGCCATCAATATCGGCCTGCCGATTCTCGAGTGCGAGGCGGCGGCCAATGGCATTGATGACGGCGACATGGTTTCGGTTAACTTTGACACTGGCGTCATCACCAACGAGACCAAGGGCGAAAGCTATCAGGCGGCCGCTTTCCCGCCGTTCATTCAGAGCATTATCAAGGCGGGCGGTTTGCTCAAGTCGCTCAAGGAAAGAGGGGAATAAGCAATGCAGTACAATATTGCGGTCGTCAAGGGCGACGGTATCGGTCCGGAAATCGTCACCGAGGCGATGAAAGTGCTCGATAAGGTCGGCGAGAAGTTCGGCCATCAGTTCAACTATACTGAGGTGCTCGCGGGCGGCTGCTCGATTGACGCCAATGGCATCCCGCTGACCGAGGAAACCATCGAAATCTGCAAAAATGCGGATTCCGTGCTGCTTGGCGCGGTCGGCGGTCCGAAGTGGGATGAAGTTCCCTCGGAAAAGCGCCCGGAAAAGGCACTGCTCGGCCTGCGCGCGGCGCTCGGCCTGTTCGTGAACCTGCGTCCCGCGCAGATGCATAAGGCGCTGTCGGACGCGTGCCCGATTAAGCCTGAAATCATTGGGGACGGCTTTGATATTCTCGTTTGCCGTGAGCTGACCGGCGATGTATACTTCGGCAAGCACTATCGCCGCGAAAGCGAAAAGGGCTGGGGCGAGGTCGGCGCGGACGACATGAATTATTCGGTTTATGAAATCGAGCGCATCGGCCGCCGCGCCTTCGAAATGGCGATGAAGCGGAATAAGAAGGTCTGCTCGGTCGATAAGGCGAATGTGCTGGAGACCAGCCGCGTCTGGCGCGAGACCATGCACCGCATCAAGGACGAATATCCCGAGGTTGAATATTCAGATATGTACGTGGACAACTGCGCGATGCAGCTCGTACGCAACCCGGGCCAGTTCGATGTGATTGTGACCGGCAACCTGTTCGGCGATATCCTGTCGGACGAGGCATCGATGATTACCGGTTCGATTGGCATGCTGCCCTCGGCTTCGATGAACGAAACCGGCAAGGGGATGTATGAGCCGATTCATGGCTCTGCGCCCGATATTGCGGGCAAGGGTATCGCCAATCCGATTGCCACCATCCTGTCCTGCGCAATGATGCTGCGCTACTCCTTTGGTTTGAAGGATGAGGCGGATGCAATCGAGAACGCGGTTGAAAATGTGCTCGATGCGGGTCATCGCACTGCGGATATCGCAGCCAAGGGTGAAAAGGTGCTTTCCACCAGCGAAATGGGCGAGCTTATCCGCGCGCAGCTTTAACGGTTGAAAAAGGGGACACAGCAAACGGCTGTGTCCTTTTTCTTTCTTTTTCATGAAGTGCGGCTGGACGGTGCTTTTGTCGTAAGGATACAAATAAAAAGGAAAAAGTGTGCAAAAAGTCGGGCGAAATGCCGGACTTCTTGTCTGTATTTGTGCCAAAAAGAGATTTGCCGTGCTGAGACTTGAGATTTTGCAGAGACTGCTGTATAATAAGATAGATTTTGAATACCCACTGTTTTATTATGAAAATGAAGAATGCAGGAGATAGAAAATGAAAACCGCTTCAATTTTGGGCGTGCATTTCCATGCTGTGACAATGCAGCAGGCTGTCGATGTGGCAATGAGCCGTATCCGCGCAAGGCAGAAAGGCTACGTGGTAACGCCGAATCCGGAGATCGTCGATCTTTGCCGCAGAGACAGGGAATATATGGGCATTGTCAATCGTGCGGCACTGGTACTGCCGGATGGAATCGGCATCATTTATGCGGCGAAAATTCTCGGTGAGGAGCTTTGCGGCAAGGTAGCAGGCATTGAGTTTGCCGAGCATCTGGTAGCGGCGATGGCTAAGGAGAACATGCGGCTGTTTTTGCTGGGGGCAAAGCCGGGTGTGGCGGAAAAAGCCGGAGAAAATCTGTGCAAAAAATATCCTGGGTTGGTGCTGGCCGGCACGCATGACGGCTACTTTAAGGACCCGCAGGAGGCGGCGGAGGCTATCAACGCCTGCGGCGGCGCGGATGTGGTGTTTGTCTGCCTTGGAGCGCCGAAGCAGGAACGGTTCATGTCGAATTATATGGATGAAATCCATGCGACGTTGTTTTGCGGTCTGGGCGGATCGCTGGATGTGTTTGCAGGCGTGGCCAAGCGTGCGCCGAAAATCTTCATTAAGCTGGGCCTTGAATGGTTTTACCGGCTGCTTTGTCAGCCGAGCCGTATCGGACGCATGATGAAGCTGCCCAAATTTCTGCTGATTGTTATCCGAGAGCGGTTGTTCGGAGGCAAGCGCAAGTAAAACAGAGGATGGGATAAACCGGCATTTTGCGATAAAACCCGGATAATATGGAGAAAATGGGTCTGTAGGACGGAAAGAAAATCCAAGCGATGCGGAAAATCGGATGCGGACGATGGGGGATTGCCGCGAAAATTGAAGGAAAAGGATTGTTTATGTTACCATTTCGAGAAATCACATTGGAGGACAAGCAGGCGGTAGAGGCATGCGGTTCGCACTATTATTATCATTTGTGCGAGCGATGTTTCGTCGATTTATTTATGTGGCGCAGTCACTATAACACGCAAATTTGCTTTCGGGACGGCTTCCTGCTGGTCAAGATGACGCCGCTGGACGGCGGACACGACTGCTATCTTGCCCCGGTGGGCGAGGGCGATTTGGGCGATGTGCTGGATGCACTGGAGCAGGATGCCGCAGAGCGCGGCATTCCGTTTGTAGTGGTATCGGTGGCAGAGCCGATGATCGAGCGGATTGAGGCAGCGCGTCCGGGCAAATTTGCCTTTTCGCACGACAACGAGGACGGCGACGATTATATTTATCTGTCGGAAAAGCTGCGCACACTGTCCGGCAAAAAGCTGCAAAGCAAGCGCAATCTGGTCAATCGGTTTCAAGCGGCATACGAAGGCCGCTGGAGCTATGAGGATATGACGCGCGACAACATCAAGGATGCATTTGGCTATCATATCCGCTGGTGCAACCAGAATGGCTGCGCGCAGAGCCGCGATTTTCAAGGGGAGACGTGCGCAATTGTGCAGGCGCTGCATAATTTTGACGCACTCGACCTGCGGGGCGGTCTGCTGCGGCTGGACGGCGAGGTAATCGCCTTTACCTTTGGCTGCAAAGCCGAGCCGGACATGTATGTGGTGCAGATTGAAAAAGCCGACCACACCATCCCCGGTGCCTATCAGATGATTAACCAACAGTTCGTTTTGCGGAACTGCGATGACGTGCAGTACGTCAATAGAGAGGAAGACCTCGGTCTGGAAGGTTTGCGCAAGGCGAAAAAGTCGTATTATCCGGTTATGCGCGGTGTAAAATACACCGCGGTGCCGAAGGAGCCGCAGGTATGATCCGGCGGGCGCAGCCGCAGGATGTGCCGCGTATCCGGCAATTGTGGGAAACCTGCTTTCCGGATGAGGGCGGCTTTAACGACTATTTTTTTGCACATTTCTTTGACTGTGGCACAGTGCTGCTCAGCGAAGAGCGGGGAACGCTGTGCGCGATGGTACAGATGCTGCCGTACCGGCTGCTGACCGGCGGCGAGCAAAAAGAGATCACCTATATTTACGGCGCATGCACCGATCCGATGTATCGCCGCAAGGGTCATATGGCGCGTCTGCTCGAAGCATCCTTTGCGATGGACCGCGAACAGGGAAAAGCGGCTTCCGCGCTGATTCCGGCGGAGCCGTGGCTGTTTGATTTTTACCGTCCATTCGGGTATGTGCCGTTTTTTGATGTGGAAAAGCGAAACATTGCGCGAACAGCGGACGGCGAAGTACCGCGGCGGATGACGCAGGCCGATGTGCCGCAGATAGCGGCGCTGTATGATTGTCTGGCGTCGGATTGCCGCATTGTGCGCGCTGAGACGTACTGGCGGGCGCAGCTGGACATGTTCGATGCGCTGGGTGCAGGTGTATTTGGCTGGTTTGCAGGCGACACGCTTGCGGCATATGCCTTTTGCTGGACGGATAATGTGCAGGAGGCATTCGGGCTGACACCTGCGCGGGAGCAGGGTCTGCTTACAGCGCTGGGACTGGAGCAATGCACGGTGACCGGCTGCGGCGCACAGACAGCGCTCGGCTGTATCAAATGGTATGAGGAGCGGGAGGATGCCCGCGGATATATGAATTTAATGCTGAACTGAAAGGTGTGACAAAACATGGTATATGTACTGTTGGCAGAGGGATTTGAGGAGACGGAAGCGATTACGCCGATTGACCTGCTGCGTCGCGCGGGTGTGGAGGTCAAGCTGGTTGGTGTGACGGGCGAGTTGGTGCACGGCTCGCACGGCATCGGCATCCAGACCGAGCTGACCATGGATCAGGTGGACTGGGACAAAACGGATATGGTGGTGCTGCCGGGCGGTATGCCGGGCACGAAGAACCTGTATGCGGACGAGCGTGTCACCGGTGCGGTGCGCAAGTGCTATGACGAAGGCAAGTATGTCGCTGCCATCTGCGCTGCACCTTCTATTATTCTGGGCGGCATGGGGCTGCTCAAGGGTCGCAAGGCGACCTGCTATCCGGGCATGGAGGATGGCATGACGGGCGCAACTCCGCTCAAGCGCACCTGCGTGGTAGATGGCCGCATTATTACCGCCTGCGGTGTGGGCGGCGCACTGGATTTCGGTTGTGCGCTGGTGTCCGCGCTGCGCGGCGAAGAGCAGGCGCGCCGGATTGCCACTGAAGTTGTGCACCATGTCGAGCGATAAGAAAACACTGCGTCGTCAATTTCTTTCCGAACGTGCCGCGCAAGATGCGGCGGAGAAACAGTCCATGGACAGGCAAATCGCCAGTCGTGTGCTGGAGCATGAAAGCTACCGCGGTGCCGGCTGTGTGTTTGCCTATGTATCCACTCTTCAGGAGATTGACACCCGTGCGCTGCTGCGCGAGGCGCTGGCCGCAGGAAAAACCGTCTGTGTTCCGCTGTGCGGAGCGGCGGGCGAAATGACCGCGCGGCAAATCCGGTCGCTTGATGAGCTGCGGCCGGGTGCATACGGTATCGATGAACCGGATGCCTCCGCGCGGGAAATACCGCCGGAGGAGATTGAGCTGGTGCTGGTTCCGGCGCTTGCCTGCGACCGGCAGGGGTATCGTCTGGGATATGGCGGTGGGTACTACGACCGTTTTCTTTGCCGGACGGGCGCCGTCCGCATGGCGCTTTGCGCTGAACAGCGGTTGGTGGAAAGTCTGCCGCATACGGCGCTCGACCAACGATGCCGCTGGATTATTACGGAAAGGCAGGTACTGCGCACGGATGAAGAATAACAAAATTGCGCTGCTGCCCGGCCTTTCGCTGTTTTTGTGCTTCTGTCTGCTGACGGGTACCGGAAAACTGGCGTCTCGCTTTGGCGGGGGCGCACCGCTGCTTGCACTGGCGGAATTTATTTCGTTTGCGCTGCCGCTGGTTTTAATGGTATTCTCCATGCGGGATCAGAAGAAACTGAGAAAGCGATTGCAGCCGCGACGGCTGCGCAAGGGCATGCTGGGGCTGACGGTTCGGCTCGGCGTTACGGTAGCCGTGCTTTCGCTGTTCCTAAATTTGCTGATTTATCATTTGGCGGGTTTGGTCGGCGCGGATTTGACGGCCATTGCATTGGACGCGCCTCAGTCGGGGCTGAGTATGGCCGCTCGGTTTGCCGTCATCGTTGTGCTTTCGGCAGTGGTGGAAGAAGTATATCTACGCGGTGCGTTATTCACTGTGCATGAGGAAATCGTCGGCACTTCGGCCTGCCTGCTGTTCAGCGGCTTGGTGTTTGCCATGCTGCACGGCAGTATGATGAACTTTGCAGGGCCGTTTTTGGCCGGTATCGCTTATGCGTATCTGACTTTTGTATCCGGCAGCGTATGGCCCGCGGTTTTGGCGCACGGCGTCAATAACCTGTACTATATGTTTGTACTTTGGATTACGGATACTTATGCGGCTTTCGGCATCTGGAGTTATTTTGCGGCAATCAATGCACTAGTTCTGCTGCTGTTTCTCTATTTGACGCTGCGCCAGCTGGAAAATTTGCTGACCAGAGGCTGCATTCCTCATTTTGAAAAAAGCGCTGGTTTGTATGACCTGTGGTTGCTCGTGCGCAATCCGGGTATGCTGGCTTTTGTGCTTGCGTTTATTGCCAAGATTATCATGAACCGCGTATTATAACGGAAAACAGAAAAATATTGAGGTGAGACAATGGACAATAATATCAATCAGGAGACACAGCGCATTCCGCAGCCGCAGCAGCACCGCCGCCGAAGCCGCCGCCAAATCAACGGCGGATGTGCAGGCACGGTGGTTTATGTCATTGCCGTATTGGGTGTTTCGATTATCCTGTCGCTGGCGGCGATTTTTATCGCCAATGACGTTTTTGCGTTTGTCAAGGAAAATGCAGTGAAGGAAATTACGGTTTCGGAAAATACCGACCTGATTTCGCTGGCAAAGCAGCTCGATGACGAAGGCGTCATCAATTACGGCACTATTTTCAAGTTTTACGTCCGTATCAAGGGCGACAATGATGGCGTGCTGGCTGGCTCGTATTCGCTCAACCCCAATATGGACTACGGTCAGATTATTGATACGCTGGTCAACGCTTCCAGTAAGGAAACGATGAAAATCACCATTCCAGAGGGCTATTCGGTCGCGCAAATTAAGCAGCTGCTGCTCGATGAGCATGTCTGCACCGAGGATGCGCTGAACGAAGCGCTGAACGAATATCCGTTCAAGCACACTTTCCTGCAGAATGAGCTGCCGGCAGCCGAAGGCTGGCTGGAGGGGTATCTGTTCCCGGATACCTATGAGATTTACAAGGGCAATGCAACGGTGGTCGATACCATCAACAAGATGCTCAATAACTTTGAGACCAAATATGATGCGGACATTCAGGCCGGCGCGGAAAGCCTTGGCCGATCGATGCATGATATTGTAACGATTGCATCGCTGGTTGAGCGCGAGGCACAGGTGGACAGCGAGCGCGCAACGATTGCGGGCGTTATCTACAACCGTTTGAATAATGCCAGCGAGTTCCCGTATCTGCAGGTGGACGCTTCCGTACTGTACGGCCTCGGTCGCACGGGCGGCACGCTCAGCAATGAGGATTTGGCGTCCGATACACCATATAACCTGTATACCAAGCAGGGCTTGCCGCCCGGACCGATTTGTAATCCGGGTTATGCATCCCTGTATGCGGCTTCCCATCCGGAACAGCATAATTACTACTATTATGTAGCTATGCCGGACGGCACGCATCTGTTTGCCAACAGCTATGCAGAGCATGAGGCGAATATTGCGAAGTCCAATGCAGCACAGGCGGCAGCGGCAGCCGCAGCCGCAAATGCGGAGGGCAGCAGTGAACAATAAGATGCCGGAACTGCTCTCGCCTGCGGGTGATATGGAAAAAATGCGCTTTGCCATCGCGTATGGCGCGGACGCGGTGTATCTTGCGGGACAGCGGTTCGGAATGCGGGCCGCTGCCGCAAACTTTGCCGATGATGAGCTGCGCGCAGGTATTGCCTATGCGCATGCGCACGGCGTTAAATGCTATATTACGGTTAATATTATGCCTTCCGAGTGCGATTTGCCTGCTCTGCCCGCGTATCTGGAACTGCTTGCGGACGCGGGGGCCGATGCTCTGATTGTGGCGGACGTGGGCGTGATTCGGCTGGCGCAGCGTTATGCACCCAAGGTGCCGCTACACATTTCGACCCAGACCAGTATCCTCAACCACGAGGCGGCGAACTTCTGGGCGGATCTGGGCGCGGAGCGTGTTGTGCTTGCGCGCGAACTGTCGCTCGGCGAAATCGCAGAGATTCGCGCGAAAACCCCGAAAGCACTGGAAATCGAGGCGTTTGTACATGGCGCGATGTGCATTTCCTATTCCGGTCGCTGCCTGATTTCGCAGTATATGACCGGGCGGGACGCCAATCACGGCGCGTGTGCCCAGCCTTGCCGCTGGAATTACACGCTGATGGAGGAAAAGCGGCCGGGTGAGTTTTTCCCGGTTGAGGAGGATGCCCGCGGCACCTATCTGTATAATTCCAAGGATATGTGCATGATTGAGCACGTTCCGGAATTGGTGCGCGCCGGGGTGAATTCCTTTAAAATCGAGGGGCGCAACAAGACGGCGTATTATGCCGCTTGTGTGACCGGCGCATACCGCGCGGCGATTGACGCCTATGCCGCCGACCCGGCGGGCTTCGTGCTGCCGCAGTTCTGCCGCGAGGAAGTGAACAAGGTCAGCCACCGCGAATACTACACCGGATTCTACTTCGGTTCGGAGGAAAACGGACAGCACTATGGCGACAGCCAGTATATTCGTGAATACGAAGTGGTGGGCATGCCAGTTGACTGCGGTGCCGACGGACATGCGGTGTTTGCTTTAAAAAACCGCATTTTCAAGGGCGAGGAGCTGGAACTCATTCAGCCGGGCAAGCCGCCGTATCGCTTCCACGCGGATGGTGTGGTCAACGACGAGGGCGAGGCGCTCGATTTGTTTAACGTACCGCAGATGCGGGTGCATTTCTCTTTTCCGTTTTCAGTGGATGAATACGCAATTTTACGCAAGAAAAAAGAACGGCCTTCATAAAGGCCGTTCTTTTGCTTTTAGTTGTGTTCCTCCCAGTCCAGACTCCGGCCCACCGCCTTTGCCCAGCCTGCCAACAGCCGTCGGCGGGTATTCTCATCCATAGCCGGTTCATAGAATGTATCACAACGCCAAAGCTGTGTCAGTTCTTCTCGGCTGCGCCACACGCCGGTGGCAAGCCCTGCCAGATAGCAGGCGCCCAGCGCGGTCGTTTCACGGATGACAGGGCGGCGGATGGTACAGTGCGAGATGTCCGCCTGAAACTGCATTAAGAAACTGTCACGACTTGCGCCGCCGTCCACCGACAGCGAGGACAGCGGCACGCCGGTATCGCGTGCCATTGCGTCCAGCAGGTCATTGACCTGATAGGCGATCGATTCCTGTGCCGCGCGGATAATGTGTTCACGAGAGGTGCCACGCGTCAGGCCGATGAGACAGCCGCGTGCATACATGTCCCAGTGCGGTGCGCCAAGGCCGGTAAACGCGGGCACAAGATATACGCCGCCTGTGTCTGGCACCTTTTTCGCATAGTATTCAGCATCGCGGCTTTCCGCGAAAAAGCGCATTTCATCCCGCAGCCACTGGATGACCGCACCGCCAACAAAGACGCTGCCCTCGAGCGCATATTGGGTTTCACCGCCAATGCGGATGCCGATGGTGGTGAGCAGTCCGTTTTTGCTTTCACAGGCTTGCGTGCCGGTATTCATCAGCAGGAAGCAGCCGGTGCCGTAGGTGTTTTTTGCGTCGCCCGGCGCAAAACAGGTCTGTCCGAACAGCGCGGCCTGCTGGTCGCCGGCAATACCGGCAATTGGGATGTCGCCGCCCGGTATGGCGACAGTGCCGTACACCTCGCTCGAAGAGCACACACGCGGGAGCATGGCGCGCGGAATATCAAGCGCCTCCAGCAGGGTGTTATCCCAGTCCAGCGTATGGATGTTGAAAATCATGGTGCGGGCGGCGTTGGTCGCGTCCGTGATATGCACCTTGCCTCCAGTCAGCTTCCAGACCAGCCAGGAATCCACTGTGCCGAACAGAATTTCGCCGCGGGCGGCTTTTTCGCGTGCGCCCTCTACATGGTCGAGAATCCATTTGATTTTTGTGCCGGAAAAGTAGGCATCCGGTATCAAACCGGTGGTTTGCCGAATATGCTCGGAAAGACCCTGCGCCACAAGTCCGTCAACGATATCGGCTGTGCGGCGGCATTGCCAAACGATGGCGTTATAAATCGGCCGACCGGTTTCCCGCTCCCAAAGGATGGTGGTTTCACGCTGGTTGGTGATACCGATGCCGGCAATTTCCCGCGGTGAAACGCCGGAGGCGGCCAGCACCTCAAGCATCGCGGCATATTGCGTGGACCAGATATCCATCGGATCCTGTTCGACCCAGCCCTCATGCGGATAGTGCTGTGTCAGTTCATGCTGGCGGATGGCCAGAATGTTCTGCTCGCGGTCAAACAGGATGGCACGCGAGCTGGTGGTACCTTGGTCCAGAGCCAGAATATATTGCGCCATAATTCGTCGCCTCGCTTTCGTAAAATAATCATACCTTGAGGGGGTGCCGCTGTCAATATGTTGAGGGAGGGATACGGCCTGCGCAGCACCGGGACGCTTTATACGATTTTTGTTTACATTATTGCGGAGCGATGGTATAATTAACGTGAATTTTTGCGTCCGAAAGGGGGACGAGAAGTTGAATAAGCCATCTCGAAAAACGCTTCGGGCGGGCAGCCGAGTGTTTTTTGTGTTGTTTCTCCTGTTTGCTCTGGGCAGCATGTATTTTTCCGTGATATATGGATTGATTGGCCTTATCATCGGTGTAATTCTGCGCATGATTGCGCTGCATGGTCAGGAAGAGCGCAGCCGTCAGATGCAGGCGTTGATGGACAACATTGTGATTGACGGCGGGGAAATCCACCCCGCGGTGACGCATTCTCCGCTTCCGACCGTGGTGGCGCTGGCAACGACGGGTGAAATTGTCTGGGCAAACAGTGCGTTTGCGGACATCAGCGGGCAGTTTGCCGGTGCGCGGCATATGCGGCTGACCGAGCTTGCGCCGACCTTTGAAACCCGTTGGCTGATTGAAGGGAAGACCGAGTTTCCCGGTGAGCTGCGAATGGGACGGAATGCGTATCATGTATTCGGCAGTCTGGTGCAAAGTGACGCGGGACAGATGATGATGCTGCATTTTCTGGACTGCACGGAATACGTACAGCTGCGCGACGCAGCGGAAACCCGCCGTCCGGCGATTGCGGTCATTGCAATCGACAACTATGAGGAACTGACCAAAAATGCAACCGATTCCGAGAAATCGACCATTCTGGCGGGCATCGATAAACGGTTGTTTTCGTGGATCAAGGACTGCAACGCAGTGCTGCGCAAATATGACCGCGATAAATACATTTTCATCATTGAAAATGCCGAGCTTGACAAGCTCAGCGCGCGCAAGTTTGCGGTTTTGCAGGATGTGCGCGATATTCAGAACCATGAAGGCGTTATTGCAACGCTGTCCATCGGTATTGGCAAGGATGGCGAAACACTGGCGGAGTGCTATCAATACGCTGGTCTTGCAATCGATATGGCGTTGTCGCGCGGCGGCGATCAGGCGGTTATCAAAAACCGGTATACCTTTGAGTTTTACGGCGGTCTGACCGAGGAGGTTGAAAAGCGCACCAAGGTGAAAAGCCGCGTGGTGGCAAATGCGCTCTCCCAGCTTATCCGCGATTCCTCGCAGGTGCTGATCATGGGCCACCGGAACAGCGATATGGACGCCATCGGCGCTGCATCCGGCATGGTGTGCGCGGCCCGTGTCAAGGGCAAGCCGGTGCATGTTGTGGTCGATCGGGAGCACACCATGGCAGGTGACCTGATCGAACGGCTGGAGACGCTGCCGGAGTATAAGGATGTGTTTATCAGCGCGGAGGATGCAATGATCCTGTGCGATTTCAACACGCTTTTGATTGTGGTGGACGTCAACCGTCCGGGGTATGTTGAAAACGAGGCGCTGCTGCAATCCATCAATAAGGTGGCAGTTATCGACCATCATCGCCGCGCAGCGGATTATATTGAAAATGCAGTGGTTTCGCTGCACGAGCCGTACGCGTCGTCCGCGTCTGAGCTGGTCAGTGAGCTGCTGCAGTATCTGGTGCCTACCAGCGGCATTTTGACGGGCGAAGCGGAAGCAATGCTTGCGGGCATTTATCTGGATACCAAGGGCTTCTCCATGCGCACCGGCGTGCGCACCTTTGAGGCGGCCGCCTATCTGCGTCGTGCGGGCGCAGAGGCGAGCGACGTAAAGCATCTGTTCCAGTCCAGCTTTACGCAGTATATGGAGCGGCAGAAGATTATTTCTTCCGCGCGTGACTGCGGGCAGGGTGTTATTTTTGCCATCACCGACGAGGAAGTGGACCGTGTGGCGGCGGCGCAGGCGGCAGACGAGCTGCTAAGCATTATTGGCACGCGCGCAAGCGTAGTGGCGTTCCGCAGCGGTAATGATATGGCGGTGTCTGCGCGCGCGTCGGGTCAGGTTAACGTGCAGTTACTCATGGAGCGTCTGGGCGGCGGCGGCAACCACACGGCAGCGGGTGCTCAGCTGAAAAATACCACACCTGAAGAGGCGGACCGCATGATAACCGAGGCAATACAAGGCTATTTTGCCGATCAGCAAACCGATAAACCGGCGGAGCATTGAGCCGCTCGGCTTCTATCAGATACAGAAAGTCAGAAAAGGAGTTAACACAATTATGAAAGTCATTCTCAAAGCCGATGTCAAGGGCAAGGGCAAAAAGGGCGACCTTATCGAGGTCAGTGAGGGCTACGGCCGCAATTTCCTCATGCCGCGCGGACTGGCCGAGCCGGCTACGGCGGATAATCTGAACGTCAAGAAGGCGCAGGACGAGGCCCATGCACGCAAGGTTGCGCTGGAGCAGCAGGCAGCGCGTGAAGCGGCGGAAAAGCTCAAGGTCAGCCCGGTCAAGGTGCCGGCCAAGGGCGGATCGGGCGGCCGTCTGTTCGGCGCGGTGACCTCCAAGGAAATCGCGGAGGAGCTGAATAAGCAGTACGGTCTGAACGTACCCAAGCAGAAAATCGTGCTGGAAGAGCCGATTAAGACCTTCGGCGTGCATCGCGTCAAGGCGAAGCTGTATCAGGATATCGCAGGCGAGATTCTGGTGCAGGTAGTAGAAGCGTAATACACTTATAGGGGGCTTCATAAGCCCCCTATATACGAAGGTCGGTTCCGAAGAAACCGACCTTCGATACCCGAATGACGCCGCCCCAGGCGGCTGAGTCGGGGTATCCAAACACCCGGCAAAGCAGGGCGTTTGGATGCAAACCGCATAACGGTTTGCGGAATGATAGCCGCGCTGAGTGCGGCAAAGCGAATCCTTTTGCAGAAAGGCGGTGCGGTTTTGGATGAGCTTTTGATGCGGCAGGTGCCGCAGGACCTGACGGCGGAGCAGTCACTTTTGGGCGCGATGCTGGTCGACCCGAACTGCATCCCTGAGGTGATTGAGCAGGTGCGCGCGGACGACTTCTATGCCGACGAAAACAAGCGCATCTTTGAAACCATCTATTCCATGTTCAACGGCGCGCAGCGCATCGACCCGGTCACGGTACTCGATATGCTCACGCGCATGGGTTATTATGACGAAGCGGGCGGCCGCGCGTACTTGTTCCAGCTGATGGAGGTTACGCCCGGCGCGCGCAACGTAAATGAATATGTGCGCATTGTGCGCGATAAGAGTCTGCTGCGCCAGCTCGCGGATGCGGGCAGCGAGATTCAGCAGAATGCACTTGAGGCGCGGGGGGAAGCATCCAGCATTGCGGAACTGGCCGAGCAGCGGATTTACGGCATTCGGCAGGGACGCGAAATCAAAGGTCTGTCCAAACTGAGCGAGGTTATTGCCGACCTATACACCGAGTTGGATGAGCGCGCCAAGTCGGATAGTGACATTCCGGGCATGTCGACCGGATTCCATGCGCTCGATACTGCGCTGACCGGTCTGAACAAATCCGATCTCATTCTGATTGCGGCACGTCCCGGCATGGGCAAGACGGCGTTTGCACTGAATGTTGCGCTTAACGCTGCCAAGGCGAGTGTGAAGGATAAGCCGCGCGGTTATAAAAAGGGGACGGGCGTGTGCGTGTTCCAGCTCGAGATGGGCAAAGAGCAGCTCGCCAGCCGCTTTTTGTCAAGCGAAGCGCTTATCGAGTCACAGAAACTCAAAACCGGCAATCTGGATGAAGAGGATTGGGTCAAGATTGCCCGCGCGTCGGGCGTGTTAGCGGGACTGAACATCTATGTAGATGACAATCCGGCTATTACGGTTGCCGAAATCAAGGCGAAGTGCCGACGGCTGGGCGAAGAGCTGGGTCTTATCGTTATCGACTATTTGCAGCTGATGCATGTCGGCGGGCGGCACATGGACAACCGTGTGCAGGAGGTTGCGGAGATTTCGCGTTCGCTTAAGATTATGGCGAAGGAACTCAATGTGCCGGTGGTATGTCTGTCGCAGCTGTCGCGTGCATCCGAGCAGCGCTCGGATAAGCGGCCCATGCTGTCCGATTTGCGTGAATCCGGTGCCATCGAGCAGGACGCAGACATTGTCATGTTTATTTATCGTGACGACTATTATGATGATGAAAGCGAGAACAAGAACATCGCGGAAATCATCGTTGCAAAAAATCGTCACGGCGCAACGGGTACGATTGAATTGCAGTGGGTTGGTCAGTACACGACCTTCTCCAACCCGGACCGTATCCATGGAGACTAAACTTATGCTGGAAACAGTCAAGCAGACCATTGCGGTATATGAAATGCTGCGGCAGGGTGAGCCGGTGCTGGTGGCGCTGTCGGGCGGTGCGGATTCCGTGGCGCTGCTGCGCGCGCTGTACGAACTGGGCTATCCGGTGCGGGCGTTCCATCTCAACCACTGCTTGCGCGGCGCGGAGTCCGAACGGGACGAGGCATTTTGCCGGGCATTGTGCGCCCAGCTGGGCGTGGAACTGACGGTCGAACGCGTGGATGTATCCGCAGCGGTACAGCAGGGCAGCGGGGTGGAGGAGACCGCCCGTCGCATTCGTTATGCGCGGCTGCAAAAGGCTGCGGAGGGTGCGAAGATTGCTACGGCACATACTGCGGATGACAATCTGGAAACCGTGCTGTTTCATCTGGTGCGCGGTACCGGCCCAAAGGGACTGGCGGGGATTCCACCCGTGCGCGGGCAGATTATCCGTCCGTTGCTGGAGGTGGAGCGCGCGCAGGTGGAGGCATATCTTGCGGTGCTTGGGCAGGATTATGTCACCGACAGCACAAACGCGGATGAAACCTACACCCGCAACCGCATCCGGCACACGGTCGTGCCCGCTTTGCGGGCGATTCAGCCGTCCGCGGCGCAGGCTGCGGCGCGGCTGGGCAATCTGCTTCGGCAGGATGAGGATTGTTTGGGCGGTTTGGCGCAGGAATGTTTGGCACAGGCGGCGCGGCCGGAAGGCGCATGGGAGATTGCACCGCTGCGGCAGGCGCATCCAGCGGTGCGCGCGCGTGCGCTGCGGCGCTTGCTTGCGCAGAGCGGTATGCCGCTGCGGGATGTAACCGCGCAGCATATTTTTGCGCTGGAACGGCTGCTGGAAAACGCAAATCCGTCCGCCTGCTGTGCGCTGCCGCATGGATTTATTGCACAGCGCGAATATAGTGTGCTGCGGCTGATACACGAGCAAAACCAACCGGAGCGGCCGGCGGTACCGCTGTCAGTTCCATCCGAGCAGTTGCTGTGGGACGGCAGCGTGCGGGTTTCGGTGCATGTCTTAGAAAAAAACGAAGTTTTTTACAAATCATTCAATACTTTTTGCGTGGATTGTGGTACAATAGATTTCGTATCGTTGTGCGTTCGCACACGCAAGGCGGGTGACCGTATTCGACTGACGGAAAAAGGCGGCAGTCGGACGCTGAAAAAACTGCTCATCGACCGAAAAGTGCCACGCTGCAAGCGGGATGGGCTGGCGGTTATAGCGGATAAAACCGGCGTGATTGCCGTGCAGGATATAGGTATGGATTGTTCGCGTTCCCCGCAGGGAGGCGCGCGGATGCAAATAAAAATAGAGGGGTATTGAAAAATGGCATATGATATGCGGGACGATATCAAAGAAATCTATTTTACCGAGCAGCAGCTGGCGGACAAGGTCGCGGAGCTGGGTGCACGCATCACCGAGGATTATCGGGACAAGAACCCGCTGATCGTCAGCGTGCTCAAAGGTTCCTATGTGTTCATGGCTGATCTGACACGCAAGATTGACACGCCCTGCAACGTGGATTTCATGGTTGTGTCGAGCTACGGTAAGGGTACCAAGACCTCGGGCGAGGTGCAGATCATTAAGGATATCGAGCAGCCGATCGACGGACGGGACCTGCTGATTGTGGAGGACATTCTGGACTCCGGCGTAACGCTCAGCTATCTGATGCAGGTGCTGACCGCGCGCGGCGCGCGCTCCATTCGCCTGTGTACGCTCCTGTCCAAGCCAGCGCGGCACAGAGTGGATGTACCGGTCGATTATCTGGGCTTTGAGATTCCGGATGAATTTGTGGTCGGCTACGGTCTGGACTATGCTGAAAAATACCGCAATCTGCCGTATATCGGTATTTTGAAGCCGAGTGTATACGGCGGCGAGTAAATATAAACAAGGAAGAGGTGTCAAACCAACTTGAAAGGCAAAATGAAGGGCTTTGGCCTTTATCTCATCATTCTGGTGTTCCTTCTGGCGGGCGTCAGCTATGTCATCAGCCAGACCCAGCAAACCGAGCCGGTTACCTACTTTGATGTGTTTACCTATTTCACCGAGGGTAAGGTAGACCAGTATAAGGTAGACGATACGGTGCTGACCATGCATCTGCGCGACGAAAACCGTGTTGTTACCTATGATTTGGGCGGTTCGCGTGATATCTGGTGGGCGCAGCTTGGCGCAACCATTGATGAGCAGATGCGGAATGGTACGCTCAAAGAGGTCGATTATGTAACCACTACCATCCCGTGGTGGGCGCAGTTCCTGCCGTATGTTATCCTGTTTGTGCTTCTTGGCGCATTCTGGTATTTTATGATGAACAAACAGTCCGGCGGCGGCGCAGGCCCGATGCAGTTCGGCAAGGCGCGCGCGCGTCTGGCGCAGGACGACAAGCGCAAGGTTACGTTCAACGACGTGGCCGGTGCGGACGAAGAGAAGGCGGAGCTGCAGGAAATTGTGGAATTTTTGAAAAATCCACAGAAATTCGTGCAGATCGGTGCGCGTATCCCTAAGGGTGTGCTGCTGGTTGGCCCTCCGGGTACCGGTAAAACGCTGATTGCGCGTGCGGTTGCGGGCGAAGCAGGCGTGCCGTTCCTGTCTATCTCCGGTTCGGACTTTGTTGAGTTGTATGTCGGCGTTGGTGCATCGCGTGTGCGCGACCTGTTCGAGCAGGCAAAGAAAAACGCGCCGGCAATCGTGTTCATTGACGAGATTGATGCGGTTGGCCGTCAGCGCGGCGCAGGTCTCGGCGGCGGGCACGACGAGCGTGAGCAGACGCTCAACCAGCTGCTGGTTGAGATGGATGGCTTCGGCGCAAACGAAGGCGTTATCGTCATTGCAGCCACCAACCGTAAGGATATTCTGGATAATGCGCTGCTGCGTCCGGGCCGCTTTGACCGTCAGGTCTATGTCGGCGCGCCGGATGTTAAGGGCCGTGAGGAAATTCTCAAGGTGCACGCACGCAACAAGCAGTTTGACCCGGACGTAAAGTTCGCGGATATTGCCAAGACCACGGCGGGCTTTACCGGCGCGGATTTGGAAAATCTGCTTAATGAGGCGGCGCTGCTGGCGGCACGCCGTAACAAGAAGCTGATTTCTCAGGAGGAGATTGAAGAATCCTTGCTCAAGGTGGTTATGGGTGTGGAAAAGAAGAGCCACATCATCACCGATAAGGATAAGCGCCTGACGGCATATCATGAAGCCGGTCATGCAATCTGCTTCCATGTGCTGCCGACGCAGGACCCGGTGCACCATGTCACGATTATTCCGCGCTCTTCCGGTGCGGGCGGCTTTACCATGCCGCTGCCTGAGGAAGATCAGGCCTACCGCACCAAGAAATATATGGAAGAATATATTATCGTGTGCTTGGGCGGTCGTGTAGCCGAGCAGCTGACGATGGAGGATATTTCGACCGGCGCATACGGCGATATCAAGCAGGCCACGCAGATGGCCCGTGCGATGGTCACCAGCTATGGTATGAGTGAGAAAATCGGTCCCATCGATTACGGTTCGGACAGCGGAGAGATTTTCCTGGGCCGCGATTTTGCAGCGGGCAAGGGCTATTCCGAAGTCAAGGCAGCGGAGATTGACGATGAGGTTCATCGCATTATCGAAGAGGCGTATCGTGCCTGTAAAAAGCTGCTGAGCGAGCATCAGGAGCAGATGACCCGCGTAGCGGAGTATCTGATTCGAAACGAAACCATGGACGGCGAGACGTTCGTCAAGGTGTATAACGGCGAAGTCGTACCGGATAAGGTGGTCGGCGAGGATTTGATGACCGAACTGAAGGAAGAACTCGATGCCAAGGTTGGCAAGGCGCCGGAAAGCGCTGCCAAAGCCGCTGAGGCAGAGGGGTCGGGCGAGGAAGAGAAGGCCGCGCCTACTCATTCGGACACTCAGGACTGATTCCTGCAATGAAAAATCCCACGGGAAACCGTGGGATTTTGTTTTATCGGTACAAGAAAAGGGAGCAGTTTTCCGCTCCCTTTTTCTTTGTTTCAGCCGATACCGCCGGGAATGACAAAGCTGCATATCACAACTAGGGCGGCGAGAAAAACATAGACATACTTGGCAAGAAAATCATATGCCGGGCTAAGGGGCTTGTCGCGACCTTCCATCAGCTCTTTCTTGATGGTCTTGACACCGAGCACCCAGTAGATCATCACAGCACCGAGGATTGCGCCGATCGGCACAACATAAATTGTGATAATATCCATCCAGCGGCCCATCAGGGCTTCCTGCTCAATCAGCAGGCCGACTGCGAGCGTTGCCGCGCCGGCCACCAGAACGGCAACCTTGCGACTGAGCTTGAGGCGCGTTTGCGCGGCCTCAGACACCGCTTCCAGCATGTTTGCCAGCGAAGTGATACCGGCAAACAGCACGGATATGAAGAACAGGAATGCAAACAGACGGCCCAGCGGCATCTGCTGGAACACGCGCGGCAGCGTGATGAACAGCAATTTGGGACCGGAGGCGGGGTCCAGTCCAAATGCGAATACAGACGGAATGACCGCGAAGCCTGCGAGCATGGCCGCACAGGTATCCAGAACAGCGGTCATACAGGAGGAGTGGACAACATCCTCTTTTTTGGAGAGGTAGGAACCATAGATAATCATGCCCGAGCCGGTCACCGACAGCGAGAAGAACGCCTGTCCCATCGCCATGATCCAGGTGTGGGGGTTGAGCAGATACTCCCACTGAGGGACGAGCAGGTACTTGTAGCCCTCCAGTGCACCCGGCAAAAAGAGCACGCGCACCGCAATAATCAGGAACAAAATGAAGAATGCGGGCATCATGACCTTGTTTATCTTTTCAATACCGCCCGAAACGCCGAAAATCAGGATGGCGACCGTCATTACCACAACGATTGCATGCCACGGTACACTCGACAGGTGCGTGGCGCTCATTTGTGCAAAAAAGATTTCCGGTTCGGTGGATATGAGCGTGCCGGTCAGTGCGCCGAACGCGCACCGTAAAACCCATCCCACGATAATCGAGTAGCCAATGGCGATGCCCAGCGAGCCGAACAGCGGAATGGCGCCCAGAATCGCGCCTCCCTTTTTCCCACGCGTTTTCATCGCGTATTCATAGGAGCCGATCGGACCTGTGCCGGTCAATCGGCCGAAGGCAAATTCACCCGACAGACCGACATAGCCGAACAGAGCGATAAACAGCAGGTAGGGGATGAGGAAGGCCGCACCGCCGTATTGTCCGGTGCGATAAGGAAACATCCAGATGTTGCCCATGCCGACCGCAGAGCCGACCGCCGCCAGCACGAAGCCAATTTTAGAGGTAAAGGTACCATTTACACTTTTCTGATGCATTTTTTCAATCTCCGGTTTCATTTCACAAGTCTATATAGTATATCACAACAGTGGGGATAAAGCCATACGCGATTTCACCAGAAAAGGACAAGCGCTTTGTCATATCCGACAAAAGCCTGTGCGGAAATTCGGGAAATTTATCAGTTATTCCCTTGCACTTAACGCCCGCTTATGGTATGATAGAAAAGCGTGAGAAAGACACATGTCTTTTTGGGGAGGACAAACAGCGCATGGTAAAACCAAAATACTATCTGGTCGAACGCACACTGCTGCCGGAAGTGTTCCAGCGTGTGATCGAAGCAAATGAGGCGATTGCCTCGGGCAGGGCGGCGACGGCGAGTGAGGCGGCGAAAATCGCCGGGCTGTCGCGCAGTGCGTATTACAAATATAAAGATGGTGTGCGTCCGTTTTTCGAGGCGACAACCGATCGGATCGTGACCTTCCACTTTATGCTGCACGACCAACCGGGCGTGTTATCGAGCATTTTGGGTCTGATGGCCCGTTCGGGTGCAAATTTACTGACGGTCAACCAGTCGATTCCGATGCGTGGTCAGGCATCCGTGACCATTGCCGCCCGTACCGGAGAGATGAAGTATTCGGTTGAGGAGCTGCTGCGCCGTGCGGAACAGATGGAAGGCGTAAGCAAGGTGGAAATTCTGGCATCCGAATAAAACTGACATTCGAATAAAAATAGAACCGAAGGAAAGGAAACGGGATTATGATAAAAGCAGCAATCTTGGGACATGGTACGGTTGGCTCCGGCGTATATGAGGTGTTTGAAATGAACGCCGAAAAAATCGCGCGTGTGGTTGGTCAGCCGGTCGAGGTGAAATATGTGCTCGATCTGCGCGATTTTTCCGCGCTGCCGTATGGGCACAAATTTGTTAACGACTTTTCGGTTATTGAAAACGACCCTGAGGTTACAGTCGTAGCCGAGGTCATGGGCGGTGTGGGTGCTGCCTACGAGTTTACACGCCGCTGCCTGCTCGCCGGCAAGAGCGTATGCACCTCTAATAAGGAGCTGGTTGCTACGCGCGGCGAGGAGCTGCTCAGAATTGCCGAGGAAAAGGGCGTAAACTATATGTTTGAAGCTTCGGTCGGCGGAGGTATTCCGATTATCCGGCCGATGGTGCAATGCCTTGCCGCCAATGAATTCAATGAGATTTGCGGTATTCTCAACGGAACGACCAACTACATCTTAACGCAGATGATTCATAACGGCGTCACCTTTGAGGATGCGCTCAAGCAGGCGCAGCTGAATGGCTATGCGGAAAAGGATCCGACGGCGGATATCGAGGGCCATGACGCTTGCCGCAAAATCTGTATTCTGGCGGATTTGGCCTTTGGCGATAAGTTTGACCCTGAGCAGGTGTCCTGCGAGGGCATCACCAAGATTACGCTGGAGGACGTAGCCAACGCCGATAAGCTGGGCTGTGTGATTAAGCTGCTCGGCCGCACGGTGCGGTGTGAGGACGGCACGGCTTATGCCTATGTTGCGCCGCACCTGATTCATAAGGAAAGCCCGCTGGCCGCGGTAGAAGATGTGTTTAACGCCATTATGGTCAACGGTAATGCCACGGGCGACGTGATGTTCTATGGCAAGGGTGCGGGCAAACTCGCCACTGCTTCGGCTGTTGTGGCGGATGTGCTTGACTGCATTGAACACGCAGACCACCGCCGCCGGATTTTCTGGGGCGATGGGTCGAAAAATTTGTTGCGTCCGCTTGACACACTGCAAAGCGCGTGGTATGTTCGTTTCAAGGGTGCATCGCGTGATTTGGAGGCATTGCTGCCGGTGGAAAGTCTGACCGAGCCGGTTAACGGCGTGACGGTGGTTAAGACGCGCAAACTGTCCACGTCGGAGATGCAAGACAAGATGGAAAAGCTGAACGCTTGTGGCGAAGTGCGTGCTGCCATGCGTATGCTGTAAGAGGAGGATAACAGGAAAATGGTTCGTGTTACTGTTCCGGCTACGAGCGCTAATATGGGCTCGGGCTACGACAGCATTGGCATTGCGCTCGAACTGTATAATGTGATTGATATGGAAGAAAGCGAGCGCATCGATATTTCGGATAAAAATGGTCAGTTTGTGCCAAAGGACGCGCGCAATCTGATTTATCAGTGTGCAAAACGGGTATACGATGAATGCGGTAAGACGCTTTCCGGTCTGAAAATTATTGAGGACTGTGCCATCCCGCAGACGCGCGGCCTGGGTTCATCCTCGGCCTGCACGGTTGCGGGCATTATGGGCGCGAATGCACTGCTGGGCGAGCCGCTCGACCGGCAGGCTGTCATCGACCTTGCTGCAACGATTGAAGGCCATCCGGATAACTCCACACCCGCTATTCTAGGCGGTTTCTGCGTGGCATTGCTGGAGAATGGCCATGTACATCACGTGCGTGTGCCGGTGCATAGCGCGATTGACTTTATCGTATTTATCCCGGATTTTAAGCTCTCGACCGAGAAGGCGCGTGCAGCATTACCCAAAACCATCTCACATCATGATGCGGTGTATAATCTGGCGCGCGCGGCGCTGCTTGCCGGCAGTCTGACAACCGGTAAGCTGGAAAATCTGGATGTGGCGACGGGGGACTGCCTGCACCAGCCATACCGCTTCAGCCTGATTGAAAACGGCGAGGACATTGTCCGCGAGGCGAAGCAGCTGGGGGCGCTGGGCGCATTCATTTCGGGCGCCGGCCCGTCTATCGTTGCGATGGTATATAAGGGGGACCGCGACTATCTGTCGCGTGCGCAGGCGGTCTGTGCGGAAAAATATCCGCATTGGAAGGCCGTACAGCTGCGCTGCGACGAGGTCGGTGCGACCGTGAAACGCATGTGAGCGAGGCCGCGTATGCGGCAGGCTATATAAGGAGGAAACGGAATCAGTATGAGTCTTATTGTGCAAAAGTTCGGCGGCACTTCGGTGGCGGATACCGAACGGCTGAGAAATGTTGCGGATATTGTCACCAAGACTGCGCAGGCCGGCAACAAGGTGGTTGTTGTGGTCTCCGCACAGGGAGATACTACCGATGACCTGATTGCTAAGGCGGCGGAGCTGAATGAACATCCGTCCAAGCGTGAGATGGATGTGCTGCTTAATACCGGTGAGATGATTTCAATGTCGCTGCTGGCGATGGCGATTCAGAAGCTCGGCTTTTCGGTTGTGTCGCTGACCGGTTGGCAGATTGGTCTGGAAACCAACAGCAATTATTCGGATGCGCGCATCAAGCGCATCGTGGGGGACCGCCTGCAGGCAGAGCTGGATAACGGAAAAATCTGCATCGTGGCAGGCTTCCAGGGCATCAACAAGCTCGGAGATGTGACGACGCTCGGCCGCGGCGGATCGGATACGACCGCTGTTGCGATTGCAGCGACGCTGGGGGCTGACCTGTGCCAGATTTATACCGATGTCGACGGCGTATACACCGCAGACCCGCGTATCGTATCCAATGCGCGCAAGCTGGATGCAATTACGTATGATGAAATGCTGGAGCTGGCGTCGCTCGGCGCGCAGGTTCTGCACAATCGCTCGGTGGAGATGGCGAAAAAATACAACGTCGACCTGGAGGTCGTTTCGAGCTTTACCCGCAATCCGGGTACGAAAGTCAAGGAGGGTTCTCACATGGAAAAAATGAATGTATCGGGCGTGGCCCGTGATAATAATTGTGCGCGTGTGGCCATTATCAATGTAGCGGATACCCCGGGCACGGCGTTCAAGGTGTTTTCGCTTATGGCCAAGCACAATGTCAATATCGACATCATCCTCCAATCGGTTGGACGTGACAATAAAAAGTCCATCTCCTTTACCATTCGTGAGGATGACGCGGAACGCGTCGGCAAAATTCTGGAGGAAAACGCCGAAATGCTCGGCTATGAGGATGTTTCGATCAACACCAAGGTTGCCAAGGTATCTATCGTTGGTGCGGGTATGGCATCCTCTGCGGGCGTTGCATCCAAGATGTTTGAGGCATTGGCTATGGCCGGCATCAATATCCGCATGATCTCCACCTCGGAAATCAAGATTTCTGTTCTGATTAACGAGGAGGACAGCGAGAAGGCGGTCAAGGCCATCCATGAGGAATTCTTCAGCGAATAAGGCATCACTGAGAATTTGATAAAAAAATAACGAACCTGATTGACAAGCTCAGTCAGGTTCGTTATAATATTATTGTCATAATATTATCAATCGGCAGGAAAGGATGTTATGTTATGAAGAAACTCTGGTGCTTGTTCCGGCGCCGGTTTGCTACCGGAAATGATAAAATGTGCGTTGCATTTTCTGAGACAGAGGGCCGTGTTCGTGCTTGCCCTTATGAGACCGAGGAGGAAGCAAAGGCCAAGTGTCCGGAATATGCGTTTAACAACCGTCATGATGGTGATGGCGAGGGAGTCGAATAAACCTGCGTTACTTATTGGCAAGAAGCCCCGAAGGAGACGTCTTTCGGGGCTTTTTTCGTCGGAAAAGCCGGAGGCAACCACTGGTTGACAAAAAGAAACGCCGGGTTGGTGGCGTTTTTCCGGTATTTCAGGCACACTGAAAGCACAGAAAGGCAGGTGTCGGAATATGACAACAGGGGAGAAAATTGCAGCGCTTCGGCGTGAGAAGGGCTTGAGTCAGGAAGTACTGGGCGAGAAACTGGGGCTGTCCCGGCAGGCGGTAAGCAAATGGGAGTCCGATCAGGCTGTGCCGACAATGGATAATCTGGTGGAACTGAGCCGACTGTTTGACGTGCCGGTGGATACGCTGCTGCGGCCGGACGAGCCGCTGCCGGATAAAGAGCAGAAGTCGTCGGAATGGATGAAACTCGCACCGGACGGCTTTAAGATCACGTATTCGCCGGTGCTGACCAAAAAGACAAAGTGGTTCATCATTGCAGTTGCACTATTGCTGTTTGTGAGCGTCATTGGGAATTTATTTTCGATCGGATATGTACAAATGCTGCAAACGCAAGTAGAAAATCTGCGGTTGCGTGTAGAAGCTATGTCCGCACAGATGCAGCAGTCAGGTGCGGAATACGCTCCGGCAGAGGGGCAAACCGAAGAAGATGCCTTGTCGGATTATGACATCGCTTATGATCTGAAATATAGCCCGAACAAGACAGTAACGACCACGCTTGAATTGTCTCTGTCCGCGCGGCCTAAGGAACTGAACCCGGATACCGATATCCCAAAGTTCACGATTCAGAGCGCGGGCAAAAGCTGGACGTGTGCTGCGATTCTGGAGCAGGATAATTCGTATGTGGGCAGCACGGAGATTCCACTGCGGGATGCATTTACCGTGTACCTGACGCTGACCGACCGCGAGAGTGGTACGGTACGCAATCTGCTGCTGGAAACGCTGAGCGGGATTTCAAATGAATATCGGCTTCAATTTGATTATCAGTGGCTGGATGAGCAAGGAGAAGCCTTACTGGATGGCAGCGCTATTACGTCAGAAAATGGCAGCACGACGATTCGAGGGTGGCTCCAGTACCGGTTCTACAATGCGTGGTCGGATCAATTTCGTGCTTATCCGGTAAAATGCAGATTGATTCTGCGGGAGGGTGACACGGAACTCAAAAGCCTGGAGATGAGCGCGGCAGAGTATAACGAAGAGAATGGGCAATATTATGCTTATGGTGAGCCTGATTGGACAGTACTGAAGTCTTTTGAGGACTTGGAACTAATTGCAGAAGTGACCGACAGCTATGGACGAGTATATGAATGGCATATTTATGATTACGCAATAGAAAAAGCCGGCCCGTGAGGGACGGCTTTTTCTATTTACCAGACGTGTGTGCCGCAGCCAGCACATACACCCTCACTGCGCCCATCTCACGCAGCAGCTTGACCGCTGCCGCCGCTGTTGCGCCCGTGGTGATAATGTCATCTAGCAGCACGACCGACTTGCCATGCACCTCGGCGTTTTCTCGCGGCAGCAGCGCCCGTTCCGCGTTTTTCTGCCGTGCGGCCACATCTTTCTGTGCGGACTGCTTGGGCGTAAACGCACGCTTGCGCAGCGTTGCCCGACAGGGCAGGCCAAGCGGTTCTGCGACGGCTTTGGCCAGCAGTTCGGCCTGATTGTAGCCGCGCTCGCGTCTCCGCAGCCAGCCAATTGGCATGAAGGTGACAAGGTCGGGCTGCCATGCGTTCAGACGGTCAGCCAGCAGCGGCAGCATCTGCGCGGCGAACCAGTCTGCATAGTGCTGTTTGTGCTGGAATTTGAACCGCTGCATTGCGTTTCTCACCTTGCCGGTGTAGTACAGCGCGGCGGCTGCATCCACCGCGCCCGGAATACAGATGGTTTCCGTGCAGCGGTAGCACTGCCGTACCTCGGCGGCACAGTCCGAGCACAGCATCGCTTTGCCCGTGCCGGCGGCGGGCAGCATTTCACCGCACAGTACGCACCGTTTGGTAAATAAAACTCCCATGCGTATTCCTCCTGCAAGAAAAAAGGGCTGTCTCAACGGACAGCCCTTTGATGTTACTTGGAAAGCAGCTTTTTCAGACGCTCCGCTGCCTCGAGCGTACGCTTCTGGTCGCCGAAAGCGGTCAGACGGAAGAAGCCTTCACCATTCTTGCCAAAGCCTTCGCCCGGCGTGCCGACCACGTTGGCATTCTCGAGCAGATAGTCGAAGAACTCCCACGAACCCATACCGTTCGGGCACTTGAGCCACAGATACGGGCTGGACTTGCCGCCGGTGTACCAGATACCGAGCGAATCGAGTGTTTCGGAGAGCACCTTGGCGTTCTGCTTGTAGTAGCCGAGAGTTTCCTTGATCTGCTTCATGCCTTCCTCGGTAAAGCACGCTGCCGCACCCTTCTGCACGATGTAGGGAACGCCGTTGAACTTGGTGGTCTGGCGGCGCAGCCACATCTTGTTCAGCTTGCCGTCCATGAGCGCCTGCGGGACAACCGTCCAGCCGCAGCGTGTGCCGGTAAAGCCCGCCATCTTGGAGAACGAGCAGAACTCGATGGCACAGGTCTTTGCTCCCTCGATTTCATAGATGGAACGGGGCAGATTCTCATCCTCGATGAAGCATTCATAGGCTGCATCATACAGGATAACGGCATTCTGCGCATTGGCGTAATCCACCCAAGCCTTGAGGCCTGCGCGGTCGTATGCCGCACCGGTCGGGTTGTTGGGCGAGCAGATATAGATGATATCCGCTTTGACGGAAGCGTCCGGCAGCGGCAGGAAACCGTTTTCTGCGGTCGCCTCCATGAACACAACCTTACGGCCTGCCATGACATTGGTGTCCACATACACCGGGTAAACCGGGTCGGGGATGAGCACGGTGTTATCCGTGCCAAAGATGTCGAGGATGTTGCCGAGGTCGCTCTTGGCACCGTCCGAAATGAAGATTTCGTTGGTGTCGAGCGTGACGCCGTGGGTTTTGTAGTAGCCGACGAGGGCTTCGTGCAGAAAGCCGTAGCCCTGTTCGTCGCCGTAGCCGTGGAAGGTTTCCTGCTTTGCCTGATCCTCGACCGCCGCGTGCAGCGCGTCGATGACGGCAGGCACGAGCGGACGGGTGACGTCGCCGATGCCCAGACGGATGATGTCCGCTTCCGGGTGGGCGGCGGAATATTCGTTTACCTTGCGTGCGATCGTGGAGAACAGATAGCTCTGCTCCAGATCGTCATAGTGCTTATTGATCTGCATGTTCTTTGCTCCTTTTCAGCGATGCTGCGACAAACGCCTTGAACAGCGGATGCGCGCGATTGGGACGGGACTTGAACTCGGGGTGGAACTGCACGCCGATGTAGAACGGATGGTTGGGAATTTCGACGGTTTCCACCAGCTCACCCGTGGGGGAAGTGCCGGTGATATGCATGCCGTGGCTTTCGATCTGCTCACGGAAGTTGTTGTTGAATTCATAGCGATGGCGGTGGCGTTCGGAGATCATCTCCGCGCCGTAGGCCGAAGCCATGATGGTATCCGGACGGATTTTGCACGGATACGCACCCAGACGCATTGTGCCGCCCTTTTTGGAAATGCCCTGCTGGCTTTCCATCAGGTCGATGACCGGATGGGTGGAATCCGGGTCAAACTCGGAGGAGTTTGCGTCCTCAAAGCCGAGCACATTGCGTGCATAGCTCATGACTGCAATCTGCATGCCGAGACAGATGCCGAAGTAGGGGATGCCCTGTGTGCGCGCATAGTTCGCTGCGCAGATCATGCCCTCAATACCGCGCGGACCGAAGCCGCCGGGCAGGATGATGCCGTCGACCTCGCCGAGCAGCTTGTCCACGGTTGAATCGTTGATTTCCTCGGAATCAACCCAGTCGATGTCGACGAAGCAGCCGGTTTCATAGCCGCCGTGCTGCAATGCCTCTGCAACCGAGAGGTATGCGTCGTGCAGCTTGACATACTTGCCGACCAACGCGATTTTGACATGCTCTTTACGGGAGGCGATGCGCTCAAGCATCGCAACCCAATCGCTCATATCGCCCTTGGGCGCGCCGATGGCAAGCTCACGGCAGACGATGTCGGACAGGTGGCTCTCCTCGAGCATCATGGGCGCCTGATACAGCACGGGCAGCGTGCGGTTTTCGATTACGCAGTCCTCCTGCACGGTGCAGAACAGCGAAATCTTGCGCTTGATGTCGTCGTCGAGCGGCTGATCGACACGCGCGACGATGATGTCCGGGGAAATGCCCAGACCGCGCAGCTCCTTGACCGAGTGCTGGGTGGGCTTGCTCTTGGGTTCGTTCGATCCGGAGATGAACGGCACAAGCGTAACGTGAATAAACAGGCAGTTGCGGCGGCCGACCTCGGTCGCCACCTGACGGATGGCTTCGAGGAACGGCTGGGACTCGATATCGCCGGTTGTGCCGCCGATCTCAGTGATGACTACGTCTGCTGAGGTCTTTTTGCCAACCGAGTAGATAAACGACTTGATTTCGTTCGTGATGTGCGGGATAACCTGCACGGTTTCACCCAGATACTCGCCCGCGCGCTCCTTGTTCAGGACGTTCCAGTACACCTTACCGGTAGTCAGGTTGGAGAATTTATTGAGGTCCTCGTCGATGAAGCGCTCATAGTGGCCGAGGTCGAGGTCGGTCTCCGCGCCGTCGTCGGTGACATAAACCTCGCCATGCTGGAACGGGCTCATCGTACCGGGGTCAACATTGATATACGGGTCCAGCTTTTGCGCGGCAACCTTGAGGCCGCGGCTTTTGAGCAGGCGGCCGAGCGACGCGGCCGTGATGCCCTTGCCCAGACCAGAGACAACGCCGCCGGTCACAAAAATATATTTTGTCATAACTCGATTTCCCCCTTAAATACGGTTGTTGCCGCGCCCGTCATGAACACGGTCTGGTCGGTGTAGCGCACGGTCAGGTCGCCGCCGCGCAGATGTACGGTGATATCCTCGCCTTTTTGTGCGCGTCCGGTCAGCACTGCGGCCACGCCCACCGCGCATGCGCCTGTACCGCAGGCCCAGGTTTCACCCGAACCGCGCTCCCACACGCGCATCTTGAGCGTGCCGTCCGGCAGGACGTTCACGAACTCGGTGTTGACGCGCTCAGGGAACAGCGCATGGTGCTCAAATTTGGGGCCGATCCGCTCGAGGTCCAGCCCGTCAATGTCCTCATCGAGGAAGATGACGCAGTGCGGGTTGCCCATGGAGACGCAGGTCATGTGGTATACCTTTTCGTCTACGACGATTGGCGCGCCGATGACCGTGTCGCCTTCGAGGTCAACCGGAATGTCGGCAGGCTTCAAGATGGCCGCGCCCATGTCCACGCGAGCAGATGTCATTTTGCCGTCTTTGACGGTCAGCTCAAGTGTTTTTACGCCCGAAAGCGTGTCGACCGTGATGGTGGTGCGTCCGTCGGTCATACCGTTGTCGTACAGATATTTGCCGACGCAGCGAATGCCGTTGCCGCACATCTTGCCCTCCGACCCGTCGGCGTTGAAGATGCGCATCTGCGCATCCGCTTTGTCCGAAGGGGAGATAAGGATGATGCCGTCGCCGCCGATGCCGAAGTGCGGCTCACTCAGCCGGACGGAGAGCGACGCAGGATCGGGTACCGTCTGGTCAAAACAGTTGAAATAAATGTAGTTGTTGCCGCAGCCGTGCATCTTGGTGAAGGACAGCTTCAAGCGGGCTCCCTCCTTGATAAAACAAAAAATGGTATATGAGCAGACCGATCAGCAGGCAGTTGCTCATATACCATTTAGTATATCATAATCCGTCGGGAATTTCTCTATCCATTTCAAAAAAAGGGGAAAAAATTTGTCGCAGCGAGATGGATAGTTTGGGCGGTATCGCACAAAAGCGGGTCATTCCGGCGTGCCGCCGGAGATAATATGTTCCGCAATTTCCCGCTTGGTGCGCCGCTGATTCATGGCCTGTTGTTCGATATAGGCGTGTGCTTCGGGCTCACTCATCGAGCAGCATTCAATCAGCAGGCACTTGGCGCGGTCAACCAGACGGATATTCTCGATGCGCTGCTGTAAACGACGGTTTTCCTTGCGCAGGCCGGTCAGCCGCGAACGTGCGGCGCGCGTCATGCGCAGTGCCTGTAAAAACAGCACGCGCGAAAGTGGCTTGGGTATGACGAACACGCCGTCGTCCTCTACTTTTTCGGCAACGCTGTCGGCTACCTCTGCTTTCGCGAGCAGGATAACGCCTGCAAGCGTGTCGCACGCAGCGGTTTGCGCCAGCTCGTGGCCGAACTCGTCCGGCAGCGGCGTATTGACCAGAACCAGATCAAAGTCGCCGTCCACCAGTGCGCGGCGGGCCTCTGAACCGGAGGAGACCGCAACAGTTTTGGCCTGCACACCGCAGGAGGTGAGAAATTGTGTTAGCATGGCATGGGATTTTTGCGTGGCGGAAACGATCATAATGCGTTCCAAGCAGCGTTTCCCTCCTTTCGGGTAAGGATGGGAGTGAAATCAGTAGCGCTCGAAGTACAGCGCACGCTCAGCGGAAAAACGGTCGTCCGCCAGCGCAATGCGGTCATGCTCGACCTGCTTGGCAGCAAAAAACGCTTCGCGCGTTTTGACCGGCAGGTGACGGGCGATAAAGAGACTGTCCTGTGCGCAGCGGATGGCTTCGCACAACGAACCGGGCAGCGCCTGATACTGGGCGCGCACCGCGTCCGAGGCGGTGAACAGGCTGTCATTGCACGCGGGAGCAAGGGGGAGGTGTTGTTCGATGCCGTCCAGACCCGCGTGGATGAGCAGAGCAAAGACGATATAGGGATTGATGCAGCCGTCGAACGAGCGTACTTTCATGCGGTTGGCCAGTTTGCCGTTTGCCAGTGGCACGGCAATCAGCGGCGAGCGGTTCTGATGCGACCAGGTAATATACTTGGGTGCTTCAAACTCGCCCAGACGTTGGAACGAGTTGGTCAGCGGATTGCCGAATATGGTCATTTCCGCTGCGTGCTGTAAAATGCCCGCAACAAAGCTGCGTCCTGCTTCGCTTTGGTCAAAGCCCGGATGGAACAGGTTTTCTCCATTCCGCATGATGGAAATGGACAGGTGCAGGCCGCTGCCGGGAATGCTGGGCAGGGGTTTTGGCAGGAACGAAGCGTACAGGCCGCTCGATGCGGCCATGGATTTGACCACCCATTTAAAGGTGACAAAATTATCTGCAGCCTCAAGCGCTTCTGCATAGCGGAAGTCGATTTCGTGCTGTCCCGGGCCTTGCTCATGATGCGAAGATTCCGGCTGGATATTCATTTCCTCGAGCGTCAGGCAGATTTGACGACGCACGTTTTCGGCCTTGTCCAGCGGCGCCACGTCGAAATATTCGCCGTGGTCGTGCGGAATGATGGTGGGATGCCCGTTTTCATCCAGCTCGAACAGGTAAAACTCGCTTGCTGTACCCATTGTGATGGAATAACCCGACTGACGGGCGCGGCGGCTTGCTTCACGGAGCAGACGGCGACCGTCGCCCTCGAAGGGCGTGCCGTCCGGATACCGGATATCGCAGTAGAAACGCACCACACGTCCCTGTGCAGGTCGCCACGGCAGCACGGACAGCGTTGCCGGGTCGGGGAATAACAGCAGGTCGGAGGCGTCCACGTTGAGGAAGCCGCGCAGCGAGGATGCATTGAAGTGGATGCCGTGTTCAAACGCACGGGTCAGCTCGGTTGGCATGATGGCAATATTTTTCTGGTTGCCGAAGATATCGCAAAAGGCCAGACGGATGAATTTAACGTCATTCTCCTCGATAAATTGTATGACTTCGTGCATGGTGGTATCCATAAGAGCCGCGCTCCTCTCTGAAAAGTATGATATGCCGATGAGGCACAAAATCAGGATTCATAGGTATAAAGCTGATGATAACCGGCCTCCGGATTGGGGGACAGTACATAATATTGCTGCCCGAGCAGAGCGGCAGCGTCGCCGCCGAAATGACGGCAGTATTCCTCAACATACGGCGCGATGCCGTCAAGGTCCGCCTGCGACGCCGGGCTGACCAGCACCTGACGCGGCAGACCGGCCGGGGCTTTATCACATCTTAACACAATTTTGCCGCCGTGCATACCGGTGCCGCAGAAATTTCCTGCAGGGTATGCGCCGTTTTGTCCTTGGCCCAGTACCAGAATCAGGCCGCCGGCCTGATATTCGCCCAGGAACGAGCCGGCTTTGCCGCCGATAACGATGACGGGAAAGTGCTGCTCATAGGCCTTCATATGAATGCCGCCGCGATAGCCGCAGTCGCCTTGGATGAAAATGCGGCCGCCGCGCATGCCGTAGCCGCAGGCGTCGCCCACGTTGCCATGGATGATGATGTCACCTTTGTTCATGGTGTCGCCGACCGCTTCCTGTGCGTTGCCGAACACCTCGATGGTCGATCCGCTCAGGTACTGTCCAAGGCCGTTGCCGGGCGTGCCGTGGATGGTGATGGTGTGATCCGCTGAGCCGCAGCCGATGTATCGCTGGCCGATTACGTTTTCGACCGTGATGTCGGTGTCGTCAATCGCGCGAATCTGCTCATTGAGCTGCTGGTAATAGGTAAGATTTGCCTGTACGGTGGTCATCAGTGTGCGCCTCCTAACTTTTTCGCGCGTTCGGCGCGGGAGAATGCCATCAGCTGCGGCTTTTCACGAATGAGGTCGAAGTCGATGGTGTCGAGTGGGGTGCGCTCGCGGATAAGAGAGGTATAGATGCCCGCACGGTCCACATCGCCGATCATGATGAAGCCGACCAGATGATTGTCGCGCGTCACCAGCAGTTTGTAGTGTTCTTCGTCCTGCTCGAGATAGGTGTCGCCGTCGTAAGAGCCGGCAGTAATCATATGCAGGCCCATAAAGCCGGATGCGTTCATGGGGATGGCCTTTTCAAAGGACGTTTTGCCGCCCGCCATGTTGCGGCCTGCGGCTTCGCCCTGCATATAGGCGTTAGGCAGGATGGCGAGAATACGGTCGGTGTCCGAAGTGATGTCATGCGATACCGTGCAGTCGCCCGCTGCGTAAATGTCCGGCACGGTGGTGGCGGAGCGGTTGTCGGTCAGGATGCCGCGGTTCACTTCGCAGCCTGCCTCGGCGGCAAGCTCGGTGTTCGGCCGCACGCCGACCGCGATGACCAGCACGTCAAAGTCAATCGTGCCGCCGCTTTGCAGGGTGGCGGTGCCGCCGTCAAAGCGGGCGACGCTGTCGCCAAGGATGAAGTGCACGCCTTTGCTTTCGATGTGCTTCTGGATAATGGCGGCAGGCGCTTCAGTCAATACGTTAGGCAGAATGCGAGGGGCAAGGTCGATGACCGTCAGCTCTTTGACACGCTGATAGATGCCCTCAGCACATTTCAGACCAATCAGGCCCGCGCCGATGATGAGCACCCGCTTGTCGTTGCCCTCACCCAGCATGGTGTTCAGACGCTTGGCATCGTCGAGTGTCATAAAGCTGGTCTTGTTCTGCACGGTTTCCAGCCCCTCCATGGGCGGGACGAACGGCCGCGAGCCGGTGCAGATGCACAGCTTGTCATAGGGGACGGTCTCGCCGCCTTCGAGCAGCACGGTCTTTGCCGCAGGGTCGATTTTCGTGACGGTGCGGCCCAGCATGGTTTTAACACCGTTTGTCTCGTAAAAGTCGACCGGACGGTAGTGCAGCATTTTGTCCTCGGTCGTTTTGCCAAGCAGCAGATAGGAGATCAGCGGACGGCCGTACACCGGATAAATCTCATCCGAAATGACCGTGATGGGACCGGTGGGATCGACGGCGCGGATGCCCTCAATCGTGCCGACCGCAGCAGTGCCGTTGCCAATAATCACGTAATTCATGCGTTTCACCTCTCCTCGTATACAATGGCCTTGTTCGGACAGCCCTGTACGCACATGGGCTGGCCAAACTCGTTCTTGGCGCACAGCTCGCACTTCTGGATAGCGCCCTCGTTGGAGGTGGACAGCGCACCGTACGGACAGGACAGGATGCAGGTGTAGCAGCCGACGCACTTGTCCGAGTCGATCTGCACCGCACCGTCCACAATGGTCAGCGCGCCCGAAATGCAGCCCTTGACGCACAGCGGGTCGGTGCAGTGGCGGCAGTTGACTGCAAAGGAAATGTTGTTGCGCTCCTCAATGCGGATACGCGGCGCAATTTTATGGTCTTTGAGCGCCTTGACCATCGAGGACTTGCCCGAGTTGGCAAAGGCGCAGTAATATTCGCACAAATGGCAGCCGAGGCACCATTTTTCGTTGACATAAACCCGTTTCATCGTTGCTTTCCTCCTTATTCGCCCGCATGCTTAATGCCAAGGATATCAAGCTCCTTCTGGGTCAGGCCCAGACCGCGCAGCATCAGTCGATTGCCGCGCAGCGCTTCAATCGAGTTGATGCCCATGCCGCCCATCATTTCCTTAAGCTCGTGGTCCCACGCGGTGACCAGATTGATCAGCCGCTGGGAGCCGATGTCGGGGTTGAGACGCTTGACCAGCTCGGGACGCTGGGTTGCAATACCCCAGTTGCACTTGCCGGTCTGGCAGGAGCGGCACAGATGGCAGCCGAGCGCGAGCAGAGCGGAGGTGGCGATGTAGCATGCGTCCGCGCCGAGCGCGATGGCTTTCAAAAGATCGGCCGAGTTGCGAATCGAGCCGCCGACAACCACGGAAACCTGATCGCGGATGCCTTCATCGCGCAGTCGCTGATCGACCGCGGCGAGCGCCAGCTCGATCGGAATGCCGACATTGTCGCGGATGCGAGTCGGGGCGGCACCTGTGCCGCCGCGGTAGCCGTCGATGCAGATGACGTCCGCGCCCGAACGGGCAATGCCCGAGGCAATTGCCGCAACATTATGTACGGCTGCAATTTTGACCATGACCGGCTTTTTGTACTCGGTTGCTTCCTTGAGCGAGAATACCAGCTGCCGCAGGTCCTCAATGGAGTAGATGTCGTGGTGCGGGGCGGGGGAGATGGCGTCCGTGCCCTCCGGAATCATGCGGGTCTTGGAGATGTCCGGACCGACCTTGTGGCCGGGCAGATGGCCGCCGATGCCGGGCTTTGCGCCCTGGCCCATTTTGATTTCGATGGCCGCGCCCGCTTCCAGATAGTCTTTGTGCACGCCGAAGCGGCCGGAGGCAACCTGTACGATGGTGTGTGGACCATACTGGTAGAAGTCCTGATGCAGGCCGCCCTCGCCGGTGTTGTAGTAGGTACCCAGCGCGCAGGCAGCACGGGCAAGCGATTCATGCGCGTTGTAGGAAATCGAGCCGTAGCTCATCGCAGAGAACATGACCGGCACGTTCAGCTCGAGCTGCGGGGACATATTGGGAACCAGACGGCCGTTTTCGTCGCGCGTAATCTTGCCCGGCTTTTTGCCAAGGAAGGTTTTGGTTTCCATCGGCTCGCGCAGCGGGTCGATCGAGGGGTTGGTGACCTGCGAGGCGTTGATGAGGATTTTATCCCAGTAGATGGGGTATGGCTCCGGGTTGCCCATGGAGGACAGCAGCACACCGCCTGAGCCTGCCTGACGGTAGACCTCGGAAATGGCTTTGCCCGTCCAGTTGGCGTTTTCCTTAAAGGTGTGGTCGGTCTTGACGATTTTTAACGCGCGTGTCGGGCAGAGCGAGACACAGCGGTGGCAGTTGACGCATTTGCTCTCGTCCACCATCATTTTTTCAAATTCCGGATCGTAAAAATGCACTTCGTTGGCGCACTGCCGCTCACAAGCACGGCAGGCGATGCAGCGGTCGTAATTGCGCACGACCTCGTACTGCGGATACAGAAAATCAATAGCCATTACTGCTTCCCTCCGTCGTTTAAGCTCACAATGACAGCCTCTCCGCCGCGCGGCGCCCATACCCGGTCAAGCTCGGGCGCAATCACGCGGATGGCACATTCTTCTGAGGCGATGTATACAGTTTCGTCCTTTTCGCCGACTACCATGCTGCGCAGCTTGAGGCGGTCGTTGAGCGCCATCAGTCCGCCTTCGTATCCAACCAGAATGGAGAACGGACCGGTGACCATCAGAGAGGCGAATGCGTTGCGCAGATAGGTCAGTCGCTCACGCTCGGCTGGCTCCTGCTTTTCAATGGTAGACCAGAACGGTGCAGCGATGACGCGGCTGATCTCCTCGAGCGTCAGCCCGAGCTTGCGGCCAAGATAATCAATGATGTAAGTGATGACCTCGGTGTCAGTCAGTAGGTCGCACGAATAGCCGAACATTTCAATAAAACGACGGTTTGCATCATAAGAGGAAATTTCGCCGTTATGCACGACCGTGGTGTCCAGCAGTGCGAACGGATGCGCGCCGCCCCACCAGCCGGGGGTGTTGGTCGGGTAGCGGCCGTGGCAGGTCCACGAATAGGCTTCGTAGTCCTCCAACCGGTAGAATTCGCCCACGTCCTCCGGGAAACCGGAGGCCTTGAATACGCCCATGTTCTTACCCGAAGAGAAAATGTAAGCGCCGTCCAGCGTGTGGTTAATGCGGATGACGAAGCGGGCGACGAATTCGCGCTCGTCGAGCTGACTAGCCGTCAGCTTGGTGTGCAGGGGGGTAACGAAATAGCGCCAAATCATCGGCTCGTCAGTGATGCGGGGATGGCGGCGTGTCGGAATCTTGGAAAGATTGACGATGTCGAAGTGCCGCTCCAGCTCTTTTTCACATTCGTCTTTGGCGTTCTGCGTATCATAGAATACATGGAACGCATAGAAATCTGCGTACTCGGGATAAATACCATAGCCGGCGAAGCCGCCGCCCAGACCATTGGAACGGTCGTGCATGGTGCGGATGGAGTCGATGATGCGCGTGCCGTTCTCCCGTGTGCCGTCCTTGTGGAAGATGCCGGAGATCGCACAGCCGGCGGGAATACGGATTTTGCCTTCTTTTTGCAACATGGTGCTTCCTCCTTTATATATGCGCGTTGCAGGGCGTCCCGCTCAGGGGAAGCCGGCCGCCGGCGCGCTTTCATCGGGAAACCGCTGCCGGGGCGGAAAAATAGGATACGATATAAAAAAGGCGTCCACGATAACCGGAGACCGCCTTTTTTTGATCTCCGGTTATCGTGGACGCCTTTGTCCTTTTCCTATTGTATAGCACAACGGGGGACAGCGTCAAGCGGGAAAACGGTGGAAAACATTATTTTTTCACAATTTGCATAGAATCACCGATACATTTTCGGCAGGTTTTCAGAAGGTTGCATCAAATCGTTTCTTCTGGTGAAAAAGAGTGTTCGGAGACCTTGACAAAGGAGGGTTTGCCCGCTATAATGCAAGGTGTTAACAGCAAAGGCGCTGTGGGAACACGACCCGCAGCGCCTGTTTTGTTATATTCCATTCGTTGGGTAATAAATTCACATATAAAGGAGCGAACCATTCATGAACACAGCAAAGAATGTTCCGGAGTTGTTCGGCAGCATGGTCTTTAACGAGACCGTGATGAAGGAACGTCTGCCCAAGGACGTTTACAGAAAGCTGAAGAAAACCATGCGGGAAGGTACGGCCATTGATGCTGACGTTGCTGCGGTAGTGGCAACGGCGATGAAGGACTGGGCGGTGTCCAAAGGCGCAACACACTACACCCACTGGTTCCAGCCAATGACCGGCGTGACGGCGGAAAAGCACGATTCCTTTATTTCCCCCACGGATGACGGCAGCGTAATGATGGAGTTTTCCGGCAAGGAACTGATTAAGGGCGAGCCGGATGCCTCTTCGTTCCCGTCCGGCGGTCTGCGCGCGACCTTCGAGGCCCGCGGCTATACCGCGTGGGACCCCACCAGCTATGCGTTCGTCAAGGACGGTTCGCTCTATATTCCGACGGCGTTCTGCTCTTATACCGGCGAAATTCTCGACAAAAAGACCCCGCTGCTGCGTTCGATGGAAGCCATCAGCACGCAGGCATGCCGCGTGCTTAAACTGTTCGGCAAGAATGTTCGCCGCGTGACTACAACGGTCGGCCCTGAGCAGGAGTACTTCCTCATTGACAAAAAGGACTATGCGCAGCGTAAGGACCTGATTTTCACCGGCCGCACCCTGTTCGGCGCAAAGCCGCCCAAGGGACAGGAGATGGAGGACCACTACTTCGGCTCTATCCGTCCGCGCGTTGCCGCATTCATGCAGGAGCTGGATGAGGAGCTGTGGAAGCTCGGCATCTTTGCCAAGACCAAGCACAACGAGGTTGCGCCCGCTCAGCACGAGATGGCGCCGGTGTTCACCACCACCAACATCGCAACCGACCACAACCAGCTGACCATGGAGGTCATGAAGCGCGTGGCGCAGAAGCACGGCTTCATCTGCCTGATGCACGAAAAGCCGTTTGACGGTGTTAACGGTTCCGGTAAGCACAACAACTGGTCGATTTCGACCGACGAGGGCGAAAATCTGCTCGAACCGGGCAAGACCCCGAGCGAGAATGCACAGTTCCTGCTGTTCCTGACTGCGGTCATCAAGGCAGTGGACGAATATCAGGATTTGCTGCGCATTTCGGTTGCCTCTGCGGGCAACGACCATCGTCTGGGCGCAAATGAAGCTCCTCCGGCTATCGTTTCCATGTTCATTGGTGACGAGCTGCAGGCGATTCTCGACGCGATTGAGTCCGGTGAGGATTACACCGACATGGCCAAGACCAAGATGGATCTGGGCGTTTCCGTTCTGCCGGATATCCCGAAGGACACGACCGACCGCAACCGTACCTCGCCCTTTGCCTTTACCGGCAACAAGTTTGAGTTCCGTATGCTGGGTTCCGCGATCAACATCGCCTGCCCGAACATTATGATTAACACGGCGGTAGCCGAGGAACTTCGCCTGTTCGCGGATGAACTGGAGAAGGCGGACGACTTCAAATCTGCATTGGTGGCACTCATCAAGCGCGAAATCAAGGCGCACAAGCGCATCATCTTCAACGGCAACGGCTATGACGACGCTTGGGTGACCGAGGCAGAGGCGCGCGGTCTGCATAACCTCAAGTCTACGGCGGACGCACTGCCGCACTATACGGATGAGGCCAACGTCGAGCTGTTCACCCGTCACGGCGTATACAGCCGCGTGGAGATGGAATCCCGTGAGGAAGCGCTGCTGGAGGAGTATTACAAGACGCTGCACATCGAGGCCCTGACCATGAGCGACATGGTGCGCGAGGAGATTCTGCCGGCTTGTGTTGCGTATCAGAGCGATTTGGCCAAAACGGTCAAGAATAAGAAGGAGGCCGGCGTTGCGGGTGGCATGGAGGCCGATCTGCTGGGCCGCGTATCCGCGCTGACCGAGGAGCTGTACACCAAGGGCCGTGCATTGGATGCGGCGGTAGCGGAAGCGCCCGCTGCGGACGCGGAGACGGTCGCCAATTACTATCACGATACCATTCTGCCTGCAATGGATGCGGTTCGTGCACCGGCCGATCAGCTGGAAATGCTGGTGGGCAAGAAGTACTGGCCGTTCCCGACCTACTCGGATATCCTCTTCTATGTTTAAAACGTATAGGGGGCTTCATAAGCCCCCTATGTACGGGACTTGGTTCCGAAAGAAACCAAGTCCTGATACCCGAACGGCGCGGCTACAGGCCGCTGGGTCGGGGGATCAAATGCCCCGGCAAAGCTGGGTCATTGGATGCAAACCGTGATACGGTTTGCGGAATCATACCGCGCAGCGCGCGGAAAATAAGTTCTTGCATACTTGTATATATCTATCTTCGTACACAATGGCGTGTGTTTCCTGTTTGCCCAAAAGGGCGGCAGGGGATACACGCCATTTTAATTTTTTAGGGGGTTTTAACAATGGATTTCAATGCACTTGCGACCTCGATGGATGTCGGCTGGACACTGATTGCCGCAGCGCTCGTATTCTTTATGCAGGCGGGCTTTGCAATGGTGGAAACCGGCTTTACCCGCGCGAAAAACGCAGGTAACATCATCATGAAGAACCTGATGGACTTCAGCCTCGGCACGCCGATTTTCTGGCTGGTGGGCTTCGGCATTATGTTTGGTTCGATGAACGGCTTTTTCGGTGGCTTTGACTTTCTGGCCGACGGTGTCGTAGGGGAAGGCTACAACTGGACCACACTCATTTTCCAGACTGTGTTCTGCGCGACGGCTGCAACGATTGTTTCCGGATCTATGGCGGAGCGCACCAAGTTCTCGGCCTACTGCATTTACTCCATGATCATTTCGGCCATCATTTATCCGATCTCCGGTCACTGGATCTGGGGCGGTGGCTGGCTTGCTGAACTGGGCTTCCATGATTTCGCTGGATCCACGGCGGTACATATGGTTGGCGGCGTCGCAGCGTTCATCGGTGCGGCCATCCTTGGACCTCGTATCGGTAAATATACCAAGGACGGCAAGGTGCGTGCAATTCCCGGCCATTCGTTGACGCTGGGTGCGTTGGGTGTATTCATCCTGTGGTTCTGCTGGTTTGGTTTCAACGGCGGCTCGACGGTTGCCCTGTCCGGTGAGGGCGCTGAGGTTGCGGCCCGTGTCTTTGTGACCACCAACATGGCAGCTGCGGTTGCGACCGTGACGGTGATGTGCATCACTTGGATTCGTTACAAGAAGCCGGATGTTTCCATGACATTGAACGGTTCGCTGGCCGGTCTGGTTGCCATCACGGCAGGCTGCGACACGGTTACGCCCTTTGGTGCAGCAGTCATTGGCATTATTGCAGGTTTTGTTGTGGTATTTGGTATTGAATTTGTCGATCAGAAGCTCAAGGTTGACGATCCGGTCGGTGCGGTTGGCGTACATGGTCTGTGCGGTGCGACCGGTACGCTGATGGTCGGTCTGTTCGGTTATTATGCTTACGGAAGCACTGAGGTTGCGCCGGTCGGTCTGTTTTATGGCGGTGGCGCACATGCGCTGGCCATTCAGGCGCTCGGCATGGTAGCGGTCATTGCGTGGGTTGCCATTGCGATGACGATTGTATTCCAGATCATCAAGCATACCATTGGTCTGCGTGTCACCGAAGCAGAAGAAATCATGGGTCTCGACAAGCCCGAACATGGCCTGTCCTCGGCGTATGCGGACTTCATGCCGGTGGTGCCGAACGTACTGGGCACCAAGGCGGCCGAAAAGGCAGCATCCATGCTGGACACCATTCCGGTTGCGGTTGAGAAGGCAGTGCCGGTCACTAAGGTTACTACCGAGGGCAGTGATCACAAGCTGACCAAAATTGTTATCGTCACCAAACAGTCCAAGTTTGAAGTGCTCAAGGATGCACTGGGTGCAATCGGCGTATCCGGCATGACGGTGACCAACGTCATTGGCTGCGGCGTCCAGAAGGGTGCGGCGGAGTATTACCGTGGTGCAGAAGTGGATATGACATTACTGCCCAAAATCAAGATGGAAGTCGTTGTGTCCAAGGTGCCGGTGGAGACTGTTGTTGAAACGGTCAAGAAGGTACTGTACACCGGTCATATCGGCGATGGTAAAATCTTTGTTTACGACGTGGAGAACGTCATCAAGGTGCGCACGGGCGCAGAGGGCTTTGATGCCTTGCAGGACGATGAGTAAATTACTGGGGCAGTCCTGCGCTGCCTGACAAGTTGCAATCACAGCAGAAAAGCCGCCCAATCGGGCGGCTTTTGTTGTGCAGTGATAGAAATTGGCGTCAAATTTTCTCGAAAAAAGAGAAAAAACGAATGTGGTAACCTCTGCAGCCGTTTAACCGTGGCTGCTATACGGTTGATATACGCTTCTTCTATCGCATCGAGTGCGAGGTGAGCTGCGTGGTCGGCCGTCCGCGTATCATCGATGGCTTGGCTGTATTTGACAAGCGCGTGGTACTGTTCGGCGGCGAAGGCGGCGCCCGTATCTTCTCTTCCCGTTATGTGGAGGACGGCATGGATGTTCAGCTTGCGCCCGACAGCAACAAGCCGACCGCTGTGGTCGAGGTGGTTGACCCCATTGTGCTGGACGCGCGCGTGGTTGCGCCGGAGACTTCGTGCAACTGCTGCTGCTGCGCACTGCATGAGGTACCGCGCCCGATTTGCTCCTGCTTCGGCGGTGATAATTTGGTGCTGGATAACGACGGCTATCAGCTGTTCGTTACGCTCGGCCAGTTTGCCATCATCCGTCTGGAGCGCGATATCCAGCTGCTTATGCCGGCCTATGACATCTGCCTGCCGCGCCGCGACTGCTCGAACAGCGGCGTAGGCGGCGAGCAGGATCCCTGCGAGATTTTTGCAAACTTTGAGTTCCCGATTGATGAATTCTTCCCGCCCAAGCAGGAATGCGGCGAGAATCTGTGCGGCACGCTGGGTGGCGGCTCGAACGGCTGTGGCTGCGGCAGCGGCAACAGCAATTCGGGTGGCTGCGGCTGTGGCAGCAAGTGCGGCGGCTGAGTCGAACGGTTACTGCACCAAACGGAAAAGGGACGCTCCGAAAGGAGCGCCCCTTTTTGTGTGTCATGGATGGTACGTTATGCCGGAGCACTTACCGGTATTGACCGCCTATCAAAGCGTCGTATACGCTTTGTGTGGTTTCGCTGTCATATTGCCCGATGGCCTGCGTCTGTCCCAATACGGTCAGCATGGCAAGCGCCAGAATCCGCGTCGAGTCCTGCGGATTATACGGACCGGCACGGAACACAAGCGAACAGACAATGTTCAAGCCGACAAAGGTAACAGGAAAAATCTTCATATGTAACCTCTTTGGTTATTTGTAAAATACGGGAGAGGAGTGCGGCTGAGTTGGCTCATGCACGTCGGCACAGAGCCGAAGGGTACATGGGATACATAAGCGTGGCTGCCGACGCATAGAATGAGCGTGTAGGAAGGGGGCGGCGCTGGGATGCAGGAAGAAAGAAGCCCTGTCTATACTATTATTCTGGGCGTATGTATGCTTCTGTGTTTGCTGATGATTGGCAGAATGCTGCTGGGTCATCCGGAGCAGGAGGCTTCGCCGGAAGCGGGCGGTCCGACTTTACCGGAGCAGGAGGAGACGGGAATGGAATTGCGCGAAACGGATTTATGTGAGTTGATAGAGCAGGCTCTGCCAATAACGGTGCGGGAAATCACCGCGCAGATTGGAGCGGATGAAACGATTTCCGTGGTGGTATTGGTGCGTAAGCAGGATTTACAGGAGAGTGGGCTGGTGCCGGGGGGATTGCGTACTGCGCTGTTGTTTCTGCCGGATGAGTGCCGTATGTATGGGGTATGGACGGCTTCCGTGGCGGAAGGGAAGATTGGGCTGCAATGTGAAAATGCGGAAATTGGCGGAATTTCCGTACCGGCGGAACTGATTACGGCGTTAACCGATCAGGTAGCGGCATCCATCAATGCGTATTTGGCGAAAGCAGGCTTGGAGCCGAAAAAGCTGGAATGGACAGACGGTTCGTTACGGTTGACAGCGTAGAAAACAAAGTGCTCCGCATGGGAGACTGCAAAGTATGCAATAGAAAAAACGGCATGGCCAAATTGGCCATGCCGTTTCAAAGCATAGGGTTGTCCTTTTTTAATCAAAAATAACGCGGCCGCCACCCTGGAAACGGGTCAGATAGTTGCCGGTAAGCGGCTCATACTTGACCACTTCGCCGGTATGCGGGGAGTGGATGAACGTATCGTCGCCGACATAGATGCCCACGTGACTGATGGAAGAGGCGCTGCTGCCGAAGAATACCAGATCGCCCGGCTCAAGATCCTCCAGCGCTACGCGCGTGGTTGCGTCAAACTGGGACTGGGCAACACGCGGAATGGAGCCGACCGTGTTGGCAAAAACATACGAGGTAAAGCCGGAGCAGTCAAAGCCGCTCGGCGTGCTACCACCGTATACATACGGGGTTCCGAGGAACTGTGCGGCATAGTCCAAAACCTCTGCACGCTTCTCACTGGTGCCGGTATAGGAAACCACATTGGTGGAAGGTACGATAGTCTCGGAAGTGTTAGAATTATTGGTAGCGGAGCTGCCGGAATTGGAGCTTGCGCTCTGTACGCCGGAGAAACTGATATAGTCCGGATGTACATAACCGGTCTTGCCATTATATGTAACCTTATACCAGTTGCTCTGCACGCCGGTCACGTCAACAACCGTGCCGCTTTTCAAAGACGCAAGCACACCGGAAGAGGTACTCGGCTGTGAACGGAAGTTTACCGTGGTGTCGCAGACAATTTTTGCCTTGCCGAGCGAAAAATCGGTGACGGTTGTGCCGGTCAGATATTCACCGCTGACATAGCCTTCCTTGCCATTGGCAACAACCTTATACCAGCTGCTGCTGTTGTTCAGAACGGCAACAACGGTATTCTGCGACAGCGTGGCGATGACCTCACCGCCGGGAGATTCACGCAGATACAGCGCATCCGCCTTCACCTTTGCCTGATACATAGCCAGCGAATTGGGAAGAAGCATGGATACGGCAAGCATGCCGGTGACGGCGATGCGGAATAATTTCTTTGTGGATTTCATGGATAAGCCTCCGTTTGTCAAAGCAAAGTGTGGTTTACTTGTTGTTCAGTGCTCGGCCAAGCCAGATGGAGGCGATGTCCATGGCGGCCCACAGGCTGTTTTTCTCGGTCTTTTTTACAATGCGATCCTTGATTCGCACGTTGGGGTTAGTCTGCTGCAATTGAACGGAAACGCGCTTGGCAACCGGCAGGTTCTTGACCTGGCCAGCGTCCAGAATCTGCATCATAATAATGTGGGAATCGCTCATCGAACCATAATAAATGATGTTTTCCTTGCGCATCAGCGGGTGTCCTTTATATTCCAGAAGCTCTTTCTTCTTGGCGGTGGTAGACATTTTGTGCACTCCTTATAGTTACAAAACGGTTACAACTTAAAGTTACATTATGGAAACAGTATAGCATGACTGCCGCCGTTTGTCAAATGCGAATTAAAAATCGGTTGGAAAATCCGCTATTTTGTGATACAATAGGGCAGCAAATACAACAATTTGGTAGGGGCTTTCATGAAGTTTGCTTTTTTCACCTTGGGATGCAAGGTCAATCTGTTTGAAACGCAGGCGCTTGAGCAGCTGGTGCAGGCGCGCGGGCATGAGATCGTGGACAAGGATGCCGATGCGGTTATTATCAACACCTGTACTGTTACATCGGTGTCCGATCATAAGAACATTCGTGCGTTCCATCGGCTGCGCAAGGACAATCCGCGGGCGGTGATTGCGGCTTGCGGCTGTTTTGCACAGACCGACCCGGAGCGCGTGCGCGCGACGGGCGAGGTCGACCTCATCTGCGGAACTGGCAGCCGTGCAGAGGTGATTGCACTGTGCGAAGCCGCTGTGCAAGGGGAGTCTTCGCCTTGCAATGCATCCGAGAAAGAGAGATATGAAGTGCTGCCGGCTGGAGTGCCCAGAGGCCGGACGCGCGCGCTGCTGAAAATAGAGGATGGGTGCAACAACTTCTGCACCTATTGTATTATTCCGTATGCGCGGGGGCGCGTGCGCTCGCTGCCGCCCACGCAGGCAGAGCAGGAAACAGCGCGTTTGGAGCGGCAGGGCGTACATGAAATTGTGCTGACGGGTATTGAGATTGCGTCATATGGGCGGGATTTGCAGCCCGTCGTTTCGCTGATGGACCTGCTGTGTGATTTGTTGCCGGCGCATCCGGAGGTGAGGTTCCGACTGGGGTCGCTCGACCCGCGCGTGGTGGATGCGGATTTTTGCAGCCGGTTAGCGGGTTTACCTAATCTGGCGCGGCATTTTCATCTTTCCCTACAAAGCGGTTGTGACAGTGTGCTGCAACGCATGGGGCGTAAATACACGGCGGAAGAATATTATCAGGCAGTGGAGCGGATTCGTGCGGTATTGCCGGATGCCTCCATCACCACCGATTTAATTGTAGGCTTTCCGGGAGAAACCGAGGAGGAGTTCGCAGAAACGCTGGCGTTTCTCGAGCACTGTGCGTTTGCAGCGGTGCATGTGTTCCCGTTTTCCGTGCGGGAGGGCACGCGCGCGGCAAAGCTGCCCGGGCAGCTTTGCCAGCAGGAGAAAGCGGCGCGCGCAGAGCGAGCCAAAACAGTGGCGCTGCGGCTGAGTGAAGCATATCGCCGCGGCTTTGTGGGAAAAGAATTGACCGTACTGCCCGAGCATCGCACAGGCGGTTTTTGGGCGGCGCACGGCACCTACGGTTTTCCTATATATATAGAAGAGGAGAAAAGGGTAGAAAAGAACGGGCCGGTTTCTGTGCGGTTGGAAGGGTTGCACCGCGATGGCCTGCGCGGAAAAATCCTTTAGCGGATCTGTCACCACATGAGGAGTTGCTCCATAGTATGAAGTGAAATCTTTGATAGGAGGAAATTCCTTATGTGCTCTTCTAACTCTATTTTCGGCGAGAATAACTGGTGGTGGATCATCGTTGTCATTATCCTGATCTGGATCTGCTGCGAGCAGGGCAACGGCTGTGGTTGCGGCTCGGATAACGGCTGCTGCACTTGCGGCAACAATTGCTGCTGCTGATTCAGCCACATATTCCTAAAGCGGATGTAAAGGCGGCGCGGTCTGCGGCTGCGCCGCCTTTTTCCGTGCCTGCAAAAAAATTTCAAGAAAATTATAATTACCTCTTGCAAAAAGAAGAAATTTGCGGTAGAATAAACAAGCACTGTTCGAGAGACAGTCAAAATGAGGATAAATCACTATGGAGGAATACCGATATGCTGGCAGGCGAATTTCGTAACGGCACAACTTTTGAAATGGACGGTCAGGTGCTGCAGGTCATTGAGTTTCAGCATGTAAAGCCGGGCAAGGGTGCGGCGTTTGTTCGCGTAAAGATGAAGAATGTCATCACTGGCGCGGTAACGGAGCGTTCCTTCAATCCGACGGATAAATATGAAGCGGCTTATGTAGAACGCCGCGACATGCAGTACCTTTATAACGAAGGTGATCTGTACTACTTCATGGATAATGAAACCTACGAGCAGATTCCGATTAGCAAGGATACGCTCGGCGACGATTTCCGCTTTGTGAAGGAAAACGAAAACTGCAAGGTTTGCTCTTACAAGGGCAATGTCTATGCGGTTGAGGCACCGCTCTTTGTAGAGCTGGAGATCACTGAGACCGATCCCGGTTTTAAGGGTAACACTGCGACCAACACTCTTAAGCCCGCGACTGTTGAAACAGGTGCGACCGTTCAGGTTCCGCTGTTCATTGAGCAGGGTGAGCGCATCAAGATTGACACCCGTACCGGTGAGTATCTGGAGCGCTGCAAGAAGTAAGACAATTTATCCGGACGATGAAAATCATCGTCCGAGTCATGGACATTTAGCTCAGCTGGAAGAGCATCCGCTTGACGTGCGGAAGGTCGGCGGTTCGAACCCGTCAATGTCCACCATCCAAAACCGTCCTGAAAAGGACGGTTTTTTGCTGCTTTTACTTGTTTTTACTAACATTATCAGCAATAAAGTTTTAGAACTTGCGCTGTAAATAACTGGTAATATTGCTGTATTCTATTGTTTTCTGTCGTATTGTGTGGAATAAATGTGGAAAAGATGTGGAATTGATTGGCGAAAATGATCCAGAAATGGATGACATAATTCACCGGGTCAATCCCACATTCCATGTAAATTCTGATCTGGGTGCGAATTATGCTTCTGTTCTGCCGCCGTCCAGTCCACTTTTGAGATATCCATCATGGCCAAATACAACATTTTCAGCAGGCTGTCATCGGCAGGAAACACGGATTTGGCCTTGGCTACCTTGTACAGCTGGCGGTTGAAGCCCTCAATTATGTAAACCCTCCAATGTGGTGCTTCTGCATCGCAGGATAAGAACTAATATTAAGAGGCCTGCATGTAATATAAAGTACCCGGCTTATACCCATATGGTGTAAGCCGGGTGCCGCCTTTTTATTTGATCAGGTTTTATCATCATCTTTACTTTTGCGCTCTTTTCGTATCTCAGCAATCGCAGTTGACCATCGATAAGAAAACAAAAAAAGGAATATCATGAGCAGGTATGACAATACGAACATAATGTCATTCCAAACATAATGCCGAGCGATTAGGCAAATTGCAAGAACAACAAGAGTAAATATAAATGGAATGCTCTCCAATATGGTTAAATATTTGATGCGAGAGGTCTTTTTTTGCAAAATCTTCTTCAGAGCTAAATGAAGCTTTTTCCCGATGGGAGAACGACTTATTGCGGCAGCCAATACAAAAGCGAAAAAATAAGTGTCAAAAAACAAAGATGAATCCAAAATAGTCTTAGTACGTTGCCCGGGATAATCTACTTGTATCAACGCCCTTGCGATTATAATTCCGATCATAAAATCACCAGCAACAATCAACTAAGCTCAACTCGAATACGCTAAGGCGTATCCGCTCCAATCGCTATGTGCAGAACCAGAATAAAAATTGAAAACATTTTTATGAATATAACAACAGCTGGGATTTTGAAAGTATCTTCGCGTGCAAATACCTTGAGATTCATCGAATAATCGATAATTCCTTCGAAAATCTTTTCGGTAACTTCTTGAAATACTATCTGTCCACCAACAGCGTCATCAAATGAAATACCGCAAGCAAAACACTTAAAATGATATTAACTGATATCTCCTCCGGAATCTATTGTTTCTGATGTCAGTGTAATATATATTCCACTATTTAACAATGGAATTATATCACAAAAAAATTATTTGTTTTCTGTGAAAAAGGTTGATGGTTTCTTGCTCTTGCTCATTGATGCCAAAAAGATAGATAATGGTTTGATTGCGCAATACATAGCCTTTAGGTGCCGGGGGGAGGCGATGTTTAAAGTTCCAGAAAGAATATGCTGGCATTTTTTTCACGCAAAGGTTCTGTAAATGCCGAATTTGCAGCGAATGCGGCGGTATGCAGGTTCATGGTCCGTGCATTCTTCCGTCGAGCCAGATTCTTCCTGGAAGATGTTTCTTCGGTACCAGGCTGTCTATTACCACATTCTCAATCACATCACAATCCGTTTTTCCGCATGCCAGCATCTCTTGCATCACCTTACCTGTTAAATGCGAAAAAGCCCGGCATTAGCCGGACTTTTTCGATAGGTTGAAAGCATGAAGCAGGTGGTTCATACTTTTCATTTGTGTTTTATTTCTGTAATGCGCCGGTCGCTGTAAGGGACGGATGGGAACATAAACTGGGGGTGCGTGCGGGAAATTACACAGTGCATCGGCAGAACTGTTCAAACGCTACGCAAATCGATTCCCGCGACTGGATTGCAAAGTTCTCGGTCAAAATACTGGGCAATTCCCATGAGCTTTTGCCGTACAGAAGGCAAATACTCCACATGATACAGCCTTATCCTTTCCCAATAGCATCTTTCATGGTCTTGAGGACATCTTTGGAGGAATAACGCTGACCGGTCAGCGATGCTTCTTGCTCTGCCTGTTGGAGCTTGTAATATACTTCGCTGTCAAATTTTCGCAGATCAGAAATGAGTCGGATCATTTTCATATCAATCACCTCAATCACCCTAATTGTATTTTATCATAACTATGCTAAGTGCTCAAGGTAAAAGGGTATACGTCATATCCCATTATCCAAATAGTCTATAGGCTCCCATCTTCTGTACTGCTGATATCTATACTTTATTTTAACGAAAAAACATTTATTCCTATATCGTTTCTTGTAATATTTCTTCTTTCTTTTTCGTTATGTCAAAAAAGTCCATGCGCATTTGTTAATTTGTGAAACTATGATATACTTTAAACATAGAGATATGATACTGTGGTGTTGAGGAGACAAATAAATGATTTCATTTGCATTGATAGAGGACGAGAATGGCAGAACATTTTTCGAGGATCTGTATTATAAGTATCGTCAACACATGTACATAATTGCATTTCAAATTATCAAGGATATACATTTAGCTGAAGATGTTGTTTCCGATACTTTTATAAAAATCGCTCAAAAAATAGATTTTGTTGCTTCTCTTTCTGGAAAGCGCCAACAAGATTACATTTCAATTATGGTACGCAATCAAGCAATTGATATGTATAGAAAAAAGCATAAAGTGCAAGAAGAAGCCTTCGATGAGGATAAACCCGATCTGCATCTGCAAAGTTCGGATGAAGCGCTGCTGGAACGAATTGGACATGCCTATCTGGTCGCTGCTATCGACAAACTCCCTGATCTCTATAAGGATGTACTCAAACTTCGTTGTTTATATCAGATGTCGACAGAAGAAACTGCTCAAATTTTGAGGATATCTCCTAACAGTGTAAATCAGCGTCTTTTTCGAGCCAAATCAAAATTGATGTCTATTTTGAAGGAGGAACAGTATTTCAATGAAGCAAAATGATTGGTTTGAACAATATATTTCATCTGCTCTTGACGAGTTAATTGAAACATCCGAATCTGAACTCAAAACAAAAGATGAATTAAAGGCTGATGGTGTGGAATCGCACCAGTTTTCGGCGGGATTTGAAAAAAAGATGTCTCGTGTTTGCGCGAAAAGTCGCAGAAAGGAATGGATTTCAAAGCATAAAAGAGTACTTTACAATACTGCAGCCGTTTTAATTTTGGTGATAGGCGTAAGTAGTATTACCATTGCTCAGGTTTTTGCTTCGAAAAATATTACATTTCCATTCTTTTTAAGCGTAAATGAAACGCATGCTCAGATTCTTCCAGATCCGAATGAGTCTATTCCTGTATCCGAACAATTTTCAAAATATTATCCATCATTTATTCCGGAAAACCTTGTGGTCGTAAATGTAGTAGAAGATGACACTGGTTTTGCAGTGTCATTTCAAAGCGAAGACGGGGACACACTTACATTATCTTTTTACAATAAAAAAATGGATATCGCATTTGACTCGGAAGGAAGCAATTTAGAACAGTTTACGATTAAGGGTTTTCCTGCATTAGTTTCTTATCGAGCAGACAGAACAGCTGTAATTTGGCAAGGAGACAAATTCACTTACAACCTATCTGGAACGCTTGGAGCAGAGATTTGTGTAAAAATTTTAGAAAGTGTTGATTTAGATTTATAGACATATCACCATATTTTAAATAATTTTTTGTAATATCGCCTCTTTAATTTTCGTTTATCTATATAGGGGCATTAGATAAACGAAATTAAGGAGGCTTTTTTATGAAGATTATGCGGAAGAAATTAACCAGAATTTTGGTTTCGACATTTTTAATTTTTTCGAGTGTATTTTGTGTTTCCGGTGCAATTGATACGCAATTGTTGAGATGGAGTTATATCTCAACGATTGAAGGAAATATCGACATTTCCTCTTCCGGTACGGCTACGGTATTGGCTGGCGGCAGTGCGGCAAGCAGTGATGTTAATAAAACGGTTCTAACGCTTGACTTGCAGCAATTCGTTGGTGGCAAATGGCAGACGAAAAAAGAATGGACGACTACTTCGTTTTCAAACATAATTAGGTCGGGTGAATGCAGTTGGCAGGTCGCTCATGGGTATTCTTATCAACTATATATCACATTAAAAGCCTATAATGGTACGAAGCTCTTGGAAACAGCAACACATACTGTAAGCTACGGGTACTTTCGCTAAAATGTTGTAATCGTTGCCCCAACAAATAAACAGGAGCTGATTTCATAGCGAAACCAGCTCCTTCTATATCATTCAGTTGATCGATAGACTATTTTCCCAAGATAAAACAAGAGGCCGCAAAACCAATGCATATGGTTATTAAAATGTATAAGTTTAGACGATACAACAGCAGTAAAAATAAATACTTGAATCACAGCGTCGATATTGCGTCTGCCGACTGAAATTATTGCATTACATAAACAAACTATGCAAGGTCCATTATCGCACTGCACAAAGGCGGGCCTCAGTATTCTCGATGCGGTACAATCTCAGTTTTCACTCCGGAGAGGATGTCACAAGTTCGTCAATACATTTTCTGCAAAGTGTTTTGTTTTTGAATGTAAGTAAATTTTTTGTTTCGCCACAAAACAAACAGCCTGTTTCGTGTTTTGCCAAGATGATCTGGTCTCCTTCTACAAAAATTTCAACCGGATCTTTAACCTTGATATCCAATGTTCGCCTTAATTCTATGGGTAAAACAATACGTCCGAGTTCATCGACTCTTCGCACAACACCAGTGGCTCTCATGAAATCTTCCTCTCTTCTGGATAAATTTATTTGTTTTGCAATCCAGCTCTTCCTTATTAGCTGCGAACAAATGTTATCATACTTCTATATGTCAGTCAACATAATACTTCTATTTTCTGCAAATTTTTGTCAACACGCAATGTTGATTTTCGACAAATTTTGAGCTTGAGGTGCATATTATGACAAACACTCCATCTTTTATTGGTGAACGGCTGAAAGAGCTTAGACGCAGGCGCGGTATGACGCAGGCAGAATTTGCGCAGATGTTGGGCGTGACCAAAGAAACCATATATCGCTATGAACATGGAGCGCAGGAGCCATCATTATCTCGTTTAGCTTCTATAGCGAAGTGTCTCGACATATCTGCCGATTGCCTTCTCGGAATTCGTGATGACGTAGACTGTTTGTGTTTCAATCCAAACACGCTTTCGTTGTCTCAAGAGCAACAGGAAGCCTTGCGACAGTTTTTACTGTCGCTGCGCAAATGAAACGAAAAAAGCGGCCTTCCAATACTCTCACAGGGTACTGGAAAGTCGCTTTTGCTGTGTTGTAAAGTATAATCGATTATCGTACAGGGCATACACCATATTTCATGAACATCTGATAGTTCTCAAGCTGTTCGATGGCAAACATCGGTAGGATGGATGATATTCAGAGTTTCTTCAAGGAGACCGTTGCCGAGTTTTGGTAGAACGGTCTGGAGGCTGAACTGCGCTACAGAAAGTACAAAAACAATGTGGTTTCCGGCAGTGTAATCAGCGTGGGTCTGTCGGTCGGGGACCATACGCTGTTTGGAACAATGGCCTCTTCTGTTGCGGAGGAGACGGTGGATGCGCTCAACGACAAAAGATTGCATCTGGCGTTGGCTCACAAGAGCAATCCCTCGTCGGCAAGGCCTTCGGTGTGAAGGATGGGTGCGAGATATCTGGCGTTCTTTGATTCGCCGAAGGCAACAACGGCTGACGCGATTCGCGCCTGCAAAGAGCATGGGGTGACCACCAAAATCCTGATGAGTGAGTGATGCGTGCAAAGTAAAGCGAAAAAAGCCGCCCCGGCAAGGGGGCGGCAGCAATTATACGTCGTTGTGTGGGACGGAATGCTTTTTGGCATTTGGGTTTTGGTTCTGGTTTTCGCGCGTGAGCGGTGTTTGACCGTTGCATTTTTCCATGCGTGCTTTTTTGTTATCCGGTTGGCTGTCCTTGGGCATAGAGATCACCTCGCTTTTGGATCCACAGCCGTACTGTCGGCTTGCGGCTCATGAAAGACCTTGTGCGGATGGCGTGTGCCATCCATGACGATGGGGCGTGCCTTCGCGTTGCCGTGTTTGGCTTCGCCCTGAATGAGCGGAACAGGCGGCACTTCGTTTTTGGGGAAATGCGTTTTGTGATTGCTTTCTGTACCGTGCGGCTCCTTTGGATCGGGGCGGCGCATACCTGCTTTGGCCATAAAAAATCACCTCATCTTTAGCGTGTGTGTGCAAACAAAGCGGCATACATGGAAATTTGATCAGGTGCTTTTTTCAACGTGTTCGCCCTCGGAAACAATCGTTTCCAACACGGAAATCAGGTCATGCAGGTTTTCCATGTGCACATTGCGGGATAAAATTTCATTTTTCAGTTCGACAGACAAAGATTCAAACTGTGAGCGGATTTTCGGACTGACATAAGACATGAAGATCACCTCATCCATAGCCTGCCCGAGATGCGCGGGGATATCCGATACAAATAATAATGGTTGAAAAATGAGAAAGAAAACTGCCGCAGCTGTACTGGCTCGATTGCGGGATTGCGGAAAAAAGAAAAAGTACTGATTTTCTTTCGAAATCAGTACTTTTCTTGGTGCGGATGGGGGGACTTGAACCCCCACGTCCTTGCGAACACTAGCACCTGAAGCTAGCGCGTCTGCCATTCCGCCACATCCGCATATTTGGTTTTTCGTTTGAAGGTGGTGCGAGTGACGGGACTTGAACCCGTACGTCGATTGACACACGCCCCTCAAACGTGCCTGTCTACCAGTTCCAGCACACTCGCATTCTCTTTTGCGTCGTGTCGCATCACTGTCAGCGACGGATAATATTATAGCAAAAGGAAACGGTTTTGTCAATATATTTTGTCGAATCTGTTTGATTGGATCGGTTCTGTTTATTTTGCATGGTGCAAGTCAATACAAAAAAGAAAAAGTACTGAACTTCTTTCGAAATCAGTACTTCCTCTTGGTGCAGTTGAGCAATCCAAATCCGAACCTGTTTTCTGATCGGCCAATGCGGTTTTGAGGTCATCAAAAGCGATGGTCGTTGTTCCTTCTTTGCAGTTGAATGTTATCACCATCTTGTCATCGTATAGGAAAATGGCGTTGATAAAAGTGTCAATCAGCATCTTACGATGGGACTTTTGCTGTACGTCCAGCTTGCGGAAGCGGTGGAGCCAGAAGGTCATAAACTCGGCGCTCACCTTGGGCTTCGCCAGTTTCTCGCAGGCAATCTTGGTTTCCAGTTCCTCTTTTGTGGCTTCCAGTTCTTCCAGCCGCCCTTTCGTGGACTTGGTCAAAATGCCCTGCTGGATGGCGTTCAGCAGGTTTTGAATGGCTGTGTCCGCCTCCCGCAACTGCTGCTCATAGAGGGGCAGGTTTACATTCTCCCTATCCTGTAAGTCCATCAGCATGGACACGATGGCCTCAACCTCCTTATCGTCCATCACCATCTTCATGGTTTCGCTGACCACCAAATCTTCAATCCATTCTTTGCGGACAGACTTCTTGCGGCACTCGGTGCGCTTCTTCTTGACGGACACGCACTTGTAGTAGTGATGGACATTCCCCGTGTGGCTGGTGCCGCTCTCGCCGCAGAGGTAGGCCCCGCAGTAGCCGCAGAACAGCTTGGTCGTCAACAAATAATCGTCCTCGGCCTTGTGGCGGGCCGGGGCCTTTTTGTTTTTTGCCAGCTTTTCCTGTACCCGGTCAAAGAGGTCTCGAGGGACAATGGTGGGAATACCGTCCGGCACCACAATGTCCCGGTAGGTATACTCTCCGATATAGCGGCGGTTGTTCAGAAGGTGCTGGACGCTGTTATAGGTCATCTTTTGGCCTCGCGTGTTTTTCACTCCCTGCTCGTTGAGCCAGTCCCGGATGGCTGTCATGGTGGCTCCCTCGTTGTAACGCTGGAATGCCTCCCGAACAAAGGGAGCGGTAAGCGGGTCAAGCTGGAAGCACTGGTCGCTATCAATCAGATAGCCGATAGGACGGGTTCCACCGTTGTACTTGGATTTTAAGGCGTTCTCCGTCATGCCCCGCACTACCTTTTCGGACAGATCGGCGGAGTAGTATTCAGCATATCCTTCCAAGACGCTTTCCAGAATGATACCCTCGGCCCCGTCGGAAATGACCTCGGTGGCAGACACCACCTTAACCCCGTTCTTTTTCAGAGCGGTTTTGTAGCGGGCGCTGTCGTAGCGGTTGCGGGCAAACCTGTCCAGCCTCCAAACGATAATCATATCGAACAGGCGCTTGCCGCTGTCTTTAATCATGTTCTGAAATTCCGGGCGGTTGTCGGTCTTAGCGGAAAAGGCTCGATCTATGTAATGGCGCAAAATGGTGATATTGTTCTTTTCAGCAAAGGCGGTACACTCCCGGATTTGGCCTTCAATACTTTCTTCTCGCTGATTATCGGAGGAATAACGGGCGTAAATAACTGCTTTCATTTTCTTCAACCTCCTTGTTTCTACGCATTTCAAAGCCGTTTTAACGGTTAGCATAAGGAATTATATTACCGTAGTGCTGACACACCGCCAGAAGCCGTATATTACTTCGCCTTTTGCGTCTGAAATGCGTAGATATGATACTGATTGGTGGGCGCAAGCAGCTTTCTGCTTGCACCCACTTGGTTACTGCACAGCAAAACCGGGGAATGACGTCAAGGGCGCGAAGCGTTCATCTTGACCCTTGCACGGCATTCCCCGGCTTTGCTATTTCTTCGTAATGGCCTGCATCAACTTACTTTGCAAACGGCCTTTCATATATGGGTCTACTTGCTTATAAGTCTGCCCGCTTTCATCGACCATTGTCTGCAAACACAACTTGTTGATATAAGCATCATAGTGCTGCAAAATCTGTTCCATCGCATCGGCCTCTCCTGCGCGGGCTGCCTCGATAACGGATAGAAGCGGTGGGGGCTTGTATTTGCCGCTTGATTTTTTCATGGAAGATTCCCCGTCAGTTGTTCCCGCATATTCCGCAAAATACTTGTACGGCGGCGCTGAATGGCGCTTCTGGAACAGCACATCCTCCTGCCGATTTCCTGGTCGTTCAGTTCCAATACAAAGCGCAAAATCAAAAGTCGTCGCTCTGACTGCGGTAGCTTCTCAATGATATTTGCCAACTGCTCATTGCTGATTTGCAGGGTACAACCATCCACTGAAAAGGTCATGCAATCGCTGGGGTACTGGTCTGTCGTGCAGATGTCGTCTAAAATTGGCTGCGGCAAATAATTCAGAGATACCAGCCATTTGTTTTGATATGAAAATTCCCGAAAACAGTCCAGCATTGCATGGCGCAGGACAACTTTGCAGAAGGAGTCAAAGCGGTGGCGCTCCGCAGTATCTTCATAGACCATCATGTGGCTCTCCTTTGCATAACGGCTGCAAACGGTCAATTCTCCCGGCCTGAATATCTGAAATATGCTGCTTTATTTTTTCTTCAGGCCAGTCCCACCAGCTAATTTGCAGTAAGGCCGCGATGGTATCATCCGAGAAGCGTTTGCGGATTGTTTTGGCGGGAACGCCGCCGACAATCATATAAGGCGGCACATCTTTTGTTACGACGGCGCGAGTGCCGATGATTGCGCCATCTCCAATGGTAACACCAGACAGAATCACCGCCTCATATCCAATCCACACATCGTTGCCAATGATAATATCGCCTTTGTTATCCCATGCGCTCGTTATGTTCTGGACATCCAATCCCCATTCCTCAAAAAAGATCGGGAACGGATAGGTGGACAAGGATGCTTGTGTATGGTTGGCGCTGGTGAACAAAAACTTTGCCCCGCAGGCGATGGAACAAAATTTTCCGATGATAAGTTTGTCATGGTTGATCGGATAGTGGTACAGTACATTGTTCTTCTCAAACTGCTGCGGGTCATAGACGAAGTCGTTATACATGGTAAAGTCCCCGACAAGGATGTTGGGATTTTTGATGACATTTTTCAGATAAACGGTTTCGTGGTCGTTGGTGCGAGGATAAATGTTCTCTAGATTCATGACTTTCCCTCCTCTCGAAGTTATGAGAACTCGTATCTCTCAATCTGTGAAAAATGGTTGTTTTCCACATAGTAAACAGCGTGTTCCTTTGCCGAATAAACGAAAGAAACTCTGGTGGCCCAGATCCCTTCCTGTCGGACAGCTTGAAGCACAGACAACGCATCGGTGACAGTAAACTGCTTTCCGTAAGTGTTCAGAAGTTGAGCGGCCCTTTCGTATCGGTCATCTCCTGGCACAAGAAAGGGCATTGTGCTTTCGGGGGCAAGGACAGAGTAGTTGGTAATCAGCGAGTAGCGCCCATGCTCTTCCCGCCAGCCAATCCCCGGTTCAACGATCAGGGTGCGGCCCTGCCTGTCGGACAGCATGGCCTGCATGGTAGCATCCGGGGCATAGATGATCTTCCGTTCCTGCACTATTTGCAGTGCATCGTCAAAGCTGATTTTTGCCTGCACAAACTGTTCTGTCAGGTCTGCGATTGTCATGCAACCTTTAAAATCCTGATAGGCCCCCTCCGGGTTTCCGTGAACATACAACAAGGTTCCGACATTTCCATTACGGTTCACGCCATGATAGGAATGACGCACCCCATCGGGCCGTAGGATGCCGATATAAAAGCGGTCTTTTTCTGTTATGATTTTGTGATCCCATACGGCAAGGTCAATCTCAAAATTAAAGCCGGTGATGGTATCGTCACCTCGGTAGACAAATCGAGTACACATGGTCTTTTCCTTTCTTGCGATATATTTGTTGCTTTTATCGTACTGCTGATACGAATGCTTTTCCATCCACCAGACAATACCGAATCGCTCTGTATCAAACAAAAAGCAGGGGTTGCATTTCTGCAACCCCTGCCGGTTCATTTCTGATAAATGATTTTACGAATGGCTGATACGGACAGGAAATATTTTTCCGCTAACGCATCCATAGAGGTTCCGTTCTGAAACTCCTCTATGATTTGGCGGTTTCGTTGCTGCAATTCCTGTCGGTAGCCCGAAGTTTCTCCCCATCGCTTTTGCTGCGCTTGATCGGCGGGAACATAAAGATAGCCCCCTTGAATATAGCTTTGCAATTCCTTGACCAGCGCATCGGGAAGAAGATTTTTTGCATTGATGTATTTCATGCAGGCTTCCTCCTTGAGATGATCGTCAAGCAGCAAAGCCAGCACATTGATTATGCGACGATTTTTACTCCATGCAAACGTCGCAATCCACTGGCTTTGCATGGAGCCGCACTTCGTTGAGTTTTGTCATTCGACACCACTTCTTTCTGTTTTATAGCATCTTTATCATACCACGCAACTTGAAATCGCTCAACGCTTTTTTGTAAATAGCGGGTAGAAACGTCTAGTTTGAGCATATTATTAGCGAAGCAATCAAGAGAGGGTTTGGGATACTCCCAACAAGAAAAAATCTCCGCTCCGGCAACAGGCCGAAAACGGAGATTTTACGGGAATGTGGCCACACTCCCTATGCTTGCTCTCTTTTAGTTCACCCGGAATGGAAAGGAAGGGGATGTGGGATTTTGTAACGGAATTTGAAGGAGTATGGTGGAAGGCGCAAAGCCTCCAACGGATTGACAGCAACATCACTACCGACAGTCTGACGCTGACAGACCGGATGGAGGGATTCTTTGGGCCGAAGGAAAAAGCTAATCAATAACACCACTATACCACAATATCAGATCGAGGTGATAGCCCGCTGTATTTTACCTGACATTCTGGCTTTCTATGAGAGTGAGGAAGGGCAGAGGGAATTTGCAGATTGGAAAAAACAGTGGGAAACGGAGAGACTGACCACAAAAATAGAATAAAGGCAAAAAAGAAGGACGAACTGTTTTAAAAACGTTCGTCCTTCTTTTTTTACGTTTGTTTTGCTCCAGTCGCTCCAACATTTCCACATTTTGAAACAATGTTGGCAACAATGTTGACATGTTCAAATAAAAGCATTATAATCTAAACAAAACGATAGGAGTGATTACCGATGGCAGATAATGTAACTATTCAGCTTAACATGACGAATGGAGAAATACACATCCAAGCTCCTGCGGAGTCACTTGACACTATCTTCGATAAATTAGAAGCTTTTTTACCCAAATTAGCGGATATACGTACCGAGTATGTGCCTGATAAAGCTGATTCCATTACAGTTGAAGAAGATGATCATTCAGCTTCAGCTGCAGAAAAAAGTGAACACACAGATGCACTATTCAAAAACTCAACTAAGCGAAAACGCACATCTTCTTCTAAAAAAACCGAAACATTTAACATGGTTGAATTGGGGTTGGATGAAAACAGCAGATCTGCTCTGCGCGAATTTTATAGCGAAAAAAATCCTAAAAGTCAGAATGAACAGTTGTTAGTTGTTATGGATTGGCTTAAACGTAATGCGGGAAAGAATTCTGTAACAAAAGATGAAATTTATACTGCGTTGAGAACCGTTGAAGCGAAGATACCTGCCAGAATTTCTTCTGTACTTTCCAATCTCGGAATAGAAGGTAAGATTACGGGCGATGCTGACGGTTACAGAATTCATCACACAGGTGAAGATTTTGTCAAGTTTAACCTCCCCAAAAAAGAAGGCTAAGATAGATGTTTAACACATTTGCACATAGTTGCTTACTCTCTCTCCACACAAAGAAGGAACAGGCTGAAGCTATTATGTGGTTTTGCCAAAAGGACACTGGCAATCCTGAAATCTCTTTAGCAACCATTAATCAATATTTTGAAGCCGCCTGTTTGCCAAAGTTGAATGTAACCCGAGCGAAAACAGCCTTTGCTAAAAGCAAAAATGTATGTAAAGGTAGTAAGTCTGGCTTATACAAGCTAACACTCCCTGCAGTTACTGCTTTTGAAAAAGAGTATGGATATTTGTGGGAAACAGAACCGCAAATTGAGGACGCTGCCGGAATTTCGAGAACATCATATCTTTCTGATGAAGAGATAAGCCAAGCTCAAAAAATGGCCCAATTGTATATGGTTTTGCATTGTTATGAAAACTCTGCACGCAAACTGGTGGAACTGGTGTTATACAGGAAACTAGGGGATAATTGGTGGGAAATTGCGGCAAATTCCGCTCAAAAGAGTAAGGTGAAATCCAGGAAAGAAACAGAGAAAAAGCACTGCTGGCTTACTCCTCGTGGCGATAATCCATTATTCTATATCGACTGGGCAGACTTACTTTCCCTTATTCGAAAATATGAAGCGGATTTTCTTCCTTATATCAAAGATATTAAATTTGTAGAACTTCGTTTTGAAGAGCTAGAAAGAGTTCGTAATATAACTGCTCATAACGGCTTTCTCCCTAATAGTGAAGACTTTCAACGTGTAATATTATCTTTTAAGGATTGGTGCCGACAAACAACAAATATCCAATAATCAGATCGCGCACTTTCTCACGATTTTCCCTTATTCAGATATCGCAGCAAAGGCTTTCTCTTTGTTGCGTACAAAGCCAGGAAGCTTTTATAAAAGACTTCCTGGCTTTGCTATTTGTTCCTACGAAAATGGTATCTATCGTGCGCCGCAAAATCGTATAGTGAAAACACTTTGGTAAGATCTAAAAATCTTGATTTCCTCTACGGCGCCTCTGTTTAGAGGAAGTTTTTGGCTTCATTCCGTTGCGGAAATAGGTGGCTTCATAACTGTCAAAGAAAACAAATAATCCGAACCCATCCCCTATCGGAAACAAGTTCGGATTATATTGGTTTGGTGCGGATGGGGGGACTTGAACCCCCACGTCCTTGCGAACACTAGCACCTGAAGCTAGCGCGTCTGCCATTCCGCCACATCCGCATATTTGGTTTTCATCGCTTGAAGGTGGTGCGAGTGACGGGACTTGAACCCGTACGTCGATTGACACACGCCCCTCAAACGTGCCTGTCTACCAGTTCCAGCACACTCGCATTCTCTTTCGTATCGAGTCGCCTCACTGTCAGCGACAAATAGTATTATATCGAAGAAGACGCATATTGTCAACATATTTTCTGCAAAAAAACAAAAAAATTCGGGACCGTTTTTCGGCCCCGAAAACTCAGCGAGCGGCGCGCCACTCGATCAGCTGCGCGGCGATCGAGACGGCAATCTCCGCAGGGGTCTGCGCGTGGATCTCCAAGCCGATGGGCGTGATAATGCGCTGCTGTGCGGCATCAGAGAACCCTTCCTGCGTCAGAGTGTGGAACAGTGTTTCGCGTTTGCGGCGGCTGCCCATCAGTCCGATGTAGGAGGCGGGGGTGGACAGCGCATAGCGCACCGCGTCTGCGTCGCCTTCATGACCGCGCGTCATGATGCAGAAGCCATCTGCTTCAGTGGGGCGCAGCGTCCCGGTGAGCATCCCGGAAAGTTCGGATAGGGGAACGATCAGCGTTTGCTCGGCGTGGGGAAAGCGGGCAGGCGAGCAGAAGTCCGCACGGTCGTCGATGACGAGGTGCCGGAAGTCCAGCCGGCACAGCAGCGCGCACAGCTCATGCGACACATGTCCGCCGCCGATGACAAATACCCGCCCTGCGTCGGTCAGAGGCACACACAGCGCATCTTTGCCGCGCAGCGATAAAACAGACGGACGGGCAGGCAGCGCGCCGTCCTGCGCGATATGAGGCGCAGAGCCGTCTAGCGGCAGGCACAGACAGGCAGGCGTTCTGTCCTGCAAGGCAGTGAGCGCTTCGCGCAGCAGCGCAGTGTCGTGCAGGGGGGTGAACAGCACCTCGGTCGAACCGCCGCACACCATGCCCAGACTGCTTGCCTTGCGGTTGTCCAGTTCAAAGTGTTCCAGATGGCCGCAGGCGGGTTGTGCGGCCGCCAGCTCAAGACAGCGGTGTTCGAGTAAGCCACCGCCAATCGTGCCGCACAGCAACCCCTGTGTGCCCGCCAGCAGCATTGCGCCTTCTTTGCGCGGCGTCGAGCCGGTCGCGCGGGCGACCGAAACCAGCAGGACAAGGCGGCCCGCCTCGATTTCGTGCAGTGCGGTGGTCAGCAGTTGCTCAAACATTTGATATCCTCCTTATCGGGTCAGAAGCAATACGTTTTCCGGTGCGATGCCCAACACTTCGGGCAGCGCGGCGGGTTTGCGGTCTTTGGGCATGCGCCACCAAAGGGGCGGCGTGTTTTGGCCCTGTCCCGCGTAGCGGAACAGCAAAATCCATTCAAACGGTTCTTCCAGTTCGCCCACCCATTGCACGTTTGCGCGGTTAGCGGCGGCGCGGGCGTGGAAATAGTGTGCGCGCAGGCCGATGGCATGCACTTCGTCCGGCACGGGATGCGCGGCGGTAAAACGAAGCCCCCATGCGGGCGCTTCCACTGTCCACTCGTCGACTTTGCGGGCGGGGGTGATGTTTTTGCAGCCGGTCAGGCGGGCGGCGGCTTCGCTGCGTGGGTCGGCAAAGACTTCTTTGGTTGCGCCGTCGCGCACAATGCGGCCGCTCTCCATCACGCAGAGCTGACCGCACAGGTGGTAGGCCTCATCGCGGCTGTGTGTGACCAGCACGGCCTGTCGGCCGTAGGAATGCAGCAAGGCAACAAACTGCGGCTGCAGCTGGTCGCGCAGATGGCTATCCAGCGCGGAGAACGGCTCGTCCAGCAGCAGCAGGCGCGGCTCGTTCACCAGCATGCGTGCGAGGGCCACGCGCTGTGCCTGTCCGCCGGAGAGCTGCGCCGGGCGCAGCTTTTCGAGGCCCTCCAGCTGCATCATTTCGATGATGTCCCGCAGGCGACGCTGGCGCGCGGCGGCATCGCGCTCACGGTGCAGGCCGGTCAGGATATTTCGTTCGACCGTCAGATGCGGAAACAGGGCGTATTGCTGGAAAAGATAGCCCACGCGCCGTTGCTGCGGCTTGAGATTGATGCCGCGCGCGGAGTCGAACAGGGTTTCGCCGTCCAGCATGATGCAGCCGCTGTCCGGCGTTTCCACGCCTGCGATGCATTTGAGCGTCATGCTCTTGCCGCAGCCGGACGCACCCAGCAGGCCGGTGACGGCATTCTCCGCGTCAAAGGCGGTTTCCAGCACAAAATCGCCCAGTTTTTTGCGGATATCCACATGCAGGCTCATACGCGGCGCACCCCCTTTTGTCGGCGCTCCAGTAGGTTGACGGTCAGCAGCACCGCCGCCGAAATGGCAAGGTTGACCAGCACCCACAGAAATGCATGGGCATCGTCGCCCGTGCGCCAGAGCTGATAGACCGTGGTCGAGATGGTTGCGGTCTTGCCGGGCGTGTAGCCAATCAGCATGCTGGTTGCGCCGTACTCGCCCAACGCACGCGCAAAGACCAGCACCACGCCTGCGATGATGCCCTGACGGCAGGCGGGCATACGGATGCGCCAGAAAATGTAGGTATTGGATAAGCCGAGCGTCTGTCCGGCCTGTGCAAGCGTTTGGTCAAAGGCCTCGAATGCGCCGCGCGCGGTACGGTAGAGCAGGGGAAAGGCGACGACCGCCGCTGCAATCACGCCGCCGTACCACGTCATGACGAATTTTACACCGATCTGCTCAAGCGCAATGCCGAGCGGACGGCGGGAACCGAACAACAGCAGCAGAAAATAGCCCACGACTGTGGGTGGCAGCACGAGCGGCAGCGTGAGCACCACGTCGAGCACGCCTTTCATTAGGCGCGGCAGACGCACGGCGTAATAGGCCGCGGCAATGCCGGTGAAAAATACGATGATGCTGCTCAGCGCCGCGATGCGCAGGGAATTGAAGAGCGGATACCAGTCCACAGGGAAATACACTCCTTTGGCAAACGGGGCAGGACACGTGCCCCGCCCCGTCTGTGTTGTTTGAAATTAGGAAACCGGGGAGAATCCCACGGACTCAAATACAGCCATCGCCTCGTCGGTGGAGAGATAGTCGAGAAACGCTTGCGCCGCCTCCGGATGTGCCGAGGTCTTGAGCACCGCGGCCGGATAGATGACCTGTCCACACATGTCGGCGGTCGCTTCATCCACGACGGTCAGGCCATCGCTGAACGCGTCGGTTGCGTAGATGATGCCTGCGTCCACGCTGCCCTCACGCACCTGTGTGGTCACTTCCTTGACGTTCGTGCCGTAGGTGATGCAGCCCGCGGCTGCAAGCGCGGCTTCGTCCAGCCCGTAATGGGTCAGAATCTTCTGGGTGTATTGCCCGACCGGCACATCGCTGTTGCCCATCGCCAGCAGGATATCGCCTGCCTGCAAGTGCTGCGCGAGCGAATCAAAGCTTTCGATGCCCTTGGGATTGCCCTTAGGTACGGCGAGCGTGACCTTGTTTTCCAGCAGGTCGAGACGGCTGTCCGACTGCACGAAATCCAGCCCTTCGGTGTTGACCGAGGCATCGGCTGCCGCGTCCAGCTGATCCATCTGCTTTTGTGCAGCCGAGATGAACACGTCGCAGTCCGCGCCCTCCTGAATCTGGGTCTTGAGTGTGCCGGAGGAATCGAAGTTGAAGGTCAGTGTCACGTCGGGCGCGACAGTCTTGTAGTCCTCCGCAATCTGTTCGAGCGTTTCGGTCAGGCTTGCCGCCGCGAATACGACCAACTCGGTCGGTTCGCCGCTGTCCGCGTTTGCCGAAGCGTCCGCTTCTTTGCTGCCCGATGAGCAGGCGGTCAGGCTGGCCGCCATACACGCGGCAAGCAGCCCTGCAAGTAGTTTCTTCATGGTGTGTCTCCTTTGTCCCGTCTTTCAGGGATGATTTTATTTTCAACCCGTCGGCTTTACGGCGCGGTCGAAGCAAAAGTTAGCGGGCGCAGTCCATCCGCTCGCCGCGCAGCAGTGCGTGCGCGTGCGGAAGCTGGTCCAGAAAAACATCCATGCACTCCGTGCAGGCCTTGGGGCTGCCGGGCAGGTTGATGATGAGTGTTCGTCCGCGGATGACGCTGACGGCGCGCGTCAGCATTGCGCGCGGGGTGATGCGCAGGCTGGCTGCGCGCATGGCCTCCGCGATGCCGGGCGCGAGTCGCTCGGCGGCATCCAGCGTTGCCTCTGGCGTGAGGTCGCGTGGGGAAAAGCCCGTGCCGCCCGTCGTAAGAATCAGGTCGGGCTGGCGCTGGTCGGCCAGCCGGATGAGGGCTTTGGTCAGCCCTTCGCGTCCGTCGGGCAGAACAAGCTGTTCGAGAATCGTATAGCCCGCCTCTTGCAGCCGACGCGCGACGGCGGGGCCGCTTTCGTCCTGCCGCTCGCCCGCGGCGCAGCGGTCAGACAGGGTGATGACTGCTGCCTGCAAGGGCAGCGGCGTGTCGCGCGGCTGGACGGTCATTTCATCGCCCACCGCAATGCGCCCGCCCTCGAGCACACGCGTAAAAATGCCCTCGCGCGGCATGATGCAGTCTCCCATCTTGTGAAAAATCGCGCAGTGGTGGTGGCAGGCTTTGCCGATTTGCGTGACCTCAAGCAGCACCTCGCCGCAGCGCAGCAGTGTGCCGACCGGCAGTGTGCGGAAGTCGATGCCCTCGACCACCAAATTTTCCCCGAACGCGCCGGGCGCAACATCCGCGCCGCGCGCATTGAACGCGGCGATCTCGTCCGCAGAAAGCAGGCTGACCTGCCGATGCCAGTCGCCCGCGTGCGCGTCGCCGTCCAGACCGTGGTTTGCCACGAACAGTGCCGCGCCGCGGTCTTTTTTTTGTACGCCGCGCACCGCACTGGTGCACACAGCGAGTACCTTTCCCATATTATCCTCCAATTTGGTTCATGGATTTGTGTTCCGTGATGTTTTCCCGCTGTTGGAAGCAGTGCGCGGCGGGTTTTTGCAAAATTGCTTCGCGCATTGCGTTCCGCAGCGCATCATCGTCCGCGCCGCCGCGCAGCAGAGAGCGCAGCTCCACGCCCTGCTCGTAGCACAGGCAAGGCTTGAGCAATCCGGTGCTGGTCAGCCGAAGGCGGTTGCAGCGGTCGCAAAAGCCGTGGCTGACTGCATCAATCAGGCCGAGACAGCTCTGCATACCGGGCGCGCGAAAATACCGCGCCGGCCCATTGCCGCGCGGCTCAGATATCGGCTTTAGCTGCGGCCAGCGTGCGCGCAGACGGTTGAGTGCGATATCAGCGCTTGTTGTTTGGCCGGTTTGCGTTGTGCCCAGCGGCATGCGCTCAATAAACCGCACATCCACCGGCAACGTCTGCGTCAACTCGGCCAGCGGGATAAGCTGGTCGGCGGTTTCGGGCAGCAGCACAGCGTTAATCTTGGTCGGCAGGCGCGCGGCGCACAGGCGCACGGCGCGCAGCACTTCGTCGGCGGTGTGTGTGCGGCGGGTCAGACGCTGGTACTGCGCGTTGTCCAGCGTGTCCAGGCTGATGTTGACTCCGTCCAGCCCTGCCGTGCACAGTTCGTCCAGCAGGGGCGGCAGCAGCAGACCGTTGGTGGTCAGAGTGACCTGACGGACACCGGACAGTGCTTTGAGATGTCGAATAAAGTCTGCGCAGCCGCGCCGCACCAGCGGTTCGCCGCCCGTGACTTTGAAGCGGTTGATGCCGAGCGAAACCGCCGTCTCTGCGACGCGCAGCAGTTCCTCATAGCGCAGCAGTTCATCGTGCACAGTGGGCGGCACGCCTTCGTCCGGCATGCAGTAGCGGCAGCGCAGGTTGCAGCGGTCGGTGATAGACAAGCGCAGGTAGCGGATTTCTCGTCCGAATGAATCCAGCATATTACACGCCTTTGCCGAAGCCGCAGTTCGGGAAGTGACACTCCGGGCAGTTCAGACACAGTCCGCCGTGGCCGAGACCGGCCAGCCACTCCGCCGTGACCGGCACATCGGCCAGCAGGCGCGGCAGGACAAGGTCAAAGATGGTGCGTTTCGCGTACATCACGCAGCCCGGCAGGCCGCAGACCGGTCGGCCGTCCGGCAGGTAGGACACGAGGAACATCGCGCCGGGCAGGACGGGTGCGCCGTAGCTGACGATCCGTGCGCCTGCTTGACGGATGGCAAGCGGGGTGCGGTCGTCCGGGTCGACACTCATGCCGCCGGTGCAAAAAATCATCTGCACGCCGTCAGAGGCCGTTTGCGTGATGGCGGCGGTGATTTCGTCCGGGTCGTCGCCGCAAATGGCATGCGCGGCCATTTCGCAGCCATATTCAGCAAGTTTACGTTCCAGAACGGGGGTGAACGCATCCTCAATCAGCCCGTTTGCAACCTCGCTGCCTGTGGTGACCACACCGAATGTGCGCGGACGGAAGGGGAGCAGCTGCAACAGCGGCGTATCGCCCGCCGTGCGGCGCGCCTGCTCCATCTTTTGCTTTTCGATGACGAGGGGGATAACGCGTGTGCCGCACAGCTTGTCGCCCTTTTGGACCGGAAAACCGCCCGCGCGCGTCGCAATCATCATTTCGCCCAGCGCGTTGACCGCGCGCAGACGATCCACATCGACCAGCAGCAGACCGTCCTCGTCCGCAATCAGCTCGATTTTGCCCTCCTTAGGAGCGGTTGCGTGCATGTGCGCACCCTGACACAACGCACGCAGGATTTCCGCTGCATCGTTTTCGTGCAGCATATTTTCGTTGTTTTCCCAGATGTAGATGTGCTCCTTGCCGACGCTCAGCAGTACCGGAATGTCCTCCGGCTGGATGATGTGTCCCTTGCGGAATACCGCGTCCTTGGTCACGCCCGGAATAATCTGGGTGATATCATGGCACAGAACCTGCCCGACGGCGTCCTGTGTGCGCATCAGTTTCATGATAAGCCTCCAACAGTAAAATGCGGATTGCAGACGCAATCCTTGCTATGGTAAAATTGTATCATATTTGAGCACGGGCAAGCAACCGCTAACCGTTCGGTCGGGGCGGGCAATGTTGCCAAAGTTTTTCGTTGTATTTTTAAAAGTTCAACCAAAATATGCAAAAATGCGGCAATTTTGTTGGATCATTGCCGATTTATGCGGAAAATGATAAGGTAGATAAAGGAGGAGCGCAGATGGAACAGCCGCTGAAGGTGCGGGCAAGCCTGCGCATCGTGCGGGAGGACAAGCTGTTTGGCCCGGGCGTGGCGCAGCTGATGGAAGGGGTAGAGCAGCTCGGCTCGCTGCGGCGCAGCGCGGCGCGCATGGAGATGAGCTACAACAAGGCGTGGAGCGTGGTGCACGGCTGCGAGGAGGCGCTGGGCTTTGCGCTGCTCGAGCGGCATATCGGCGGTGCGGGCGGCGGCGGTGCGGTGCTGACTGAACGGGGAAAAACGCTGCTTGCGAGATACCGGGCGTTTTCGAACAAAGCACATGAATTGCTTGACCAGATGGCAGAAGAATATTTTTCGGATATTTTGAAGGAAAGGTGACAAACATGCAGGAACAACAGCCTTGGGTATTGGTGAGAGGCGCGGGCGATTTGGCCACCGGCGTTATTGTGCGGCTGCACCGCTGCGGCTTCCGTGTGGCGGTGACCGAATGTGCCAACCCTTCCGCCATCCGGCGGCGCGCGGCGCTGTGCGAGGCGGTGTGGCAGGGACAGGCAGAAGTAGAAGGCGTGACCTGCCGCAGTGTGGCGGACGCAGACGAAGCGGCGCACGTATCGCAGGCGGGCGAGGTGCCGCTGTTGGTGGACGAGTGTGCTGCGTGCGTATCTGTGCTGCGCCCGGCGGCAGTCGTGGATGCGATTCTGGCCAAGCGCAATTTAGGCACCAGTCGGGAAATGGCGCCCATCACGGTCGGCCTTGGGCCGGGCTTTACCGCGGGCGAGGATGTGGATGCGGTGGTTGAGACCATGCGCGGGCATCATCTGGGGCGCGTGATTTTGCAGGGTGCGGCGATTCCCAACACGGGCGTGCCGGGCGTCATTGCAGGCTATGCTGCCGAGCGGGTCATCCATGCGCCTGCATCTGGCGAAATGGTGTTCGTGCAGGACGAAAATGGGCAGACTATCGATATCGGCGCGTTGGTTCGCAAGGGACAGGAAATTGCGCGTGTCGGCGGTGTGCCGGTGCTCGCCACGATAGACGGCGTGCTGCGCGGCCTGATTCGCGCGGGCTATCCGGTGACCGAAGGACTCAAGATTGCGGACATCGACCCGCGGCCCGAACAGGTAGCCTATTGTGATACGGTGTCCGACAAAGCACGCGCCATCGGCGGCGGCGTGGTTGAGGCGCTGCTGCAGCTCGCGCGAGAAAAGGGCATTCGGCTGCTGTAAACAAGAAAAGAACGGGCGATTTGCCCGTTCTTTTTTATTCTGAAAATATCCAGCCGTGCAGCAAGTCGGGACTGGCATACAGACTGCCGATGCGGCAGTCCAGCCCTTCTGCGGCCAGTGCTGTGGCGGCAGGTTCGGCCAGCGCCGCAAGAGCAGGTGTGTCTGCCTGATTGAGCAGCACGCGCATCGTTTTTTTCGGCAGACCGCAGGCCGCGGCGGTTTCGCGCACGCAGTACAGCAACTCCGGGATGCCGACAAGCCGTTCCGGGTTCGCGGCCCAGTCGGGGCACAGCGCATAGCGGTGTACGGCATCTCGTATCGGCCTGCCGAGTGCGGATAGACCCGCTACAATCAGGCATAGGTCGGTCTGCGGCGGCAGCACCGGCTCGTCTGCGCGGTGCAATTTCAGCGGCAGACGGTGTGCGCCGTCTGCCTCGCATAGCACGGTATCAGCTGCCGCAGCCGCTTGCGTGAGCAGGGCGGGGGAGAACGCACACAGCTTACCGCCCTCCGCCTGTCGGCCGGCACAGACCGCACCCGGGAGCTGGAGCTGCGCAAGCAGCGCATCCGGCGCAGGGTCAGTCAGCACTGTGCGGCAGTCCGGTGGCGGGACAGGGAACATATGGGTCGTGGTGGTCACCAGCACGCGGCGGGATGCCAGCGCGCGGGTGAGCGCACGCAGCGCGGTCGTTTTGCCGCCCGCGCCGACAATAGAAACAATTTTCGGCTGCATTGCTCAGTCCTCATTCTGCCACAGCAGGCGGTATGCGCTATTCTCGACGGCATAGAGCGCTTCCGCGTCCGTATCGAGTAGGTGGCGGCAGTCACATTCTGCCGAAAAACGCACACAGGTGCCGCAGGACGAACTGAGCGCGCGCGGCACGGGCTGCATTTTCGCCTTGCAGCCCGCGTTTTGCAGCGCCTGAAAGCTGAGCATTGCGCTCAAGTGTGTGTGGAAGGTTGCAACAAACTCGCTCATGCCTTTTTGGTTAGTGTCAGGGCGAATTCTTCGTCGCCCGTTTCGCGGGATGCCGCCTCGTAGCCGTTGTTATGGGCAAAGCGGGTGATGTTTTCCACTGCGCATGGGTCGTCGACCAGAACTTCCAGCTTATCAGGCGCGTTTTTCTTGACTTCCTTCTGCACCATGACTACGGGCATGGGGCAGGAATATCCTCTTGCATCAATCATTTTGTTTTTCCTCCCGATGTAAATTCGCGTAAGAGATAATGGCAAGCAGGATCAGGCCGATAACAATGCCGATGCGGCCAGCCTGCGCCACGCCGCCTGCGGTGAATACGCCGTCCGTCATTGCGTCCGCATTGCCTGCCATACCGAAGTTGTGCGCCAGCGCCGCGCCGACCAGCATGCCGAACACGGTGACCGCGCTGTCGCCGCTGCCCTCACCGGCCAGAATGAGTTGACGCAGCGGACAGCCACCCAGCAGTACCGAGCCCCAGCCCGCCATCGCCATGCCGAGGAAGCTCCACACATAGTCATGGTGGGCAATCGGCTGCACGGCGAGGGTAGGGTTAAAGTTACCCAGCACAAGGTTGCCGACCAGAACGGTCACAAAAATAGCGATAAAACCGGTCAGTAGGTGAAAATCGCGGAACAGGAACACGTCGCGCAGCCCGCCCGCCATGCACAGACGGCTTTTCTGCGCCAGCACGCCGACAATCAGACCGCCCGCGAGCGAAATCAGCCACGGGGCGTGGCTTGCGCCCGGGCCTGCCTGCGAAAAACGGATGAAGGACGGCGCAAGCAGCAGCAGCGCCAGTACGGCGATGACAAAGCCGGGCAGCACAAAGCCGTCCGCTTTCTGCACTTTGCGCGCGCGGCCGAGTGAAAAGCCCTTTTTCAGGCACAGTACGCCCGCGCCGATGCCAGCGGCAAAGCCGATAAGGCCCGCAATCGCGGTCACGTCGCCGCCGCCCAGACGCAGCACCATGCGCAGCGGGCAGCCGAGGAAGGCCAACGCGCCGACCATGACAATCATGCCAAGCACAAAGCGCAGAGCGGGCGCGGAACCGGCGCGCGCGCGGAATTCCTTGCTCGTAAGCGCGGCAACTGTCGCGCCGAGGACAAGGCCGACAATCTCAGGGCGCAGATACTGTACTTTTTCTGCACTGTGCAGACCCAGTCCGCCCGCGATGTCGCGGAGGAAACAGGCGATGCAGAAGCCCATATTGGCGGGGTTGCCCGCCGCCGTGAGCGCCAGCGCCGCAAGGCCGACGACCACACCGGTGCAAATCACCAGATACTTGTTTTTGTTCATGTGAATCTCCTTTGGTTTGTGAAATGTATGCTGCAACAAGGCCGGTTTTACATTTGTCCGGTCCTGTGTTACACTGATTGAAAAGTATGCGGATAAAGTGCTCCGCAGACGTCGGGAGGAAAATGCCATGCATTCGGTTTATCTGGACAACGCCGCGACCTCATTCCCCAAACCGCCTGCTGTCGCCGCGCGCATGCGGGAATATGTGGAACAAATCGGCGCGAGTGTCAGCCGTGGCTCATATGCATCTGCGCAGCAGGCCGAACTGATTACGCTGCGTTTGCGCCAGCGTTTGTGTGAGTTGTTTGCGTTTCAATCAATACCGCATGCAGTGCTGACGCCGGGCAATACTTGGGGACTGAACCTGCTGCTGTTCGGCGCGCTGCGGCCGGGCGACCATTGTCTGGTGTCTGCGATGGAACACAACGCGGTTATGCGGCCGCTCGGGCAGCTGGCCCGCCGCGGCGTGACGTTCGACCGCATCCCGTGCGACCGGGAGGGGCGCTTGCAAATCGGTCAAATCGAGCCGCTGCTGCGGGAAAACACCCGTCTGGTGCTGCTCGCGCATGCGTCCAACGTGTCCGGTACGGTACAGGACGTGCAGGCGGTCGGGGAGATTTGCCGCACGCGCGGCATTCCCTTTGCGCTCGATGCCGCGCAGACCGCGGGGCATGTGCCGATTGATTTTGAAGCGCTCGGCCTGAGCGCGCTGTCTGTACCCGGTCATAAAGGTCTGCTCGGTCCGCAAGGTATTGGCGCGCTGCTGCTGCAGCCGGACTTTGCGGAAACGCTGGAGCCGCTGGTCAGCGGCGGCACGGGCAGCGTGTCGGACTCCGAGGAAGTGCCCGCGTATTTTCCTGATAGGCTCGAGCCGGGTACGCCCAACCTTCCTGGGATATTCGGTTGGGAGGCCGCGCTGGACTATTTGCAGCAGGTGACTATTCCGGCGGTACAGGCGCATGACTGTGCGCTGTCGCAGCGCTTTCTGAACGGGTTGCGAGTCATTCCGGGTGCAGTCCTCGTCGGTCCGGACACGGCAGAAGGCCGCGTTGGGGTGTTCAGTCTGGATTTCCCGGGAAAGGATAATGCTGAGGTCGCGGTATCGCTCGAGGAGCGCTTCGGCATCCTGACGCGCTGCGGGCTGCACTGCGCGCCCAGCGCGCACCGCACGCTCGGCACGTTTCCGCGCGGCACGGTGCGCCTGTCCTTCAGTTGGTTTACTACCGAAAGCGAGGTTGACCGTGCGCTGGAGGCAATCGCTGCTGTCAGCGCAGAATAACGCGGGCCGCCCCCGCAAAATCCGAAACCGTTCCGATGCGCCGCGCATCCGGGACGGTTTTTTGCAGTTCGGCCGCCAGCGCGTCCGCGTCTGCGGCATTCACTGCAATGAGCAGACCGCCTGAGGTCTGCGGGTCATACAGTGCGTCCTGCACTTCGAGCGGCACACCATCCGCCGCGACCAAGGATTCCGCGTATTTGCGGTTGCGGTACATGCCCTCGGGCAGAATTCCCATGCGGGCAAATTCCAGCGCTTCGGGCGGGATGGGCAGTGCGGCAACATCCAGCTCCAGCTGCACGCCGCTGCCCTGCGCCATTTCGAGTCCGTGACCGAGCAGACCGAAGCCGGTCACGTCCGTGCAGGCATGCACGCGAAACTGCACCATCGCGTCGCGCGCGGCCTTGTTGAGCGTGGTCATGCGCGCAAAAACAGCATCCAGCACGTCGGGTGGACACAGGTCGGCCTTGGCGGCGGTCGTCAGGATACCTGCGCCGAGCGGCTTGGTCAGAAACAGCACGTCGCCTGGCTGTGCGCCTGCGTTGGTCAGCACCTTGTCGGGATGCACAAAGCCGGTCACACACAGGCCGTATTTGGGTTCCTCGTCCAGAATGCTGTGGCCGCCCGCGATGACTGCGCCGGCCTCATAGACCTTGCTGTAGCTGCCGCGCAGCAGATCGTGCACCGCACTGTCCGGCATGGACTTCGGGATGCACAGTAGGTTGAGCGCGATGCGCGGCTCACCGCCCATGGCGTATACGTCAGACAAGGCGTTGGTCGCCGCAATCTGTCCAAACAGATACGGGTCATCCGCGATGGGCGGGAAAAAGTCCACCGTCTGCACGAGCGCGAGGTCATCCGTGACGCGATAGACCGCTGCGTCATCACTTTTGTCAAAGCCGACCAGCAGATTTTCGTCCGCGCGCACGGCAAGACCGTCCAGCAGGCGGGCAAGCGTACCCGCGCCGACCTTTGCGCCGCAGCCTGCGCAACTAGCGAGTTTGGTGAGTTTGATTTCCTGTTCCATAGGCCGCTCCTTCTGAAAAAGTGGAGGAAACGGATAAAAGACCGTTATCCTTATAAAAAGATAACATGTGTCGTATGAAAGGTCAAGCGGATGCGTGCACGCCTTTGCATACCGGGTGAAACTATGCTATAATGCAGTACATATGAAAAAAATACAGGGAGGGGAAGGCCGGTGCTTTCCAATAAAAGCAAAGCAATCGGGTTTATTCTGCTGTCTGCGTTCGGCTTTGCGCTGATGAGTACGTTTGTGCGTCTGGCAGGCGATTTGCCGTCCATGCAGAAGTCATTTTTCCGTAATCTGGTTGCGATGGTGGTTGCAGCGGTGGCGCTGCGGCGCAAGGGCGTCAGCTGGAAATGGGAAAAGGGCAACCTGCCCATGCTGCTGCTGCGCGCGACCTGCGGCACGCTGGGTATTTTGTGTAACTACTATGCGATTGACCGCCTGGTGCTGGCGGATGCGAATATCTTAAATAAAATGTCGCCGTTTTTTGCCATTTTGTTTTCGCTTTTCATGCTCAAGGAGCGTGCAAATGTCTGGCAGTATCTGGCGGTGCTGGCGGCGTTCGGCGGCAGCATGCTGATTATCAAGCCGGGCTTTTCGGCGGATATGTTTCCGGCGCTGATTGGTCTGTTCGGCGGTATTTTTGCGGGTGCGGCTTATACGGCGGTGCGCGCATTATCCAAAAAGGGGGAGAACAGCGCGCGCATCGTGTTTTTCTTTTCGACATTTTCCACGCTGGTCTGTCTGCCCTATTTGATTGTGGATTTCCACCCAATGCAGTGGTGGCAGCTGGCGAGCTTGCTGGGTGCAGGTGCGGCGGCAACGCTTGGTCAGTTCGGCGTGACGCTGGCCTATGCGCATGCGCCGGCAAAGGAAATCTCGGTGTTCGACTATACGCAGGTGCTGTTTTCCGCGCTGCTCGGCTTTTTCCTGTTCAACCAGATTCCGGACGGGCTGAGTGTGCTTGGTTATATTGTGATTTGCGGTGTATCGGTGCTGATGTTCTTCTATAACCGCACGCTGGAAAGTCGGGAGCAGGCCAATGGACGGAGTTGAACTGCGCCGCTCCCGCCGCCGCACGCTGGGGCTGGAGGTCACGCGCGAAGGGCGTGTGATTGTGCGCGCTCCCTTGCGTGCGTCGTCGGCTTCGATTGAGCGGTTTGTCCGTGACCATATGGACTGGATTGCCCGTGCACAGGCGCGGCAGCGGGCGCGTTTGAAAGCGCATCCCGAGCCGGATGAGGCGCGGCAGGCGGAGCTGATGCGCCGTGCGCGGGAGGAGCTGCCGCCCAAAGTGACGTATTACGCGCAGCGGATGGGGCTGAAACCGGCCGGCGTGCGCATTACGTCGGCGCGCACGCGCTTTGGTTCGTGCAGCGCACAAAACCGACTGTGCTTTTCGTGGCGGCTGATGGATTATCCGGACGCGGCGGTCGACTATGTTGTCGTACATGAGCTGGCGCATATCGTGCACAAAAACCACGGCCCGCGGTTTTGGGCGCTGGTAGAACAATACATGCCGGATTATCGCGCCCGTCGTGCGCTGCTGCGGGAGTAGGGGCTGAAGGAGGAAGGAAAATGACGATTGCGGAAATCGCGCGCCGCGCAGGGGTGTCCAAGGCGGCGGTATCGCGCTATCTGAACAACGGTTATGTCAGTTCAGAAAAGCGGGAAGCCATTCGCCGCGTGATTGAGGAGACCGGTTATGTGCCTTCGCAGCAGGCGCAGACACTGCGCACGGGTAAAAGCCATATGATTGGCGTGATTGTGCCGCGCATTGATTCGGAGTCTATCAGCCGCGTGGTGGCGGGCATTTCGCGCGTGCTGGAGGATTACGGCTATCGGCTGCTGCTGGCTAACACGGATAACCGCATCGAAAAAGAGCTGGAATATCTGGAGGTGTTCCGCAGCGGTAATGTAGACGGCGTGATTCTGGTGGCAACAATGCTCTCTGCTGCGCATCGCAAGGCGTTGACAGCGTTGGGCGTACCGGCGGTATTGGTTGGACAGCAGATGGATGGGATGTCCTGCGTGTTTCACGATGACCGCGGTGCGGCGCGCGCGGTGACCGAGCTGCTGCTGCAAAACAACCGCCGCCGGGTGGGGTATATCGGCGTAACACCGCGCGATAAGGCTGCAGGCGCGGCACGCCGGGCAGGCTATCAGGACGCGCTGCATGCTGCTGGAGAGGAGCCGCAGTCCGAATGGATGGAACAGAGTGATTTCTCCATTGACGGCGGTTATGCAGCGGCGGAGCGGCTGCTGGCCCGCGTGCCGGATATTGAGGGGGTTTTTTGTGCAACCGATTCCATAGCGATTGGTGCCAAGAAGCGTTTGGAGGAGCAAGGCAGACACATTCCGGACGATGTGGCGCTGGCAGGTATCGGACATTCCCGTATGAGTGAACTGGTGCGGCCGCGTCTGGCAACAGCACATTATTATTACCAGACCAGCGGTGAGGAGGCGGCGCACGATCTGCTTGAAATCATCGGACAGGGCGTGGATAGGAAAAAACAGCTGATGCTTGGATTTGAGGTTTGTCCGGGCGAATCAATATAACCATAAGAAACGCGAGAGAGCAGCCTGTGTTACACAAAACACAGGCTGCTTTTTTGTGTATGTTATACAGTGTCTGTTGCACAGTGTTCAAAAATGACAGGAAAGGTTTAGATAAAATTGCGCATTTACAAAAATACTGGTACAGCGGTATAATGAATGCAGAAAAGATGAAATCGATTTCATATATAACAAGGAAAGGGCGGAACAAAGGTGGACTATAGCAAAGCGGCTTCCGAGGTGCTGGACTGCATCGGCGGAAAGGATAATGTGATTTCGGCGGCACATTGCGCGACACGTCTGCGGCTGGTGATAGCAGACAATAAAAAGGTGAATAAGGACGCGCTGGAGAATGCGACGGGCGTGCAGGGCGTATTTGAGGCGCAGGGACAGCTGCAAATCATTTTCGGCACCGGTACGGTCAACAAGGTGTATGATCAGTTTATCGCGCAGTCAGGTGCGGCGGCGGTCAGCAAGGACGAGGCCAAGGCGCAGGCGGCGCAGAAGGGCAATTGGTTCCAGCGCGCTATCAAGACACTGGGCGATATTTTCGTGCCGATCATTCCGGCGATCGTGGCTTCGGGCTTCCTCATGGGTATCATGGAGTCGCTCAAGTTTATGATTAACAACGGCTTCATCACGCTCGACAGCACCAGCTCGCTGTTTGTGTTTGCCGATTTGTTTTCCAATGTGGCCTATACCTTCCTGCCGATTTTGATTGCGTTCTCGGCGGCCAGGGTGTTCGGTGGCAATCCGTTCCTCGGCGCGGTTATCGGCATGATTATGCTGCACCCCAATCTGCAAAACGCATGGACGGTGGCCACCGAGGGCGTACATACCTATCAGGAAGTGTTCTTCGGCCTGTATAAGGTGCCGCTGGTCGGTTATCAGGGTCACGTCATTCCGGTTATCATCGCGGTATGGCTGATGAGCTTTATCGAAAAGAAGCTGCACAAAGTGGTGCCGCCGATGTTCGACCTGTTTGTCACGCCGTTGGTTTCCGTGTTCGTAACCGGCTATCTGACGCTTGCGGCCATCGGCCCGGTGTTCACTACGGTTGAGAATTTTGTCATCAATGGTGTGCAGTGGCTGATTGCCATTCCGTTCGGCATCGGTTCTTTTATCATGGGCGGCCTGTATGCCACAACCGTGGTTTCCGGCATCCATCATATGTATACGATCATTGACCTCGGTCAGCTCAGCGCCTATGGTGTGACCTACTGGCTGCCGCTGGCCAGTGCGGCAAACGTCGCGCAGGGCGGTGCAGCGCTTGCAGTCGCCATCAAGACCAAGAACAAAAAGCTCAAGTCCATGGCGCTGCCCGCATCGCTCTCCGCGTTTATGGGCATCACCGAGCCTGCCATCTTTGGTGTTAACCTGCGCTTTGTCCGGCCGTTTATCGCCGCGTCGATTGGTGCTGCATGCGGCGCGCTGTATGCGTCTGTGGTCGGTCTGGGCGCGACCGGCACGGGCGTGACCGGTATCTTCGGCATTCTGCTGCATCTGCATCATCCGATCCAGTATATCCTTACGATCGGTATTGCCACCGGCGTTGCCTTTGTAATATCGTGGATTCTGGGCATTCCGGAGGAAAAAGACCAAAAGAAAACCGCACCCGTACAGGAGGAAAAGCCTGCGGTTGCCGCGCCGCAGGGGGATATCGCACTGGTGTCTCCGCTGAGCGGCGAGGCGGTTTCGCTGGAGGAAACCAATGATCCTGCGTTCATGGCCGGGGCACTGGGCAAGGGTGTAGCAGTAAAGCCTGCGGAAAACCGCATTATTGCACCGTGTGACGCGACGGTATCTGCGGTCATGGGCCACGCGGTTGGGCTGGAATGCGACAACGGCGCAGAGCTGCTCATTCATGTGGGCGTAGACACAGTCAATTTGGAGGGCAAGTATTTTACTGGCCATGTGCAGGAGGGCCAGCGCGTTAAGGCGGGCGACCTGCTGCTGGAGTTTGACAGCGCGGAGATTCAAAAAGCCGGTTATCCGGTCATTACGCCGGTCATTGTGACCAATACGGAAAAATTTGCGTCCGTGGAGCCGTCGTTCGGTACGGTACAGGCCGGGAAAGACACGGTTCTGACGCTGAAATAATAGGAGAGAATCGCCATGAGCAATGCATTACAACGGGACCTTGTGCGGCTGGTGCGCCGCATTGAGCGGGAGGATGGGCCGCGTGCGGCGGCCGACCCCTTTCGCCAGCGCTTTCATCTGATGCCGCCGGTCGGCTGGATGAACGACCCCAACGGCCTGTGCCGCTGCGGCGAGTGGTACCATGTGTTCTATCAGTATGGTCCGTTCGACCCGACGGGCGGCGTTAAGCTGTGGGGTCACTATCGCAGCCGTGACCTGCTGCACTGGGAACAGCTGCCGCCCATGATGTATCCCGATCAGCCGTGGGACATTCACGGGGTGTATTCCGGCTCGGCGCTGGTCGAGGACGGAACGCTGTACCTGTACTACACGGGCAATGTCAAGTTTTCGGGCGATTATGATTATATTACGGCAGGGCGCGGTCACAACACTGCGCTCGCCGTTTCGCGCGACGGAGTAACGGTTGAAAGCAACGAGCTGCTGATGGAAAACCGCGATTATCCCTCCGATTTAACCTGCCATGTGCGCGACCCCAAGGTATGGGCGCAGGACGGCAAGTATTATATGGTGCTCGGCGCGCGCACCAAGGAAGATCGCGGCGAGCTGCTCGTCTATGAATCGGCAGACAAGCGGAACTGGCAGCATATCAATACACTTACAACGCCCGAGCCGTTCGGTTATATGTGGGAGTGCCCCGACCTGTTCTGTTTGGACGGACAGTGGTTTTTGCAGTGCTCACCGCAGGGTGTAAAGCAGCAGGGCAACCATTTCCAGAATGTGTACACCTGCGGGTATTTCCCGCTGTGCGGCGACTTCCGCGGTGAATACACGCTGGGAGAATTTCAGGAACTGGATTGTGGTTTTGATTTTTACGCGCCGCAGACCTTTGCAGATGGCCAACGTCGTGTGCTCATCGGCTGGATGGGTATGCCGGATGCGCCGTATACCAATCCGACCGTAGAGCAGGGCTGGCAGCACTGTTTGACCGTACCATGCCTGCTGCGGCGCGATGGTGAGCGGCTGCTGCGTACGCCCGTTCCGGAGATTGACGCGCTGCGCGGCAAACATGTCGCGCCTGAGGATGCAAGCGTATTCGACATGGAGTGCCGCACGCAAAAGCAGGGCAGACTTGTCATCCGTGGCAGCGCTGTGATAGAATGGAAAGAAGGACTGCTTCGTCTGACGATTGACGGCGGCGGCGCGGGCCGTACGGTTCGCTGTGCGGAGGTGCCCACGGTGCAAATGCTGCGCGTGCTGGCGGATGCGTCCTCGTTGGAAGTTTTCATAAACGACGGAGAGCAGGTGCTGTCTACCCGCTATTATCCGGCACCCTATACGCATGGTGTGACAGTGTTTGGTGCGGAAACGCAGATTTGGGAGATGGGTTCGCTGCAAATTACGGAGCAACAGGATGTGAAATAACATATGTCGGAAATCAAGCTGCTCGCACTTGATCTGGACGGAACGCTGCTCGATTCGCACAGCCGCGTGACGAAAGAAAACGCAGATGCGGTGCGTCTGGCACAGCAGGCGGGGGTTCAGATTGTGCTGTGTACGGGGCGCAATCTCACGGAGACGCGCGCGTTCAACGCGCAGCTCGACGTCTCTGCAGACTGGGCGGTTATCTCTAATGGCGCGGCGGTGATGCGCTTTTCGGACGGTGCGCAGATTGCGTATGACGGGCTGGATCGCGCAATGTGCGCTTCGCTGCGTGCAATATGCGCGGAATTCGGAATTGACTTATGCCTGTATACGGCAGACAGGTTGTACTATGGGCGGGATTTTCTGCGTTTTCTGGAGGAATTGCGCCGGCGTGGACATGTCACTCTCAATGAGGCGGCCGAGGGGTACGAATTTGTCCCGGATGCAGCCGGATGGGACGAGGTGCTCGCGCGTGAGGATGGGCGTGTGGTCAAGGCGATTCTGCACCATCTTGATCCCAGAGAGATCGACAAAATCACGCAGACGCTGGAAGAGACCGGACTATTTGAGTTAGCACCGTCCATTATGTATGGCGGTGAACTGAAAAATGTGGAGATTAACCGAAAGAGTGTGCACAAGGGATGCGCGCTCGAACGGTTGGCCAAGCACCTTGGTTTCGGCATGGATGCAGTGATGGCGGTCGGCGACAGCGACAATGATTTGACCATGCTGCAAATGGCAGGTTTGGGCGTTGCCATGGCAAACGCTGCGCCGCATATCTGTTCGGCGGCGGATGCGGTGACGCTGGATAATACGTCAAACGGTGTGGCAGCAGCGGTGAAACAGTTTATTTTGGAGGGACAGTCATGAAAAAAGTGGTGGCGATTGGAGAACTGCTGATTGACTTTGTGCCGCAGCAGAAGGGATGCGCGCTCGACGAGGTGACGCATTTTGAGCGTGTCGCGGGCGGTGCGCCGGCCAATGTGGCGGCAGCGGTTGCGCGGCTGGGCGGTCATGCAGCTATGATTTCGCAGGTGGGTGAGGATGCCTTTGGTACGCATATTTTGAAGGTGCTGGAAGGTAACGGCGTGGACATTTCTTCAGTGTTCCGTACAAAGCGTGCCAACACTGGGCTTGCCTTTGTCTCGCTGGATGCCACCGGAAACCGTGAGTTTTCCTTTTTCCGCAACCCGTCGGCTGACCTGTTTCTCGATGAGGCGCAGATTCAGCCGGAAATGTTCGCCGACTGTGCAGCGCTGCATTTCTGCTCGGTCGATTTGGTGGACTGGCCCGTACGGGCCGCGCACAGGCGTGCGATTACACTCGCGCGCGAAGCGGGCGCTCTGATTTCATTCGACCCCAACGTTCGACTGCCGCTGTGGGACGACCCGGCAGACTGTCAGGCGGCGATTCGCGCATTCCTGCCCAGTGCGGATTTGGTCAAGTTGTCGGACGATGAGGTGGAGTTCGTGACCGGCTGCACGGATGAGCGCGCGGCGGCAAAGCAGCTGTTTGAAGGCGGCTGCAAGCTGCTGCTGGTCACGCGTGGCGCGAACGGATCGGCGGTTTACACGCCGCAGACCGAGGCGTTTACCGACACGCTGTCCGTACCGGTGACCGATACGACCGGCGCGGGCGATTCGTTCATCGGCTCGTTTCTGTATCAGCTGACGCGGGATGGCGTGGGAGTGGATGACCTGTCTGCGCTGCCGCAGGCGCAGCTCGAAGCCTATCTGCGTTTTTCCGCGCAGTATGCATCGCTGACCGTACAGCACAAGGGTGCGGTTATGGCGACGCTGGACGAGCTGAAACAGGCGTATCCGGACTGAAATACATAACAAAACGGCCTGCACCGATGTGGTGCAGGCCGTTTTGCTATTAGTCGGTAAAATAAGGGGCAAGCGCAGGGACAACGGCAATGCGTTTGGCTGCGTCCGGAAAGTCGCGCCGCAGGCGCGCTGCACAGCGGCGGCAAAAATCTTCATAGAGCGCAGATTCCCCCCGCATCTGCTGTTTGAAGCCCCAAACATGCGTGAAAAATCCCTGCTGCGCGCCGGTGAACAGCAATTCCAGATCGGACAGCGCGGCGGCGCGGATATGCTTGTGCGCGGCGCACATCGCAAGCAGACGCTGCTCGGCAAAAACCATGTAGGTTAGCACATCGTCGGCATCAGGTGAGCAGCGGATAAAGCGGATAGCGGTATCCGTGTAATATCGACGGAAATTGTCGTCCGCAAGGTAGCACAGCGCGGTGTTGAACGGCTGCACCGTCCAATCGAAAGCCGCAAAGTCAAAGCCGTGCGTCTGGGTAAACGCACGCGCGTCCGGATAGATATCGGGTGTGATGTCCTCGCGATGAATCGCGGCAGCATCCAGCCCGGTCAGCAGTGGAGAGAGCGGCTTCCAGCAGATGAAGTCGGTGTCTATCATCACACAGGGGGATGGCATCGCGGACAGCGCGTACAGCTTGCCTGCCGCCCAGAATGCCATGGGGTTTACGTCCTCCGGCACAGCGTCGAGCAGGGGATGCACGCCTTCATCCCACAAAAAAGTAAGGCCAAGCGTGTCATAATACCGCTGGGCCTTGGTATCACAAATCATACGGATGGGGCCGTTTTCCCGCCGCCATGCCAGCGCGGACAGTGCGGTCGTCAGAAGCTCAAACGGCTCGATCGCATAAGGTTGGTCGGGGGAGCGCACGAAAAACGGGCGCGTCCAGTTGGAGTGAAACGCACGCAGCATCAGATCAGCTCCAATCCGTAGCCGCCGACCAGATAGGTGCATGAGCCGAACACATACGAGCCGGAACCTGAGGAAAGATAGCTGGTGCGGTACGAGGTGGTGTACGAGGTCACATAAGAGCCGGAACCCGAACCCGAGCCGGTGTGCAGAAAAACGGTGCGGATGACCGTGACCACATGCGTGCCGTTTTCCAGAATCTCGACCGGCGGCAGCGCGCCGCCCATGATGGGAACGGGTGGCTTGCCGTCTTCAGCGGGATACCAGCCGTTGGGAAACGGATCGACCGCAAATACGCCAGAGGGTGCGGCTTGTTCGATTACAGCCTCGTCTGCCCGGGATTCGTCCGCGGGCGGCTGGTTGTGGCGCTCGAAGCTGTCCTCGTCCATGGCGACGCCGTCGAGCGCGCGATAGTGCTCCGGATCCATCGCAAGGATGCCCACCGGTGCGGCAATCGATACCGCGGGTGCGGATTCCTCTGTTGCGGGTGGGTTTTGTTCCATGGGGGCGCAATGCTTGGCGTAGCTGTCCAGATCGAAAACCACGCCGTCGATTTCCCGGTATTTGCTTGGATCCATCGCCAGAATACCGTTGGATTTTGACATGGCCACGCCCCCTTTTCATTTGCCTTATATTCAAATTATACTGTACTGCGGGGTAAACCGCAATGAGAAAATTGCGCCGTGAAAAAGTTTTTTCCGCTTTACAGCGGCGTGTGCGCAGATTATAATGGAAAGTACGGAAAAGGGGAGAAGAATATGGATTTTTTGTCACTGGAACGCTCGGTTTGGCAGGTTTTGCGTGAGGAAAAACGCCCAATCATTCTGTATGGCATGGGAGACGGCGCGGATAAAATCCTCGCGCAGTTTGATGCATGCGGCATTCGCGCATCGGGCGTATTTGCCAGCGACGAGTTTGTGCGCGGACACAGTTTTCACGGCTTTCGGGTGCAGAAGCTGTCTGAGGTGGTGCAACAGTTCGGCGAAGATATCGTGATTGTGATTGCGTTTGCCAGCCAGCGGCCCGAGGTGCTGGAAAAGATGTATGCGCTTGACGCGCGCTTTGATGTGGTAGCACCCGATGTGCCGGTGGTGCCCGGCGCGGTGTTTGATATGGAATTTATCCGGATGCACGAAACAGAGATGCAGCAGGCGTTTGACCTGTTCGCAGATGAGCAGTCGCGGCAGGTGTTCCTTGATACCGTACGGTTTAAGCTGTCCGGTCGCCTGCGCTACCTGCGTGCCAGCGAGACCGATAAGGACGAGGCGTTTTGCACTATCCTGCGGCCTGCGCACGAGGAGCATTTTGCCGATTTGGGTGCGTATACAGGCGATACCATCCGCGAGCTGCTGCGCTATACAGACGGCGCATTTGCGTCCATCACCGCGCTCGAACCTGACCGGCGCAGCTTTCGTAAGCTGACCGCCTATGCCGAAGGGTTGTCCGGTAACGTGCGGTGTGAGCAGGCGGGGGCGTGGTCGAGCGACACCGTGCTGTGCTTTTCGGATCAGGCGGGGCGGCAGTCGCGGGTGGCAAAGCAAGGCAGGGAAACCCAAATGCGCGCGCTGGACAGCGTGCTGGACGGCGCACCCTGCACTTATATGAAAATGGATGTCGAGGGCGCGGAGCGCGAAGCGATTGCAGGTGCGTCGCAGACTATCCGTCAGTACCGGCCCAAACTCAATATTGCGGCCTATCACAAAAGTGAGGATTTTTTCCAGCTGCCGCTGCTTGTCCACACGCTCTGTCCGGACTATCGGCTGTATCTGCGGCATCATCCGTATGTACCTGCGTGGGACACCAATTTATATGCGGTCTGTCCGTAAAAAACACTGGAAATTGCAGGGGACAAGCGGTATAATAAAAACACAGTAATCTGTAAAGGAGAGGTTTGCAATGGGATGTTTTTACTGTGACGAGCACCATGAGGGCCGCGAGGCAATCATGTTCAAGGTTGGCGATATGAAGGCGGGTACGCTTTACCTGTTTAAAGATCAGGCGCACAAGGGCCGCTGCGTACTGGCGCTGGGCACGCATAAGAAGGAGCTTTGCGAGTGCGACGATCAGGAGCGCAACGACTTTATGGCCGATCTGGCGGCGGCGTCCGGCGCAATTAAGAAGCTGTGGGGCTGCACCAAGCTCAACCTTGGTTCGTTCGGCGATACCAACCCGCATCTGCATTTCCATATCGTCCCGAAGTATGAGGGCGGCTTTGAGTTCGGCGGCAGCTTTGCCATCACCAATCCCGAGCCGGTACATCTGAAGGACGAGGAATATCAGGAAATGATTGCGGCGCTCAAGAAAGAACTGAACATCTGATTTTCTGTGCAATCAGCAGAAAGGCGAACCCTTGTGGGTTCGCCGTTTTTTGTTGGGTAGGCTGCTATTCGTTTTCTGCCAGACGGTAGCCGACACCCACTTCGGTGAACAGATATTCCGGCTCGGCGGGATTTTTTTCAATTTTACGGCGGATATTGGCCATGTTGACGCGCAAAATCTGGTTATCCCCACCTGCACGCGGTCCCCATAGCTCCTTGATGATATAGTCGTAGGTCAGCACTTTGCCGGCGTACTTGCCGAGCAGCGCGACGATACGGAATTCACTGAGGGTCAGATGGACGTTTTCACCGCGCACCAGTACCTGATGCTTGTTGTAGTCGATGGTCAGATCACCGACCGTATACGTGCCGCGCTGGGCAATTTCGCTGCTGGATGAGGTGGTGCGGGTATGCCGGATGGCGGTGCGCACACGGGCCAGCAGCTCCGCGGTCCCAAAAGGCTTGGTCAGGTAGTCGTCCGCGCCGAGGTCGAGTGCGGCGACCTTGTCGTGCTCATGCGAGCGTGCGGAAACGACCACGACCGGCAGGCTCGACCACGAGCGCAGGCTGCTGAGCACCTCCATGCCGTCCATATCCGGCAGCCCGAGATCGAGAATCACCAGATCGGGACAATGAGAGGAGATCATAGTCATGGCCTCGTTTCCGGTGCGCGCCTGAATGGTTTCGTATCCATTGGAGGTCAGAATAGTGGAAATGAAGTGCGCGATGCTTTTTTCATCCTCGACAATCAATATTTTTTCACGAATATTCATAATGCTTGAGACTCCTTTTCAGATAGCGGCAGCCGAAACGAAAATTCTGCACCGCGGGATAAATTCTTCGCTTCCATGGTGCCGCCGTGCGCTCGCACGATCGCCATGCAGACCGAAAGCCCGATTCCCATGTTGCGTTTGCCGTCGCCGGACGGGGTTTCGCTGCGTTTGAGTGTGCCGTCAAACAGTCGTGTCAGCTCTTTAGGCGGGATACCACAGCCGTTATCCTGCACGGAAAAACGGGCATATGACTCTTCGCGCTGAACCGAAAGTCGGATTTGCGTCACGGTTTGTCCATGTGTGGCAGCGTTTTCTAATAGATTGGAGAGCACCTGCTCGATGAGAATGGCGTCCATTGGCACAAGCAGCAGTTCATCCGGCACGGATACGGCGACCTGTATCTCCGGAAAGCGTTTGCGGAATTTGCGCGCTGTCTCGCCGAGGATTTCTTCAGCGGCCTCCGGGACTTTGGCCAGTTGTGTATGTGTGTCGCCCATGCGTGTGATGGAAAGCAGGTTTTCCACAACGCGAATAAGCCATTGCGCTTCGTCGCGCGCATCTTCCAGCAAGGCACGCTGCTCCTCCTGAGACAGCCCTTCGGTTTCCAGCAGGGTGGAGGTTGCGCCAACAATTGAGGTCAGCGGTGTGCGGATGTCATGTGATACCGAGCGGAGCAGGTTGGCCCGCATTTTTTCCTTCTCGCCTTCGACGCGCAGGCGTTCCTGCTGCTTGATTTTGGTGGTCATGGTGCAGGTGACCAGTGATACGCCGAGCATGGTCAGAAAGGTGAGCGGATAACCGGCAAGCGTAAAATTGAATTCCCAGTAAGGGTAGGTAAAAATATAGTTGATGCCGATGACGCTGAGGATAGCGGCAAGTGTGCCGAACAGATAGCCGTTGGTGAAGCGGGAAATCAGCAGAACGGCAAGCACAAACACGGGCGAGGCAAAGCCGTCGCTGCTGTCGGCCATGCGCAAAAGAATGCACAATTCGATAGCGCAGGAAAAAATACCGATAAAGATGAAAAAGTCCCGAAATGTGAACGGAAAAAGCGGGACTTTGTTTTGTGCTTGCCGCATGAAGATTCTCCTCCGATATGGGCGAAACATCAAAAGCCCATTTCAATCCAACTATAAGTATAACAGAAAAATCGTTAAAAGTCTGTTAAGAACTTGACGAAATCTGAACGGAAGAGAGGCTTACCTTATCGAAAACTTAACGATATGACCTATGACACCAGCGGCGGTGCAACACGGGAGGTGCGATGACCGGACTATCAAAGCGCAGGTTGGCATATCATGTCCCCTTTTTGTGTGTCACGGGAGCACAAATAAAGAAAGAGGTGACAATTTCCTGCAGGCGTGATATAATTTCAAACATATACAGGCCGGGGTACGTTAAAAACCGGCCAAAATGGGTAAACTGGAGTGCCGGCTTGCATCAACGGCGGGCCTGCGCTGCCACAGGAGGTATTTTGGTTTGCTTTGGAGAGCTTTACTGAGCGGGGATTTGCAGTCCGCGTTTATTACGTTGGCGTTGTCACTTCCCGCGATCGTATTGTGCTTGTCGGTGCACGAGGCGGCGCATGGCGGTGCGGCGTATCTGTTAGGCGATCGCACGGCGCATGATTCGGGCCGGATGACACTGTCCCCGATGGCACATATCGACCCGCTGGGTTTTTTGTGCCTGCTGCTTTTTGGATTTGGCTGGGCACGGCCTGTGCCGGTCAATATTTCCAATTTCAAAAACCGGCGTTGGGGCATGGCGTTGACCGCGCTGGCCGGTCCCGCCGCGAATTTTGTCACGGCGTTTATTGCCTATTGTCTGTATGTGCCGGTATGGATATACGGCACAAGTGCATTCATGCAGACGCTGGGCATGTTCCTGTCAATTGTGGCGAGCATGTCGGTTGGTCTGGGTGTGTTCAACCTGATTCCGGTGCACCCGCTGGATGGCTCGCGCGTTCTGGATGCGTTTCTGCCGTTTTCGTGGTCGCTCAAGCTGCAGAGATATCAGAATATCATACTGCTGGTGTTCATTCTGGCACTGTGGCGCGGCTGGCTGGACGGAATCATGAGCTGGGTTGGCATGCGTATTCTGCATCTTGCGCTGCAGCTGGTCAACCTGTTTTTGTAAGGGTTACGCGGCATGGAATTTCATTTGGAGAACTTTGACGGTCCGCTTGACCTGCTGCTGCACTTGATTGCAAAAAACAAGGTCAGCATTTACGACATCCCGATTGCGGAGATTCTGGAACAATACATGGAAGTGCTGCATGCAGCCGAGGCGATGGATCTGGATGTGGCGGGCGATTTTGTTGCTATGGCGGCGCAGCTGGTGTATATCAAATCCAAAATGCTGCTGCCGCGCCATGAAGAAGAAGAGGAAGAGGACCCGCGTACCAGTCTGGTGGAAATGCTGTTGGAATACCAGCGTATCAAGGAAACCGCGTCCTTTTTTCGGGAAAAAGGCGAGATGGGCCGCGATATTTTTGTCAAGCCGCCGGAGCATCTGGGTGATACGCCCAAGGAGTACCGTCAGTCGGTCACCGACCTTATCCGGGCAGCCAACAACATGCTGCGTCGGGCGCAGCGGCGCGTGCCGCCGCCGGCCAGCGCGTTTTCCGGCATTGTCGGGCGGGAGCCTGTACCGGTTGAGGGACGGATTACCTCCATCCTCAAGCGTTTTTTGCACCATGTCCGGCTGCCGTTTCGCCGTCTGTTTGACGATGCCAGAAGCCGTTCGGAGATTGTGGCGACCTTTCTGGCGGTTTTGGAGCTGTCCAAGAATCGGCGCATCCGGCTGGAAGGAGACGGCGAGGATATGGAACTGACGCTGATAGATGATAAAGGAGAGTAACGTGCGATGACCCAACTGGAGGCCGGGCTGGAGGCCGTGCTGTTTGCTGCGGGCGATGCGGTGCCGGTGGACCGGCTTGTCGCCGCGCTGGAAACCTCGCGCGATGCGCTGCTGGATGCGGCCGCCGCGCTGGAAAATCTGTATGATTTCGAAAACCGCGGCATTATGCTGCTGCGTCTGGAGGACAAGCTGCAGCTTTGCTCACGCCCGCTTTATGCCGAGGCGGCGCGCCGCGTGACTGAGTCGCGCAAGCCGCCGTCGCTGTCTGCTGCTGCGCTCGAGGTCTTGACTATTGTGGCATACCGTCAGCCGGTCACCCGTGCGTTTATCGACCAGCTGCGCGGCGTGGATTCGGGCGGCACTGTGGCCGGCCTTATGGAAAAAGGGCTGATTGAAGAGGCGGGCCGGCTGGATGTGCCCGGGCGCCCGATGCTGTTCCGCACGACCGAGGCGTTTTTGCGCACCTTTGGTCTGAGCGGGCTGGAGGAGCTGCCCGCGCTGCCTGCGCTGGAGGAAAACGAGCAGATGGAGCTGGAGATGGAGGAGGCTGCCGAGCAGCCGCCTTCAGAAATGATAACGCTGACGCCGCCGGCGCCGCAGCCGTCAGTTGGAGAGGATACTCAGCCGCCGGACGCACCGCAGGAAACGGAGTGAAGCGCGCATGTCGGTATTACTCGTGATACTGGCGGCAGTATTGGGGCTTGCACTGCTTGTGCTGCTGCTGATCCTGTTGCTGCTGTGTGTGCGAACCGGTCTGGATATCGTCGGGGTCAATGGGGACGTGAGCGCGGAGGTGCGCTACGGCCCGGTGCGGATTCCGGTCTGGCCGCCGCCCCGACGGAAAAAAGAAAAGCCGTCATCCGAACAGCAGGAGGGCGGACAAAAGCCGCAAAAAAAGAAAAAGTACCGGTATTCCCTTAACCGGGAGGAACTGGATATTGGCGAACTGGCGGATTTAACGCACCGTTTGCACAGTGAATTAACCGATGCGGTGCAAGTCAGCCGCCTGCGGGTGCGTGTGATCATCGGGACGGACGATGCTGCCAAAACCGGCATTTTGCTCGGAGAGTCTGCAGCATTGACCGGCATGATTGTCCCGTTTTTGGAGAATACTTTTACCATGCGGGATTATCATGTGAATGTGGATGCGGATTTTGAGGCCGACCACACCGAATGGGCGTTAACTTTGTTCTGCTGGCTGCGGCCGCTGCGGGTGCTTTGGTGTCTGCTGCGGCACAGCGGGGAATTGTACCGGATGTATAAACGAATGATAAAGAAAGAAGAGGCGATAACACATGAGTGAGCATCCCATCAGCAATCTGATGACAGAAACCATGACCAAGATCAAGGAAATGGTGGACGTGAACACGATTATCGGCACGCCGATCACCACGCCGGACGGCACGACCGTCATTCCGGTGTCCAAGGTGACCTTTGGCTTTGCGTCCGGCGGCAGTGATTTTGCGCCCAAGCATATGCCGTCCGGCGCACCGCTGGCCTTTGGCGGCGGCGGCGGCGCGGGCGTCACGGTTTCGCCGGTGTGCTTTCTGATCATCGGACGCGACGGCAGTGCCAACATTCTGGGCGTCAACGCACAGGCATCCACGACGGTCGACCGTTTGGTGGAAATGATTCCGGGTGCGATTAACAAGGTTTCCAGCTTTGTGGAGGGCTACAAAGGAAAAATGCAGCCCGACCAGCAGCCTGCGGCGGAAACCGACGAATAAGGCCGCGTTTCTCCGCAAAACCTACTCACAGATATGCTGAGTAGGTTTTGTTATGCAGGGGAGAGATGCGAACGTGAAGAAACTACTGTGCGGCCTGCTGTGCTGTGTGCTTTGTCTGCCCGCTGCGGGCGCAATCAGCGCAAAGGCAGCCATCGTAATTGATGCGGACACCGGTGAAGTGCTGCTGGAGCAGAATGCAGACACTCGACTGCCGATGGCGTCCACTACCAAAATCATGACGGCGCTCGTGGCGCTCGGAGAGGGCGACCTCGACCGGGAATACACAGTCCGCAAGGAGTACACGCAGGTGGAAGGCTCATCCATGTACTTGCAGGAGGGCGAAACACTCACGCTGCGTGATACGCTGTATGGTCTGATGTTGGAATCGGGCAACGATGCGGCGGTAGCGATTGCGGGCGAATGCGGCGGACTGGAAACGTTTATACAGAAAATGAACGACAAGGCGGCGGCTCTCGGATTGACGAACACCCATTTTGACAACCCGAACGGTCTGCCGAGTGAGACGCACTATACCACCGCGCGTGAGCTTGCAGTCATCACGGCTGAGGCGCTGCGCGACCCGGTGTTCCGGCAGATTGTATCGACCGAGAGCTACACGGTGGGGCAGCGCACGTTTACCAACCATAACCGGCTGTTGAGCATGTATGACGGTGCAATCGGCGTCAAAACCGGTTATACCAAAGCGGCAGGTCGCTGTCTGGTGTCTGCGGCAGAGAAAAACGGTCGCACGGTAATTGTGGTGACTCTCAACGACCCGGACGACTGGAACGACCACATGGCGCTGCTGGATCAGGGCTTTGCGCAGTATGAGCAGGTGACACTGCATGAAGCGGGAGAGCAGATCATGCAGCAGCAGGTGTTTGGCGGTAATGCGGATACCGTGCCGCTGGTCGCGCGCAATACCGTGACCGCAATGCTGCTGCCGGGTGAGCAGGAACGTATCCAGACCGTGCGGTACGGCGATCGGATTTGTTATGCGCCGGTGGTGCAGAGCGCATCCGCCGGGCGGATTGAATACCGTCTGGACGGGATGGTGCTGGCGGATGATGCGCTGGTATACGGCGGAGCGGTGCTGCTGCCGCCCGAGGAAAAGAGCATAACCGAACAGATCTGGGACCGTCTGTTTGGTGATGATTGACAGAACAGGATGGAGGACAACAAGTGGAAGAGAGACTGCAAAAGCTGCTCGCGCAGGCGGGGCTGTGTTCGCGCCGTGAGGCGGAGCGTTGGATTTTGGAGGGCCGTGTGCTGGTCAATGGTCATGCGGCGTCGCTGGGCGACCGCGCGGATTTGCGGCGCGACAAAATTCAGGTGGACGGCAAGCCGATCGGCATGGCTGAGGAAAAACGCTATCTGATGCTGTACAAGCCGCGCGGTTATGTGACAACGCTGAACGATGAACGCGGCCGCAAGACGGTGGGCGATTTGGTGCGGGACTGCGGCGCACGCGTGGTGCCGGTCGGACGGCTGGATTATAACTCGGAAGGTCTGCTGCTGCTGACCAACGACGGCGAGCTGGTGCATGCGCTGACCCACCCGCGGCATGAGGTGGAAAAGCATTATGAGGTGCGCGTGCGCGGCAGGCTGGACAACATTCCGCGTCTTGCAGAGCCGATGACAATTGACGGATATGCAATCCGGCCTGCGGACGTCGTCATTTTGGAAAAAGATGAGCAGAGCGCCAAGCTGCGTCTAACCATCCATGAAGGCCGAAACCGTCAGATCCGCAAAATGTGCGAGCAATGCGGGCTGGAGGTACGCCGACTCAAGCGGGTGGCGGTAGGCAAGCTGCCGCTGGATACGCATTTGAAATCGGGTGCATGGCGCGACCTGACGGCGGACGAGCTGGCCTACTTGCAGGAAATTGCTGCAAATTTGCAGGATTGATGCAAAACTTCTTGCATTTTGTAAGGCAACCGCTTAAAATAGAAACGGCAAAATGCAGGTTTTGCATGCCAAGGGAGAGAAACCATGAACGACCTGATCAATAAAATCCAGAGCGAACTGTCCGGCTTTTCCAAGGGACAGAAGCAGATTGCGCGCTTCATTTTAGAGCACTATGACAAAGCCGCCTTTATGACGGCCAGCCGTCTGGGCACGACTGTCGGCGTGAGCGAATCAACCGTGGTGCGTTTTGCAACCGAACTGGGCTACGACGGCTATCCGCATTTGCAGCGCGCCCTGCAGGAGATGATCCGAAACAAACTGACCTCGGTGCAGCGTATGGAGGTGTCAAGCGACCGCATGGGCGGGCGCGATGTGCTGCAGACGGTGCTGCACGCGGACATGGACATGATTCGGCAGACGCTGGACGAAATCGACCGGGATGCCTTTCAGGGCGCGGTGGATGCGCTGATCGGGGCGAAACGGATTTACATACTCGGCGTGCGCTCTTCGAGCGCGCTGTCCAATTTTGTTGGATTTTATTTTAACCTTTTGTTTGAAAATGTGACGCTTGTACATACCAACAGCGTCAGCGAGATTTTTGAGCAGGTGCTGCGCGTCGGGCCGGGTGATGTGGTGCTCGGCGTCAGTTTCCCGCGTTATTCTAAGCGCACGCTCAGCGCGATGCAATATGCGCGCGACCGCGGCGCGCGCGTCATTGCACTGACCGATTCGCGTCTGTCTCCGCTGGCGCGCGTGGCTGACCATCTGTTGCTTGCGCGCAGCGATATGGCGAGTTTTGTCGATTCGCTGGTGGCACCGCTTTCGGTTGTCAATGCGCTGATTGTCGCCGTCGGCATGAGCCGGCGCGATGAAATCGAGCAGACCTTCAACAAGCTCGAGCGCATTTGGGAGGAATACGACGTATACGAAAAGCCGGAGGACGAGACAAATTGAACATTCTGGTAGTCGGCGGCGGCGCGGCAGGGCTGATGGCTGCGGGGACGGCAGCGGAAAACGGCGCGCGTGTGACGCTGTTTGAGACGAATGAAAAGGTTGGCCGCAAATTATTCATCACCGGCAAGGGCCGCTGCAATGTGTGCAATGACTGCGATGCGCAGACGGTTTTGCAGAACGTGCCGGTCAATCCGCGGTTTTTGTATTCCGCGCTGGATTGCTTTTCACCCGCAGATGTGATGGCATTTTTTTGGGCGCACGGTGTGCCGCTCAAGACCGAGCGCGGCAACCGCGTTTTTCCGGTTTCGGACAAGTCCTCGGATATTATTGACGCACTTTTTACCTGGATCAAACGTCTGGGTGTTACAATTATACAGAAAACAGTGGAACAACTGGAAATACAGCATAACCGCGTCACCGGTGTGCGTGCGGGCGGCAATACTTATGCGGGCGACCGTGTGATTGTGGCGACCGGCGGTGCGTCCTATCCGCAGACCGGCTCGACCGGCGACGGCTACCGCTTCGCCAAGCAGGTCGGGCACACGATCGTGCCGCCCAATCCGTCGCTGGTGCCGCTGGTCGAAGCAGGGGAGACCTGCCGCGAGATGATGGGGCTGAGCCTGCGTAATGTGCAGGTGACTGTGTTTGAAAACAACAAAAAGATTTTTTCCGAGTTCGGCGAGATGCTGTTCACGCATTTCGGCCTGTCCGGCCCGCTGATTTTGTCTGCGTCCGCGCATATGCGGCACTTTGGCAGCAAGGAGTATCATGTTGAAATTGACCTCAAGCCCGCGCTGGACGAAAAAATGCTGGACAAGCGTCTGCTCTCGGACTTTGATAAGCATAAAAACAGTGATTTTATCAATGCGCTGGGCGATTTGCTGCCGCGTAAGATGATTCCCGTGGTGGTGCGGCTGTCCAAAATCGACCCGCATGCCAAGGTAAACAGCATCACTAAAGCGCAGCGTGCCTCGCTTCTGCACACACTCAAGCATTTTTCGGTGGCGGTGTCGGGCAAGCGTCCGATTGCCGAGGCAATTGTGACAACGGGTGGCATCAGCGTGCGCGAGGTCAGCCCGAAAACTATGGAGTCGAAAAAATGTACCGGTCTGTATTTTGCAGGCGAGGTGCTGGACGTAGACGCCTACACGGGCGGTTTTAATTTGCAAATCGCGTGGTCGACCGGCCGGCTAGCCGGATTATCCGCCGCGCAGGAGGAGGAATCGTGATGGATTACATTTCTGTTGCCATCGACGGCCCGTCGGGCGCGGGCAAATCGACGGTCGCGCGTGCGGCGGCCGCGCAGCTGGGTTACGTATATGTGGACACCGGTGCAATGTATCGCGCCATCGGCCTTGCAGTGTGCCGCAAGGGTATTTCCGGGGACGATACGGCGGGCATTGTTTCCATTTTGCCCGAAATTACACTCTCGATTACGTATCAGAACGGCGCGCAGCATATTCTGTTGTGCGGCGAGGATGTGTCCGAGGCCATTCGCACGCCGGAGATTGCAAAATATGCCTCCCAGGTGTCGGCGGTACCCGAAGTACGGCAGTTTCTGCTCGATACCCAGCGGGATATGGCCAAAAATGGCAATATCCTCATGGACGGGCGCGACATTGGCACGGTTATTCTGCCGGATGCGCCGGTCAAGATTTTTTTGACCGCTTCGGCCGAGGCGCGTGCGCAGCGACGCTTTTTGGAGCTGCGCGAGAAGGGACAGCAGGTGACGCTGGACGAGGTGCTGCGCGATATTCGCCAGCGCGACCATAAGGACATGACGCGCGCAGTTGCACCGCTGAGGCAGGCGGAGGACGCTGTGCTGCTGGATACGAGTGATATCACGCTTGAGCAGAGCATCGAGGCTGTGCTGCGTATCATTCGGGAAAAAACGGAGGAAAATTCATGAAATTCAAATTCCACCGCTGGTTTCAATGGCTTGCGGTGCCGTTCGTGGCGCTGGGCTTTCATATCTACTTCGGATATAAGGTGATTGGTCGGGAGAATATCCCGGAGGGCGGCTGCGTGGTCTGCCCCAATCATGTGCAGCTGTCCGACCCGCCGTTTGCGGCTGTTGCGCTGGGACATCAGACGCCGCTGCGCCTGATGGCGAAAAAGGAGCTGTTTCAGGGTAATAAGTTGTTTGCGTGGTTGATTGCAGCGCTGGGCGCATTTCCGATTGACCGTGAGGGTGCGGATATCACAGCGATTAAGACGGCTCTGGGCGCGGTGCGCGAAGGACGCAAGCTGATTATCTTCCCGCAGGGCACACGCGGCGCGGGCGAGGGTGAAACCAAAAAAGGCGCGGCGATGCTGGCGGTCAAGACCCGCGCGCCGATTCTGCCGATGTACATCACGGAAAACAAGAGCTTTCGCTGTAAGGCAACCGTTGTCATCGGTGAACCCTTCCGTCCGGATGCAAAAGAAAAGGATTACGGCGTGATTGCGGATGATATTCTGCACCGCATTTATGCGCTGAAGGAAAAAGTATGAGTGTTACAGTTGCAAAAACCGCGGGATTCTGCTTTGGCGTGCGCCGCGCGGTTAATTTGGCCGAGCAGCAGGCCGGAAAAAACGGTGTGATTTACGCCTACGGTGAAATTATCCACAATATGCATGAGATTCGACGGCTGGAGGAGTGCGGTGTGCGCACCGCGCAGACGCTGGAGGAAATTCCGGACGGGACAAAAGTGCTCATTCGCGCGCACGGCGTGCCGCGCACGGTTTATGACACCCTTGCGGCAAAAAACTGCGAGGTTTTCGACGCAACCTGTCCGTTTGTCCAGAAAATTCACCGCATTGTTGACCGGGAAAGCCGGGGCGGCCGTCTGATTGTCATTCTGGGCAGCGCGGGCCATCCCGAGGTTGTCGGGATTCAAGGCTGGTGCGGCGAGTCGGTCGTGTTGGAGGGAGAAGAGCAGGCGCGGGCGTTCACCGAGCAGCCGGAGATGGTTGACAGACCGCTTGCCGTAGTTGCACAAACCACTGTCAATCGGGCAATTTGGAATATTTCCGTCGGTCTGATAAAAAAAAGGTGTACAAACCTCAAAATTTTTGATACAATATGTAAAGCGACGGATGAGCGTCAGTCGGAGGCTCGTCTGCTTGCCGGTGCGTCGGATCAAATGATTGTGATCGGCGACAAGAAAAGTTCCAACACAAAACGGCTGTATGAAATCAGCCGGTCGCTGTGCAAAAATGTGCTTTATATCGAGGACGCCGCGGAGCTTACGACGCAGGAGCTCTGCCGGGATGGGCGCGTCGGGATCACAGCAGGGGCATCGACACCGGCATGGATAATTAAGGAGGTCAGTAACATGATGAGCGAAGAAACGAAAATCGAAAATGGCGAGGACTTTGCCGCAATGCTCGAAGAGTCCTTCAAGACTTTAAATACAGGAGAGAAAGTCACCGGTACCGTTGTCGCAGTGTCCACGACCGACGTACAGGTCGACCTTGGCGTTAAGCACACTGCGTATATCCCGGTCAGCGAACTGTCGGATGATCCGAATTACGATGTAGCTGCCAACATTCATCCGGGCGATGAGATCGAAGCAGTTGTGGTTCGCGTCAACGACGGCGAGGGTACGGTTACGTTGTCCAAGAAGCGCGTTGACCAGCTCAAGGGCTGGGAGACCATCGAGAAGGCGTATGAGGAACACACCGTTGTGGAAGGCACCATCGTGGAAGAGAACCGCGGCGGCGTCGTTGCGACCGCATTTGGCGTGCGCGTCTTTATTCCGGCCAGCCAGACCGGCGTGCCGAAGGATCAGCCGATGAGCCAGCTGGTAAAGACCAAGCAGTCTTTCTATATCACCGAGATCAACCGTCAGCGCAAGCGCGTGGTTGGCTCCATCCGCCAGATCCAGCAGGAGGCCCGCAAGGCTGCTGCCGAGAAGATCTGGAGCACCATCGAGGTTGGCAACGAGTACGAGGGCACGGTAAAGAGCCTGACCTCCTACGGCGCGTTTGTTGACATCGGCGGTGTGGACGGCATGGTTCACATTTCCGAGCTGTCCTGGGGCCGCATCAAGCACCCGTCCGAGGTTGTCAATGTCGGCGACAAGGTCAAGGTGTTCGTTATCGGTCTGGATAAGGAAAACAAGAAGATCTCCCTCGGCTATAAGCGCGAGGAGGACAATCCGTGGAACGTATTCAAGTCCAAGTATGGCGTGGGCGACGTGGCTGAGGTTAAGATCCTCAAGTTTATGCCGTTCGGCGCATTTGCTGAGATCGTGCCGGGCGTGGACGGCCTGATCCATATCTCTCAGATCGCAGATCACCGCATCGCCAAGCCTGAGGATGTGCTCGAGGTTGGTCAGCAGGTTGAGGCGAAGATCATCGACATCAACGATGAGAAGAAGAAAGTTTCTCTCTCCATCCGTGCGCTGCTCGTCGGCGACGAGTATGGCGACGAAGAGTAATTCTGAAGCTGCAAAGAAGCACCCAAACGGGTGCTTCTTTTTTATGTTTGCGCTGCGTATACTGTCCCCGGAGGGGGCGGAAGTTATGCGGCGGCGCAGGTATCGCGGAAAAGGGAAAGGCTTGCGGCTGATGGTGCTGCTGACTGTGCTGGCTGCCGCCGGCATCATGGCGACCGTGCGGATGCGGCAGATTTTCATGGAATACGCCACTAATGTCTGTGAGGACAGCGCGATTCAGGAGATCAACAACCTGATGCAGGAGGAGGTCTTTTCCGACCCGGAGACCTATGAGAATATGGTGATTTTGGAGCGGGACAGTGAAAATCATGTCACCGCGCTGCGCACGGATGTGATTGCAATCGGGCAAATCAAGGCGCGGCTGGTCAACGGGCTGTTTGAGCGGCTGGAGGATTTGGAACAGACGACGGTCGAGGTGCCGCTTGGCACGGTGTTTGCCCCGAACTATTTTACCGGCATGGGGCCGTCGGTGGACATCGGCATGGCGGGCCTGACCCAGATGGAGGCCGAGTTTGTCAGCGCCTTTTCTGCGGCGGGCATCAATCAAACGCGGCATAACATCATTATCGAAATCCATGCGGGTTTCCGTATTTTGACGCCGCTGGGCGGCGAGGACCGCGAAATTGTCACCAGCTATCCGGTCACCGATACGGTGATTGTCGGCACCGTGCCCGAGCGGTATACCTATATTGACGATTTGGGCTCCGGCCTGCTCGGGGAGATCAGTGATTATGATAATTCGTCGGAAAACGGAAAATAATACTTCCGAATGGGCCAAAAATTTGGTATACTATATTCTGTATTGGAATGTGAAGGGGTGCTTGCATGGATGCCCTCGGGCAGATTACCGCATTACGTGAAAAGCTGCGGTATCACAACGAAAAATATTATAACGAAGATGCACCGGAGATTTCGGATTACGAATATGATATGATGCAGCGCGAGCTGCGCGCGCTGGAGGAAGCGCATTCGGAATACGCGGATGCAGATTCCCCGACGCAGCGCGTCGGCGGTGCGGTATCCGGCCGGTTCGCCAAGGTCACGCATGCCTATCCGCTCGAGAGCTTGCAGGATGTCTTTTCCTTTGACGAGCTTTCCGAGTTTTATGGCCGCGTCGAAGGCGCGGTCGGACAGGCGGAATATGTGGTTGAGTATAAAATCGACGGGCTTTCGGTTGCGCTGGAATACGTCGACGGCGAATTTGTGCGCGGCGCGACGCGCGGCGACGGACAGGTCGGCGAGGACGTGACCGCAAACCTCAAGACTATAAAGGATATTCCGCATAAGCTGGAAAACGCGCCGCCGCACCTGATTGTGCGCGGCGAGGTCTATATGAAAAAGTCGGTGTTCGACGCGCTCAACAGGGAGCTGGAGCTGCACGAAAAGCCGCTGCTCGCCAATCCGCGCAACGCGGCGGCGGGTTCACTGCGGCAAAAGGACAGCAAAATCACCAAGCAGCGCAAGCTATCCATTTTCTGCTTTAACATCCAGAATGCGGACGAGCTTCCGCTGACCAGCCATACCGATTCGCTTGATTACCTGAAATCGCTTGGTTTTCCGGTCAGTCCGCGCTATCCGGTCTATACCGACCCTGCGGACGTACAGCGTGAGATTGAGAACATGGGCGAGACACGCGGCGAGCTGGATTTCGACATCGACGGCGCGGTGGTCAAGGTCAATTCGTTTGCGCAGCGGCAGACGCTCGGTTCGACGGCCAAATTCCCGCGCTGGGCGGCGGCGTACAAATACCCGCCAGAGGTCAAGCAGACGCTGCTCAAAGATATCATCATTTCGGTCGGACGCACGGGCGTTTTAACACCTAATGCCGTACTGGAACCAGTGCGGCTTGCGGGCACAACTGTGTCGCGCGCAACGCTGCACAACCGAGACTTCATTCGCCAACTGGATGTACGGGTGGGGGACACGGTTTCGGTGCGCAAGGCGGGCGAGATTATCCCGGAAATTATTGGAGTGGCGCTGGACAAGCGTCCCGCGGACGCGCAGCCGTATGAAATGCCGAAGTTCTGTCCAGTATGCGGCGCGCCGGTGTTTGAGGACGAGGAGGAAGCAGCTATCCGCTGCACGGGCGCGGCATGTCCGGCGCAGCTGCTGCGCAACCTGATGCACTTTGCCTCGCGCGACGCGATGGACATTGACGGCTGCGGCGAAGGCAACCTGCAAAAGCTGATTGACGCGGGGCTGGTGAAATCCGCTGCCGATTTGTATGATTTGACGGTGGAACAGCTGCTGCCGCTTGGCAAGAAAGTGGACACCTGGGCGAACAATCTGCTGCGCGGCATCGAGGCGAGCAAAACGCGCGATCTGTCGCGGCTGCTGTTTGCGTTTGGCATCCGGCATGTCGGGCAGAAGGCGGGTAAGATACTGAGCAATCATTTCGGCAGTCTGGACGCGCTGCTTGCAGCATCGGTCGAGGAAATGACCGAAATCCGCGACATCGGTCAGACCACGGCGGAAAGTATCGCGGCGTGGCGCGCACTCGACCAGTCGAAAGAACTCATTGAAAAGCTGCGTGCGGCGGGCGTGAACTTCGTCGGCGAAAAGACTGCAAAAAGCGACCTGCTTGCAGGAAAGACGATTGTGGCCACCGGCAGTCTGACACTCTACACCCGCAAGGAGATCAATGACCTCATTGAGTCGCTCGGCGGCAAGGCGGCTGGGTCAGTTTCCAAGAAAACAAGCTATGTGGTGGCCGGAGAAAACGCGGGCAGCAAGCTGCAAAAGGCAGCGGAGCTTGGCATTCCGGTCTTAACAGAGGAAGAATTCAAAAATATGATACAGCAGGAGGAACTTTGACATGGCGATTTCCAGAAAAGAAATTGAGCACATCGCATCCCTTGCGCGTCTGGACTCGACGGGTGGCATTTTTGACCGTCTCGCGGACGACATGCAGGGTATCGTCGGCATGGTGGACAAGCTCGCGGAGCTGGACCTTGGCGACATCACGGACGTTATCAACACCGAGCGCAAGAACGCGTTTCACGAGGACGTGGTTGTACAGGAGTATACGCCCGATGAGCTTATCGAGCCGAACGCGCCGGACTTTCAGGCGGGCGGCGTAGCCGTGCCGCGCGTGGTAGAATAAGGGGGACAGAAGCAATGGCACTTTTTGAGAAAACAGCGACCGAGCTTTCCAAAATGCTCGCCGATAAGGAGATTTCCGCAGTGGAGCTTGCGCAGGATGTTTTCGCCCGCACGAAGGCGGTCGAGGACAAGGTGCAGGGCTATGTGACGGTCGCGGAGGAGTCCGCGCTCGCGCAGGCGGCTGAAGTGGACAAGAAGCGCGCCGCAGGCGAGGAACTGTCCGCGTTGGCGGGCATTCCGGTTGCCGTTAAGGACAACATCTGCACCAAGGGGACGCTGACCACCTGCGCATCCAAGATGCTGTATAACTTCAAGCCGCCGTACAACGCAACGGTGATTGAGAAACTGACCGCAAACGATGTGGTCATGACCGGCAAAGCGAATATGGATGAGTTCGCAATGGGTTCGTCCTGTGAGAATTCGGCTGCACATCCAACCCACAACCCGCACGGCTTAAACCGCGTACCGGGCGGTTCGTCTGGCGGCTCGGCGGCGGTCGTTGCGGCGGGCGAGGTTCCGCTGTCGCTCGGCTCGGATACCGGTGGATCGATTCGTCAGCCGGCATCCTTCTGCGGCGTGGTCGGCCTTAAGCCGACCTATGGCGCGGTGTCCCGTTATGGCCTCATTGCATTTGCATCCTCGCTTGACCAGATTGGCCCGTTCGGTCGTTCGGTAGAAGATGTGGCGATGCTGCTCGACGCCATCACCGGTCACGACCCGATGCACGACTCGACCTCGGTTAAAACCCCGTTTGAAGGCTCGACCCGTGCAAACCTCAATGTAGATATCAAGGGCATGAAGATCGGTCTGCCCAAGGAATATTTCGGCGCGGGCATTTCGGACGCAGTGCGCGAGAGCGTGCTTGCCGCTGCCGAAACCTACAAGAACCTCGGCGCAGAGGTGTTCGAGATTTCGCTGCCGCTGGTTGAATACGCGCTGCCGGTGTACTACATCCTGTCGTCTGCCGAGGCATCGTCCAATCTGGCGCGCTTTGACGGCGTGAAATACGGCTATCGCACTCCGAACGCGGGGGATGACCTGATTGCGCTCTACACCAAGAGCCGTTCCGAGGGCTTCGGCGCAGAGGTGCAGCGCCGCATCATGCTGGGCACCTATGTGCTGTCCTCCGGCTACTACGACGCATATTACAAGAAGGCGCGTGCGGCGCAGCGCAAGATCCGCGAGGAGTTTGCAAACGCATTTGAAAAGTGCGACGTCATTCTGACGCCGGTTGCGCCTACCACAGCTTATGAAATGGGCTCCAAGACCACCAATCCGCTGGAGATGTACGCAGGCGATATCTGCACGGTATCGGTTAACATCGCGGGCCTGCCGGGTCTGGTACAGCCTTGCGGTTTTGATGCGGACAAGATGCCGATCGGCATGCAGCTCATCGGGCCGCGCTTCGGTGAGCAGAAGCTGCTGGACGCGGGCCTTGCGTTTGAGCAGGCGTCCGGCCTCAAGAACATCATCGCGGCACTGTAAGGGAGGAATAGACAAATGAAATATCAAGCTGTCATCGGCCTTGAGGTGCATGCGGAGCTGTCCACTAAGAGCAAGATCTACTGCTCGTGCTCGACTTCGTTCGGCGCACCGATCAATACCCACACCTGCCCGGTCTGCACCGGTATGCCGGGCGCGCTGCCTGTGCTGAACAAGCAGGTGGTTCACTACGCGGCCAAGATGGGCAAGGCAACCGGCTGCACGGTCAACCAGCTTTGCAAGGCCGACCGTAAGAATTACTTTTATCCCGATCTGCCCAAGGCGTACCAGATTTCGCAGTTCGACGTGCCGATCTGCGAAAACGGAGAAGTGTTCTTCTATGTAGACGGCGAAAAGAAGTCTTGCCGCCTCGAGCGCATCCACTTCGAGGAGGACGCGGGCAAGCTGCTGCACGACGAAATCGACGGCACGGTTGTCGACTTCAACCGCTGCGGCGTGCCGCTGATTGAGATGGTCACCAAGCCCGACCTGCATTCCTCGGCGGAAGCGAAGGAATTCCTTGAAATGATTAAAACTACGCTGTCCTACCTCGATATCTGCGACTGCAAGATGGAGGAAGGCTCGATCCGCTGCGACGTTAACGTCTCTATTCGTCCGGAAGGCTCGGAGGAGCTGGGTACGCGCGTGGAGATGAAGAATATCAACACGTTTTCGGGTGCGGTTCGTGCGATTGACTATGAGATTGCCCGCCAGATCGAAGTGGTCGAGAACGGCGGCGAAATTCAGCAGGAGACTCGTCGCTGGGATGACGTGAAGCTCAAGAACACAGTCATGCGCACCAAGGAGGACGCGCAGGACTACCGTTATTTCCCCGATCCGGACCTGATTGCGGTGGAAATTCCGGATGAGTGGATGAAGCAGATTGAGAGCGAGATTCCTGAGCTGCCGATTTCGCGTTATGAGCGCTATCTGAACGAATACGGCATGACCGCGATGGAGGCGCGTCTGATTTCGGACAGCTTTGCCAAGGCGGAACTGCTTGACGCGGCGGCAAAACAGGTCAAGCCTAAGGCGGCGGCAAACTGGATTCTGTCCGATATCTCCAAGTATCTCAACGACAAGGGCGTGGAGCTGCCGGACACCAAGCTGACCGCTGACAAGCTGGTCGATTTGGTCAAACTCATTGAAGCGGGCACGATTTCGGGTGCGGCAGGCAAAAAGGTGCTGCCGAGCATGTTCGAGACCGATGAAACGGTTGAGGCGATCGTGGAGCGCATGGGCCTCAAGCAGGTGTCCGACGAGGGCGCAATCCTTGCCATCGTGCAGGACGTGATTGCAAAGAACGAAAAGGCAGTCGCGGACTTCAAGGCGGGCAAGAACGTCACCGGTTTCCTTGTAGGCCAGTGCATGAAGGCCTCCAAGGGGCAGGGCAACCCGCAGATCATCAATAAGCTGATCGCACAGGAGTTGGCGAAGCTCTAAGTGGGTTTTCCCACATGACAAGCGGAGGTGCTTGCTGTGAAAAAGTTAGGTTGGATAGGGATTGTTCTCGTTTTCGTCTTTTCATTAGCTGCTTGCGGTTCGCAGAACCCACAGGACATGGTTTCGGAAGCACTTGGGGTGGATGCTTCCACTGGCAGCGCGATGTCCAGTATGGACACGCATAGTGGTAACGGTGACGGCACTTCCTGCGTCGTGCTGCATTTTGACGGCAACGAGATGATAAAACAGATCAAAGCAGATGACGTATGGAAATCGTTTCCGCTGGACGAAACTGTTCAGACGTTGGTATATGGGATATCTGATGAAACAAGCAGTGTCGGACCTTTTTTGACGGATGAAGACGGCAAGGCCTTAGTACCTGAGATTGCAAACGGATATTATCGTTTGATCGACCGGCAGGTGGAGCAGGGCGAGGCAACCGGCGCGGATATCTTGAGCCGGGCGTCTTTCAATTTTACCGTGGGGATTTATGATACCGACACTAATACGTTGTATTGCTGTGAGCTGGATACTTGAATAAACGCATAAAAAGGCCTGAGGGAGAATCCCTCAGGCTTTTTTGTTCTATGCATGACATTTGCTCGAATTGGAAAAACTGCAATAAGCGGTAAGATAGATACCGTAAACAGAAAGAATGCCACGGTTTTGGAATATGGAAGAATCATGCAGAATAAAAACAGAACAAATGTTTGATTTTGAGAATATGCCATGCTATAATAAGGGTAACAAATGCAGGCATCGCCGGAAGGGAGAGAGAAATTGTGTCGGCAAGTGCAGCGCAGGCGCGCATCTACTTTGCAATTGATCTGAAGTCCTTCTATGCTTCAGTAGAGTGTGTGGAGCGCGGGCTGGACCCATTGACCACCAATCTGGTGGTGGCAGACCCCAGCCGCACGGAAAAGACCATCTGCCTTGCGGTGTCGCCCTCACTCAAGGCATACGGAATTCCGGGACGAGCGCGCTTGTTCGAGGTGATCGAGCGGCTCAGACAGGTCAATCAAACGCGCCGGTATCAGGCGCCGGGGCATCAACTGACCGGCAAGTCCTGTGATGACGGCGCACTGCGGCAAAATCCGTCCCTTGCGGTGGATTATCTGACTGCGCCGCCGCAAATGGCGCATTATCTTGCGTGGAGCACAAGGATTTACGAGATCTATCTCAAATATATCGCGCCGGAGGATATCCATGTGTATTCGATCGACGAGGTGTTCATCGATGCGACCGCCTATCTGCCGCACTATGGTCTGACCGCGCGCGAACTAGCTGCGCGTATCGTGCGGGATATCCTGCACACAACCGGCATCACTGCGGCGGCGGGCATCGGCACCAATCTGTATCTGGCCAAGGTCGCGATGGATATTGTCGCCAAGCATATCACACCGGATGCGGACGGTATCCGCATCGCGCAGCTCGATGAGCTGACTTATCGACAGCAGTTGTGGACACATCGGCCGCTGACCGACTTCTGGCGGGTAGGGCACGGCTACGCATGCAAACTGGAGCAGCACGGGCTGCGCACGATGGGCGATATCGCGCGCTGTTCCATAGGAGCACCGCAGGATTACTACAACGAAGAATTGCTGTATCGTCTGTTCGGCGTGAATGCCGAGCTGCTGATTGACCATGCATGGGGATTTGAGTCATGCACGATGGCAGAGATTAAGTCCTATCGTCCGGCGCAAAAAAGCATTGCCGCCGGGCAGGTGCTGCAGGAGCCGTATTCCTTTGCCGATGCGCGGCTGGTGATGCGCGAAATGGTCGATTTGCTTGCGCTTGAATTGGTGGAAAAGCATTTGACGACCGACCAGATTGTACTGACTGTGGGATATGATCGCGTCAGTCTGACCGATCCCGCGCGGCGTGCGCAGTATCAGGGCGCTGTTTTGACCGACCATTATGGCCGCACGATACCAAAGCCTGCGCACGGTACGGCAAATCTGGAGCAGCACACCGCATCAGCCAGACTGTTGACCGATGCGGTAAGTGGTCTCTATGACCGCATTGTTCGGCGCGAACTGCTTGTGCGGCGGTTATCGCTGTCGGCCAATCACCTGCGGGACGAGGCCACAGTGGAGCGAGTGCCGGAATATGAGCAGATAGATTTATTTACTGATTATGCGGCGCGGCAGCAGCAGGAACGGGAGCAGGCCGCTGTACTTGCGCGGGAACAGCAGATGCAGCAAGCGATTTTGTCGATCAAGCGCAAATTTGGCAAGAATGCAATCTTAAAGGGGATGGATTTGCAGGAAGCCGCCACAACACGCGTCCGTAACGACCAAATCGGAGGACATAGAGCATGAACGAAACGGGAACAGAACGGTATGCGGATTTGCTGCATTTGCCGCATCATACGTCATCGCGGCATCCACCTATGCCGCGGGAGAATCGCGCGGCGCAGTTTGCCCCTTTTGCCGCATTGACCGGTCATGGGGATGCGGTCGTGGAAACCGCGCGGTTGACCCAGCCGCGCGCAGCACTCGACGAGGGCGTGATCGCGGAACTGGACGCACGCATCGGGCAGCTGCGCGCGCAGATCAGTACGCATCCGGCGGCGGAGATCACCTACTTCGTGCCGGACCATAAAAAGGAGGGTGGGGCGTATGTGACCGTGCGCGGCCGCATTTGTAAAATACGCGATTTTGAAAAGCAGATCGTGCTGGAGGACGGCACGATTGTGCCGGTGGAGCAGGTGATGGACCTGCATTTGCTATGATGAAACAGGCCGACCGCGGAAAGCGGCCGGCCTGTTTTGATTGGTTACTCGAAGTAAAATAAATCCTCGAATTTTTTGTCCAGCGCGATGCACAGGATAAGCGCAAGCTTGGCGGTCGGGTTGAACTGTCCGGTCTCGATGGAACTAATCGTGTTGCGTGACACACCGACCAGATCGGCCAGCTGTGCCTGCGATAGATTTTTCTCACCGCGCGCTTCTTTCAGACGGTTGTGCAGAATCAGTTTTTCGTTCATCGCTCACCCCAGCACGCCGATTACATAGGTGATAAGGTTGGCAATGGAAAGAAGACCGCCTGCAATGGTGGTCACCAATAGAGTTTTATCTCTGCTGAACCGATATCGAGGATAGGCTTCTGCTGCAACATATGCCCAAAAGACTGCGGTTAGCGCATCGTTTGACTGGCCGGTACACAGGTTGAAAATGATGAGAAAAATCAAAACAATCAGGAAGGAGATGATGCCGATTTGTCTGCCCTGATTTTCTGCATTCTTTTTGCCTTCATCCAGGTTTTCTCTGCGGCTTTTTTCCAGAATTTCCTCTTTATTCATGACAATCACCTCTTGGGGTCGAGTTGTTGGTTTGCCAAGTGTACTTTGCATATTAAGTATAACACGCCAAGTAAACTTGTCAAGAGAATTTGCAAAGTTTTCTTGGCAAAATCTTCGGAACCGAAAAACAAGATGCAAAATCTGTCCATCACTATGGGTGGCGTATTGTTTCCGGCAGGGGAAACGGGTATAATAGAGTCTACAGGCGGGCCGCGGCCCACCGTAGACAAAAAGGAGGAATGTTCCTTGCAGATAGAAAAAACCCTGCAAATGCTGTGCGCGCTGCCGGCGGTGAGCGGGTTTGAAGAACAGGCGGCGCAGGCAGTAGCCGCGCTGCTGCGTCCGCTGTGTGATACGGTTGAAGTCGACCACAACGGCAACGTGTTGGGATACAAGGGCTGCGGCCGCAAGCACGCCAAAACCATGCTGCTCGACGCGCACCTCGACCAGATTGGCTTTGTTGTTACCGAGGTGCTGGACGGCGGCTTTTTGCGCTTTGCGCCGGTCGGCGGCGTTGACCCACGCATGCTGCTCGCCACTGAGGTTACCATTCTGGCGGACGAGCCGTTATACGGCGTTGTCAGCTGCATGCCGCCGCACCTGCTGAAAGCGGGCGAACAGGATAAGGCCGTGCCGGTTGACCAAATGCTGATCGACACCGGACTGGAAAACGCCAAGGAGAAAATCCGTATTGGCACGCCGATTGTGTTTGCACAGCAGCCGGTGAAGCTGCTCGGCGGGCAGATTTGCAGCAAATGTCTGGATGACCGTGCGGGCGTGGCCGCGATTCTGCTTGCACTGGAAAAGCTCAAAAAGCACAAAAAGCGCCACTGCAACATTGCGGTGCTGATCAGCGCGCAGGAGGAAGTTACCGGCCTCGGTGCACAGACCGGCGCGTTTGCAGTGCAGCCGGAGTATGCAATCGCGGTGGACGTCACGCACGGCAAAACGCCGGACGGCCCATCAGATGGCGTGTTCGAGCTGGGCAGCGGTCCGGCCATCGGCGTGGGTCCGAACCTGCACCGCGGACTGACCAAACGGCTCATCAAAACCGCGAAGGCCAACGATATTGACTATTCGCTTGAGGTGATGGAGGGTAACACGGGTACGAATGCGTGGACGATGCAGATTGTCGCGCATGGCATTGCGACCGCACTGCTGTCCATCCCGGAGAAATACATGCACACGCCGGTCGAGGTGGTCAAAACATCCGATGTAGAGGATGTTGCGGAACTGATGTATCGGTTTCTGTGTGACTTTGACGGGGAGGTGGAAGCATGACCGAACTGCTCAAAACGCTATGCGCGCTGCCCGGTCCATCCGGCTGTGAGGACGCGGTGCGCGAGTTTGTACTCAAAAAGGCAAAGCCTCTCGCGGATGAAATCCGAACGGATGCCATCGGCAACGTCATGGTGTTTCGAAGGGGAAAAAAGTCGCTCGAGCGGCCGGTCGCCGTATGCGCGCACATGGATGAGGTTGGCGTTATCGTCAAAAAAGTCACTGAGGATGGCATGCTCAAATTCGGTTTTGTCGGCGGGGTCGACCCGCGCGTCGTAATCGGCAAGGACGTGCGGTTCGGCGACACGCGCGGTGTCATCGGCATCAAGGCGGTGCATTTGACGACCGCAGCAGAGCGCCGCACCATGCCAAAAACCAAGGATTTATATATTGACATTGGCGCAACCAGCCGCGCGGCAGCCGAAGCTAAGGTTTCGCTGGGCGATTACGGTGTGTTCGATTCGGATGTGGTGCTGTTCGGAGATGGGCTAATCAAAGCCAAGGCAATTGACGACCGTATCGGCTGCGCGGCGCTGCTGACGCTGCTTGAGGAGCAGCCGCCGGTTGATACCTGGTTCTGCTTTACCGTGCAGGAGGAGACTGGCCTGCGTGGTGCGGCGAGCATGGCCTATGCGCTCGATCCGGGCTTTGCGCTCGTTATAGAGGGTACAACCGCAGCTGATTTGGCGGAAGTGAAGGATGGTAAAGCAGTTTGCCGCGTGCTCGGCGGCGCGGTCATCCCGTTTATGGACGGCGCAACGATTTATGATGCGTCGCTGTTCGAGCTGCTGCGAGACGCGTGCATCCGGCGCGGCATCCCGTGGCAGACCAAGACGCGCATTTCTGGCGGTACGGACGCAGGCCGTATTCATAAGAGCCGGGCGGGCGTGCGCGTGTGCGCTGTAGCCGCGCCGGTGCGTTATATCCATTCGCCGTCGAGCGTGGCGGCGCTGAGCGACTGCGAGGCGGTTTTGCAGGCTGCGCGCGCATTTCTGGAGGAACTGGGAGGAGAAACCGAATGAGCAAGGTTTTTGATTTATGGAACGAGGTCGGCGGCGCGTTTGGCCCATCCGGCCGCGAGGATGCTGTGCGCGAGGCGATTGCGGCCATCGCAGGTGAATATATTGACGACGTGACAACCGACACACTGGGCAATCTCATTTGCCGTAAAAAGGGAAGCGGTAAAAAGGTGCTGTTTGCTGCGCATATGGATTCCATCGGCGTGGTGGCCACTTATATCGACGAGCACGGATTTATTCGCTTTTCACAGGTTGGCGGCCTGTTCAAGGGCGACCTCATCAATATCACGGTGCGCTTTGCAAACGGTACGCGTGGTGTGATTTCCTACGAGGAAAAAACACCGTTTAAGGATTTGACGTTGGACAATCTGTTCATCGATATTGGCGCAAAGGACCGCGCGGATGCGGAAAAGCAGGTGCAGGTGGGCGATTTTGCCGTGTTTGAGGCGCCGCGCTTTGAGCAGAACGGTGTGCTGTGTGGCCCGTATCTGGATAACCGCATCGGCTGTGTGACGCTGCTGCGCGCGATGGAGCAGGTAGGGGAGACGGATAACGACCTCTACTTTGTGTTCACGGCGCAGGAGGAAGTGGGCCTGCGCGGCGCGGGCGCGGCGGCATTTGCCGTGCAGCCAGATGTCGCCATTGCAGTGGACGTGACCGACACGGGCGACCTGCCTGAGCGTAAAACGCCGATGGCGGTCGACATGGGAAAAGGCCCGGCAGTTAAGGTGATGGACCGATCGGTCATCTGCACGCCGGCGGTATGTGCAGCGCTTGAGCAGGCGGCTCACGACTGCGGCGTAGCCACACAGCGCGAAATTTTGCAGTTCGGCGGTACGGATACGGCCGCGCTGCAAAAGGCGCGCGCGGGCGTGCAGGCAGGTGCCGTGTCCATCCCGACGCGCTATATCCATTCTCCGAGCGAGATGTGTGCGGTAAGCGATGTTGAGGATGCAGCAAAGCTGATTGCGCGTTTTGCGATGACCTTTGGAATGCAGAACACATAAAAACAGCAGAAAACCGGACGGGATACGGAATACACCGCGTCCCGTCCGGCCTACAGTTGGAACACTTCGTTCTGCAACGGGGAAAAGCATGAGTCCGTTCGTAGTTTGCTCCAGACTTGCAGCTTTTTTATAGATTTTCCTTGACAATCGCTGTCAAATTTGTTATTCTATTTTAGCAAGATTTATTTCGATAAATTTATCCGGGTGTAGCGCAGCTGGTAGCGTGCTTGACTGGGGGTCAAGAGGCCGCAGGTTCAAGTCCTGTCACTCGGACCAGTGCTGAGTATCATTTTAATGGTACTCAGCATTTTATTTTTGCCTTTTTTGTAATGTTTTTTGTAAGAAATCATCATGTTTATGCCCCTGGGTTATTTTTTCTCTTACTGTTCTCACAATAAACGCACAGCTCTCAATCCCATATTGGTAAGCGAAATGTTAGCGAACGTCAGCGATTTGTCAGCAAATACGCCCTGCGATCTCTCACTAACGAGTTTTCGCAAAAGTTTTTTCGAACATTTGGCAGTGCACTTCCAAATAAACTCCATTCAAAATTTAAAGTCTGTATATTGAAAAGAGCACCTAATCGATTTGGTTAGGTGTTCTTTTCATGTTTTTTCTTCCTAAGATATATTTACACATTACACGATTTCAGATGCAATACGAGATATACAATCTGCACCCTTTTGTTTTTGTTGCTCTGTAATTGTCGCATAATAATCTGCGGTGATGCTCGTGTCAGTATGCCCGAGTAACCGACTGGTTTCAAGGAGGCTCATGCCATTTTGCAACATTAGTGATGCGAATGTATGCCGAAAATCATGAAATTTAATCTTGTGCTTGCAGGAATCGCTTTGTTCACCTTTACCCATGTCTTGCAATCTCTTTTCAAAATATCTACTCATCGTAGATCGCAAGGAATTTGGGTTGATAAGTTGACCAAACTTGTTGACAAACACAAAATCTTGCGTCTGATTCTGTATTCTTTTTTGAACAAGCTCTAAATTACCATCTAAATGCTCCTTCCACGTCATTATGATGTCATATACATCTTGCCTGATATCAATACTGCGAACGCTCGTGCTTGTTTTTGTTTCACCAACACAATAACGCCTATGCGCCTCATCATCAGGAATAAACTCGCTATTCTTGGTCAATGCCCTTTGAACTTTAATCTGGTAATGCTGTCCATCCTCTGTATTAGAGGATTTAACAATATCACACCATTGCAGCGCACACAATTCTCCTATCCTCATACCTGTGACGCAAAGCAAACGCATGATCGTGTAGTACATCAGATTGGGCTTCAAAACTTCTGCCAATTCCTTCAATTCTTCTTTTGAAAGGAATCTACTATCACGATCTGCCGGAATAGACTTAGGGCAATCGATTTTGTGCTTCATGGGGTTTGCCCCCTCTCTGATGTACTTATATGTTTCTGCGTATTCAAACATATTATATAAAACCTTACGTCGAATCTTATACGTAGATTCAGAATATGTATGTTCGCTTTGCTCTTGTTTCCACCAAAAGTAATTCCGTATAGTCCGGGCATCAACCTCGTCAGCGTACATATCTCCCATGTAATCTCTAATCTCCTGATATGGATAGAAATAAGATTGTAGAGTAGAGTATTTAACAGTATCTTTTTTCATGGCGAACCATTCATCTGCCAGTTGCTTCATCTTGCACCGATGTAGTTGCTGATTCATTACAACCAATTGAACCGGCACATTGTTAAACGATGGAGTTATTTGCTGTTGTATTTGTTGATTTGTAGAAACCACTTGAAGAGGTACGTTGGTTGATAATGTATTCATTCGTTGCTGCATAGCCTCTCGCTTTTTTTCTTCTACCTTTGCAAGAACTTCTTCCACCGAATGCCCGCTAACGGTTATTCTTTTTTTTCCATCCGGATAAACAATATATGGGGACATCTGGTAGCATTTACGACTATTATTATAATAAGGTTGCGCTTTGCTTTCTTTCATATCATCACCCTCGTGAGCTTTGTTGCAGGATGATAACGCTGATACTTCTTCTCGTTCAATAGTGTTTTCGTCAGGTTTTTCACCTAAGAATTTGTATAAATCTGATTTCCTGATCAAAGTCTTTTGACTGCCAAAAGCTTGAATATCTCCATTGTCAATCAAATCACGCAGTTCATCTTCTTGTAAACCCATTAGCTCTGCTGCACTAGTAATATTCATCATTGCTTTTTCTATTTTGCCCATATATCGGTACCACTCCTATTTTTTTGATACCTCTTATATGAGAAAGTTCAAATCATGGTATTACTCGACAGCACCAACGTCTATTGGGCTACCCTTAGTCTTATTGGATTTGAAAATGTCCTTTACCAAAAAGATGCTTTACTCAACTCCTAAAATCCAATCCCTTATGGAACATGGTATAAAAATCCAAACTCCTTTTATTCTGGATTTATTTTTTCTTTTCCTCCAAATCACTTCAAATCCCTATCCGTTTCACGAATTTAACCAGCTATCCAAAGTTTTAATCCCATGGTAATTCATTTTGGTTATTTTCTATTTAGCTTTCCTTTCTTCTTGGTCATTTTTACCAATATTCTCTTTTGCTCTGGTCATATCCCACTGCTTCATCAATGATAATATGCCATTAAACTGAATCAACATCTAAAACACATTGCCTGCTTTTACGACAACTAGTATGGATACAGCTTAATTATATATCCCTAACACTTTTCCATACTCATAGTAAATTGAGATAACAACATCACGCAAATGAGAGTTCAACATATCATTTGCGCCTTCGATAATAGACAGGCTTGCAAGCAACTGGCCTGATTTATTATCATACAAGTAATATCCACCTGAAACCCGCTTTACTCCAATAAACTGCAAAGCCCGCTTTGGTATCTTACCGGATACTTTTGCACTTGCTCCTAAATCTGCCATATCATCTGTCCTCCCTGATCTGCGTTGCTTTAACCAATTGTCCCATTGCCATAGTGGCATTTGCTATAGCATTTTTCATGTTTTCTATGCTTACTGCGTCCCCATTCGCATTTATCGAAAGATGAATTTCCCGATAAACTTGATTGCTATTCTCGTCGTATATTTTGATTGAATCCGATGTACTAATAACCATAACATTTCTCCTTTTTTAATTTATTTATATATTACATCTATGTATTTATCATAGTTGTTTATAATATCAGTACTGTAACAGCTTTCATTCAGACAGAATTCCTTTTTTTACTTACTATTTATACTGCTGCCGTATTGTTCATCAACCTATCAGAATAGATAAATCAAAAATGCCATACTCAACTAAAAAAATAACACCCCTGACGGAGTGTTCTTCCAATTCCTCAATAAACATTCTTTTCATAACAGTACTAATTCAAACAAATTATGCTGCAATCTTAATCAATGAATCTAACCCCAATATTTATGTCTCATTTGCTTTTAAAGTACTTTATCCATCTTTTTTTCCATCAAATTTTTATTTTAATGCTCTCCGCACAATGTATAGCAGAATGTCGGACAATTTTACAACTAGTCCAACCGCCCCGATCGGCAATGGTTTTGCATTTTTTCAAGGGAACTATCTGATTTTTACACATTTTCCGACACTTAATCGCTTGCGATACATTTTGCTTTTGATGCTGAACGAGCAACGTATATCTACAATGCATCACAAAATTTTGATACTGTCCATCTTTAAAATCCATACGGGTATGTAAACCATACGTCCTATCCTAACACATATTGTTTATCCGCTAAACACTTCCTGCATTCCGCACTTGCCAATGCTGCCAACTGCCCACAATGTCATAATCACAGGCAAAAAAATAACACTCACACTTGAGTGTCAACTCCTTTAAGCTTATAAACTTCATCCCCACATCACAAGAGGAGTAGGGGACTAGAAAGCCTCTGATTCTTTTCCGCCTCGGCTATCTTCACATCTTCCTCAGCCTTTTCATATTGCTCACTGATGTCATGGTATTCATCAAGGGTATTGGCAAAGGCTTGGTCACCTACACCACCCGCTTGAGCACCAAACGAGTTTACAAAGGCTGAAAGAGTTTTAGCATCATAATTCGACTTACCCTCTGTAATCGTAAAGCTATCCATGTAGAAGCTGTTGTTATTGGCATTACGTGCTCCAGCTGGCTTGATGCCTACCATGTTTTCACCAATTAAATTCTTGATGATTGGAGCACTCGTAGCTTTACCACTACCAGTTGTATCACCATATTTATAAGATGCTATGGTTGGAATGTCCTTGCCTCTCCAAATTACATACCAGTAATTTGGCTTCATATCATAAGAACCACCATCATCCGTTCTGTTAAACTCATAAACATTATCTTCATCATAAGGCATAAAGCCTGATTTGTTACCCATTATGTCTGATTTAACAGGCGTGGTGTTACTACTTACAAACCGCAAGAAACTATCTTTACCTATGTGCTCATTACATGAATGCCCACTACAATCTTCATCACCACAATAGTGGGTTTCATGTCCCGTAATCGCCGCCCACTGGAATGTAATCGTTGGTATTCCGCCTATATCCTCTAAAGACTTTAACCAACTAATTCGCTTCTCTGTGAGACGAAGTGAACCATCAAGGGGCTCGGGTTCTTCTTCCTCTGGTGCTTTTTCATACTTGATAAACAACTCCCTATCTGGATTCGTCCAGTTAGAGGGTCCAAGACTACCCGGTGTAGTTCCTGTCTTACCCTCTTCGGATTGATTATCTTTCGCTTCTTCATAAGTCGGATATGGCTCCGGCTCATCTGGCGTAATATCATCAACGATTACCCAATCCACTACCTTGTATTCTTCTTCATCTTCTATTTCATACGTTGCAGTGGTAGGTATCTTCTCAGATGTTGTCTTAGAAGGTGTGGTAGCCTCTGGACTGTCATAGTACATCTTCGTTACGTTGGTGTACTGAGGTGGAACGTATGGCGTTTTATCCTCTGGGTCTGGGTCAATGGGTTCACCCGGGTCATTTAGAGTAGTGATGTCTGGCCATACCGGAACTTTAAGGTCTACATAAATAAATGCGCCTTGTAAACTTCCATTGTCCTGCCCAAAATTTAATTGCAACCCATTTTCTACTGGAGTAATATGTTTCTGACTACCAGCGAGACCTAGCTTTGAAACTTGATTGTTTTGACTAACCGTAGTCGCTAACTTTACCGAATCATCCCATTGCTTTATCTTCTCTTGCGTAAGCTCTGCATCATTCGTTTGTACTTTAACTTCTTCAGTGATGTTTGCTTTGCCATTGTTATCATAAAATTGCAATCCACCACCATCATCAGTGATGTTTAGGTAACCAGCCGTAACTTGCTTGTTCGTCATATAACCCGCTATGAGGTTGTATGTCTTAACTTGACCACTCTTTCCATCATCCGATGAACTAAATGCTTCGGATTCTCTTGATGCAATGTAGGTGTTACCCGTTACCGCTGCTGTTGAAGCATTGTTCGCCTTCCGATTCACTACCTCCGGATAATTCGTTATCGCTTCATAAATTGAAAGCTCATTACCATCTGCATCATAAATGTGATACAGTGTAGAATCTTCTTCATCTGGCGTTAATAGCAATCCCGCCCGTACAAAATCTTCCTCAGTTAAATCATAATAATAATTTATTACTGGAAGTTGCTGTACTTTGCTCCATTGCATGAATACGCCTATACCATAAGACAATCTCATGGTGTCTCTGTTGTTGCGCATCCATGAATAGTCACCCTGAATACCGGGGTCTAACGGTTTGTATTCAAGTCCAAGTCCCGGATACTTCATGTTAGGCTCAAGCATAACTGATGTAGCGGTGTTGCGAGCTAATGAAGGAGCTACACCAGAAGTGTCGCCCAGAATTGTGTCATTACCTTTCCAGTTGACAATGTCACGCATTGTAGCTGCTGTGTAAACTCCATTTACTGGGGTGTATACACCGGGCTCTACAGTGAACATATAGGTGCCTTGCTGTGCTACACCAGATTTGGTATAGTATATACCGTTTTTGTAGTCATTTTCTCCTACCTTACCAAAACCACTCGATTGATTAGCATAACTACCATTCGCTACTTTTGCTAACCATAACGCCTGATTGATAACCTCACTTTGAGTGAAGAATGTTTTTACTTTGGTCGTGCTGCTAGCATTTGTACCAATTGGTAACGGGAATGACATTGTTTGACCTGCATCATTCTTATATGACGCATAGTTTACAAAAACACGACCTAATGGCGATGTAGACGTTTTGGCATAGTAGTCATACTGCTTTGACATTTTATTTGTATTGCCAGCTTTATAGTAATAAAGTGCATCCGAGAAATTGGAATGCTGGACTACTTTGTATGCCGGATTCGCTGATGCCCAGTCGTATGTAGCTACTTTGATTACTTTTGACCAATCAGCTCCATCTTCACCCAATGCCTTGGATGAGTCTGTGGCTCGTGGTGCCCAGTACAGTGTGACTCGTAAAAATTGTGCATTTCCACCTGCCCATTGGTTACCAGCTAATGGTCCAGAACCACTAAACTGTGGTCCGGGAGAGGCTGAGCTAAAACCAGCACCAAATGCTGTTGTGATGGTGGAGACGAACAATAGGAAAGCCACAAATAAACTAAATACCCTTGATATTCTGCTTCTTCGTTGCATCTGTCTACCTCCTGTTGAAACTTATTCCATTTAGACTTGAGTTGGGATGACCTCGTGGTGTAATTGTCATTCTTAAAATTTCCTCCTTATATTAAGAGGAGGTGTGATGCCTAAACATCACACCTCTCTAGTTTAACTTGTGGCTAAAAGCCATTACTTGCCTTACTTGCAAGTCTGCCAATAACCATCATAAACAAAGAAAACATCTTTATCTGAAGGACTGCCAGTAGTAAGGTTGCCATGGATGTCTGCTACCATTCCATTGGTTGGATTGGAAACCTTCTCGAGCTTACGCATGCCTGCACCATCAATCATAGCCCACTCAGTCTCCCAGAAGACGTAATCTCCTTTTTGCAAGTACTGGCCACCCATATTATCATAAAAATCTTCAGCGATGTCACCAATCTCTACTTTAGCACCATTGGTCGGGTAAACAAGGCCAAGATAAATACCACCTTTACCATTACCACCTAAACCAAGAACACCAGTCTCTTCGTCACGCTCTACCTTAACACCATTGATGACGTCACCTTCCTTAGGATAGACGATGCCAGAAATGCCTACGTTGCTATTGTCGGGCAGAGGAGAGAGTCCAGTCGGCATTTCAATGGTGGTATCATCATCGCTAACCTCTACGCGTGGCATAAAACCATACAAACGATTTACAATAACACATGTCTCAGCACGAGTAGTAGAACTCTTGGGGTCATACTTGGAACCTTTACCCTCTAATAAACCCATTCCATAAGCTGTCTGGATATAAGAACGATAAGTGGAGTCTGCCTGATTGAGGTCGCTTATCTTAGAAGCATCAAAGGTAACACCTGTGGTGTCCTCATTGCGAATTGCTTTCGCAGAATTGACAAGCACCATCGCCATCTTTTCTCTGGTAATAGGAGTGTTGGCTTCTGAGGACATGCTGGAGGGGATAATGCCAAGCTCAATAGCTGGGTCAATTACGCGGTCTGGCCATGCCTTGGTATCATCCACAAGATTCTGATTAGCTGCCTCAAGGATTAGGGACAGTATCTCTGCTGTGGTGATGCTACGGTCTGGGTCAAACTTTAACCCGCCATTTCCATCTGGAGTACCATTGATGCCACCCTGAGATAACAAAATCGGAATATTATTATCCCGAACCGCCCAGTGATTCTTTAATACACTCTCATAATCACTGAAATCTTCCAGATTAGGAGTAGGAGTGGTGGAGCGGGCTATCGGAGCCGCTGCGGAAATCGCATCTACCTCCCCAACCTCCATCACTATACTCCCATCCATAGTGATTAAATCACTAACATCCTCCGTATCTAACGCTATCGCCGATACCGTTCCCTGCGCTACTATCGCTACCGCCATAATCATCGGTATCAATATGCGCTTCACCTTAATAAATTGAGTTTTCATAAATGCTTATGCCTCTCTTTCTAAAATTTACACTACCTCTTTCAGATATGTGTATGTAATATGGATGATTATCCCCCCTTAATTTTGCTCCTTTTTGTGATGCATCTTCAATCTTTCAGCTGCACCACGAGCATCAGCGTATTTCCATTATATTGCTGATTTGCTGGCATTACAAGACATGATTTGACATTTTTCCCCTTGTATTTTCTTTCTCAGTTTCAAGCCCCCAGTTTTAACATATATGCATTTTTCAACATTCTGTACAGCTGGTTTTTTACCCCCATCAGTCCTATTCTACGATCCCGATTATGACTAGCGTATTGAACATGTTTATCATCTAAAATCCCGAAATATGTTAGCTTGTTATAATGTATCGTGCTAACTTATATGTTTCTGCTTACTGTATATAAAATATGATCTGCTCTCGCTATCATCATCCCAAGTCTCTGCTATCTAATTTTAATGCTACTTGCCAAGGTTCTTGGGTATAATCTGTAATGTATTCTCTGAGTTCGATAAGCTGAATTGGTTTTATTTAATGTGTAGCTTGTAAACTAGATTGCTTTTCATTCGCCACAATTTTGGATATAACCCCGTGGACTTAGTGGTTACTTTACTTCTGTGGAAGGTTGTATAACAGGTATTCTAATTTTTATCCCTATGTTCTGTAACCGAAACCATACTGATGATATTTTTTACTATCTGTCTGGGGAATTAAAAACAAAAGCATTGGCATCATACCAATGCTTTTGTCTGTAATGCGAGATAATTATTATGCTCCTACCGTCAGCTATAAGCATGTTGGGATTTTATCAGTCCATTATCACACTTTTTCTATGTACTTTTTGTAAAACACAATGCTGCTTGCGTATTGTATTTTCTGAGATAGGTAAGCTGCATTGGTTTTATCTAATGTGTAGCTTGTAAACTAGATTGTTTTTCATTTCTCTTAATTTTGGATATAACCCCGTGGACTTAGTGGTTACTTTACTTCTGTGGAAGGTTGCAAAACAGGTATGCAAATTTTTACCCCTATGTTCTGTAACCGAAACCATACTGATATTATTTTTTACTATCTGTCTGGGGAATTAAAAACAAAAGCATTGGGGTCATACCAATGCTTTGTTTATGCTTTTGCTTTGTAGGTGAGATATCCATATCTTATCCGAGATTAACTAGTACACTATTTGCTCTTGCATCACTTCTTTGTTTTTAATCAAATTGATGCTTTGTTTCTATATGGAATGTTCGCCTTTTAAGTCTTACATCCTAAGCTAACATTTTATTCTGTTATGCTATGTGTTTTTTTCATGATACCCTAAAATCATTTACCCTTTCCGTACCTAAGTCAACTCACTTTTTCCTCATTTTGCTGCATAATTTTTTTCACCACTGTATCACTTGACGTATCGCTATCAAATCATCAATGTATCATTACATTTCAAATTCAAAAATTTTTTTCACCTAGGTTGTACGTGCAATGTATCCCTAATTTTTGTTTACTGCTTCACATCCAAAATCTACTGTTTTACTTTCTTCATACGCTTTTACCCTCCTATAAAATGTAGACCTGCTGATCTCTAAAAGCTTTGCCGCCTGCTCTGATGTTATCTTATCGTCACACCACTGCTTATAAACAGCTTCAAAATTGTTTATTGTTTTCGGCTTACGTCCTTTATATTTCCCGGCTTGCTTAGCAATTTGAATACCTTGCATCTGTCTTTCCAATATCTGCTTTCGCTCCAATTGCGCAAAGCATGCAAGCATACTTAGGAAGAATTCGCCATAGTGGTCTGCGCTCGTAAAATGTGGACTAAGACAAACCAAACTTGCCTTTTGCTCAGTAATTCTATCTACGATCGTCAGTATATCACGGGTGTTTCTTCCCAATCTATCTATACTCAACACAGTAACCGAATCGCCTTCGCGTAATTGATTTAGCATTATACTCAGTTCTGCACGCTCCATATTTGCACCAGACGCCTTATCCAGATAAACTTTATCGTATTCACCTTGCTTTGCTTGTTCTATCTGTCTTGCTTCATTTTGATCTGCTGTACTTACTCTGGAATAAAAGAATTTCATCTTAAAAAACCTCGTTTCTCTTGTTCATCACTAGTCACTTGAATGCTTCAAGTCCCATTTTCACCCATATCACCTCATTGACACACCCTATGCTTCATTAGACTATACCCAATTGAGCGTTTCATTTGCAGCCTCATATAAACATAAAAATCCCTATTGATACTGCTTTGAAACACTTATGAGACTGTAAATGACAATTCCCATTTGACTTATCTCACATTGCCTGCTACGCCTGTTTCACCTCCATTGTACACATACAATCACCACACAGGATATTAACCTCTCTTGTTGCCCTTACGCTCATACCGCATGAAGGGCAAATATATTTCCGTGTACTTGATTTTCTTTTTCCTGTTTGACCACCTGTGGATGGGGAAGGGGAGAGGTTATCATCCCGGTGATGATCAATACCCAATTCCATAAGCCCATTATCTTTCAGTACTGCAATAAACCCTGTGCTTGGCGTGGTTTTGCTGTACCCGATGTATGGTGCATACTCAATAAGAAGTCCACGCTTTTCTGCTTCTGCTTTAAAAAGTTTATTGTGATATCGTCCTCCCTTTGATGTATCAGCAATACCATTTACCATGCAATAAAGATGTACCATTTCATGTTGTAAAGTAGCTAAAACATTTTCGATTGGTCTATCTAAATGCTCTGCACTAATATTGATCTCATAATAACTGGCAGCTTCATCTTTCCATACCTCTTGTGTCGTGATGTATCCATACGCCTTGGGGCGTGATTGTATTGTGATCATAACTTTTGGCAGTGCACTTTCAAAATACACCCTATTTAGAATATCAAAAGCTTTCTCCAGTATAGCATTGTCTTGTGCAATCATTAGAAAATCCTCTCTTTCAATATCTGCCTACATATATCTATCTCAAAATGTCTTATTTCAAGCTGGATATACGAAAAAGAGCACTCAACCGCAATGTTGAGTGCTCTTTTTATAAATATCAGTATTTTATCCTGCTATGTTAGCCGTTTGGATCTCAGGCTTGCTGGCAGCTTCTTTAGTGCTGCTACTTTTCACCGCTGGATACAGCATTTGTATTTTCCCTTTGTTATCTATTTTAATTCCGTTGATTGCGCGTAATTCATACAGTGTCTTAATCTTTTCTTCAGCCATCATACCGTGAAAAAACCTACTGGACACCACTTCATATTCTGTACCGACTTTCCCCACCACAGTATACATGATGTTGACGATGCAATCACTTTCGAACTTAGGGGAGAGGGAACCAATACCAGTCTTGACCATATAGTTATTGCAAAAATCCCTATCTACTGCTAATTGCCCACTGCTATCCAGCTGAAACCCAAGGACTGCATTTCCTTCTTTGAGGGCATTTTTGATTTGCTTGGCTGTCAAACCTACCATGTCCTTGTTCTCGGTAGAGTAGCATTCAAACCCAACGCTCCGTTTGCCAAGCATCACTTCGTTAATCAATACTTTGCACATGGTCTTGTTTCTCCTTTTTCTATTGGTTTTCTCTTGATGCTTGCATATTGTAACGCTGGGACGAGTGATAAACTATGGTGATTATGTAAGGAATTATTAAGTTAATTTGATCTAATTGCACATTCATTTCTTATACTAAAAGGCCTATTAACATTATGTTAATAGGCCTTTTCTTTACAGCGAATAGTTATACCACAACACCTCTGTTCGTCTGTTGTCTGCTTTACCGCCAACAGAGGTCTTTGTGGGGATTTCAATTTTGTTCCAACCACGCAGGTATTTATTATATAACTCATTATCATAATTGCTGATAATCATTTTACATTTTGCATTATGTACCATGTCCAAAAACAATTCGTGATCTTCATAGGAAAAAGGATGCTTATAAACCTGATTACCCAAATCCTTCTTTTTTATCTTTGGATCGAGATAACTTGGATCTGCATAGCAAAATACATGGGGAGATTCTATATAATTATTCTTCAGACAATAGGCGAGTGCTCCTACTTGGGTTACTTGGACACCTTCCAACCTGTTTGCGACGTCATACAGTCGGTCAATTTGCTTATAATATGCTTCTTGGCTTTTATACTTGAATGAAGTCCAATTCTTTCCTATTGCGTCACGGCTCTGCGAATATACGACATAGGTAGCTACTGCAAGGTCAATCTCGGAAATGCCATATAATTCATCTTGGGCATAAGCTATCGTATAGTCTCTAAGGTTTCCCTTTTTTACTTTGTCTTGTGACTGGGGTTTGTATGCATTTAGATTCGCATGATAGATATCATAAGTCTCTGTAAATGCACGCCAATTATCAAGAACCGTTTTAGCTTCTGCAATTTCTTCAGGATTCAACTGGTAGTCTGGACATTGCTCCATCGTTCGCTTTAATTTCTTATAAACCCTCATTAACTCCCTAGAAATTTGAACGCCTAAGGGATCATCAACCTTATTACGGATATCTAATGCCCAATCGAATTGTTCTTGACTATATTCCGTTTCATAGAGCCGGGCAATCAATTCATGTGCTGTATCTTGATTGCTCATCAATCTAACAAACGCACAGAGACCAGCGGAGGAATCATTATATATTTCCAAATCATGCCGTTCTTTATTCAGCAAAACCCGACACGCACCACCAAATGGCTCTAAATAAATATCTGTTCCATCGTAATCAATTAGGTCACAAATCAATGGTGCTAGTTTCGCTTTGCCACCAAAGTAGCTAAACATTGATAAGGTTTTCACGACATCACTCTTTTGCTTCTGTCTCTGGTAATTCTGGTAATGTGGTAATAGCTTTCTGGCTGAAAGACATGACCTTTTCAGCTTTTCCCATAGCAGAATTATGTACGGTGCGATCATATCGCCCGGTGCTGCAAATCGTGTAGCCTTGCCGCTTTAACTGCTTTTTAAGCTCCATCAAGTTGATATGGGCATATTCGCTATCTCTTATCAAGTCCTGAAATTCCTTTACAGGGATATTATAGCATATCTCACCTTTAACTGATGCTTTCAGGTCGTAGCCATCACTTTTTCTTTCTGAAATGTACTCACCTATCATGGTCAGGATATTTTTTAACTCTTCATCGCTGATGGACTGTTCCTCGTGAATAATTTCAGTTAAAATTTCGTTATAATATTTTTCAATGCAGTTTTTCAAACTAATAAAATCGCTTCGCCCTATAACAACGCCATATTCACGAAGCGAAAGTAAATCTTCTGTCAAGGTAGGCACTGTAGCAGTGATCTGACCCATCAAAACACCTGACAAACCATCATAAACTGTGATAATTTGTTGTTCTTTATTCGTTTCATGGAATTTTTGACGCTTCACATAAAACTTAAAAGAAATGTGGGATATGAGCTTTTCCGTCTCATTAGGGATTTCGGTTTCTGTACTAGCGGACGCTTCAGGCTGGCTTTCGTCTACCAACTTCCATTGTTGATCATATAAAAAATATTGTTCATCTTTATCAAAAAAGATACCCTTAAATCGAGTCTTAATTAAATTCCCCATGCTCGTCTCACATCCGATCAGGTATATATTATTATGATAGCAGATAATTCCAGATATGTAAATATAAATATGGGTTGCATACAAAGTTAGCCGATATTTTCACATTTTTATCTGTCAGTGCTTGCAAGAACATTTGTTGGCAATATTAGTGCCTATACAAATACTAAACCCGTTATAAAGTGGCTTAATGAAAAAGACCACTCTGGAATTAAACTGACATTCTTTTTTTGATATACAATTTAGGTGCGATTATAAAGCTGTGATTCACATATGGCATTTTTGGCAGAAGTGATTAGTTCATCAAAACGGGCTTGCCCAGCCCCGGGCGTCATCAGAGAAAGCAGTGTTTCAGAACTTAACACCAGTCTGTATGTACTATCGCTTCTTTTGTCTAAACAAATATCTTTGAGATTCGGCTGAATAAGGGATAATGTCGATTGAAATGATGGTTGGAGTTTATCCACGAAAATCAAATCTCTCACTAATGGTGCTACACTATTACCAAGAATTAATTCTGCCCTTTCAGCAATTAAATTTGCAATACGATTTTGCTTTTCAGATGACCAATGACAATGGCATTGTAATTGAACTATCATGGTATTACCTCCTAACTAGATATACTCCTTTTCTAATAAAGATAATACCATGATAGTTGTCCCTTAAACCGGACTCTAATTTTCACATAATTGTTCTTCCAAAATTCGGATGCCATTATCGCACAGTTGAATGATGTAATATGGTATTGTCGAATACTTGGATGGATTTAGTTGGAAAAGGCTGTCGTTTTCTATGTGAAAGGCTTCATCTACAAATTTTTTGAAAACAGTATCCGATATTTGTCCATGATTGATCATCCGGTAAAGTTGGATTTTTTCATAACTACTTGTAAGAGTCTTGTATAGTGCTATCATTTGATAAGGATCATGCGCCCTTGCATAAGCCGCCTGATAATCAAATTCCGGAATATCTTCACAAATTTGTCGAGAAGCTGCTTCTATTTCTTCATCCGTCATATTACGAAACCCTGATGTTTCTTGAATAACAGGTGTTTCTCTATCTGGATGAACAAAATTTGATAATAGCTGCCAAGCTAGCCCTTTATCGCCACACGCCTCTAACCATCTACGCAGATAAATCAGTTTGTTTATTATATCAATGTTGCTTCTTATATTGGTATTTGCAATTTCAAAAAACGATTGAATATCTGAGGGCAATATTTCTTGCTCTGCTAAAGTACCGTTTTCATTGCATAGAAAGGCGGCAACGGGTACTGGGCAAAATCTGCACCTAATACTTGATGTATGGATCATATCTACTATTGGGTCAAAGTCATGTGTCAGCATAATAACTGTTTTGCCTTGAAGTGAACCGCTCCCTTTAAAAAGCATTTCCATTATTGCATATTTTTTGTTTTTATCAAAAGAAGATATTGGATCATCCAAGATAATTAAGGAAGGGTTATCCTTCAGCACATGATACATAAAAAGCACTAATGCAAACGCATTCCTTTCTCCATAGCTTAAATGAAGTTTTACATCGTTAACCGGTGCCAGTGTGTCTGTGCTACAAAGAATAAGTCGATAAGTATTTGCTGTAGTGTCTTCAACAATCGACACATTATATTTATAACCCGCACTTTCCAAAAAACCGTTTATTTCACTGCTATACCTATCAATCGTGCTTTGGATAAGTGCTTTTTGCTTGTTTACTTCTCCTTGCAATTTACCAGCCTGCTCAATTACGCTATCCAATGCACCATTGACTAGAGAAACTTTTCTTGCAGTATAATCCGAGTTAATATGCGTCAATAATTGTAAGTCAATTTTCTGTCTGTTTAACTCAGCAATCACTTTATCTACGTCTTTTAGAGCGCCAAAATTCAGATTTTTAATCTCAATAAGGCGATTGTTTAGGATTTCTACTTGTCTTTTTATTTCTATTAAATAGTTGATTTCTTCCTTGGTAAACTCAGTGCTACTCGTTGCAAGTCTATCAATAACTACTTTAACATCATCTGTAAAATATTCTTTTAATGCTTGGAATACACCCACCATTTTTTGAAGTTCTGCAACATATTTTGAGTCGTATTCTATTGCGACCTGTTTAACAATTTCTTTCTGCGGAGGAGATAGCTTTTCAGCGCAATAAGGACATTGTTCAGAAAGATCTAGAAATTCGTCACCTCTGCTTTGCCATGTCAGCCATGCTGCGTTTTTTTCACTCTGAATATAAGGAGTATATTCCGCTAAAACAGGCGGTACATTTAATATTTTGTTCCCTTTAGCGATTCCCTTGCCAATAGAACCCGTTTTTGAGTATCCTTTTTGTGCTTTTCCAAAGCCGGTAATAAAAGTTGTAAGATCACTAATAAGTTCCTCTAATTCTGGGTTATTTTTAAATGTCTTTTGAATGTCCGCAATAAGGAGCTGAATCTTTGCCATTCTTTCATCATAGTCTGAAGTCCTTATAAAAACTTCAAAGCTATTTTCTACCAATTCGTTGGGAAGGAACAAATATTGGTTAACATATTCTTCATTGAAAATTGCGACTCCATCTATTGTTTCTGAAAATACTACAGATGGAGTATGTGATTCAGAAATTGGGTCTTCACCTAAGTACTTATACGGTAATAGTTCTCTTAGGTCTTTTCCATTTGTAGCAAGTTCAATGGCGTGCGCGACTGTTGATTTGCCTGTTCCGTTAATGGCATATTTTATATTTAACCGGCCTGTGGTGACATCTATTCTCGCGGAGTCAATGTTGTTGCAGTTTTTAATTTCAATATTCATGTCATGCCGCTCCTTTCATATAGTGGATACAAAAGCAATAAATGACATTATTTGTATTATAGCATGTTTTTCTCCGAAAAGACAAATGAATTAAACAGTTCAACTCGCTTGTCTTGTTGTAATAGTTGTCACCTCATGACACATTATTTGAATATTTTATAAACGGGGCGCAAGACACACACAGATTGCACATGGTTATAGAATTATTTTTAATATAGCTAAAAGAGAATATAGCAAAAGAAGCTTGATGTATCAAGAAATCCATAGCGACGGGTTGTCGATAAAATAGGTTTCTGAACTAAATTAAAGCAGCACATACCTAAACTGCGCTTTCTGCTTTTGCATGAGCAGAGAAATGAGGCAAAGGTGCATTGGCTTAATCACTTGCCACAAGAGAAAACGGTTGTGCATCCGGGAGAGATTATAGTTAGACGAAATAGACACCAAGCCCTCTGATTACAAAAAAACTGTACCAGTAATAGCCGCCACTTATCTGGGGGTCAAGAGGCCGCAGGTTCAAGTCCTGTCACTCGGACCATGACGAGTGTTCTTATAGCATTTGAAAAGCTGTAAGAACACTCGTCTTTTTTGTTGTTTTCATCCGGCGATCTCTGCTGGGGCGTAGTTGACAAACACACCCTTCCGGGTATTGACGGTCACATCAGGAATGGGCAGGGGCAGCATTTTAGGGATTGTGATTTCTCCCACGCAGTTATAATGGATGCGAAGCCGCTGCTCCCACACGCCATCAATTTTCTCCGCATTGTAAACCTCAATCTTCTCAACCAATTCGTTGAGCATCCGGGGCGTGAGTTTCCGTGCGCGGGTGTACTTTCGCACCAAAGAGATGAACATATCCGTGGTCATGGCCTGGCTGCTCTGCTTCTCGATTTCGGAGCGGAGCTTTTTGATTTTCTCCGCCAGTTCCTTCTGCTCATCCTCATACCGTTTGGACATTTTCGCAAAACGGTCATCGGAGAGTTTGCCGGAAACATTGTCCTCATAAATACGCTCAAACAGCCCATCCAGTTCCTCATCACGGGCAAGCAGGGCTTTCAATTCCTTCTCCTTCAGCTTGCGGTCGGCCTCCGCTGCTTGCTGAGAGTGCCCGATCACCGCTTTCAGAAATTCGTCCTCATAGAGGCTGGAAAACTTTGTCAGACGCCGTATCTCACCAAGCACCACCTGTTCCAGAAAATCCACTCGGATATAGTGGGTGGAAGTACAATTCCCACGGTTGCCCTTATAGTTGGAGCAGTTGAAATACTTGATCTCCGGGTTTCCTTGATTGAAATGAAAGTGAAGATTGCTGCCGCAGTCAGCACAGACCAGCAGACCAGAGAACATGTTGTGCTCTCCTTCGTTGGTGCGGCGTTTGCGGATTTTGCCCCGTTTCTGCTGCACCTGCTCAAAAACAGACCGTTCGATGATCGGCTCGTGGACATCCTTAAAGATGACCCAATTCTCACGGTCATTCTCCAACCTCTTTTTGTTCTTGTAGGATTTGGAGTAGGTCTTGAAGTTAAGAATGTCACCGCAATACTCCTGCAAAGACAGGATTTTGGTCACGGTGGAACTGTTCCACTTGGTAGCGGGCTGCTGCTTACCCTTTCCGGGGCGCTTAATGCCCTTCTTTAGCCAATAGGCACGCGGGGTAAGGATTTCATCCCGTTCAAGCTGCGTGGCGATCTGCTCCGTCCCGTAGCCCTCCAGGGTCATGCTGTAAATCCGCCGAACCACCTGGGCGGCTTCGTCATCTACGATCCATCGTTTCGGATTGTCGGGGTCTTTGATGTAACCGTAGGGAGGCTGGCCCATCGGCTCGCCCGCATTCCCCTTGATCTTGTTGCTGATGCGCCGTTTCTTGCTGATGTCGCGGGCGTACCACTCATTGAACAGGTTGCGGATCGGCGCCAACTCATTCTCGCCCTCGGCGGTGTCTATGTTGTCAGATACCGCCACCAGGCGAATGTCATGCTCCGGGAAAAATTCCTCGGTCAGTCTGCCGACCTCGATGTAGTTACGGCCTAAGCGGGAAAGGTCTTTGACAAATACTGCGGCGGCCCGCCCCTGTTCAAGCTGCTGGATCATCTCCACAAAACCAGGGCGGTCCATCGTGACGCCGGAAATGCCATCGTCCAGGAAATGGACCAGATTGGTGTAGCCTTTCTCTTTCGCCACTTTGGTCAGCAGCTTTTTCTGGTTGCCGATGCTGTAACTCTCACCCTCCAGATTATCGTCACGGGAAAGCCGCTCATAGAGGAAAGCGGTCATGTCACGGGATTTTTTGGGATTCGACTGTCTCATAAGTCCTCCTTTCCGGACAGCCGAACAGTGCATATCTTGTATTCCCAATACAATTATACCGCCGCCCTCTGCCCGTGTCAGCCGGGTATGTAGAGGTTACAGTTTCTCACGTTCGGCCTTCATCAATCGAAGAAGAATGTTGCCCAAGGTATCCGGGCTTTTCTCTTTGAAAACAGACTCTACGACAAACGACCTATTACCGAAGCGATAGGTCATTTTTTCAAGTTGTACTTGATGTTGCTTTGGAATATCTGGGGGTGCAGGTTTCTCTTTCATGGATCGCCTTCCTTTCCTCTCACATAGAAAAATGAATCCAGCCCAGGCTGACGGCGGGCGCAGAAAGGGAACACCGCCCGCCGATGCCTGGCCTGGTGCAGTTATTTCCGAACGACAGCCCGAATCAGTTGGGTTTCCAGACAACGCTTCATGTGGGTATCCACACACACACGAGGAGTTCCGTCCTTGTCATAGAGAGTACGGGTACACAGGCGGCCCATATAGTCGTCGTAGTACCGCAGCACTTGCTCCATAGCCTCGCTGTCACCGCCGGAGGCCGCGTGAATCACCCAAACGGGCGGCAGGTCCTTTCCCTTGTGGATGGGCTCTGTCATCTTCCTCAGCCTCCTTTCGGCATCAGCACCGACAATGCTTCGCGCAGCTCCTGCAGCGCCTTCGTCCGGTGCCGCTGAACGGCGCTCCGGGACATCCCAACGAGATTGCCGATCTCACCGTCTGCCAGGTCCAGGGTGCAGTGCAAAATCAAAATACTCTGCTCCATCTGCGGCAAAGCGGAGAAAGCCTCGGCCACAAGCTCGTTGTCGATATGTAGATCGTAGCCGTGCGACGAGAATACAATGCTGTCGCTGGGGTAACGATCCACGACGTAGAGCTTGTCCAGCTCCGCCTGGGACAAGTCGCTAAAGAAGGCTTCACGCTCTCTTTGGCGTTTCATGTTTCGCAGGTAGGCTCTGGCCTCGTTTCGCAACACCTTCTTGCAAAAAGCATCGAACCGGCATTGCTCGCCATAGTCGCGGGGGTTAGATTCCATCAGTTTCACCCCCTTTCCATGGGGGATCAGGTGGTTCTCTCCCTTTCCGCTACTACCAATCCGGCGGGAGCGTGTTTTGCCCGCCAAACGCCTCCTTTTGGAAGAAAATTTGAGAAAAGCAACAGCCAGCCATTCCGACCGCAGGAAACGACAAAAAGCGCCCGGCAGGTCACAGACCCACCGGGCGCAATAGCAAGCAATATGAAGTTTGTTTACATGGTATAGTTCATACTCATGGCCGAACCTGTCCGTCGAATGGAACGGGCTTTTTTTGAGCTATTAGGTGGGTGAAAAATGAAAAAGGACACAGCGATACCTCCTCGATACCGCCGTATCCTTAAAAAAGGGCGACTTTAATACACCCCCTGCATTCTCATTTTTTCAAACAGAATACAGCGGTCTTGATTTCTTGTTTTCAAAACCGCCGCATTCCGTCAGCGGTTTGCGCCGCCAGGAATCAATTCTTTTCGAAGTTTACAAAAAACCTTGAGGATGCCAGACCAATCACACATACCAGTAAGCCGCTGGGGATCAACACCCAATAGGGACTATCTGAAAACCAATCAAACAGCGCCCCATAGATGATCTGTCCTGCAGGCTGGGCACACATGGCAAGAGTGAATACATAAGACATGATCTTCCCCATCAAGTGTTCGGGAGTTCGAGCCTGGATAACAGAGATTGCATAGGTGGAAAATAGACTGCATCCAAATTGCCCAAGGCTGAACATGACAAGGAGAATGATGTAAATACCGAGAGGCCCTACGGGTAAGAGAAAAGCAATTCCCGTTGGAATGAGGCTAAGGCCAAGTCCCATAAAGACAAAGGCCAGCCAGCACAAACGGAATTTCTGTGCTGTAATTCCCACAAAGAGGCTACCTAGTACGGCGGCTACACCCATAACGCTCTCTGCTGCTCCGTAATGCTCTGCCGAGAGTCCAAGAACAGTCCGCACCAGAATAAGGAAAGCCCACCACCACCGTACCGGCTACAAACAAGCTGGCCAGGGCTGCAAGCAGGAGCAATTTGAGGATACCTGGCTGCTCCCGGCGCAGGAAGTGAATGCTGACGGAAAAGTCCTCTCTAATGATCTCCCGGACGCTCATAGTGGCTTCCGCCTTCTGATAGTCCAGGCGAATGAAGCACTCCAAAATAGCGGTGAGGAAAAAGCAGGCCACCGTTCCCCAGAGGACCGGAGTAAGTCCAAAAGCAGCGTAAACTAGGCTACCCAGAAACGGGGTGATAAGACCGGCAATGGCCTGTACTTGATTGACCGCCGCATTTCCTTTCATCAAATTGTCTCCAGAGAGCATCTGGGGGATGCAGGCCTGTACTGTGGGAGACTCAAAAGCAGCCAGGACAGACAAGATCACCAACAATGCGCCGATGACCCAGATATCATGTCCAAAGGGCAGCACCAATCCGGCAACCAGCACGGTGCATCCGGAGAGAGTGTCCAGCCCCACCATGATGTTACGCCGGTTGGCTCGATCCGCCAGAATACCGCCAAAGGGGGACAACAGGATGGTAGGAAGCATGGCTACTGCCAGCAATGTCGCAAAAATGGACGCCGAGCCGGTCTGCTCCAGCACATACATAGAAAGTGCAAACTTTAGAGTATAGTTGCCAATCAGGGAACTGACCTGCCCCAGAATCAGAAAAGTAAAATTGCGGGTGAATAGTTTGTCTCTCATTTTTCTGTCCTCCGGAAACAGATTGCAATCAACATATCGGCTGCCAGACCAACGACACTTAGCCCCGCACACCACGCTGCGGCAGTTCGGTTTCCACGATCCGCCAGACGCCCAGCAATCAGTAGTAATCCGACTTCAGCAGCCAGGGATGTCCCTCTGGATACACAGCGAAATAAGCGGCTGCGATTCCACACGCAATTTACGGTTTTGTCCAGATGATCTGCTGCGGTCTCCACCCGTCGTTCAAAGTTCGCAGCTGCCCTTTCAACCTTCTGGTCAAATTCTCGTTCTGTCATGTCTCATACCTCCATGTTATTTACTTGTCTCAGTAGATTTTTGATTGCCAAAGTTGCAAGGATGCCCGTCACACCAAGAACGGCTCCCATCATTGGCAAGAATGCCAGTGCTGAGCTGATTATCTGACACACAATGGTTGCTAGAACGACCGATGCCACAATGGTCACTGGAACCGACTTTTTGCGGAATCCAAACCACAGAGCAATCATCCCCATCAGCCCCGCCAGAACGGAACAGCAGAACAGGAAGCCCAGTGATTGCAGAACCACTTTGATTGTCAGATGGTCAGAACAGATGGGAAACAGTGATTCTGTTAGAAAGAACACAGCCTGGACCACCGCTCCGCACAGGAACATCCCGCCAGCGGTATAGGCAAACACCAGCATCAGCTTTGCGCACAGCACATTTTTCCGGCTGATTGGATAGCTCAACAGCAGAATTGCGCGTTTCCCGCTGTATTCCTCCACCACAAACCGGGAGGCCATGACTGCCGACAGAATCAAAAAAATCGCCATACAGACCAAACAGGTTATCCCCATCAGGAAGGGATACTGGGAGAACAATTCTGCATCCGGCTCGGTGGGGGCCATATAGGGGATGGCAGCCATCAGGTACTGGAAGCCCAGCATCGTCACTCCGCAAATCAAGGTTGCAATATGATATGGGCGTAGACGATTCCGTTTTAATTCCAATGCAATCAAATTACGCATGGTCGGCACCCCCTTGGATGAGCGAAATAAAATAGTCCTCCAGATCGGAAGGATGCTGCTTACAGAGACCTGCCATCTCCGCTTCTCGCACGATAGTTCCGTCCACAATGACACCCACACGATCCGCGATCTGCTCGATCTCTGATAGAAGGTGACTGGACATTAGAATGGTCATTCCTTCCTCCTGCACCAAACGGCGAAACAAAATACGCATCTCCTTCATGCCCACAGGGTCCAGACCGTTGACCGGTTCATCCAGGATCAACACATCGGGCCGATGGATGATGGCTCGCGCAATGGCCAAACGCTGCCGCATACCCAGGGAGAAGGTAGACACCGGCTGATTCCCTGTACCGGGCAGCCCCACACGGCAGAGCGTTGGTTCCACATCGGTATCCTCGATTCCCATGTAAGCCAGATGGAGGCGTAGATTATCCGCAGCCGACAGATGTTCATAAAATATCGGCGTTTCAATTAAACTTCCGGTGCGTCGAAGTATTGCCCCGTTATCCCGCACACTGTCCAGTCCCAGCACAATGGCGGTTCCAGCAGATGGTTTTAACAACCCCAGCAACAGTTTAAGCACCGTAGTCTTACCTGCTCCGTTGCGCCCCAGGAAACCATAAATGCTGCCCCGCTCCACGGAAAAGGTGCATTTCCGGATTACTTCTTTTCCCGAAAAGGTTTTTGTCAGGTTGTTTGCAGAGATTACAATTTGGCCCATGTTATACTCCTTTCATACCTTCGAGCGGTATGTATCCTAGTAAAAAATTTGCCGCAGTAATTGACTGCGGTATTCAAAATATAATACCTTCCGAATGAATGTATCTATCCAAAATAAAATTGCCGTGAGGCAATTTTATTTCAGGTTGGGGATTTGCTCAAAGAACTCGTCCACCAGTCGCTGAATGGTATCGTCAAACAGAGGCACGCCCATCTTCTCCATCATCTCCCCGATAAAGGAGAATTTCCGCCGCATCTCCTCTTTGGTGGCCGGAAACACAGATGGCAGCAGCCACAGGCTGGTGAGCAGCGGCAGCAGCTCAGCAATCTCCTTGGCATACTCTGTGTGGATGGAACCGTCCCGGTTCCCCTCCTCAATGAGTTCCAGAAAATACGGAGTGAGAATCCGGCGGTTGGCATCGATCATTCCGACCAATACTCTGGGATTGTGATTCATCGGAATGGACTGTGCTGTCATATTGGTACGGGCTGTGTCTGCCTGATTCAGCCGGACTACTTCACGCAACTTTTGGAGCCCGTTCAGATCGGTGCGCCCTTTCACTGCCTCGAAGGGGTTATTTTCAAAAAACATACGGTCACTCACCGCATCCATGATTTCCTCTTTGGACTTGAAGTGGTGGTACACCGCACCTTTCGTAAGGCCGCCCAGCTCGTTCACGATGTCTTGGATGGTGGTGTTCTCGTAGCCCTTTTCTAAAAAGAGGCGCTGAGCTACATCCAAAATCCGCTCCTCGGTGACTTCCGGGTATTTATTCCGTGCCATCCGCTGTGCCCCCTAAACATTCTCTAAGTATGTATTTATTATACAGATGATATTGCGCCCTGTCAAGATACATTCTTATAGTATCTAAGGCGCAGAACGGCCATTTGACGAGGGTGAATATGTAGTAATAACGGAAGAAGGTACGGGGAAGAGCGATGACAGCAAGCACAGCAAGTGAGGCCTCACTTGCGAAATTTTGCTTTAGGACCCCCCCTATCCCTAAATGCAAAATTGCTTGTTGGGATAGTCCCAAACCCTTATTCAGAAAGAACGCCGCTGCCCTATGGAAAATTACAAACGCCCATCATCCTACACGACCGGATAACAGCAGAGAAATGACTTCTGATGAGCACAAGATGGCCCATTCCAGACAAAGCGGAACGGCGCTTACCCATACAGGATCGTGATAGATGGATACTTCTACGCCTGGGGAGGTATCCGCCGAGGAAACTCACGAGATTGGGATACACTGGCAAAAGAAATATTGGGTGGCAAGTACGAGTTTGTACTCACCACCCGTATTGACAATGAGAACGAGAAAAAAGATTTAGATACTGGATAACTTTTTTTAACTGCGTTTTAGCGAACTCCCATATTTGATACTAACGGTTGTAACAGCAACATAAAGGAGGAAATAGTATCAATTATGTGAATGACCTCTTCTGTGTTACTCTTACGCCTGATACAATCAATTATGTCATCGCCACAACTACAAAATGTTTTGATTGCCTCTATCATTTCAAGAATTTGCTTGTCAGCATCTGTGATAAGTTCATCTGCAATACTCTCACACACAGTGAACTCGGCCCACAAGTTTTGAATTTTCTCTTCTGTTTTTTCGCAAAACAATGCTAATACACCAATGCAGTTTTCGCTGGGCTCAATCTGAATAATTTGTTGGAATCGTTTAATATAAAGTTTGATTTCTTGAACTTTTTGCATGGCGGCAATCCATGTGAGTACATCTGTTTTAATGAAGAATTTTTCTTTGACTTCAGGTTCTATTTCGCATGGCAACATCATTTTTTCAAGGGCCGAAACATCAGAGTCAAAAAGTCTATAAAAAGGAATAGAAAACGCTGTGGGTGAATACGAGCCGGAAATTACAGGGATGTATGCTAGTTCTATAGGCTGTGTTTCGCAATACCATCTATCGCTAGATGGCAACACGGCACTTTGAAACACACTTCTCAATTCGTAGACTAGACTTGCATACGCTTTTTCAATCGGATTGTTCTCATCAATGCTGTAATCTTTAGCAATATATGCATGATGGTCAGTTACGAAAAGGGTTCCCTCTACTGTATCGGGTATTCTAGCAAGGGCATCTTGAAAAAATGTCTTGCCTTTACGATACCGCAATTTAGACTCATAAGCTATTGCTTGTCCTTTGGGAGGATTATCAAGAACATGACGCCAAACATTTAATAAAGTGAGAAAATTTTCTGCTTCTACCTGCTTAAAAGATGTACTCAGGCCGCTGTATTCTGAAAACAGTAAATCATACTCATAACAAAAACTGCAAAAAGCTTTGGCAGCAGAATAGAGATTAAACATAGCTAGCCTTGGATTCTTAATTGATGATATATCTTGTTTTTTGATTCGAACCAAAAGAACCTCAGCAAACTGATTATAGAAGCTATCCAAAGAAGAATATACCTCATTAAAATATTTCCTAAAACGCTTGTATTTTTCGACGGAAAGCAACTGTCGCATCGGAAAATATTCAGATGCTGGTATATTATTTTTTCCCTCCGAGTAGAGGCAATATGGATCTACCGCAGAAACCGGAAGATGATTTTCAGCGAAGGTGTGCCTCCTAAATACACCGACCTGATCTTCAATTCGCTTCCACCTTTCTTTGGTAAATCTTCCTTTTTTATAAATATCATCTATTAACCTTATCGTTTGCTCAATCAATTCGTTAACATCTGTTCGGATTTCATCGACTTCTGCCACATACTGCCCCCAAGATTCCGGGCGTTGGGTATAATCAATTCTGATCTTGACCCATCCATTGACTTCAGAGACCCAAGAGTTGTATCTCCTATCTTTATGCATACGAAGTTTGTAATCTAACGGCTCTATTCCCAAATCATCTAGAAGATCAACACCGAGTAGTTCTATATCAATGTACTCTTTTTGGGGATACATCTGTTCAAGAATATCTAGCATTTTAATTCGCCAGTACTGGTTTAGATTCTTAGTTTTTTCTGGAATCGTTACTTCATTTTCAAGCGGTGGGATGAATTTGCATATGATCTCATTCTCAGCCTCAGTAAAAGATATTACATTCATTTCTGAAATCAATTTATTGACCAATCTGTTTGTCGCTGTTTGATAAGCAGCTGAAAATGCTGTGTGTTCAGAAAGACCCCTTATAACATCTGCAGCCGCTTGGAGGTCGCCGGAACATATCCATTGTGCTATCTCGTCCGGCTCTATGAGCATATGAACTTCACAATCGCGTTTTGCCATCCAAAATAGCGCATATCCAAATGATGATTTATCCTCATCTGTTTGTGGCAGCAGACTCGGATGACGACAGTTTTTAACGAAATAGTCTGTTGCTTGATAATCTATGGTTAGTGATGTAAGTGAATTCTTTATTTCATCAATAGCACTTTGTAGCGCTTCCTTGTCTTTGAATATCGAAAGCTCTTTCATAGTGCTCGCAATGATTTCATTAGAATGATAGATCCCAGAAAGGTCAAGTGGTAAAAAGCAAAGCCATCCCTTACCGCGTTTCTTAATTAAATCCTGGATGGCCGCCATATTACAATCGACATAGCGTTTTGCATCTAACCAAAGCATAGTCTTTATTACACTCGCAAATCCAATCCAATCGTTAAATTCACATTGAGAAAGTCGATGCAAATCATCTAAATTGCAGGGTTGATGAGAAAAGTAATCCATCAAAATAACTCGTATATTTTTAGTTTCCACACAAGGTACCGTCTTGAAAACTATATCTTTCTCAGTCGTACCAGTTTGTAAGCAGATGGTATCAAATACAATTTGCGCACGAACCGGATGAAGAGCTTCAATCTTGTTCTCATCAATAACTCTAATAAGATACTCATCTTTTAACCGTTGTATGGCTGACTGCATAGTCGAGCAATGAATCTCCTTTTTTGCCGTTAGGAAATCTACATTGGCACCTAAACGGCCAGCATAACATACCAACTGTAACAATTCCAACCAATCATCGGATACTTTCTCTTTTATGAGCGCATCAATTTGATACTGTAGGCGAGCTGTCAAAGTTTGATTGTTTGAAAGCAAGTATACAAATTCAATTAAGGGCCCTCCACTTCCGAAGGCAATCCATGCTTCTTCAAATGTTCTATAAATTGGGTGTGGTCTTTCACTTGTAAAAATATTATAAATATTCTCTGCTTCATCCTTTGAAAGCGCTAATTCAACCACATCGTATTTAATAGCTTTTCCATTCAATGGGGTGGCATTATAATCTTCATCACGAATTGAAACCAAAACAGGTATCCCTAATCCACGAGTCTGTAATTCTTGAATCAGAAATGCCCATAGCATTTCTCCCGGTTGCACATCAATATAAATAATAAGATTTTCATTATGCTTTCCAAGTCCATCTAGTGCAGCCACAAGGTTTTGGGCTTGCGTTTCCGTAGCGATTGTGCGGACACAAAATACGCATCCTTCCGGATATGTATCAAGCAAATAACGGTAGCATAAAGCGGATTTTCCTTGACCTGAAACTCCTTTAATTACTGCTACGCCGTTTTTCTCAATGGCAAATTGAATCTTTTTTAACCAGTAGTCTCGTTTGACATCCACACCGCTTCGAATATGTGATGGATGGACAGAAACCCCTTGTGAAAACTCATTCTGAAGCTGCTCTTGACTGGTATTAAGTTTCAGTTCACTCAAGCATACGAGAGACTTATTATATTCTTTGTAAAAGCCATCAATAGCAGAAATACTTACTCCAATTTCATGGATTTTGTCTTTCCACATTGCTAAAGTTGTATAGCCTTTACTGTTGGATAACCTAGAAATGTATTGTACTAATAATTCTTGAGCCAGTTCAGGTGCTGGCATTACAGGTACATAACTTCGGATCTGTTCTTTTAGGTTCTCTTTGAGTTCCTTAAGGCCAACTTTTTCAAATTTCAGGGAATCGATTAACCAAACGGCGTCTTCGGCTGACAGTTTATGTTTTTCTTTCAACCGATTAGCCAATATCATTTTTACTTCTTTGTTGTCGTTGGCGACTTCTTGAAACTCTGCACCCAACCTCCCAAAATAAACAATCTTTATACCGGAAAAGGATTTATCTATGGTGTGTAAACTACACATCCGATTAAAAAAGCCCTCTCCACCCCTAGATGTTTTCGTAGAAGCAAGGCTTGAAAGTGTTAGATCGGAAGATATATTTTTAACTTGAACAGCCTCAACAACAGATCCGTCTTTTTTTATAACCAGATCTTCGATATCTTCGGGGTAATATTCGTAACCGTCTTCGTCCGCAAGCAATCTATAAGCAATATATAAAGTTTGAGACGAAAAACCTTTCCATGCAGCCTGAGCACCAATGTCTGATTTTGTAAAATTCGGATTACTCATCTCTTACCTCCCTAAAGCAAAGCCACGCAGATGCCCAATCCAAAGGACATTCTCTGCATCTATTTTTAAATTGCAAAAATAGTGTGCTTTCGCCTTCAGTTTAAATAAACTTATATTATTTCCTAGTTTATTATATCATTTCCCTCTTTTTCCCACAACGCAAGAGTCAAAAGAGGCAAAAACATCTCTGCCAAGAAAAATGAAAGCAATTTACCGATTCTCAATCGTAGTCAATAAAGATAGCGTTATTATCAGGCCTTATGCGGTGATTACACCCCTATCTTTGTCTAAAAAGGTGAATTTGGGCGTTTATCCTTCATAGAAACAGTCTTCATATAGGAAATCTACTGTCCCTATACACGGAAACCATCACAGGCGTTTTTTGCTCATTTTGAACCATAATTTCTACGCCTTTGAAAAAGGAGGAAAATAGTGTGGGCAAGGATGCCTCCGCCACCTTGAAACTCTGCTTGTAAAGCTTTAGTAGTGTTGTCCTATGCCCGCTTCAACATCTCTTCTAATCTAAAAGTAGGTCCTCGATAGTTCTTTGGCCCCGTATCCAATCCTGTCTAGTCCAATTGACACCTATGGGGACTTGATAGGATAGGATTTGATCCTTTTGTACTTGATGAATCAGTATTTCTTTTATCTTTATTTAATTGTGGCCGGTTTTCCAGACATGGGTTATCCATATCCGGTTTTCCCGTATCTGGACAAGCCGTATTCGGATCGTTCACATACGGTTGAGCCGTTTGGTGAGATGGAGCGTCGCATAGATGACATATTTTCGTAGATTTAAAAAAGTGTTGTCTTCTGAGAAAAGCTACTTCTGTGCCACTTTGACACGCTGGGTGATAAATCACCCATGTCCTATTTCTAACGGGCAATACAAAAAGAAAAAAGAGGCTTTTTCAACCCCAATCGGTACATTTATTTTGGACATTAATAAAAGGGCGGCTGCTTCAAAACAGCCGCCCTAAAACAGGGGGATATACAAGATGGTTTTCTGTTCGGATGCCCACAAGTCCTTGATATTACTGGGGTTTTCAAAAAGTTCTGTATCACCACTCATACCATGCGGAGTATCATTAAAGGATCTGAGAAGTTCTTTTGATGATACTCCGCATTTTTTATTTCCAAATCTATATGGCAATCTGTGCGGGGGCGTAGCTTAATGCTACGCCTTTTCTCGTTTCCAAAAATGTAGCCACATCTACCCGCTCAGATTGCCACAAAAGGCGCCGGACTTCTTTGTTACGGAAGCTCACCTGCGCGGGGTGGTTTGCAGGCGTTCTGCCTTTTCCCAAGTCCGCGGTCAATGATATAGGATCATGTCTTTTATGACAATGGCCTCCACACGCGCCGCCTCGACTTCCTCCATCATGGCAAGAAAGTCAGGACGATTAAAGCGGGTGCAGGATGCGCTGTCATTCGTAAATTGGATGGGGGTCGGCAGTCCATGATGGAGGGCATAGCCCTCTAGCATCTGCTTCTGAAGAGAGCTAGCAAAGGTCTTCCCTCGCTGCAACATGATATCATAGTGTTTTTTACAGTTTTAAATTTGAGTAACCTGATGAAGATGACAAGTCACTTGTTTTTCAGTATAATATTCCTCAGAAACCGAACTATCATATTGCTTCATCTGCTTAATTGGAATAATGAGGAGGAAATCCAATGACGCTTTTACAGCTTAAATATATTGTCACAATTGCGGAAACTGGGACGATTAGCGCGGCAGCAAAGCGTCTGTATATTGCACAGCCCAGTTTGACCTCAGCAGTCAAAGAACTGGAAAATGAGTTGGGCATCACCATTTTTAAACGTACCAATAAGGGCGTTTTGTTGTCAGCGGAAGGTGAGGAGTTCCTGGGATATGCCCGGCAGGTCATCGAACAGACAAACTTGATTGAAGAACGTTATCTGGGAACGGGACAGGTCAAGCATCAATTCTGTGTATCCACACAGCACTACTCCTTTGCAGTGGAGGCCTTTGTAGAGCTGTTGAAGCAATACGGAGGCGAAGAATACGATTTTCGTATTCGTGAAACGCAGACCTATGAACTGATTGAAGACGTAGCAAAGTTACGCAGCGAGGTCGGTGTGCTTTACCTGAATCAGTTCAATGAGACTATTCTGCGCAAGGTCCTGAGAGAAAACAGCCTGAAGTTCCATCGACTGTTTGTTGCAAAGCCCCATGTTTTTGTCGGCGTGGGCAATCCGCTGGCCCGAAAAGCCAGTGTCACGCTGGAGGATATCTCACCGTATCCACGTCTCTCCTATGAACAGGGAGAGCACAACTCTTTCTATTATTCCGAGGAAATCCTAAGTACATTGGAGAGCAGAAAAGACATTATGGTCTCTGACCGTGCCACGCTGTTCAACCTGCTTATTGGTCTGAACGGATATACCATTTGCAGTGGAGTCATCAATGAAGAATTAAATGGGAAAAATATTGTAGCAATTCCTCTTGATGTAGACGATTATATGGAAATCGGCTACATCACCCATAGTAAAGTTGGTACAGGTCGATTTGGCAATTTGTACATTGAGATTCTGAAACGATATGCCTTGGCACAAAGATAATCCAATTATAACAGGCGGTTTGCCATAGACTGAAGCTATGGAAAACCGCCTGTTTTCCGTATTTTACAAAAAAGCAATCGTTCTGTATACTGAAAACGAAAAATAAACACATGGTGAATACATAAACTCGAAGGAGACTTTTATATGAATAATTTACAAACACCGTTCCGCTATGATTATGTAGGAAGCTTTCTGCGCCCCTCCGAACTAAAAAAGGCCCGTGCAGATTATGAAGCTGGGAATATCAACGCTGTACAATTAAAAGCTGTAGAGGACAAGTGCATTACCGAGCTTGTGACAAAGCAAAAGGCGGCTGGATATCATGTCATCACTGACGGCGAATTCCGCCGTGCTACTTGGCATCTGGATTTCATGTGGGGATTTCAGGGCATCGAGCACAAGAAAACAGAAACTGGTCTACCGTTCCACGATGAGGCTGCTAAAATTGACGACACCTATCTTACAGGTAAGCTGTCCGTAAGCGCGCACCCCTTTGTAGAGCATTTTAAGTTTGTAAAAGGCTTGGAAGACGAGAGCACGGTAGCCAAGCAGACTATTCCGGCTCCAGCGCAATTTCTGGAGCAGCTGATCATGCCTATGAATCTGGAGGCCACTCGGAAGTTCTATCCCAATGATGAAGAGCTCATTGCTGATATCGTTGATGGATACAAAAAGGTGATTGCAGATCTATATGCGGCAGGCTGCCGGAATATCCAATTTGACGACTGCACCTGGGGGTGTTTTGTAGACCCGAAAGCCAATCTGTTCTTTGAAGCAGATGATGCCCGGTTGGAAATCCTTCAGAAACAGTTTCTGACTATCAATAATCTGGCCATCGAAGGCAAACCTGAAGATCTGATCATCAACACCCATATTTGCCGTGGTAACTTCCATTCCACCTGGGCCTGCACAGGGGCTTACGATAAGGTTGCGCCTCTGGTCTTTGGACAGGAGAATGTCGATGCTTATTACTTGGAATTTGACGATGAGCGATCCGGAAACTTTGAGTCTCTAAAAGAAATTACTGGTACTAAAAAGGTTGTCTTGGGATTGATTACTACAAAATCACCCAAACTGGAGGATAAAGACGCTGTAATTTCCCGCATCCATGAGGCAGCTCAGTATATTCCACTTGAACGTCTGTACCTCAGCCCGCAGTGTGGCTTTGCATCTTGCGAAATCGGGAATAAGCTTACTGAGGAGGAGCAATGGGCAAAGCTGGCTCTGGTCAAAGAGATCGCACAAGAAGTATGGGATTAAAATATTCCTGAACCGATTATACAGCGGCCTCCGATGAGTATATTTCATCGGGGGCCGCTGTTTTCCTTGGAAAATGATTACTGCCTATTTTAAAATGCGTTTCATAGATGTTTTGATTTAGCAGAACGATGTTGCCCGTCTGTGCGTTCGTAAAAATCTTGCCTCAATTAACATACCACAATTACTCCCTTTTACTGAAATATAATTGACTGAAAATACTTTGTTATGTCCAAAGATTATCAGGTGCAATATCTAAATGTTTTGTCTGTTATTATTCTGGCAAATATTAGTCCAAGGGGAAGCGCTAAAATAATAAGTAATGCCGATGCAAGCCACGAAGCGGCTGATGAAAGATCCATTGTGCCAAGATTATAAAATCCTCTGTACAGATATAATCCAGGAACCATGATCACGATTGATGGTACCGTGAGAGAAATTCTTGGATATCCGGCGACTTTTTTCAGACCAGATGCAAGAATACCAGATAAAAGCGCACCGATAAAGGCTGCAACGGCAGGGGGAAGTGCCAAAAGATCTACAAGTTCAAGGCGAAGAGTGTTTGTTACAGCACCTACGATGCCTGCGGCGACAGCTATCTGAACAGGACTGTTAAACATAATAGAAAAACCAAATACGCCACAAAAACTGGCAATCAGTCGAAGTAAAATCCACTGCCACAATGCAAATTTTAATGGCTGGAAAGGTAACGGTGTTAAGTCAAGTAACATGGCCAATATCCAGGCAGTCATTGTTGCCACTGTTGTGATAATCAAAGAATAAGTCATACGCTCTATCCCTGAACGCATATCCAGTTTGGCCAGGTCAATTCCGCTGGTGATAAATGGGAATCCGGGGATAATGAAGAGCATCGCGCATATGTACCCCGCCTCATTCTGAGATTGAACAGATAAGAGGATTTCCAGTAATTTTAGTAAACCGGCATAGGTAAGGCAGGCAGCTGATACAGAGGAAATGATGCACAAAAACAAGGTATAATGGCTTTTTGACAGTTTGCATCGGATATAATTGCCGATTCCTGCTCCCACAAAAGCGCATAGAACTTCTACGATGCCGCCGCCAAGGAGGAAGGTAAAAGCTCCGCATGCCAAAGCTGCTGATAATGTCAGAACAGTCGAAGAATATAAACCATGTATGTTTTCAATGGCATCTAATGCAGAATGAATTTCTTCACAGCTTTGCTTGATTTCCTGTTTTGAAAAATTTTTTACAAACTTTTCAAGCCGATTGAGCTGAGAAATATTTACACCTGTGTTGGTCAGACATAAGCACTGGCTGAAGCTGCTTTCTCCATCGAAACAGGTGTAGTTGATCGACATAAAACCCACATCTACAGTGCATGTCATATCCATAAGTTCGGATAGCTGATTCATAGAATTCCGTACTCGCCATGCCCCCGTGCCACAGGAGAGCATCATCATACCAACTCTTCCCACAATGGATGCTTTTGCGGGCAGACTTTCCTGTAGAATAGGGCCGGAAACTGTGGCGTCGGCATATTCATGCCACAGGATTTCCATATGATTTCTTTTAATAATGGTTGATCGCTTATCAGTATGTGGCATAGCTTGCTCCTTATTTTGGTTACAGGTCAAGGCTTTCAGCTCCTGCGATTTTTATCATTCTCTCGCGACAGGCCAATACCAGACCGTCTATCATTTCAAGATGCTGAAGCATTTTATTTTCAAACTGGTGGATGGGGAGAAGTACACCAAGCTCATCAAAAGATTTCCCATTATTTTCGCCTGTCTCCTGTCCGTAGTAAACAACGGCAGAATATGCAGCCTTCTGGATTTCCTGAAATGTAGTCCAGACAACATCATAGGCCTGTGCTTCTGTTAGGTGCAGCTTTTTGGTATCTGGAAGAGCGTATAGAATCAGAATTCCACGTTTTTTATTTTCCTTCCTTTCAGTAATATCCATACCTTCCGTATAATATCTGACCAGATCATAGCCATCTGCAAGATATAATCGGGAACGTGGAGCAGCAGAATGAAATTTATAAATCTCGCAGAATTTTTTATATTCGTGTTTGGAAACGATATCCTTGTTGTTTTCCAAAAGCATACCATCTTCATTGGTAAGAAGTACTGGGTTTTCACCCGCTTTTCCGTGAAACCGTTTAGGAATCAGATAGGATTCTTTTAAGAGATCAAACATACTGCGATTGCACAGTTCCAATAAAATGGCGCTTACATCGCCGTTCTGATATGCGGTGAAAAGAACCTCAGCCAAATGGTGGGGATCGGGATCGGCATTTCGGTTATCATCAAGCAAATGGTCATAAAATGTTTCGCTGAGCCGTTCACAGGCTGCTTCGGATGAAAGAATTCTGGAAAAGATATTCTCCACTTCCTCCTCTCGTGGAAGAACTAATGACATAAAATCATCTCCCGGTATGAAATTTTATTGATAGATAGGTATTTCTTGATTTCAATAAATGGAGTGATACAAGAAAACTGCACACCCGCGTGTTATAATAGGCACAGATTAAAACTATGATTTATTATACTAATCATACAGAAATTTGTAAAAAGCATTATTGATATAGTAAATATCATTGAATGATATGTCAGAGGTATAAATATGGACGTTAATTTTGAATACTATAAAATATTTTATTATGTCGCAAAATACAAAAATTTTACTAAAGCGGCAAATGTATTGGGCAGTGGGCAGCCAAATGTCACACGTGCCATGAATTGCTTGGAACAAGAAATCCATTGTACACTTTTTATTCGAACCAACCGCGGTGTAAAACTTACATCGGAGGGAGCGAAGCTATTCGAGCATGTTGCCGTCGCAATGTCACAGTTGCAGGCGGCAGAGGCGGAACTGACAGCCAGTATGGGGTTGGAAAATGGCAGTATCTCCATTGGTGCCAGTGAAACGGCATTGAATATCTACCTGCTGGATAAATTGAGAGCCTTTCACATGCAACATCCAGGTATTCGACTGAAAATCTATAATCACTCTACGCCACAGGCAATCCGTTCCATCAAAAACGGCGAGATAGACTTCGCTGTTGTCTCGACACCTACTAATGCGGATGACCCACTCAAAGAAATACACGTACAATCGTTTCGGGACATTCTTGTGGGTGGAAGAACCTTTACCGCACTGGGCGGTCAGGAACTTAGCCTTGCGGAATTGCAGAATTATCCGCTGATTTACCTTGGCCGGGAAACGATGACCTGGCAGTTCTATCACGATCTGTTTTTATCCCATGGCCTGGAGCTGAACCCCGACACCGAAGTAGCAACTGCAGATCAGATTTTGCCATTGGTAAAATCTGATCTTGGCCTTGCCTTTCTCCCGGAATCCATGGCACAGGAGGCGCTCCGTCAACGCAGGATTGTCCAAATTAGACTGCGGGAGAAAATACCAGAACGGCAAATCTGCATGGTATATGATCGACAGCATCCTCTGAGCGCTGCGGCACAGCGATTAAAAAATGACATCTTGGAAAATCATGATGAATAATGCTCCGGTAAATAGGAGGATGGGGTATAAGTTTCATTTATTAACATTTTGGTTGTCAATTGCAGCTTTTCGGGCGGAATAACCGCATATAGCGGTTGCTTTGTGTGGCGTAAACTTGATTTTGCAAGTAAGGAAAACAGAGAAGCCAACATGGTTTTGAACGTGTGCAAATGGACGCGGCATTCTTCGAGCTGTCCTTTGTTGAACAGTCCGGCCAGAAGTTTCATATCATGACAAAATGTTTTCATCGGCTTATACCGCATTTACGCCTCGGAAATATATATTTTGTGATTACAAAGAGGATTTCAATCTCCCGTATGGTGTCGTGACAGTTTCTGTGATATAATAAAATTGAATTTATATGCAGTTTTTTGAGAATGATGGGGTTAAAAACTTGTTTGACATCTCTCCGTGTGTAGAAGCAGACGTATGCTTGTTTGGAAAAGATAACAGTGGGAGATTGTACTGAAAAATGCGAATGGCGTATGGTTGGAATATGACAGAGGACACTTGGCGGAAGCAACATACGAAATCAGGAAAAAAGCGAGCGGTTGGATATCTACGAATTGTTGGGTGGACATCCTTACGGTTCGTGATGCCGCAGATTTCATGAGAGGCATGAAATGGAGAAAAATTTCCAAGCTATGACGCGAACGCGGATTTTAACAGTTCAAGAGTGTGGCAAGCTGGTACGCCTCAAATTTCGAGAGGTTTCTGAATGGATAATTTGAAAATGAGCCCATTTGTAAAATGGGCGGGTGGGAAGAAGCAGCTCCTAGACAGATTAGAGGAGCGCATGCCCAAAACCTATAACAGGTACTACGAACCATTTATAGGGGGCGGCGCGCTTTTGTTGGATGCACAGCCGCAAATAGCGGTTATCAATGATGTCAATAAGCAATTGCTGAATGTGTATCGGCAGCTCAAAACAAATGCCGAAGCAGTAATCTCAACTCTGAATGAGCTTGATGCTGTTGCCTGTAACAAAGAACGCTATCTGGAAATGCGTGCCGAATACAATAAAAAAATAGCTGCACATGTACTGGATGCAGAGTGCGCTGCGCTTATGATATGGATAAATAAGCATTGTTTTAATGGACTTTATCGCGTGAATTCTAAAGGCCTTTTTAATGTTCCGTATAACAATAAAACTGACGGTGTATCAATGAATGAAGAGAATCTGCGCAGTATAGGGCGTTATCTCAACGAAAACAAAGTGCAAATTCGAGAGGGCGACTTTGAAGCAGCTTGTGCAGATGTACAGGCAGGCGATTTTGTGTATTTTGATTCACCATATATTCCGGTGAGTGGAACGGCTAATTTTACAGACTACACAAAGGATGGATTTGGCTATACGGACCATTGCCGATTGGCGCAGCTATATAGACGGCTTGATGCTGCCGGTGCAAAGGTGATGCTTAGCAATCACAATGTGGACCTTGTTTATGAATTGTATGCAGGTTTCAAGATTGAAGGTGTTGATGTTAAGCGGGCTATCAATAGAGACGCATCGAAACGTACAGGAAAAGAAGTCATCATCACAAATTACTAAATAACGACTGACATAACTTGACAGAAACGGCAAGCGTCCGCATTGATACGGATGCGCCGTATACGGAAAGCATAACGCCTGCCAGCGGCAGTGACAGCAATACAGTCAATGTCAGGAACAGCATCGGTTGCGCCATCGTAACGGAGGAAATGATGCGCACTCGGGAATTGCAGATGACAGACCGTGTCGATGAAGAGTGTTGCAAGGCGGGTGTTATCGAGTTAGAGGTTGATGCTAGCTTAATGAACTTTACATAGTTTGGGGCGGAACACTTTATTATTCTTTTAAATGGAAAATAAAGGAGAAAAGCCTGATGCACTGACGAGCGCGCATAGATCGGCCGATTGCGGGCATGATAACAGCAAACCAACAAAGGAGGTCAAATCTATGAATCACTCTCAATGCAATAAGGCGATCCGCTGCACTGTTTCTCAGTGCGCAAATCACTGTGACAGCGCGGAATACTGCGCGCTGGACTGCATCACGGTAGGCACGCACGAGGCAAACCCGACAGTCGACCAGTGCACCCATTGTTAGATATTGCGCAAAATAGTAGTTATCATTCAGAACAGAATCATCTACTTCCTTTTGCAGGAAAGCCGCTAGGCGTTGTAAAAGCGGCTTTTTCTGCAAATTCACAATGTTTTGGTTTCGAATAATTTCTTGACAGGGCGTGTGAGCTGCGCTATGGTAAGAATATAAAAAGAAGAGCAGGTGTTTTGCATGAAGCGTGTCGCTATGTTATTCCTTTGTATTGTGGCAACGGTTTGCACAGCAGCGGCAGCCGACGCTGTTATTGCTGTTCCCACCCGTGACAAAGGTCAGGCGGTATACGTGGGCGACGCTCGCGTCTATCCTACGGGCTACAATATTGCGGACAACAATTACTTCAAACTGCGCGATATTGGTACGCTTGTAGGCTTCGGCGTGGAGTGGAACGGCGAGACGCAGACCGTTGAGATCAGCACAGTGCGCACCACCCCCAGCACCGAGGGTATCTCGGACACGGCGGTAAGCGGCGCGGTGGCTAAGATCAGCGACCAGAAAATCACGGTGGATGGCGTACAGGTCAGCATGACTGCCTACCAGATCGGTGGTAACAACTATGTGAAGCTGCGCGATATCGGCAAGCAAGTGAACTTTGGCGTGGGCTATGACAATGCGACGGCAAGTGTCCGCATCGACACGGATGCACCGTATACGGAAAGCACGACGGCTTCCAGCAGCGCTATCACTCGGTGGAATAGCACCATGGCTGAGTTTAATCAGGCCATGATTGACTGTGACTGGGATAAGAGCCAATACCTCACGATCGCCAAGCAGTATGCGCCGGTCATCACTGGCAAAGCGAGCGGCACGGTCGAGGATGTAATTGCTGCGCTGGATTCCATGAAAGGCGCGCCGGTGGACGCGGTTTCGTTCGATGATAACCCGGTAAACATGTTTTGGGCGAACGAGCTGCGCAAGGCGTTAGGCGAAAACATATCTGGTAACGGAAATGCCGAGAACGATAGCATTGGTGAAACGGTAGACACCAATACGCTGGAAGAGTATGCGCAGGAAGTCATCCGATTAACAAATGAGGAACGCGCAAAGGTCGGGCTGTCTGCGTTAAAAGTGAACGATAAACTCATGCAGGCTGCGGCGATTCGTTCGGAAGAGATTGCGGAAAACTTTTCTCATACCAGACCGAATGGCGATGGAATGTCCACTGTATTCTATGAGGTGGGGCTGGATCCTTACGAGTTGAGACCGGGTGAAAACTGTGCAAAAGGTTCTGAGACTCCAGATGCAGTTGTAACTGGCTGGATGAATTCTGAAGGACATCGCAACGCTATTCTCAATGCAAATAATACGGATATCGGCGTAGGTGTTTTTGAGTTTAACGGAGTAATGTATTGGGTTCAGAGTTTTGGTGGAAATTGGTAAATCAAATGCGATATGAAGGACTGTCTTTTCCGAGACAGTCCTTTTCTTTATCTGGAACCATGGAACAACATAAAAATTATCAGCGTGCGCCGCCTTTCCTTTGAAAGGCGGCTTTTTTTATTCCAACAATAAGGAGGAACAAAATGATAAAGGACATTTTGAAACGGGCAACAGCAGGCACATTGTCCGCGTTCACCAGCCTTGCGAATAAGTTGGCATTTCAATTCCGCGTAATCGGACAGGAAATTCGATACGTGCGTGATATTATAAAATTCCGCGGCTTGAATGCTGCTTGCCTCTTGGGAATGTTACTTTTGCCGGCAGGCTGCGCGGATGATAACCACAAAATGGAGGTGCCCAATACGGACACGACAGCATTTGTACAGATGAAGCAGACGAACTTGGAGGAGTGGAACGATGCCCCGACAGAGGAGGTACTGGAAGTGCCGCTGGTACGGCGTGACGTAGCACTCGCGTCAGGCGGTTCGGCCGCCTTGTATGCACTTGATACGGGCGAGGAGCCAACTGTCGGCACGGATCAGCTCACATCGGTCAGTGCGGAGCTGGTGCTGAACAGTTCGGCGGTGCAGCTGGGCGAGTATGGCACGGTGCGCGAGCTGGCGGAAAGCGAGCTGTACCACTGGTCGGATGCGAGTGAATTTGACCGCATTCAGTATACCCAGCCGATGCAGCTGAGTGAAACGCGCTATGTCGTGCATCTGATGCTGGATAATGATGCGGTCGGCATGGAGCAGATGGTCTGCTATACCGATTTGGGTAATGGCATCGCTCGGGTGGATCGCCTGTGGCGCGCGCTGGTCGATGTGCAGAGGGACGAAGGTTCCGAGACATTCGACCAGACCGCCGCAGTCCTGATTTCAAGCGAAACCGAATAAACGACATGGGTCGGTATGTTTTCCTGAAGAAGAACGTTAATTCAAATTTGTAGCAACTTTGTTGCTACAAATTTGACAGAAGCGCGATAACCTGCTATACTGAACCCAAAGGAGGAATGACGTATGGGCAATGTAGTTTCTTCTGCCAAAACGGATATGTTCCGTATCCGCATGAACCCCGAAATCCGGGAAGAACTGGAACAGATTTATGCGAAAAACGGTCTGACGCTGACGGACGCGGTCAACGTGTTTTTCCAGCAGTCGATCAATGCGGGTGGTTTCCCGTTCGCGGTAAATGAGGATAATGCGGAGATCATCAAGGCAAAGGCGCTGTCGCGGCTGATGAAAGAGCTGCAAAAGGGCGACGAGTGCGCCGAAGTGTACGATGCCGATGACGCGCGTAAGATGCTGGGGCTGTCTGAATGAAGGTGTTATTTAAGAAAACTGCGCTGGACGATATGCAGACGACGGAACGCTATATTTTGGAAACGCTCGGTAATGGGACGGCAGCGAAAAAGCTGACCCGGCGTGTGTATGATGCGATTATGCTGTTGGCCGATAATCCTTATATGGGGACGGAACTCAGCCGTAAATTTGCCGTGGAGACCGACCTTCGGTTTTTGGTGGTGGCAAAGCAGCTGGTCTTTTATCGCGTGGTGGAGGACGATCATATCGAGGTTACGCGCGTACTGGACGGGCGGCAGGACTATCTGGCACTGCTGTTTTGAAAACAAAATAAGGTTGGAAGCAAGCTCACAGGAAAAAACTGTGGGCTTTTGTTTTGCACGATCTGCCCTGTTGTGATATGCGCCCCTGTGTCTAACAGTGGCTCATATCGCTTGTGGCAAGTCGCTCGGCAAAACAAAACTCAGATGGTAAAGGGCTGTTCTATGTCGCAATAGATCGCTGAAAATGGGAGGTGGGCCTATAACAGAAAATGAATTGTGTTGCCTTCTCATTTTTTTTTGATAAACTAAATATCAATAATGCAAGAAAGGAAAGACATGAAATGTGGAAAGCTTTATTGATCGACGCAGACTATACCCATGCAATACGGCTAAAAAAAGTGTTGATTGGTCAAGCTTGGGCGTTTCCTTATTTGTTGAATATAATGATGTGTGTGGTTTGGAAAAGGTGCGTTCTATTAAACCTCACATTTTAATTTTGGGCAAATTGATGTTTAGTAATGTTGAAGAACTGGCTAAAAATCTTTATCACCAAAATGCACAGGCCAAGTTGATTTTTGTAGGCAGCAATGGAAAATGGAAAAAAGTGACCTGTAACGATTTGGGCGCACATTTGCTGTCAGAAACCGAGCTGACTACGCAATACATCAAGCATCTATGTGAGCAGATTTCCGATTCGCAGGAGAATAACGTAAATACGGATTTACAAGTCGGCAGTTTGACAGATAGTAAGGAGAAACTCGCTGAAATACTTGCTGGCGTGCGGGAAAAGCAGTGGCTCTATTTGATGCGGATTATACGGCATAAAGGATGCACTTGGCCCACAAAAAATCAGTTGAATGATCAACTCATCACTGTTTTTGGCAGCTTTTTTCTGAACTGTTTCTGGGAAACGGAAGAGAGCATATGCTTGGTTTTGAAAGAACCGGAAAAAATAAGTATTTTGTATTCTATTCAAGTTATGGGAGAAATGATTGAGTCGATTGCTCAATATTTGCAGTCTGTTGGGACTGTGATTTATCCCATTCTTGTCAGCGATAAAATCAATCGTATGGCGGCATGCAGTGCATATGAGCAGGTAAAAGCGCTGGAACGTTTTTTGTTTTTCTGTCCAAATCATGTTATATTCACCGTAACACAATTTGAACAAAGACGTTCTTTTGATTATTCTCAGGTCAACAAACTCATCGATGAGATGGTGCTGAGCATGTTAGACGGCAATACGACGAATGCGCTGGATGCTGTGGATATGATTTATGATGCGTATTTGGCACCCAGCATGGATTTTACTGCACTGCAATACGTGCAAGAGCGATTACAGGATTCTATTGAGCTGGTTTCAATCATTTGGGATAGGGATATTCCGGAAAATGCGGTGCAAGAACCAATTTATGATTCAATAGAAGAAGAACGTCGGGCAGTGCATATTAAAATCACGAAAAGCTGCCATGAGGTCGAACAGGTACCGGGAGAATATCGAAAAATACTGCAAACGCTTCATTATGTACGGAAACATTATGGAGAAGCGCTGTCTATGGAAAGTGTAGCGCAACATTTTCAAATGTCGGCTACCTATTTCAGCAGACAATTTAAGAAAATTCTTGGTATTGGTTTTACAGATTACTTAACCCGTGTTCGCATATTGGAAGCGAAGGCATTGTTTCGTGCAGGTGAACATAATGTCGAAAAGGTTGCTAACCGCGTCGGTTATACCGACCCCAAATATTTTAGTCGGGTCTTTAGACGGAAGATGAATACAAGTCCTTCTTCTTATATTGTTCAATTGCAAAATAAAGAACGATAGGAGGGTTCTGATGAAAGCAGTGGCGTTTATAGGTCCGCAGGAAGCCAAAGTTGTTGATTTGCCTGAACCAAGAATTGTGAATAGCTTTGATGTAAAAATTCGTGTTCGATATGTTTCTATCTGCGCCGACGATTTGGAAAGCTTTGTCAATGGCGTACAAACCAATGCAGTTGGACATGAATTCTCCGGTGTAATTACAGAACTTGGGCAAGGAGCGGCAGAGGTTGGCTACGAAATAGGAGATCGGGTGACAGGGTATGTATGGCGTTTTTGCGGTCGATGTCCATATTGCCGACGTGGGCAGGAAAATCTTTGCCTAAATATGTATCCGCAGCGTGCAATGCAAGAATATGTTGTACTGGACAGCAATCAAATTTGTAAAATACCGGAACAAATTCCGTTACAACTGGCCTCCGTATCAGAGGTGGTAGCGTCTTGTATTCATGCCGTGGAACGTGCACAAATCCATGTGGGGGATTCCGTACTGTTGTTGGGAGGCGGCGGAGCCGGTATGATTATGCTGCAATTAGTGCGTATGTGCGGCGCAGCAAGTGTTACAGTCAGTGAACCGATTGCGTCGAAACGACAGATGTGCAAGACGCTGGGGGCAGATGAGACGATTGATCCATATTCAGAAAATCTTGTAGCACGAGGCATGGAGATTACAGACGGATTGGGATATCAATGTGTTTTTGATGTTTCCAAAAATGAAGCGGCATTACCGGAAGGAATTAGCTTGTTAGCACGGGGCGGGACATTTTTACTTTTTTCGCTGCATGAGAGAAAAAGCAACATTACGATTGATTTGCCGACGCTTTATTCGAAGGAAATCACTTTGTTGACTTCATTCATGGCGCCATATCTTTTGGACAGAGCCATGAAAATATTGCCAAAGCTGAATTTGGAAGTATTGAACAGCAATCCGTTTCCTTTGGAACAAGTGCAAGAGGCTTATGAAGCCGCATATAGCGGGAAATTACCGCGTGTTTTTGTAGAAGTAACCAAATAAAAAAGCAACAAAGGCAGCGGGGTGGACAAATTTGTCCACCCCGCTGCCTTTGTTTTTGTTGAAGTGCAAAAAATCCATCTGTTTATTCCTCAAAGGAGAAAATGTCCCGTTGTTGCTTAATCACAACCTGACTTAGAATATAAGTACAAAGAAACGCTGCTAATAAAAAGTTAAATTGGTTGATTTGACGATAATGCTTTGTGTGTACCAAAGAAAATAGCAGTATAGCGGGAACAATTCTAAAAAATACTTAGTAAAGCAGGAATAAGGAGGGAAATGCATGCAGGGAACAGAATATCAAAGCACAAAAGTGAAATTGGATTTTCGCGAACGCATTAACTTTGCGGTTTCTGAGTTTGGATATAATTCCATTTATATCTGGATCAGTGCTTTTATGGCAATCTTTTTCACAGATTATATAGGCGTAGCGGCGACATCTGTTTCTTTGCTTATGCTGGGAGTACGTATTTTTGATGCTATCAACGATCCCATTATTGGGTCGCTTGCCGATCGAACGCATTCGAAATGGGGACGGTATCGGCCATGGGTTGCGATCGGCGGTACTGTGATGTCACTACTTATTATTTTACTGTTTGCAGCACAACCTGCATGGCCCATGTCAGTTAAAGTAGGTTGGATGTGGGTGATCTATATATTGATTACGGTTGCCTCTACTGCTTGCAATATGCCATATGGCGCGCTGAACGGGGTCATAACCTCGGATACAGAGGAACGTACTAAACTGGCCGGTGTTCGTATGGTTTTTGCAAACATTGGTTCCAATTTTACGAATCTGATTGCAGCAACTCTGATACTGCTTCTTTCCGGCACCAACCGAACTGCGAATAGCGCTCGTGGATATTCTCTGGCAGTTATTGTGAGTGTCGTAATTGGCCTTCCTACGATCATCTGGTCTGCTGTGAAAAGTAAGGAGCGTGTTCAGCCGCCTCCCGAACAAATGAAAAAAGGCGCAAGGATTCCGCTGAGCCAACAAATGAAGTGTCTCTTTGGAAATAAATATGCACTTATTTGTTTGTTCGGGCAGTTCATGGTGGGCTTTCTGGCCTATGGCAGAATGACAATCATGGCATATTATTTTACTTATTACGCCGGTAATTTTGAATTGTATTCGGTTACAGGTATTGTGGGCATTGCCACAGGTATTATTGGATCCGGGTTTGTATGTCCTTGGCTCTATAGGCAATTTCGACATAAGGGCTATGCGTTGGCGATTGGGTTTGGACTCTCGGGTCTTTTCTATATTCCGATTTTCTGGTTCATTCCGCAGCAGATCGTGTTCTGGGTTTTCTATGCGTTTTCCAATCTCTTTCAGACCGCTGCGAGTGCGTTGCGTTATAGCTGCGATGGAGATAATGCAGACTTTGCAGAATACAAATACGGTATTCGCGTGGATGGTTTTCTTTCGGCCTTTATTTCTCTGATGCTCAAGGCCGGCGGCGCAGTAGGCCCGGCAATTCTGATTGCATGGCTGGATGCACTGGGTTATGTGCCGAATATCACGCAGAATGCATCGGTTTTGACCGCATTGAATTTGAGTATGTCAATCATACCAGCTATATTATGTGTCATTTGTGCGATTGGTTATCTGCTTGTTTATGATATGGACAGTAAAAAGCACAGTGAAATCGTCAATGAATTGGAAAAACGCCGTGGTATCACCTGAAAACGTGATTGGTTAAAAACGATCTCAAAAGATGATCAATGATAGAAAGGAGATAATAAAATGAAAGCATTGTTTATCACTTCAATTGGAGACCCGGAAAAGAAAACGATGGGTACGATTGATATGAAAGAGGTTCCGATTCCGGAGCCGGGTCCGGAAGAGGTACGGATTAAGATTGCGTATGCATCAATTTGCGGCTCGGATCCACATACATTGCGTGGTGAATTAGGGCCGATGCGTCCTCGTATTTTAAGCAGACTCCCGATTCGAACCGGGCATGAAATTTCCGGCGTTATTGACGCAGTGGGTGAAGTGGCGGCTGCCAATGGCTTTAAAGTGGGGGATCGTGTTACGGCAAACTATTCAAAGCCGTGTGGTACATGCTACTGGTGTCATACGGGTCGAGAGGGCTTGTGCAAGCAGGCGAAGGCTTCGGCAGACGGAATGGCGGAATATGTATCCTGGCACATGTCTCAGGTGTATAAAATTCCGGAAAATGTTACGTTGCGGCAGGCTTGCATGACTGAACCGATGACGATCGCGCTGAATGCGGTGCAGACGGCTCAAGTATCGTTTGGCAAGAAGGTGGCGATTTTTGGCGGCGGCGGTATTGGACTGATGGCTCTGCAGCTCGCCCGGCATGCAGGCGCGTCTAAGATTGTGGTATTTGAACTGGCAGAAAGCCGTCAAAAAATGGCCTTGGATCTGGGTGCAGATGCCGTGCTGAATCCGAACGATCCGAATGTTTCTGAGACAATCCGCAAAATGACGAACGGTCTCGGTTTTGATTGCATTATTGATTCTTCCGGTGCATCCTCAGCAGCACAGTCGACACTGGATATGTTGGCTCCGGATGGGAATGTTGTATTTTTTGCCATGTATAAACCGGATTTTGATTTGAAGGTCAATTTGTTCAGCCAAATGTATTTGCAGCAGAAACATATTCATGGCATGTACACTTCGTCGGACTGTTTCCCCAAGACGATTGAGATGCTTCCGCTGGTCAATCTTGATGCAATTGCGGAGAAAGAGTATTCGCTGGATGAATATAAAGCGGCTTTTGATGATGCGGTTTCCGGCAAATATGCCAAGGTTATTTTCCGTGTCGCAGGTGAGTAAAAACTCGGCATAACGGTATCGAAGAAGGGAGTTACGAAATGGACTTGAATTCTCCTAATATTCTGTGCAAAGATCATCCGGACTTTAAGTGCAGGGAAATCGGCTCTCTTAAAGCGTTATTTACGCTCGAAGGGAAAAAATGCTTGGTGACCGGCGCGGCAGGCGGGATTGGTCGTTCGACAGCAAAAGGTTTTGCGGAACTGGGCGGTGACGTTTGTCTGGTGGATATTCCCGGCAAAAAGGATGCGTTGGAAAGCATTTGTGCGGATATCACACGGTCATATGGTGTGAAAGCAATTTATGCACTGGGGGATGTATCTGACGAAAATAGTGTGATGGAGTGTATCCAGACAGCGGATCGGGAATTTGGAACGATTGATGTTTGCCATAGCAATGCAGGCATTATTTTACCAGGGGATAACCCGGATATTGGCGTAGCGGAATTCAAAAGGGTACTGAACATCAATTTGGTTGGCATGATGATGGTCAGCAGAGCCTGTGCGAATATCATGAAGCGCGATGGTCATGGCGGTTCGATTGTACATACCGTATCGCAAAGCGGTCATATCGTGAACACCAACTGGAAGGACGATTTTGGCTATGCGTATCATGTATCTAAGGGCGGAGCCTTGCATCTGACCCATGCAATGGCGCTGCAATACATAAAATATGGGATTCGCATCAATAGCGTTAGTCCGGGTGTGGTGCTGTCCGGTATCCACGATCCAATACCGGTATGCATGATGCGTAATGCGGTTGAGAAGATTCCGATTGGCCGCTTTGGATATTTGCAGGATGTTGCGGCAACGGTCGCATTTTTGGCAACCGACTTGGCTGCTTTCTGTGTTGGCACGGATATCATTGTAGACGGCGGTGAAACGCTGTACTGATTAAACAATCACATAGGAGGTATTTTTATGGCAGTCGATATGGAAAAAGTGAAAGCGTTAAAAGAAAAAGCTGTACAAATCCGCAAGGATATGTATGTGACGACCAATAAAATCGGTTATGCGCATCTGGGTGGCGGCAACTCTATGCTGGATGTTGCGGTGGCGCTCTATTATGATTTCATGAATTGGTCCCCGGAGCAAATCCACGATCCGGATCGCGATCGCTTTGTATTGAGTAAAGGCCACTGCGGTCACGTACTCTACAATATTCTGGTCGATAAAGGACTCTATACGCACGAAGATCTTTGGAACGGCTACAATAAGATCGACGGTCGATTTGGCATGCATCCCAATATGCATTATATCGATGGAATTGAGGCGTCGACCGGGTCGCTGGGCCATGGCTTGTCCATTGCATTTGGCATGGCGGTTGCAGGACGTGTGGATAAGAGAAATTATCGCGTGATCTGCATGACCGGTGATGGTGAAATGGATGAAGGTTCCATCTGGGAAGGCATTATGGCTGCGGCGCATTACCAACTTGGCAATCTGGTTCTGATTATTGATTACAATAAGTGTTCCTGCATGGGTCCGGTGAAAGACGTAATGAATTTGGAGCCTTTGGCGGATAAGCTGAGAGCATTTAACTGGGACGTCCTGGAAATGGATGGGCACGATATGGAAGATATCGTGCGGACGCTGCATTCTTTGCCGCCGTCTGATTCTCAGACACGAACCAAGCCGATTGCGATTATTTCCCATACGATTAAGGGATATACCATGCTGGGCGGTGTGGAAGGAACGGCAGCAAGTCATTTGGGTTTTGTTCCCACAGAAGAATTCCTGCAGCAGTGCTTTGATTCGGTTGACGCGCACGCGGCTGAGAAATAAGGAGGAAGCAAATTATGTCAGAAAGAATTACGTTTACAGAGGAGTTAACCAACCTTGGTCATATGAATATCTTGACGGGTGCGTCCTCACGAGAAGCCTATATTGAAGAAATGGCGGATATTTTTGCATCGGATCCGTCCAAGTATATGTTTGTTTCCGCCGAGGGTGCTTCTTATTCCGGTAAGCTGGTGGAGCTAAAGGGAAAGTACCCGCAGTGCTTTGTAGAATTAGGCATTGCAGAACAGAATGCGGTAGGCGCGGCTGCGGGCTTGGCGCTGTGCGGCAAGACGGTTTTCTTAAATGGTTTCGGGCCCTTCTTGGCGCTGCGCACGCTGGATCAGGTGCACACGGATATTGCATATCAGAATGTTCCGGTACGACTGATTAACACGCATGCAGGTGTGACCTCCGGCGGCGGTCCTACGCACTACAATATCATGGATATTGCAATCATGCGAGTCATGCCAAATATGACATGTATTGTCCCTTCTGACGCGGATCAGTGTAAAAAAGCGATTCGTGCAACGGAATCCATTCCGGGTCCGGTCAACATTCGCGTGACGCGCGGCAAAGAGCCGCAGGTTTATACCAATACCAATTATAAGTTTGAGGTTGGTAAGGCGATTGAAGCAGTACCGGGTAACGACGCTACGGTGATTGCCTGTGGTTCGACAGTTGCACTGGCGGTATCTGCGGCTAATGGCCTTGAAAAAGAAGGCATCCATGTGCGGGTGCTGGATATGCACACCATTCAGCCGCTGGATGAAGAAGCTATCATTAAGGCTGCAAAGGAAACCGGTGTGATTATCACAGTGGAAGATCATTTGGATATTGGTGGCCTGAACGGAGCGGTGTCTGAAGTGCTTGCCAAGTCTGGTCTGGGTATCAAGTATAAAGCGCTGGGCCTTCCCAGAAATGAAGGGTTCCCGCATCTTGGTGATATGTGGGAGCTGTATGATCATTATGGCTTTGGCCCGGAAGGAATCAAGAAAACAGTGCGCGAGATGCTGAAATAATTTTTGGAATACCCAAGAAGTTGCATCAGTGGTAAGGTATACAGCCCCATCCGTTCCGAAAATCAGGATGGGGCTGTGAAAAAATAAGAGGATATATTCATGAAACAGCAATTAAATGAAATTTGTGCTCTTCGCCTGTTGTATACCTGTAGTCCGGCTGAGCTGGAGGGAAAAGCACAGATAGGATGTTTTCGGTATCAATTAGGCCGTTTTTTGGGCGAAAAAGCAAAAGCGGTACTGGAAAGTCGACTGGATTATATTGTTCCTGTGCCAAATTCCGGTTTGTACTATGCAATGGGTGCGGCGGAATCGCTGGGTGTGCCGTATTTGCAGGCGCTGGTCAAGCGAGATGGGCAACAGCGCACCTTGTGGGAACCGGATCAGCAGATGCGGGAACGTATGATTTTGGATAACATGCTGCTGCTGCCAGGCCTGCTGGAGGGGAAAAGGATCGCGCTGGTAGATGAAGCGATTTTCACCGGTACAACGCTCAAAACAGTCTGTCAACGGCTGAAGCAGCATGGAGTGTCAGAAATTCATATTTTAATTCCGACTTCGCTTTGCGCATCGCCCTGTCCATACGGCTGTATGCCGCAGAGGGACCTGTTGGCACAAAAATTGTCGCTGCCTGAGATGAAGGCGTATTTTGGCGTTTCCAGTGTGACTTTTATTTCATATACCGACCTGAGCAACTTTACGGATGCATTTCAGCACGTTTGCCTGAAATGCTTTCAGCAACCGTGATTTCCATGAAAGGATGGATGAATCAATGGAAAAATCTAAGCTGCAGGAGTTGTCCATTCAGGCAACCAAAGCGCGTCTGCTCGCAGTTAAAATGGTGCATGACGCAGCATCGGGGCATCCCGGTGGCTCGCTGAGCTGTATGGACATATTAACGACGCTGTATTTTGACGTAATGCATGTCGATCCGAATCAACCGCAGGATCCGGATCGGGATCGCTTCGTTATGTCCAAGGGGCATTGTTCGCCGGCGGTGTATTCGGTTCTGGCTCTGCGAGGCTTTTTTCCGGAAGAAGATCTGAAAATGTTCCGATCGATCGATGGCCACATGTCGGGGCATGTGGAAATGCATGTGCCTGGTGTGGATATGTCCACCGGCTCTTTGGGACAAGGCATTTCTGCTGCGGTTGGCATGGCTCTTGGTGGAAAGTATAACAAAAAAAGCTATCGTGTTTATGCCATCATGGGTGACGGTGAGATTGCCGAAGGTCAGGTATGGGAGGCAATGCTGGCGGCTGCAAAGTTCAAACTGGACAATCTGTGTGCGGTTGTGGATGTAAACGGATTGCAGATCGATGGCAAAACCGAGGATGTTATGCCCACCGAGCCGCTGGATCAGAAGTTTGAGGCCTTCGGCTGGCATGTAATCAAGATTGACGGCCATGATTATGAGGCAATCGAGAACGCATTTGCAGAGGCGGAGAGCATCAAGGGAAAGCCGACCATGATTTTAGCCAAGACCATTAAGGGCAAGGGAGTCAGCTTCATGGAAAACGACGCGGGCTGGCATGGAAAAGCGCCGAATGATGAACAGTATGCGCAGGCCAAAGCAGAGCTGGAAGCAAGATTGCAGGAACTGGAGGGATAAAAATGGCTGAAAAAATCGCAACGCGTGCGGCATATGGGAATGCACTGGTAGAGCTGGCGGAGAAATATCCGAAGCTGGTTGTTTTTGACGCGGATCTGGCAGGCGCAACCATGACCAAAGGCTTTATGAAAAGTTATCCCGAGCGTTTCTTCGATATGGGCATCGCGGAATGCAATATGGTGGGGGTTGCCGCAGGCATGTCAACCTGTGGTCTCAAGCCGTTTGTCAATACGTTTGCCATGTTCGCTGCAGGGCGCGCATGGGAACAGGTGCGCAATTCTATTTGCTATCCGCATTTGAATGTCAAAGTAGTAGGTTCTCATGGTGGATTAAGTGTAGGTGAAGACGGAGCGACGCATCAATGTATTGAAGATTTTGCGCTGATGCGGGCAATCCCGGGCATGATGGTGCTGTGTCCGTGCGACAGTCATGAAATGCGTTTGGCAACAGAGGCACTGCTCAATTATGACGGTCCGGCCTACATGCGTTTGGGACGTCTGGCAGTAGAAACCGTGACGGATACCATTGAGGGATATCGGTTTGAATTGGGTAAAGCTGCGAAACTGCGGGAAGGGTCGGATGTGACAATCATTGCAAACGGGATGATGGTTCAGATGGCGCTGAAAGCTGCGGAACTTCTGGCGGAGGAGCAGATTCAAGCTCGCGTGTTGGATATGCATACGATTAAACCGCTGGATGAACAGGCAGTTCTTGCAGCCGCAAAAGAAACGGGCTGCATCGTCACAGCAGAAGAAGCAAATGTAATTGGCGGTTTGGGAGCAGCGGTTTGCGAGTACTTAAGCGGAGTTTGCCCGGTGCCGGTGATTCGCAATGGCGTGCAAGATGAGTTTGGTCGCAGCGGTAAAGCAGCATTGGTATTGAAGGCGTACGGGCTGAGTAAAGAGGGGATTGCGGCAAGCGCCAAAAAGGCGCTTGCACTGAAATCGTGATTCCAAAAGAAAAAGTAATGCTGTTATTGTTGCAGATGAGAAAGTCTGTGATATTTATTGGTTGAAGGGAGGAGAACAGTGGTCACTACGAAAGAGAAGTTTTCTGGATACAGGGTAGCGGTTGGCTGCACATTGGTTGTGCTGGCACATTTAGGATGCTGCTACTTATGGGGAGTCATGTTGCCGCACTTTTTGAAAACATTTCAGTGTTCTACGGCGGTGTTGGCTGGATCCAGTTCTGTTGGTACCATTATCGCCTTTTTTGCGGCGATGTCGTCCGGTTTTGTGTTGAAGAAGTTTTCTCCGCGGACCGTATTAGTATTTGGCACATGTGTTTGTGCTGCCTTCATGTTAATCAATGCTTTTGCAACCGCACCGTGGATGGTGTATATTTCCAACGGCATCAGTGGATTTATCATTGCATATGGTGGACATCTCACATGCACATCGATTATCAATCGATGGTTTATAAAAAAGCGCAGTACAATCATCGGTATTGTGGTAAGCGGCGCTGTCTTTGGTGGATCGCTTTACATGTTTCTGGCGGGACAACTGATCGGGCGAGTGGGACAGATGAATACTTATCTGATTTTAGGAAGCCTATCCGTTGTCATTGCGGTGTTTTGCGAGGTCTTTTTGATTCGTTCCACTCCGGAAGAGCTGGGGCAGAAACCTCTGGGTTGGGATGCAGAAAAAGAAAAGAACATGGAAAATGTTGTGCAGAATACGAACAATGATTTAACCCCGGCAGAGGCAAGAAAAAGCAAAGCGTTTGTTATGCTGATCATAGCGGTTTTCATGTCGGCGATGCTGATGGCAACATTTACAACTTACGCGACCACGTTTTGGATGTCCGAAGGACTAACTCAATCCACAGCGGCTACAATGGCGAGCATTATTACCTTGTTGGGTGGCTGTGCTTCCATTGTGGTGGGAATGGTTGCAGATAGATTCGGACTAAAATCTTATTTGACAACAATTTTTGCGAGTTTCCTCATAGGGTTGGTTTTAACCATCATCTGGGGAAGTACTTCGGTTGGCATGATTGCGCTTGTCTTTAGCATTATATTTATCTCTATGGGCAATTCGATTCAGGGGATATATGCCAATATTACATTGCCTGTATTCGGAAAGAAGGCGGCAACCAGTATCAATGGCAACCTGATGGGCGTATTTCAAGCGGGTGTTGCTACGCAATCCTTACTCTTTGGTGCGTTGTACGATGCGTGGGGATCCTTTATTCCGATTTTCTGTATCCAAATCGGAATTGTCGTTGTAGTGTATTCGCTGATGCGGATCGTCCTCAATATGAAAACTGAAAAGAAAAATGTGGGGAATGCTGGAGAAATGGAGTGTACAATAATATGAGTGATTTGTTTGATTTAACCGGTCGGGTAGCCGTTATTACAGGTGCATCGTCTGGTTTGGGCGTACAGTTTGCAAAAACGTTGGCGGCACAAGGTGCTGATATTGCAATTCTGGCGCGCAGAAAGGAGAGGCTGGAGGCGGTTGCGGAAGAAATTCGAAAACTGGATGTGCAATGCCTTCCGGTACAATGCGATATCACCGATCATGCTGCGGTTGAGCAGGCGATTCAAACGATTATGGATACCTATGGCCGGATCGACGTGCTGGTCAATAATGCAGGTGCAGGTGCGGGGAGTGGGGCCGAAAACCTGTCGTTGGAGGATTGGCAGCGTGTCATCAATTTGGACTTGACCGCAGTGTTTGAGATGGCGCAGGCTGCTGGACGCATTATGATTCAACAGGGATACGGCCGCATCATCAATATCGCGTCCATGTATGGCATGGTTGCCAGCATGAAATTTCCCAGCACTGCATATGCGGCAGCGAAAGGCGGGGTAGTCAACCTGACGCGTAGTTTAGCGGCGGAATGGGCTCGTTATGGCATTACCGTAAATGCGATCTGCCCAGGATACTTTATTACGGAGCTGACAGAAGAAACAATGACCAGTGATTATGTCAGTGCCTATTTGAATGTGGTATTGCCAATGAATCGATGCGGCAAGCAGGGAGAATTGGATACAACCATTCTGTATCTTTCATCGCCGCATTCATCCTATACGACAGGTGCTATTATACCGGTTGATGGTGGTTTCACTGCTGTATAAACGTATTTCATGACAAAACATAGGCTGTCAAAGTCAAAAAATATAAATGCATCGAACAAATCACTTTGAGAGTCATGTTTGTGGGGAGAGGTATCTATATGGTATCTCTCTCCAAAATTATAGCGATTTTACTCAATGTTTGATAGGAGGGAACATGAAAGAAGTACTAGTACTTTCGACAGCTATGTTTGGAGCAGCCTTCCTTATCCTTTTGATGTGTGTATGGGCATTTGGATAAATGTGCTGTGCGGAAATTGCTGGGGCATAAATAAAATGCAAATTTTAATAGAGATTTGAAGAAGCTTTGCAAACATTGAAAAATATGTTTGCAAAGCTTTTTTTAGTTGCATCTGATTTTAAGGTGTATTGGCAGCCATAATTGCAGGCTCATACCTTTAACGAATATATTTCGTTCATCGGTTCAGTAATTATGGCTTTCATTGGATTGTTTGTGAGTTTTGATGAAAAGCCTGTTGTATATTTTTCTTTATATGTTGCAAAAAAATCATATACATATCGGCTTTGATATGACAAAATAGATGAGTTCTGTTTGCAATGTTCTGTGGTACCGGAAATATAGAAACAAATTTAAGAAAGCAGGAAACAACATATCAGTAACAAATTCAGGGGACGTACTGCGGAAATAAAATTGCAGTACGTCCTAAATTTATCTTTTAAAATCGTTGTCAAAAAAAGAGATTCGTGGTCTAAAATAGAGTATAAACTCGGAAAAAGGAATGAAAAAGGGAGAAAATTAAGTTAATTTTGTATTTCCTAATAGATAGGAAAGAATGATAGTCCCAAAAAATAATTTTGTGTCTTATAATTTAAAATAGCAAGGGGAGAGAGCCAATGTTGACGTTAAGACAAAGGGCGATTATTGATATTCTGAACAGTGAAGGACATCCGGTTACTGGGCGGGAATTGGCACAGATGCTAGGTGTATCTGACCGAACCATTCGTTCGGATATTGATGAACTCAATCGAAACTCGCAGTATGAATTAATCAAAGCGAGTCATAGAAATGGATACAGTTTGAATGCGAATGCATTGAATATCAGACAGAATGCAAAACAAGAAACTATTCCACAGACATCACAGCAGCGATGTGTTTATTTGATTAAAGAACTGTTGTTTCATAAGCAGGAAATTAACTTGATAGAATTGCAAAATCAGGTGTTTGTCAGCGGTTATTCGATTGACAATGATATTCGTAAAATACGTACCATGATTCGCGAATATCCCGGATTGCGTTTGGTGCGCAGTAAAAACCATTTGCGGCTGGAGGGCGAAGAAAGCGAAAAGCGTAAGCTATATAAAAAGCTATTGACGCGTGAGACAGAAGGAAATTTTATCAATCTGAGCGCCATTGCGAATATTTGGCAGGAGTTTGACCTTTTGGAACTCAAAGATGCATTGGAGGAAATTTGTAAGAAATATGATTATCATATTTCGGATTTAGCCTATCCCATGCTGATGCTTCACGCAGGTGTATCAGTTGAGCGTATACTGCATCACAATTTCGTTGAGGAAACGGACTGCGATGCGCGGTTGACCAAACGTTTGGAATATCAGATTGCAGATGAGCTGTTCCAGAAAATTGCAGAATTATATCATATTGAGCGGGTAGAGGATGAGGTTAGTCGGTTTGCCGAACTGCTGATGAAAAAGAATAACTTCTATCATGATCCGAGCGATGAGAATTTAGATAATTTGACGCGGCTGATTTTGCAGAACATACAGGCAAGATTTGATATTGATTTGAGTGGTGACGAAGAGTTTGTAAATGGCATTATGTCACATATTCGTCTGCTGATCAAACGTTTACATCAGCAAGTAGAACCTGAAAATTTTTGCTTACCGGAAATCAAATGGAAATATCCGCTTATTTTCGAAATGGCTGTTGCGGTAGCCGGATGTATTGAAGATGCTTACGGATGCAAGCTGAATGAAAATGAAATTTCTTATTTAGCATTGCATCTTGGGTTAGCATATGAGCGTTCCAGCGCGGTACCACGATACCGGGCGGTATTGATTGCCCCCAACAGTTACATCACGTTGACGAGACAGTGCATGAACAGCTTGGTGCAGCGGTTCGGAAATCGAATGGAAATGGTTAGCCGATATAATCTGTTTGATGAGCGCAAAGTCCGTCAGGACAAGCCGGATTTGATTTTGTCTACCGTTCCGCTTCAGCATAATTTAAACGTTCCAACCGTACAGATTTCGTTGTTCGTCAGCGCCGAAGATGAGAGCCGTATTTTTCAGACACTCAACCGCATGGATAAAGCGCGGTATCATCATGAATTTGTGCGTCAGGTACAGGATATCATGCGGCCTGAACTGTTTGATATTAAACAAAGTATGGACAGTCAGGATAAGATTATTGATTTTCTGTGCGGAAAGGTGCAGGCCGCCGGACTGGACGATGGCAGCCTGAAGGAATATGTACTGCATCGAGAATCGTATGCTTCTACCTCGTTTGTGTATGGGTTTGCTATTCCGCATGCGATGGGGTCTTTCGTGCAAAAGACCAGCATTTCTATCTTATTGCTGCGTGAGCCGGTTAAATGGGGCGATTTTGATGTCCGCTTAGTGGTATTGCTTGCGATACGTGAGGAAGATAACAATGTATTGAAGGTATTTCTGGATTGGTTGTTCCATGTTGTAAGCGACCGAGTCAAATTTGCAGAATTGATAGGCGCTCAGAGCTTTGAGGAGTTTTTGGAGCATGTGATACATGCAGATAACTAAGGAAGAGAAAGGACTGGGAGTATGACCAAGGCAGCGGTGAAACGGCAAGCTAAAGAACAGACCGCGCAGGCAAGTTTGAGCCGTCGGTTTTTCGCATATCTGTTTGACTGGTATGTAGGTGGATTGGCAACGGCACTGCCGATTGCATTTTTTTCGATGCGGCAGTACCACACCGTGCAAAATCAAAATATTATGCTGTTTTCTGCGCCGTACGGTGTAATTGCAGGTGTTCTGGCGCTGATGTGTGCAGTGCTGTATTATGCGGTTATTCCGACATGGGGGTGGAAAGGACAGACGCCGGGAAAGCGATTGCTGCGACTCAAAATTGTTCAGGCAGATGGTGCCGATGCGTCGGCGGGGACCATATTTTTGCGGCAGCTTGTGGGTATGATGGTGCTGGAAGGCGGTTTGGTTACAGCAAGTACAATTTGGCATCAGCTGGCAACTCTCCTGACAGGTGTGGAATTGGTCAAGCCGCTGATGTATGTGGGCATGGTGGTTAGTGCCGTTTCGGCCTTGCTGGTTGTCACACGAAATCATACGGCGATTCATGACCGGGTAGCCGGTACACAAGTGGTTGAGCACCAGGCATAATGCCGGATGCGAGAGAAGACGATTGAAATTTAAAAATATTCAACAAGGAGAATGATTATGGAAGGTATGGAACTGATTTGTTTCAACATTATTTCGTCGGTAGGTATGGCGAAGTCCAGCTATGTTGAGGCAATGCGCGCGGCGGCGGCAGGAAATTTTGATGAGGCGACAGCCAAGATTAAAGAGGGGGACGGATTTTATGCACAGGGACATAACGCGCATTCGGATTTGATTGAGCAGGAATCCAATGGCACGCCAGTCGTGCCCAGCCTGTTGCTACTTCATGCAGAGGACCAGATGATGTCGTCGGAAACCATTCGCTTGATGGCGGAAGAAAATATTAAGCTGTACAAGAGACTGTCTGAGATGGCAAACTAAGCGGAATAAGGAGGCCGCTAACGCTCTATTCACGATGGTTTCATGAAAAAGGAGGAATATAATAATGAAAAAGATATATTTGTTCTGTTCGGCAGGCATGTCCACCAGTATGCTGGCAAGCAAGATGCAGGAAACCGCAGATGCGCACAATCTGCCGATTAAAGTTGCAGCGTATGCACATAACAAACTGGGGGAGATTTTGAATACAGACCGACCGGACTGCATTTTGCTGGGTCCTCAGGTGAAGTATATGTATGATGAAACGGTTGCGCAGTATGGCAAGGAAGGCATTCCGATTGCGGTGATTGACGCAGGTGATTACGGTATGATGGACGGCGAGAAAGTACTCAAAACCGCGATTAAGCTGATTAAGCAGAATAAGTAAGAGGGGGTAGCAATATGCTGCGCAAGCTTGAAAAAATCTTCATGCCAATGGCTGAAGTGATTGGTAGAAATAAATACTTAATTGCAATTCGTGATGGTTTTCTGGTATCTATGCCGTTGCTGGTTGCAGGTTCTATTTTCTTAATTATTGCAAACTTTCCGATTCAGGCATGGATGGATTGGCTTTCGTCCATCGTTGTCAATGAGACGACTGGTGAAACACTGGCGTCCATGCTCAATAAGCCTTCGGATGCGACGTTTACCATCATGGCTATCTTTGCCGTTATGGGTATTGCAAACAGCTTTGCCAAGCAGCTGAAGACCAATTCGTTGTTTGGCTCAGCGGTTGCGCTGATGAGCTGGTTTATGCTGATGCCGTACCTGATTCCGTCCACGGTTACTGTGGACGGCGTCACGGGTGACGTTATGGTTTCGGGTCTGTCTCTGGGCTGGCTGGGCGCGAAAGGTATTTTTGTTGGTATTATTTGTGCATTTGTTTCGGTACATATCTACGCATGGGTAGAAAAGAAGGGCTGGGTCATTAAGATGCCGGCCGGCGTTCCGCCTACGGTTGTTGAGTCGTTCTCCGCTCTGATTCCGGCTACGATTGTTATGACCGTATTTGGCGCCATCAACCTGGCATTCAATTTTGCAGACACCAACGCGTTCCAGATCATCTTTGAGTTCCTTCAGACCCCGCTGCTGAACTTGGGCGATACGCTGGGCGCAATGGTAACGGCCTATATTTTCCTGCATTTCTTCTGGTTCTTCGGCGTCAACGGCGGTTCGGTTGTTGGTGCAGTGTTCAATCCCATTCTGCAAACACTGTCGCTGGAAAACTTGGACTTTTTCCGCACGGGTGTAGGCAGTGGTCATATCATTTGCCAGCAATTCCAAGACCTGTTTGCAACGTTTGGCGGCGCAGGTTCTACCCTGTCTCTGGTTATTGCGATGATACTGTTCTGTAAGTCTAAACGAATTACGGAACTTGGCAAGCTGTCATTGGTACCTGGCATCTTTAACATCAACGAACCGATTATCTTTGGTTTGCCTATCGTGCTTAACCCGACCATGATTATTCCGTTCATGCTGGTGCCGACGATTAACATTGTCATTTCCTATTTCATGATGGCATTTAAACTAGTACCGATTTGTTCTGGCGTTAATATTCCGTGGACTTGTCCGCTGGGCATTTCGGGTGTTCTGGCTACCAACTGGGTGGGCGGTCTGCTGCAAATCGCGTTGCTGGTTTTGGGCGTATTTGTGTACATGCCGTTTATCAAGGCTATGGATAATCAGTACATCAAGGAGGAAGCGGAGGCAACCAAACATGCAGATGAAGATGACATCTCGCTGGATGACCTGTCGTTTGATGACCTTTAAGCAAGCGTTGGCGTGTGAGGAGGATGTTTTATGAAAATCATTATGATTTATGACCAGATTCAGGCTGGTGCAGGAATCAAGGATGACCATATGGTGCCTTTGGGCGCAAGTAAAGATCCGGTCGGTCCGGCGCGCATGATGGAGCCGTTTTTGAAGCAAGTGGATGGACGGGTCGTGGCTTGCCTGTACTGCGGAGACGGATTTTTTGAAAACGACCCGGCAGAAGTGAGCCGTAAGCTGTGTGCGATGGTTAAAAAACTGGGGCCTGATGTAGTGATGTGTGGTCCGGCGTTTAACTATCTTGGTTACGGTAAGATGGCGGCTAAGGTAGCGCATGATATCATAACCAGCACAGGAGTTCCGGCATTTGCGGCAATGTCCAAAGAAAATGAGGATACGATTGCGCAATATAAGGATAAAATCCATATTGTTGAAACTCCGAAAAAGGGTGGTATCGGTCTGAACGAGGCGCTGGAAGGTATGTGTCTGCTGGCAAAGGCTATGGTAGACGGTAAGAGTGAGGATGAAGTAGCGGCGAAATACTGCTTTCGCTGAAAAATGAAAGAGGGATGCGCGGTTCCGGTAACGGATTGCCGCGCCCCCGCTTTTTTGCGGGAAAAATGATATAGTTTTAGTCAGACGAAAGGAAGAAACGGTTATGTGGGGCATTATTGCAACTTGGAGAATGGCTGTCGAGGGCATTACAAAAGCGAGTGGCATGCTGAAAAATGGTGGAAATGCAGGCGACGCAATCGAAACCGCGATTAAGGAAGTCGAGGATTTTCCGTACTATAAGTCGGTCGGGTATGGCGGACTGCCTAACGAGGAAATGGAAGTTGAGCTGGATGCGGCTTATATGGATGGCGATACACTGGATATTGGCGCAGTGGCCGCAATCAAGGATTTTGCCAATCCGATTTCAATTGCGCGCCGCTTATCGCAGGAGCCGGTCAATAACCTTCTGGTGGGAGAAGGCGCGGAAAAGTTTGCACATCGCAATGGCTTTGAGCGCAAGAATATGTTAACCGACCGCGCCAAGATTCATTACCATAACCGCGTCAAAGAAGTGCAGGAAACTGAAATCAAGCCGTATACCGGACATGATACGGTGGGTATGGTTTGTCTGGACTGCGCAGGCAAAATGACCGCGGCTACATCAACCAGCGGTTTGTTCATGAAGAGAAAGGGCCGTGTAGGCGATTCTCCGATATCAGGTTCCGGCTTCTATGTGGACAGCGCAGTGGGAGGCGCAAGCGCTACCGGCTTGGGAGAAGACGTCATGAAGGGCTGCGTTTCATATGAGATTGTGCGTCTGATGAAAGAGGGAATGCACCCGCAGCAGGCCTGCGAGGCAGCTGTCAATCTGTTCGATAAAACACTGCGTGAACGCCGCGGCAAAGCGGGTGATATGTCGCTGATAGCGATGAACAATAAAGGCGAATGGGGCGTGGCAACCAATATCGAAGGCTTTTCCTTTTCGGTTGCAACCGAAGGACAGGAGCCAATCGTATATCTGACTAAAAATGTAGATGGAAAGTGCATTCATGAAGTGGCGAGTCAGGAATGGTTGGACGAGTATATGCGTACACGCACGGCACCGCTGGTAGAGAAATAAGGTATGATGGAACAGCAGAAAAATGTGCAGCTGGAGCAGCAGATTGTGCACAAGGTAGAGGAGCTGGGCGCACAGCTCTTGGACAGCATTGTAGACATGGTGCAGATTGACAGCACGGAAACACAGGCGGCGCAGGACGCACCGTTTGGCGTAGGTGTGCGTGATGCCTTGGATGCGGCGCTGGCACTGGCAGACAGATTGGGCTTCGAGACAGTGGATGTAGATCATTACATGGGGTATGCAGCTTATCGGGCACCTGGAACGGTTGATTTACAGGGGTATGTCGGTGCGATTGGACATTTGGATGTCGTGCCGGCAGGTACCGGGTGGCGGCAGCCGCCGTTTTCCGGCTTTCGTCAGGATGGCGTGATTTATAGCCGCGGCGTACTGGATAACAAAGGCCCTATCTTATCTTGTCTGTATGCATTATATGCCCTCAAGGAATTAGGGTTGCCGCTCAGACGAGAAGTGCGTATTGTGTTCGGATGCGATGAGGAAAGCGGATTCGAAGATTTAAAGTACTATTTAACAAAAGAGCAGCCGCCGGTCATGGGATTTACACCTGATTGCAAATATCCGGTGGTTTATGCCGAGCGTGGCCGTGCGGTCGTAGAAATCATCGTTCCTGACCATCAAGCGCTGTTTGTGCTGATGAATGAATATATTCTCAATGCAAATAACAATGGTGAACGGTTGGGAATTGCGTTTCGGGATGAGGAGTTTGGCAGCTTAGAGGTGCGTAATTATCGCATGAATCAGACCGATCAAGGCCCAGCTATACAGTTTTCTATCAGCTATCCGGCGGGATGCACGGTAAACGGCCTGCTGGAGCAGCTGCGGCAGACACTGCCGAACAGTATTGTTCGATTGGTCAGCAATTTTGACCCCGTCCGATTTGAAAAGGATTGCCGGCTGGTGGATACACTGCGGTATACATATGAGCGTGTAACTGGTCAAGATGGCACGCCGGTTACAACGACCGGCGGCACATACGCCAAGCTAATGCCGAATATTGTACCGTTTGGCCCTTCGTTCCCCGGACAAAAAGGTATTGGACATCAACCCAATGAATGGATGAACGAGCAGGATATTTTGACCAATGCCAAAATTTATGCGTTAAGTCTGTATTATCTGGCATTGTGAGAGCAAAGGAAGGGATTTTATGCTTGAGATTTGCTGCGGCAGTTATGAAGATGCATTGAATGCATATCGTGGAGGTGCGGAGCGTATCGAACTCAATTCGGCACTGCATTTGGGCGGACTGACACCAACGGCAGCTTGCCTGTCTTTGGTGCTGCGCGATACTAAGGTAAAGGTCATCTGCATGGTTCGGCCGCGCGGCGCAGGATTCTGCTATACACCAGATGAAAAAACACAGATGTTTGCAGAAGCGGAAGAACTGTTATCCCGTGGCAGTCACGGCATTGCCTTTGGTTTTTTGACCGAAAATGCCGAGATTGATGTAAAGGAAACCGAAAAAATGGTCAAGCTGATTCATCAGTATGGTGGAGAAGCGGTATTTCATCGCGCGTTTGATTGTGTGAGCAATCCGCATGAATCAATCGAAACGTTGATTGAATTAGGCGTTGACCGTGTATTGACCAGCGGTCTGGCAGAAAAAGCAATGGGGGGAAAAGACCTCATTCGTGCTCTGCAGGAGAAATACGGAAGTAGGATAGAATTGTTGGCCGGAAGTGGTGTGAACGCATCTAATGTGCGTGAACTGATGGAATACACCGGAGTTTCTCAGGCGCATTCTTCGTGCAAAGACTGGCAGACAGACCCCACGACAAGCGGAGAACAGGTGAGTTATGCATTTGCAGCTGCACCGCATGAGAATTGCTATGATGTAGTCAGTCAGGAATTGGTGGCAAAATTGAAAGAAGTTTTGGCATGAAAGTGATTGAAAACAGAAAGATAGGGCGTTATGTCATTTCTTTCGTGGCTGTGCTGGCATCGGCATTTCTGCAGGCATTCACCATGCAGGTGTTTTTGACGCCAGCGCAAATATTGTCCAGCGGTTTTACTGGAGTTGCCGTTTTGATTGACCGGATTGCAGAACTGTTTGGAATGAGCTTTCCCACTTCGCTGGGAATGATAGCGCTGAATATTCCGGTTGCCGCATTCTGTTTTCGACATATAGGAAATAAGTTTGTTGTTTTTTCGCTGATGCAGGTCTTTTTCGCCAGCTTTATTCTGCGATTTGCCAATTTTCAGCCGCTTTTTGACGATGTTTTCTTGAATATCTGTTTTGGCGGCTTTTTGTATGGCATGGCCATTGTGATTGCACTGAAAGGCAACGCTTCAACCGCCGGAACTGACTTTATTGCGCTTTATGTGTCTACCAAATGCGGCAAATCCATTTGGCAATTGGTATTTTTATTCAACTGCTCAATGTTGTGCATTTTTGGTTGGCTGTTTGGATGGGTCTATGCGGGCTATTCGATTCTGTTTCAATTTCTGACAACCAAGACGATAGAGACCTTTGATAATCGCTATAAACGTGTGACGCTGCAAATCACGACCAGAGAGCCTAATCGATTGATTAACACCTATATGCGGCAGTATCGGCATGGTATGTCTGTGCTCAACGGATACGGCGGCTATGGAAAAGGAAAACTCAGCCTGCTGCACACGGTGGTATCGACTTATGAAGTGCGGGACATTGTAGCATTGATGCGGGAAGCTGACCCGCATGTTATTATCAACGTATTGCCGACCGAAAAATTTTACGGCGGTTTTTATCAGAAACCGATTGATTAACTATTGTTTTTTATCAACCCGTTTTGCAAACCGAAAGGAAGAAATCTGTTATGCATAAATTTGGTATTTCCCTCTATCCTCAGCACAGCACTCCCGAAAAAGACGATGCGTACATGGCGTTGGCAGCCAAATACGGATTTCAGCGTATTTTTACCTGCCTGTTATCGGGTAAAGGTGAAAAAGAAGAGATTATCGCCACCTTCACTGACTTTATGTCCAGAGCGCATAAGTATAATTTTGAAGTTGCGGTGGATACCAATCCTGAAATTTTCGCCAAACTGGGCGCAACTCCGTTGGACTTGAAAGTGTTTGCAGATATGGGGGTTGATATCATTCGATTGGATGGTCACTTTGGCGAAGTCGAGGACATTGCCATTACGCGGAATCCATACAACATTCGGATTGAGTTTAACGCCTCACAGAATATGGATTTGAATTTGTTGGTGGAGCGCGGTGCAAACCGTCACAATGTCATCACCTGTCACAATTTTTATCCGCAGAAATATACAGGTTTGGGTTTTGAGCGGTTCTCCTATCTGACAAACAAATATAAGAAGGATGGATTCCATACGGCGGCATTTGTGTCAAGCCATAATCAAAATACGTTTGGGCCGTGGCCGGTCAGCGCAGGATTGCCGACTTGTGAGATGCATCGCAATCTTCCTATCGATTTGCAGGTACGGCATTTGCTGGCGACCGAGCAGATTGATGATATTTTAATTGGAAACTGCTTTGCCACAGAGGATGAGCTGAAAGCGATGTCGCGGGTGGATAGAAATCGCATTACGATGAAAATTGATGTTTGCGAGGATGCAACGGAGCAGGAAAAGCACATTCTTTCGGGCTATCGTCATTTTGCCCGCGGAGATGTATCGGATTACATGATTCGCTCTTCGCTGCCCAGATTGGACTGCCGTGATGTTACGATTGCACACCGACCGGCAGCCAAACCGTTTTTCACACGTGGAGATGTCGTCGTGGTCAATGATAATTTGAAGCATTATCGTGGAGAATTGGAGATCGTCCTGTGTGATATCCCCAATGACGGAGAGCGTAATTTGGTTGGTGTGATTCCGGAAGAAGAACAAATTTTGCTGGATTTGGTCAAGCCGGAATACGAATTTGGTTTTATTCTATGAGTTTTGGTTATAACTTTTTCTCATAGTGCGCGATAGTGGACGGTATGTATCTTTCTGATGAATAAAGAAACAGGCCTTCGATGATTTTGTCATCGAAGGCCTGTTTTTATATACATTCAGTCAACAAGTCTTTGGATAGCAACACAAGAAAAGAAAAACAAGAAAGATATATTTAGTCCATAAATTGGATAAACTCTATGTGAAGGAGTGATCTTATGCTGACCAATACCAAAGCAACTGCCGCAACATGCGGAAATTATGTGATTGTGGAAGAATTTACGAAGGAACGGTCGGCGGCCGATGCATTATTTCAGTATTATTCCAGAAAAGTGAAAGAATCGTATGCAGCCACGCATTAAGCCTTTGGGCTGAGGATAGCAAGCCTGAGCCATGATAAACCATTGATTCCGGACAGAACTATGCTATACTGAATGGTGTAGAATGGTTCTGTTCTGTGTTTTGGTAAGGAGGCAAAATGCAGAATAACAACATTATTCAGCAATCTATGTCGTATGCAACTGCATTGCAGCGGTACATTGCAATCGGATACTATCGACTGTCCAAGGAAGATTTAAAATATGGCGAAAGCGAAAGTATCGAGAATCAGCGCGCCATCGTCAGAAATTATTGCGAAGCAAACGGAATCACACTGGTCGGGGAATTTGTGGATGATGGCCGGTCCGGCTTGAATACAGATCGCGACGGCTTTCAGCAAGCGTTGAGCGTCCTCGAATCTGGACAGTGCAACATGTTTCTCACGAAAGACTTGTCTCGTCTTTCTCGTGATCACATTGAAGCGGATCGTTTTATTGAAGAGGTTTTTCCGCAGCTTGGAATTCGATATGTGGCGGTGGATGATAATGTCGATACGCTGAAAGAGTATGATATCATCGTCCCATTCAAAAATCTGTTCAATGAGATGAGTTCCCGAGACACTTCGAAGAAGGTTACACATGCGTTGCAGGTCAAGCGTGAGCGCGGAGAGTATTGTACCCGCGCGCCATATGGATATCGAAAAGATCCAGCCGACAATATGCATCTGATACCGGATGACAGATGCGATTGGGTTGTGAAGCGTATTTTTTCTCTCTATGCTGAGGGGGTAAAGCCAAAGGAGATTTGCCGGGTTTTCAACGATGAGGGCATTCCAACGCCGTCCGCGGTGAGAGGCTGGCTCAATCCGCATGACGGACGGAAAAATAGGCATGTTACGCTCAGCGCTCCGTCCATTCAATCCGGGTGGGATAAAAGTACGATCTATGTAATTCTCAACAATCGCGTGTATCTTGGCGATACGATTCTCGGCAAGACAAGGCGAAAAAACTTTAAGAAGAAGATCAGTGAATATCGCCCGAAATCGGACTGGCTGGTGACCCCGAATACCCATGAACCGCTTGTCAGCAGAGAACTCTTTGAACGATGTCAGCAGGTAAAAAACGCGAGAGCGACAAAGGGGACATTCCGAAACATGTTTTCCGGTTTTGTGTTCTGCGATACCTGTGGTGCTGCTATGACGATCACAAAAAAGTTTTCCGAGCGGGATGGTAGTGAGGTGCGCGGACTGCGATGCGGCACCAACATTCGTTTTGGCGCCAAAGGGTGCCAAAGTCACAGTATCCCGTATGATGATCTGATCACCGTGGTTACGGAGCGGCTCAATTATTATCTTTCCATGACACAGTCCGAGCGTAAAAGGTTGGTCGAATGCTTGACTGCCAGCATGGCGGGAGAGACAGAAACCGAGACTCTGAAAAAAAGAATTGCAGATTTAAAGCGGAAAAACGAGCGAGATGTGCAGAGCATTACCGCCGCCATATCCAAGAGTGTGGAAGGGCTGCTGGGTCAGAGCGCACTCGATAGTATGCTCAAGCAGTACAATCAAAATATTGAAGCGCGCAGCAAACAAATTGAACAGATGGAAAAAGAGTTAGGACATCTCGATGCGCCGCTGGATTTCAGTCGATTTGTAAATGGATTGGTCGGCAAACAGCCGATTCAGAAGTTAACGCGCGAAGTGCTTGAGGAATTCGTTGAACGGATTGAAATATCCCATTATGAATTGCCCAAGGGAAAGAAGTTGCGCCGAGCCTGTTATGGTTCGTGCGGCCAGCAAATTAAGATTCAATATAAATTTATGCCGGATATTATGCTGGCGGAAAAGGTCAAAGAAGCCATTTGACCCCGCGCAAATTCTAATAATAGACCGATTGCAAGTCCTTCCAGCGCAAGTGCTGATGTGACAAAAGACGGGGAGGAGCCTACTTTAGGGGCGTCCTCCCCGTCTGCTTTTGAACGGCAGCCGCATATTGACAGATCCCTGCCGAATAGATATACTAAAACAGTAGATACCCTTTCCCGGAAGCAGAGCTGACGGGTAAGCCTCTACGAAATCTATATGATCTGCTGTCAAAGATATGGTCTGCGATGAAAGAACCGGAATGAGGTCATTTTGCGTCCTGCATCGTTTTGCAGGACGCATTTTTGCGAAAAGGAGAGTTTTTATGGAAAAGCGCATTGCCGTTTTGGGAATCGTCGTATCCGATCGAGAGGCTAGCGCAGAGGTAAACAGTCTGCTGCATGAGTACGGCGAGCATATCATCGGGCGTATGGGTATTCCGCGTGAGGGATGCTCGATCATCACGGTTGTGATGGAGGGCGCCAATGATACGATCAATGCGCTGTCCGGCAAGCTCGGACGTCTGAAAAACGTGCAGGTCAAATCTATGATGGCGAAGTAAGGAGTAGAAAAGTATGAAACGATTTTTGGCAGGTTTGTTGGCGGTAGCGGCTTCGTTCTCGCTGCTCACAGGCTGCGGGCAGCAGAACAATACGACAGACGGTCAGGAGCAGCAGACGCAGCAATCTGCGGTAGAGCCGGGTTATGAAGAGGGCCTGACCACGCGCGTGGCCGCGCTCAAAGGCCCGACCGCAATGGGACTGGTTTGCCTGATGAGTGAGAATGAGGGAGAGGACGCGCATTATTCGTTTGACCTGTACACCTCGGGCGATGAAATTGTGCCGCTCATCGGCAAGGGGGAAGTGGATATCGCCCTGATTCCGACCAATCTGGCCGCAACGCTTTACCAAAAGACCGAGGGCGGCGTGCAGGTGCTGGACGTCAATGCGGGCAACGTGCTGTATGTGGTTTCGCATGATGAAGCGCTTACTGACCTGAGTGGTCTGAAGGGCAAGACCGTTTATATGACCGGCAAGGGCACTTCGCCGGACTGGACGCTGCAATATCTGCTCGGTAAAGCGGGTATGAGCGAAAGCGATCTGACCATTGAATTTAAGGCCGAGGCGACCGAGGTTGTTTCCGCGCTGGCGCAGGATGCGTCCGCAGTCGGTATTCTGCCGCAGCCGTTTGCCACGGTGGCAATGCTGCAGGATCAGGAGCTTTCGATGAACTTCCCGCTGGAAAACGCTTGGAAGGAATACAGCCCGGACGGCAGCGGCATTGCGACCGGCGTGACCGTGGTACGCACGGAATTCGCCAAGGAGCATCCGGCGGCAGTTGCGCAGTTTGTACAGGATCATCAGGCGTCGGTCGCGGCGGCGGAGGAAAAGCCGGCGGATGCGGCGGCGCTGATCGAGCAATACGGCATCGTCAAGGCGGCGGTTGCACAGCAGGTGATCGAGAACTTCAATCCTATGGTGGCAACGACCGGCGAGGAGATGAAAACATGGGTTTCCGGTTATCTGGAAATGCTGTATGAGGTAGCGCCGGATGCCGTGGGAGGAAAGCTGCCGGATGAAGGCTTCTACTATCTGGGATAAACGCTGGGTTCGCGTCATCGCGGCGGCGGTGTTTTGGCTGGGGCTGTGGCAGGCGGTATCGCTTGCCCTGCCTAAGCTGTTGTTTGCAGGCCCTGCACAAACTGTGCAGAGCCTGTTTTCCATGATTGGCACTGCGGATTTCTGGCTTTCGATTGGGTATTCCATCGGAAAAATTGCGGGCGGTTTTGTGTTGGCGTTTGCGCTGGGATGCCTGCTCGCCGTTCTGTCTCATCGGGCGGCGCTTGCGCGTGTGCTGATGGAGCCTGCGGTGCAGATCATGAAAAGCGTGCCGGTGGCCTGCTTTGTTGTGGTGGCGCTCATTTGGGTGCGGTCGGCATGGATTTCGGTTTTAACGGCGTTTTTTGTCGTGTTTCCTGTTGTGTACATCAATTTGCAGCAGGGACTGGCCAGCGTGGATATAAAAATGCTGGAAATGGCGCGTGTGTTTGCACTGTCCCGCGGTAAACGGCTTCGCGCAGTATACCTGCCCGCTGTGGTGCCGTATGTGCTGGGCGCGTGCCGGGTTTCGGTCGGCATGGCGCTCAAGGCGGGCGTTGCGGGCGAAATCATTGGTCTGCCACGCTGGTCAATCGGAGAGCAGCTCTATCTGTCCAAACTGTATCTTAACACGGCCGACTTGTTTGCATGGTCGCTGACTATCATCGCGCTCAGTCTGCTGCTGGAAAAGCTGCTGGTATATGCTGCCGCAGCCTTACAGAAGAAATGGGGTGCCGCCGTATGATAGAATTTCATGGAGTGAGCAAATTGTTTGATGGCAAGACTGTGCTGCGAAGCGTTCACTGGCGTATCGCGCCAGGAGAACGATGGCAGGTGCGAGGCGCGTCCGGCATTGGTAAAACCACGCTGCTGCGGCTGCTGATGGGCTTGGAAACGCCGGATGCCGGCTGCATCACGGGTCGGGAAGGGCTGCAGTTTCTGCCAGTGTTTCAGGAGGACCGTCTGGTCGAGCATTGGAGCGCGATAGGGAATGTGTCGCTGGTGTGCGCGGATGCTGCGCGTGTGCACAGGATTCTATGCAAGTTGTTGCCTGAGGACGCAATCGACCAGCCGGTGCGAACGCTGTCCGGCGGCATGCGCCGCCGTGTTGCGCTGGCGCGCGCATTGGCCGCCGAGGGCGACGTGCTTGTGCTGGATGAGCCGTTCGCGGGTCTGGATGAGGAAACCCAGCGGCAAGCGATGACAGTGATTGAACAGCATCGGGCAGAACGCACACTAGTGATCGTGTCGCATGGCACGGACGACCTGCTGTGCGGCTTTCAGATACTGGATTTAAATAAATGACAGACGGCCGCCCGAAGGGGCGGCCGTTTTGCAGTATTGTGCAGCAAAGGTTTGCCAAAGGGCGGGGAAATATGATAAGATAGCATGCGTAAAGGTTGTGATATAAAATGCAAAAGGGAGAAGCGGCAAAACTCAAGCTGCTGCTCAGCGGTATTTCGGCACGACTGACCAAAAACCGGGATTTTTTTGTGCAGGCGGTCGGTGCATTTACTTCGGGAAAGAAAAAGTTTGAAGCGAAACTGACGCGTGAGGGTGAGGACTATCGGCTGCGCTTTCAGGGCGCAGAACGCACGGTGGATGCGGATGGTTTCTGTACGTTTTTTGCCGAGCAGGCAGAGAAATTTGATGAAGCAGTACTGACTTACACTGAGCGCGGATCGGTGGTGACACTTTCGGTCACGCCGCGCGGGGTGCAGATGAAGCAGGCGGAGCGGCAGGCGACGACGGAAGAGAAAGCGGCGGCCGCCAACCCCTTGCTCGACCCGGGACGGCAGTATCTGATTCGCGTTGACCGCGCTGCAGCGCTGCTGCGCGAAATCGGCATTCTGACCGCGGATGGCAAGTTGAAAAACGACATGATCCGCAAGTACAACCAGATTGACCATTATGTGGAGCTGGTCGCGCCCATGTTCGAGCAGGACGACAGCGAGGAAATCGTGCTGCTCGACTGCGCCTGCGGCAAATCCTATCTCAGCTTTGTCATGAACTATTATCTGCATGAGGTGCTGCGCCACCGCTGCCGCGTGATCGGTGTGGATATCAACGAACATGTCATCGACGAGAGCCGCGCGATGGCTAAGCGGCTGGGATATCATAACATGGTGTTCCAGTGCGCCGACCTACGCACTTATCAGCCGCCTAAGGGTGTAACGGCGGTGATTTCATTGCATGCCTGTGATATTGCGACCGATCTGGCACTGGCAACGGCCATCCGCGCCCGCGCGAAGTATATCGCGTGCGTGCCTTGCTGCCATAAGGAGCTGCTCGACCAGTATACGTTGCCGGGACTCGAGCCGTTGACCAAATTCGGCGTATTTAAGGCGCGCTTTAACGATGTGCTGACCGACAGCATGCGCGCGCTCAAACTCGAAGCGGAAGGATATAAGGTATCGGTGGTAGAGTATATCTCGCCGCTCGACACGCCGAAAAACCTGCTCATCCGCGCGGTACGCACCGGACGAGACAATCCGCGTGCCCGTAAGGAATACGACGCAGTACGGCAGGCGGTCGGGACAACCTCGGAGCTTGACCGGCGCTGCGCCGAAATGGACGCGGAATTCTTTGTCACAGACGAAGATCTGATTTTGTAACACCAAGATTACCTCTGAATAAACTGGTAATGAAGTCTCTTCAATCAATATTTGGAGGTAATATACATGGCTGAAAAAGTCTGCTGCCCCGGTCCGATCTGCGGCAGTAATAACAATAACGGCACCGCTGGCGGTTTCCGCGAGGCGGTCTGCGTTCACACCAAGAAGGTTTATGATTCCTGCCGCAGCAAGGAGTGCCTGCGCGACATCCGCGTGTATCTGTGCCGCGATGCGCAGGAACTGCTCAACGCCGGCGGCATCGCTTCGGTCAAGCCGCGCGCAGCTGAGCTGCTGTGTGTGAAGATCGACGTGGAACACGTTCAGTTTAAACGCGGCTTGTGAGGTTACCACATCGAGGCAGACGATGGCGGCAGCAGCGGATAAATTTGCAGATGCAGATTACCGGGGGAGTTTGCGGTGACGCGAACCGTTTTTGTGTAGACGATTTTGTCAATAACGGTTTTGAGCAATTGGTTCTGCTCACGGGCACTCTCTGCCTGCTCGTAGGCGTCAAGAACATGCTGCAGTCGGGGCGCAAAGGCGCGGCGGCGTGCGTTTTCGTGTTCCAGTTGTTTCAGTTCGGTCTGTATTTCGGTTTGCTGACGGAGGAGCGAGGCGCGCTCGGCATCGAGCGCGTTTTTGCGTTCGAGGTATAATGCGGAGGTGTACACCCCAGTCTCGACCAGTTCAAAAGCACGGTCTATGCGTATGTCCAACTCGGACAGACGTTTGTCCAGCAGATGGAGTGAGGCACGCAGCGGCGCAGCATCATCCTGACAGGGGAGGGAACTGCTGTCGGGCGAATAGCCGGCCAGCCAGATGCGCAGCGTGTCGAGCACCATGCGTTCGATTTCGTCATAGCGGTGCGAAATGGTCGGACAGGCAGAACGGGAAATACAGAAAATCAGCGGCTCGCGCGGAACGGTTTGCTTGGTGGAAACGCAGTTGCGCTGCATCTTGCGGCCGCATAAGCCGCAGACGATCAGGCCGGTGAAGGCGTTTTTCTGTCCCTTTCCGGCAGGGACCGGGGGCGCAGGATGACTTGCGAGGATTTCCTGTGCATGGTGCCAGTCTTCGCGGGAGACAAGCGCTTCGTGCCGCCCCTCGTATAGCTGCACGTCCTTGGCGGTCAGACGAACGACCTTGAGACGGCCGTCGACCACCTCTTTGCGTGTTGGTCGGCGGGTGCTGGTGGTATAGCCTGCATAGTGCGGATTGTGCAGCAGGAGGGACACGCGGCGGTCGGTCCACTGATTGCGTGTACCCGGCGGCGGAGCCAGCAGCCGGTTAAGCCGCTTTTTGATTTGGGAAATGCACATATCTTCATGCACGAACCAGTGAAATATGTTCTGCACAATGGGGGCGGTTTGTGGGTCGGGTTCGAGTGAACCGCCCTTTTCGCCCTTGAGCTTGATTTTGCGATAGCCGAAAGGCGGTTGTCCGGCGGTGTATTTGCCCTCGCGCCGTGCGGCCTGCACACCAGCGTTCAGACGGCGGCGGATGGTTTTATATTCGCGGCGGGACATGAAAAGCCCAAACTCAAAATACTCCTCGTCGTATTCGTTGTTGGGGTCAAAGGTTTTGAATGGCGTGATGATGCGGGTTTCTGAGTATTTGAAAGCGCGCGCGACAATGCCTTGGTCAATGCTGTCACCACGCGCCAGACGTTCAATTTCCATAACGATGACACCACACCACTGTCCGGCTTCGACCTCTTGCAGCAGCCGCTGCATCTGCGGGCGTGCGGCAATGGTGTCGCCCGAAACAACCTCTTCATAAATTGCCCCAACCGGCAGGCCGCGCGCTTCAGCCAGTTCGGTAAGCGTTCGGCGGTGGCGGGCGAGTGTGTCGCCTTCGCCGCGCGCTTCCGCTTCGAGGTCCTGACGGGATTTGCGCAGATAGATGCAGTATTGCGTGGGCATGGAACCAGCTCCTTACAGGGATTTATTAACATCCTATCGATAGCGCATGTAAAAAATGACATGTCGGAGTCTCGCGGGCGCATAGGATACGGCGAAGGAGGCGGTCAGCATGGCTGTTGCTGCGACTTATCACTATGCACACGGTACGGTTTCCGTTTGCGACGACGCTTACCGCGGCATATCGCCCGAGGAAAAAAAGCGCCGCGAGGAGCACATGTGGCGCGCGGCATATGAAATTGCGCTGGGTGCGCAAATCAAACGGCAGGAAACGGAAAAATAAAACAGGAGCTGGAAATGCATGTCACCGCGTCAAAATCCGTCAAATTGCGTTTATTCTTTTTGTTCAGTTTTTTCTCTTTTCACACTACATATGGTGTGCTATAATGAAAGCCTACACCAAATAGCATGAGTGAGGAAAAATAATGGTTCGAGTAATTAAAAAAGATAATACAAAAGAGGCATTTAATATTCAAAAAGTGGTCATTGCGGTCAATAAGTCCGCAAATCGTGTGCTGTATACGTTTACCGATGAAGAGCTGCGGGCAATCTGCGATCACGTAGAGGGTTACATCCGTGACCATGGCATGAGCGAGGTACAGATTTGGCAGATGCACAACATCGTCGAAGCTGCGCTGGAATCTGTGCGCCCTGAGGTCGCCAAAAGCTACCGCGATTATCGCAACTACAAGCAGGACTTTGTCGGCATGCTGGACAGCGTGTACAAAAAGAGCCAGTCGATTATGTACATCGGCGATAAGGAGAACTCCAATACGGACTCTGCGCTCGTGTCCACCAAGCGCAGCCTGATTTTCAACCAGCTCAACAAGGAGCTATATCAGAAGTTCTTTATGAACACCGAGGAATTGCAGGCATGCCGAGACGGCTATATCTATGTCCATGATATGTCCGCACGCCGCGATACCATGAACTGCTGTCTGTTTGACGTACAGCATGTGCTGAAAGATGGCTTCGAAATGGGTAATCTGTGGTATAATGAACCTAAGACACTCAATGTTGCCTTTGACGTCATCGGCGACATCGTGCTGTCCGCGGCCAGCCAGCAATACGGCGGCTTTACTGTGCCGTCGGTCGACCTGCTGCTTGAGCCGTACGCCGAGCGCAGCTACAAGATGCTGACCGAAAAATACAGCCGTCTGGGTCTGGATGCCGAGACGGTCGAAAAAGAGGTCATGGCCGACATTCTGAACGACTTTGAGCAAGGTTTCCAGGGCTGGGAGTACAAGTTCAACACCGTTGCGTCCAGCCGCGGTGACTATCCGTTCATCACCATGACCATGGGCACCGGCACGGGTCGGTTTGCAAAGCTCGCGTCTATTACGATGCTGAACGTTCGCCGCAAGGGACAGGGCAAGAAGGGCCAGAAAAAGCCCGTACTGTTCCCTAAAATCGTGTTCCTGTACGATGAAAACCTGCATGGACCGGGCAAGGAACTAGAGGACGTGTTTGAGGCAGGCATCGAGTGCTCGTCCAAGGCGATGTATCCGGACTGGCTCAGCCTGACGGGCGAGGGCTATGTGCCTTCGATGTATAAGAAGTACGGTGCTATCATCAGTCCGATGGGTTGCCGTGCATTCCTGTCTCCGTGGTATGAGCGCGGCGGGATGAAGCCTGCAGATGAGGAGGACAAGCCGGTCTTTATCGGTCGGTGGAACATCGGTGCGGTGTCGCTGCACCTGCCGATGATTTATGCCAAGGCGCAGCAGGAAAACCGTGATTTCCACGAGGTGCTGGATTACTACCTCGAGCTGATTCGTCGCCTGCATATCCGCACCTATGCATACCTCGGTGAGATGCGTGCGTCCACCAATCCGCTGGCCTATTGTGAGGGCGGCTTCTACGGCGGTCATCTCAAGCCGTCGGACAAGATTAAGCCCATTATGAAAACCGCGACCGCGTCGTTCGGCATTACGGCGCTCAACGAATTGCAGGAGCTGTATAACGGCAAGTCGCTGGTTGAGGACGGACAGTTTGCGCTCGATACGCTCGAATACATCAACCAGAAGGTCAATCAGTTTAAGGAAGAGGACGGCAATTTGTACGCCATCTACGGCACACCGGCCGAGAGTCTGTGCGGCTTGCAGGTCGAGCAGTTCCGCCGCAAATACGGTATCATCGAGGGTGTGTCCGACCGTCCGTATGTCTCCAACAGCTTCCACTGTCACGTTACCGAGGACCTGACTCCCATTGAAAAGCAGGATTTGGAGGGCCGGTTCTGGAACCTGTGCAACGGCGGCAAGATTCAGTATGTCAAGTACCCCATCGACTACAATCTGGAGGCCATTCGCTCGCTGGTGCGCCGCGCGATGCGCATGGGCTTTTACGAAGGCGTCAATCTGTCGCTGGCGTACTGCGACGACTGCGGACATGAAGAGCTGTCGATGGACGTTTGTCCCAAGTGCGGCAGCCGCAATCTGACCAAGATTGACCGCATGAATGGATACCTGTCCTATTCGCGTGTCAAAGGCGATACGCGCTTGAACGACGCCAAAATGGCGGAGATTGCAGAAAGGAAAAGCATGTGATGCGCTATCACAACATAACCAAAGACGATATGCTCAACGGAGAGGGCCTGCGCGTCGTGCTGTGGGTGGCTGGCTGCGGACATGCTTGTCCGGGCTGCCATAATCCCGTGACGTGGGATGCGGACAGCGGCCTGCCGTTCGACAGCGACGCGGAGGACGAGCTGTTTGCGGAGCTTGGCAAAGATTATGTGTCGGGTGTGACGCTTTCGGGCGGCGATCCGCTGTTCCCGGCGAACCGCGCGGATGTGGGGGCGTTGTGCGCCCGCATCCGGCAGCGCTTTCCGGACAAGACCATCTGGCTGTATACCGGCTACACTTGGGAGGAAATTCAGGACCTGCCGCTGCTGGAAAACGTGGATGTGGTCGTGGACGGACGATTTGTGCAGGCGCAGGCGGATTCTCAGCTGCATTGGCGCGGCAGCGCCAACCAGCGCGTGATCGACGTTGGGCGTACCCGCGCGTCACAGGAAGTTGTTTTACTGTAAAAAGTATGGATAAGGAAGGCGGATATATCATGCAAAAGGTTGCAAAATTTCACAAGGTATCAGAACAGCAGTTTCTCACGGATTGGTGCAGCGCAACCGGAAGCAGCACGAGCGAGGCAAAAGCGGTCTATGAGAAGATTCGCCTGCCGCGTCGTGCGACGGTCGGCTCCGCAGGTTATGACTTTTTTGCACCGGAGACATTTTCTCTCGTGCCGCACGAAACCATCCTGATCCCGACTGGTATCCGTGTGGAAATCAAGGAGGGCTGGGTGCTGCAGCTCTATCCGCGTTCCGGATTGGGCTTTAAGTATTGCCTGCAAATGGACAATACGGTCGGTATCATTGACAGCGATTATTTCAATGCCAAAAATGGAGGGCATATCTTTGTCAAGATGACCAACCAGAACCGACAGGGCAGAAACCTCTCGGTTGCTGCGGGTGAAGGCTTTGCACAAGGCATCTTCCTGCCGTTCGGTATCACGCAGGATGACGATGCGGACGGATGCCGAGAGGGCGGATTCGGAAGCACGACAAAATAAGAAAAAGGCAGGATAGAGGAGGCTTTCATGAAAAGACTACATCCATCACAGGTTGGGAAAACCATCGGCTGTATCGCTCTGGCAGGCTGTCTGCTGTGCGCCAGCACGGTTCCCGCATATGCTGCAGCTCCGCTATATGGTACGGTTGCAGTCGCGCGCACAGCGCGTGCAGCAGAGCCGGGCGAATATTTGTATACGCAGCTTAATGACAACGAGAAGGCGGTCTATGATGCCATCGTTGACCAGATTGAGGAATTGACCCGCAACGACACGGACCCGTCGGGCGTACAGGTGACTATTCCAAAGGATTCCGGGTATTCCATTAGCGGCAAACCTGTTTTTGCCGTGTTCCGTGATCATCCCGAATTTTTCTGGGTGGACAGCTCAAAGCTGGTTTGGGCGGAAGGCAATCCCTCTATAGATGGGGATGGAAATGAAGTCTATGTGCTGTCATGCAAAACGCCCGGCGAATCCTTTTTCTATGATGGATTTACCACGGGTAATTTGCAGGATTACCGGGACAGGCTGAACGATAAAGTCGATGAAATTAAGCAAAACGTGCCTTCTACAGCGCTTGACGAGCTTGCAACACTCAAGTATCTCAACGACTGGATGGCCCAAAATAATGTATATAACGCGCAGGGACTTGGCGCCGGCAATTTTTCCCGCTGTGCGGCCAGCGGTCTCTTGAGCGATAACAACGCAGCCACCACAGGCGATGACCCAGTTTGCTATGGCTATGCGACAGCCATGAAAGTATTGCTCGATGCGTTCGGCATGGAAAATGCCTACATTGAGGGCTGGGCTTATAATACCAATAATCAGCCCAATGGTGAGCAGCATGCGTGGAATTATGTGAAGCTCAACGACGGTACCGGCCAGGAACAATGGTATGCGCTTGACCCGACTTGGGATGACCCCAGTGCTTCCACGCTTCCGGCGCGTCAGGTCTATTTTCTGGTTGGCAGCAATACGGTTACTGAAAAGAATCTGCCGGGTTTTGAGACCTTTGGGAAAAACCATGATTCTTCGACTGCGAAGTCTCCGGCCTATAAGGAGCATAAATTTACGTATCCGACGCTGGCTTCCGAGGCGCGCGACCCCAGTGCAAGCGGCGATGTAATGCTGGATAAGGGTGATGGAAACCCTACGGCATACGATACGCTGGATGCGGCCATGCAGAATGCCGAATCGGGCGATAGGGTGATTCTGCAAAATTCTGTGCAGGTGGACAGCACCATCACGCTGAAGGATGGCGTCACACTTGACCTAAATGGCCAGACCGGCGGCAACGTTTCCTCTCCTTGTGCAATTACGGGAACGACCGCACCGGTTTTTCGTATCGAAGCGGGCGATTCGGCTTCGATTATCAATTCGGGACGGTTTACGGCGGTCAAGCTGAGCGGTAGTGAGACAAAAGTAGTTGAAAACAATGGTTCCTTGACGTTGGGGGGCAATGTACAGTTTGCCAGTTCCACGCAGCCAATGGGTGGTTCTTCTGTTATTGCGGGCAATACGCCGCTCAAAGCACCTCATGTGCGCTATGTTGCCAGCGGAAAAATTGCAACCGCTTATCTGGTTGCCGAGCCGACCGCACCGGCAACGGGCAGCTTTGCTGCGCAGGATGGACAGACCGTGCAGGACCTGCTGAACGGGATGCAGCAGCCCACGGTAGTGATGCAGTTTTATGGGAATACCGGAAGCCTGGCCCCCGTTCCAGTCGGGGAATACAACTTGCAGTGGACACTGGCACAGTCCCCCAACAGTGGCAGTGCAACCAAACCGACCGACTCGCTGGAAAACGGTACCTATCGTTTTGAAGCGGTAGCATTTGACTATACCATCTCGTATGAGGTAGAGGTCAGCGGCTTGTCTGTTGCACCGCAGGAGATTTCTGCTGTTTCTCTGACCGATCTGGATGCTCCGATTGCCGGACAGCCGCTGGATACCACGGTAACTGTGGAGACTGCCGGTGTGACTGCATCCAGTGTTGCATGGTCGCCTAATGATAATGCGGCAGCGTTTGACATTGCTTATACAGCCAGTTTGACCTTGACGGCGGAATCCGGCTATGCCTTTGCATCTTCTGTTTCTGTTACCATCAATGGTCAACCGGCGCAGGTTAGCGCACAGCCGGATGGTACCCTGTCCGTGCGTATGACATTCCCGGCAACGTCTTCGCAGCCCATCCAGCTGCAATCTATCATTCCGCCTGCACCGATTACCGTGCCGAACGGCACGGCATTGGAGGGCTTGCCGCTGCCGAAGCAGGTTGATATCAAAACCAGCGACGGACAGACCCGCAAGGCTGATGTTGTATGGACACGTGTTCCGACCGACGGCACCAGCTACCAGCCGGAGCTGGCCGCCGAACAAATTTTCCGTTTGCAGGGAGAGGTCATACTGCCGGGCGGTGTGGAAGCGGGCGGTGTTCCGCTTACGGTTCAGATTGATGTGACCGTTTCCGCGGCGTCTTCGGTACCTCAGACCGCTGCGCCCACAGCGCAGCCTGCTCCCGGACGATATGAGACAAATCAGACGGTGGTATTGACATCTGCAACTTCTGATGCTGTTATCTATTACACGCTCGACGGCAGCGAACCGTCGGCGACAACCGGAATCCGATATACCGCGCCCATTGCGGTCAATGGTATTGCGGGACAATCGGTGAAAACGCGCATTCGAGCGGTTGCGGTTACAGCGGGCCTTCTGGACAGCGCGGCAGTCACGCTGGACTACGAAATTGCTCTGCCCGGCACTTCGGGTGGCGGATCCACTGGTGGTACGTCTTCGGGCGGCAGCAGTTCTTCCTCTGGTAATAAGACGGAAACCGTGACTCATCCGGACGGATCGACCACCACGACCATCACCAAAACGGATGGTTCGACTACCCAGACCACCAAGCATCCGGACGGTTCTCAGTCGGTTGTAGAGACCAAGAAGGACGGCACCACTACAACAACGGCAACCGACGCGGCAGGCAACAAGACCGAGACGGTTAAGACACCTGCCGGTGAAACAACCACTACGGTGAACAACAAGGATGGATCGGGCTCTGTGACAGTAACAAAACCGGATGGGCATACGTCCGGTAAAGTTACGCTGACCAGTCAGAGTACCGCGGACGCGGCACAAAAGGGCGGTATGGTCGCGCTGCCTATGCCTGCGGTTTCGGCGACTGCGAACCGTGCGAGCGCGCCTGTCGTGACAGTGAACCTGCCGGACAGCAGCACAGTTAAGGTGGAGCTTCCCGTCAAGGATGTAACGATGGGGACGGTAGCGGTTCTTATCAAGAGCGACGGCAGCGAACAGGTGATGATGCAGACGCAGCTGACGGAAAACGGCATTGCTGTTACAATAAAGGATGGCGACACTGTCCGTATTGTGAACAATACCAAGCAGTATACGGATGTGCCTGCAAGTTATTGGGGTGCAGCTGCGGTTGACTATGTAACCGGCAGGGAAATTTTTTCCGGCACCGGAGCGGCAACCTTTGCCCCAGAGGAGGCGATGGACCGCGCCATGATTGTCACGGTTCTGGCGCGTCTGGACGGCGTTGACACGTCGGTCGGCGCAAACTGGTATGACGCGGGCCGTCAGTGGGCTATGCAGAACGGCGTTTCAGACGGCTCGGATATGCAGGCGAGCTTGACCCGGGAACAACTGGCCGCCATGCTGTACCGCTATGCGGGTAGTCCGTCTGCCAACGGTGCGTTGGATGCGTATACCGATGGCGTACAGGTCAGCGCTTATGCGCGTGGGCGGTGCAGGAGGGCCTGCTGACCGGCACGACAAGCACCACTCTTGAACCGCAGGAGCAGGCCACTCGCGCACAGGTTGCGGCGATCCTGCAACGGTTTATCCAATCTATGGCATAACCGGAAAACGATACATGCCCACAAAAAGATGTCAAACTCCCGACGGGTTTTTTCCTGTTGGGAGTTTTTTATATATCTAAAAGGGATTATTTATAACCCTGTTGAAATGCCATTTGCAAAGATGCCGCAGCAAGGCATTTTCGTCACCGTTGTCTGCATAACCGGCATCATTATATCGGGTTCGTTCGGATTCTTTATGGATTGCTGCGGCAAGAAGAATTTGTGTATGTGTCACCTTTTTGCAGCACATCGCTTATACTGATGACAGGAGCGTGATGCGCAATGTTTTGTCGGGGTCAGGTCATCGGTCTGGTTTGCCTCTGTCTGGGCGTGGGCCTGCTGCTGGGCGGGCTGCTCTCGCTGTGCCTGCCGGTCTGGCTGCTTGCGCTGGCGCTGATCGCAGCAGGGTGGTTCCTGCTTCAGTGTTGACGGGAGGTGGACAGTATGATGAAGGTTGTTGTATGGAAGAGTCCGAAATATTTGCGAGGCATTTTGAGTAAGCTGTTTCATATTACCTGAGTGCAAAAGGCTGCAAAATGCATATGCGTCGGAGACGGGCGGTATGGCAAATGGCTGTGCCGTCCGTTTTTCTGTCAGAAAAAATCCAAATTTGCAAATTGTTCACAATTGAACGATTGACAGTGTTGACTGTTTTGCGTATGATGATAATAACAGGAATGCATGGAAAAGGAGGTGGACGATATGATATGGTGGGAAGAACGGTTTTTGCTGGAAGCTGCAAAAATGGAAAAGCTGTATTGGAGCTGCGTTAAGGAAGCGGCAAGCGGCTATCGTCTGACACCCAATGAGATTTCCGTGCTGCTGTTTTTGCGGCGCTATGCGCCGAAATGGGATACCGCAACCGATATGGTGCAGCAGCTTGGCATATCCAAGGCGTTGGTCGCACGCAGTGTGGATTGTCTGCACCGGCGCGGTTTGGTGCAGGGTGAGCGCGACGTTAACGACAGGCGCGTTGTGCATTTGCATCTGTGCGGAGAAGGAGTTACGATTGCGCAGCAGCTGTATCAGAGCGGCTGCCGCGTGTCGGAGCGGCTTCGTCGGGATGTGACGGAGGAAGAAATGCAGATGGTACATACTATTATGGACAAAATGCAGCGCAATCTGGACGAAGTACTCAGAGATATGGAAGGACAGGTGAAAGAATATGATTGAACCGGGCAAAGATTCCAAAACACCAAAGCGGCCGCTGATCTATTATTATGGAGTGACATTGCTGGTGTTGATGCTGCTCAATTGGCTGCTGGTGCCGATGCTGGCGCAGCGGCAGGTCGTCGAGGTGGGCTATAATGAGTTTGTAACCATGCTGGATGACGGCAAGGTGCAGACGGTGGCCTATGAACCGTCGGAGAGTCAGATTGTGTTTGAGGCAACCGATGAAAACGGTAAGACCGGTATCTACAAGACCGGCATCTTCCCCGATTCGGATTTGTACAGCCGGTTGGATAAGGCAGATGTGAATTTTGCGGCCGAAATTCCGACGCAGACTTCGCCGATGCTGACTATCCTGCTCAGCTATGCTCTGCCGATTATTCTGATTGTCGTGGTCGGCCAGTGGCTGAGCAAAAAGATGATGAAGAACATGGGCGGCAATGCGATGAGCTTCGGCAAGTCGGGAGCGAAAATCTATGCAGAAACCGAAACCGGCAAGACTTTCGCGGATGTAGCCGGACAGGACGAGGCCAAGGAAGCGCTGACCGAAATTGTGGATTTTCTGCACAACCCGAATAAATATGCCTCCATCGGCGCGAAGCTGCCCAAGGGCGCGCTTCTGGTCGGCCCTCCGGGCACCGGTAAGACGCTGCTGGCGAAGGCGGTAGCCGGTGAAGCACACGTTCCGTTTTTCTCGATTTCCGGTTCTGAATTTGTCGAAATGTTTGTTGGTATGGGCGCGGCAAAGGTGCGCGACCTGTTCAAGCAGGCAAGTGAAAAAGCACCGTGTATTGTATTCATCGACGAGATTGATACCATCGGTAAAAAGCGTGACGGCGGCGGCATGGGCGGTAATGACGAACGCGAGCAGACGCTCAACCAGCTGCTGACCGAGATGGACGGCTTTGACGGCACCAAGGGCGTGGTCATTCTGGCGGCAACCAACCGTCCGGAATCGCTCGACCCCGCGCTGCTGCGTCCCGGCCGGTTTGACCGGCGCATTCCGGTACAGCTGCCCGATTTGCAGGGCCGCATCGCGATTTTGAAGGTGCATGCCAAGGATGTTCATATGTCCGGAACCATTGATTTCAATGCGATTGCGCGTGCAACCTCGGGTGCGTCCGGCGCGGATTTGGCAAACATCATCAACGAAGCGGCGCTGCGCGCAGTGCGTCTGGGACGCAGTACGGTCGAACAGGCTGATTTGGAAGAGAGCGTGGAGACGGTCATCGCGGGTGCGCAGCGCAAGAATGCGGTGCTCAGTGCGAAGGAAAAGGAAATCGTGGCTTATCACGAAATCGGACATGCGTTGGTGGCAGCCAAGCAGTCCAATTCCGCACCGGTGACCAAAATCACAATTATACCGCGCACCTCTGGTGCGCTGGGCTACACCATGCAGGTGGATGAGGGCGAGCACAATTTGATGACGCGCGAGGAGCTGCTGAACAAGGTGACCACCCTGACCGGCGGCCGTGCAGCAGAGGAACTGATTTTCGGTTCGATAACCACCGGCGCATCCAACGATATTGAGCAGGCGACCAAGCTGACGCGGTCGATGATTACGCGGTACGGCATGAGTCGGAAATTTGATATGGTCGCGCTGGAAACTGTGACCAATCAGTATTTGTCCGGCGATACTTCGTTGGCCTGCTCGGCGCAGACCGCGGCGCAGATTGATGAGGAAGTCGTGCAGACCGTGAAAACCGCGCACGAAAAGGCGGTTGGCATTTTGCAGGAGAATATGGAGGCGCTGCACCGTCTGGCGCATCATCTGCTGGAAAAGGAAACAATAACAGGCGAGGAGTTTATGGATTTGCTGAACAAAACACAGAACGGGTAAAAAGTGGAGGCGGCTCTGATGAAAAACAAACCTGGAAGCATCCCGTGGATTTTAATTGGATTGTTTTTGTTGGTAATGGGCCTGTATTTTCTCATCCATCCTCAGGAAACGCTATTGTCGGTTGCTTGGATGTTCGGATTGACCATGCTGGTTTCCGGTGCGGCGGATTTGGTGGTGTATGCAGCACGCAAATGGGTATATGGGCTTTCCGGCTGGTTTCTGGCGGATGGCATCATTGATGTGCTACTCGGTGTTGTGTTTTTGTGTAATGGCTGGGTGGCGGTCGAAGTGCTGCCGTACGTGCTGGCTGTGTGGGCGGTTGGTTCCGGTATCGTCAAATGCGCGGGCGCGCTGGTTTACCGCAAAGGCGGTATGCCGTTTTGGGGCGTGCAGTTTGGCGTAGGCGTAGTCGTTTTGCTGTTCGGTGTGGCGGTTTTGCTGCATCCGATGATTGCCGTGGCAGCAATCTCGGCGGTGATTGCGATTCTGCTGATTACGCAGGGCCTGATGGCGCTGATGCGTGGTTTGTTCGCATCGTTTCCCAACCGATGACCCGCAAAGGGATTCAGACAAAGAGAGGGACGTTTTACGTCCCTCTCTTTTTGCATCTAGGTGGGTTATCAAGGAGAGCGGAGTATCTGCACCAAAGATAAATTTGGGAAAACTTATAGACGATATCGTCTATAACTGTTATAATATGAAATAGACGGAACCGTCCATATTTTACAATCTGCGTGCTGCAAGGCAGCAAGAAAGAACAGGAAGTGAGAAAATGACCCAAAAGGAGCGGCAGAAGAACAGCCGGAAGGAGATTTTGCAGGCGGCGCTCGATGAATTCGGCACATACGAGTATGCGCAGGTCACCGTTGATAATATCTGTGCACGGCACAACATTTCCAAGGGAATGCTGTATCACTATTATTCCGGTAAGGACGACCTGTTTTTGCTGTGCGTGGGGGATACGTTTGAAAAACTGTCCGAATTTGTGGCGCAAAATGAGTATCCACTGAAGGACCATTCCGCGCTGGAGAGTTTAACGGCATATTACCAGTGCCGGGAGCAGTTTTTTGCCGTACATCCAAGAAGGAGAAAGGTGATTGAAAGCGCGATGCTGCATCCGCCAGCGCATTTGGAAAGCAGACTGCGCGAATTGCGTGCTCCGGTTTGGCAGCGCAACCGGCAGTTTTGGCAGAGCGTGGTTCGGCAGTATCCACTGCGCGACGGATTGAAAGAAGAGAAGGTAATGCGATATCTGGAAAGCATTAACTATGCGTTTCAGACCATTTTGGAGCAGTATAACGAAGCGGGCAACGTGAAGGATGTCCATGATATCCTGCAAATTGCGTCCGAGATTTTGGATATGCTGCTGTTCGGCGTGATGCAGCCGAAAAAGGGGGAACAGATATGAGAAAGCTGGTGGCCTTTGGTCTAATGGCGATGCTGTTGCTCGGCAGTGCAGCGGCCGCGGATTGGCCATCGTGGGCCGTTGATGCACAGACTTGGGCGGTAGAACAGGGAATCAGCGAGTCTTTTTTGTCCGCACCGTCGATGGAATTGACGCGAGGACAGACTGTGCAGCTGTTATATGAAGTGGCGGGAAGTCCGACGGTTTCCGAAGAACTGCCGTTTACGGATGTGAGTAGTGCATATGCGGATGCGGTGACATGGGCCGCTGGACAGGGATATGTGCAAGGCACCGGCGATGGGAAATTCCGTCCGTCGGCATCAGTGACGCGGCAGGAGTTTGCCGCAATGCTGTACCGACAGGCAGAAAAACCTGCGGTATCCGGTCAGCAGCTGCATTACTTTTCCGATTGGTCGGAAATCGCGCAGTGGGCACAGGATTCCATGCTTTGGTGTGTGCAGCAGGGATTGCTGCAAGGAAAGTCGCAAGACCGGCTGGCGCCAACCGCACCCATCACAACGGCAGAGGCCGTTGTGATTATGCAGCGTGCGCAGGGCGATAGCGGGGGTGCGGAGAATACCGTGTATTTACGCGGAGACATTGACGCGGCTGCCGAACAAATGTCACAGCACTTACAACGTGCGCTGGCATCAGTGCAGCAGCCGTCGAAATTTGAGGTTTCGGCAGTTGAGACACAAGCAGAATGGGAGATAACCGCTAAGAATGTGTATTATGCGTTGCTGACAGAGTATCCGTCATACAAATATGCCTATGATATGCGTGTTACTCTGCAAGGAGATATCCTGCAATGTACCTTTTCCTATATGCCATACCGCAGCGGAGATTATCCGGCAGGCTTTCAGGGGGAGACAGTAGATAGTCTGCATGCGCTGGTTACACTGGCACGCGAAAACCTGTCACAGACATCGGTTAATATTCGCATCACCGATCCGTTGCTGACGGTGGACGATATGAATAACGCTTTGCAGCAGGTGGGCGGCGGCTACCTGTTGTGTCAGCTCAATCGCGACGGCACGGCCGTAACCTTCGCGCCGCAGAACAATATGACTAGGGAGGCGTGTTTGGCGCGGCTGGCAGAGATTGACCGTTTGGCGGATGAGTTGCTTGCAAGCTGCATCAGCGACGATATGGCAGCACGTGAAAAGGCGTTGGCGATTTATACTGCCATCACAGACCGAGTGCAATATGACCGGCGCTACTATACCGATTTGTCGTCTATGCCGTATGATTCGCAGACGGCGTATGGTGCGCTGCACGATAATCTGGCTATCTGCGGCGGCTATGCGCAGGCCATACAGGTATTGTTTGAAAAAGCAGGGATTCCTTGTCTGACGGTGCAAGGACGGATGCGGTCGGAGAACCACATGTGGAATATTGCGCAGATTGATGGGGAATGGGCGTATTACGACGCGACAAGCGACCGGGGGATGTCCAAATTTGGATTTGTGCATTTCGGCGTGTTGGCGGATGAGATGCAGGACTATGTGTGGGACAGGGAGTATGTGAAGCGGTTGACAGACTGCTGGTAAGAACAGAATTGGGGTATATGCGGCGATTGACCGTATAGATTTAAAAAAGCGATATGCTTCGTGGGGGAGCATATCGCTTTTTGTTAATGATGAAGGCAAAGGGATTGGTGCTATGGTGCACAAGTCGTATTGGGCGGCTGCATCGGCAAAACAAGTGTAACCTGTAAACCGGGCGTAGTATTGCTGAACAACGTGCTGCCGCCGTGCGCCTGCACAATTTGCTGCACCAGCGTCAACCCCAGTCCATGAGTGGGCAGTGTCTCGCGGTTTCCATGCCGTAGGCGTGCCAGCACGTCGGGGGGCAGACCAGTGCCGTTATCTGCGACAACGATGCGCCATACAGTTTGCTCGGCGGTCAGGCGCAGGTGTACCTGTACGGCAGCGCTATTGTGTGTGCTGCAGTTGCGCAGCAAATTTTCGACCGCACGCCGCAGCAGATGTTCGTCGCCCTGCGCAATAAGCGCATTGCATGCGGGTGGGATATCCACTGCAAGCGAGACTTGCGCGTCATCCAGTCCGTTGAGCCATTCGGCAGCCGCATCCCGCAGCATTTTGGCCGGAGAAAATGGCTGGAAGCGCAGCGGCTGCATTGCATATGCCAGCTTGGAGGTCAGGTTAAGGTCGCTGATGAGGCGGCTGATGCGCTGACTTTGCAGTCGGATACGTTCGGCACGCCGGCGCGCCTCCTCTGGCAATCGGGGATCGCTTTCCAATTGTGCGGCATTGCCCTGTACCAGTGACAGCGGTGTACGGATGTCGTGCGATATGCCGGCAATCCACTCGGTGCGGGTGCGGTCGCGACGGTTGAGAAGTGCCTGCTGCCGCAGCAAATGGGAGGAGGTTCGGTTGAGTCCGGCCGCCAGCTGGCCCAATACGCCTTTTTCGCTCAGCTCGACTGCCTCGCCGCAGGCAAGCGCTGCAATACCGGACGCAATGGGGGAGGCGGAACGATACATACGCCAGCCAAGGAATAGTGCCAGCAAAAGCGCAGCCAACAGATTGATGGTGAGCACGAGCGGCATCAGCCGGAACAATAATTCAAGCTGCGCTGTCGGCATCACGATATTGTATTTCCACTCGCTGCCCGGTGTACTGGCCAGGACCAGCAGGCCATCTGCATCTGACCAGGTGTGCACCGGATAATCTTCCAGATACCAACGGGAAAAGCTGGAAATATCGCCTGCGGAATAAGCTGTCGGCAGTGTTTTGGGCATACGGTCCTGCCAGACAACAGTACCGGCATCGTCCAGCAGCATTGCCCAGACGAAGTTTTCATCCAACCGTGCTTGTGCTTCGGCGGAAATCGAGCAGCTGCCGTCCAGCTGACGGGTGATGCCGTTTGCGATTTGTTCAATATAGTTGGTCGATGTTGGCTGTATCTCAGAGCTGCTCAGAACGAAATATACAAATACAACCAGATTCAGCAGTAGCAAAAAGATACCTACGCCAATTGCCGCAGATGTAAAGCGGAACAGGATGCGTCCTAGGCCCTTCATCGCACCTCCTCCTTTGCCAGCCGATAGCCCAGTCCGCGCACAGTCAGCAGCCAGCGAGGAGCGGACGGAGTATCCTCGATTTTTTCCCGCAGCCGCCGGATATGCACCATCAGCGTGTTTTCGTAACCGAAGCTGCCGTCTTCCCAGACAGCGCTGCAAAGCGCGTCGATGGTCACAATATTGCCGCGGTTGGCTGCTAATTTGCGCAGCAGGGCATATTCCTTGGCGGTGAGGGAGAATGTTTGCCCGCCGCGTGTGACCGTGCCGCTGCCCCAGTCCACAACGGTTTCTCCCATGCGCAGCACAACGGATGCTTCCTGCAAGCGGGTGGCATAGGCGCGCCGCAGTACGGCTTGCAGCCGCAAGACCAGTTCCTGCGGCAAAAACGGTTTGACAATATAGTCATCTGCGCCCAGCCCCAGTCCGTGCAGCCGATCCTCGTCCGCATCCCGCGCGGACAGGAATAAAATGGGTACATCGCGTTCGTGCCGCAGCGCGCGCATGAGGGAAAAACCGTCTCCGTCCGGCAGCATGACATCCAGCAATATTGCATCCGGGACAAAGGTGGAGAATTGCGCGCGTGCTGCTGCGCAGCTTTGCACGGTGCGCACTGCACAAAATCCTGCTTGGGTCAGCATTTCTGCAATCATATCGCATAGGGCTGTTTCATCATCGACCACCAGTATCTTACAGTCGTAAAGTGTTTCCATAGTAATCACCATGCTTATCATACCACAGCAAAACACCTTTCGGTGAAAATGTAAGGTAAAAGTAAGGCAGAATTCATCGGCCTGTAAGGCAGAGCATGCAAACTGTGGGATGAAAGGAAGTGCTTTGCGATGAATTATCTAATTGAAACACGGGGGCTTAGCAAGCGATATGGTGCGGCCATGCGTGTCAAAAACCTGCATATGGCAGTGCCGGAGGGGGCAATTTATGGCTTTCTCGGTCCGAACGGCGCGGGAAAGTCCACAACGCTCAAAATGCTGTTGGGGCTGGTGCATCCGACGAATGGGGAAATCACGGTATTCGGCCGCGCGATGAACGCCAAAAACCGACTGGAGATTTTACGGAATACGGGTTCGTTGATTGAGTCGCCGTCCTGCTATGGTCATCTGACGGGTGCGGAAAACTTACGTATTTTGCAGATGCTGCGCCGCGTACCGGAACGCGCGATTGAGGAAGCGCTGGCGCTGGTGCGGCTGGACGGACAAAAGGACAAGAAGGTTGCGCAGTATTCGCTGGGGATGAAGCAGCGGCTGGGGCTGGCAGCGGCACTGCTGACACATCCGCGCTTGCTGATTCTCGATGAGCCGACCAACGGACTGGACCCGGCGGGCATTCAGGAAATGCGTGAGCTGATTTGCGATTTACCGCGGCAGTTCGGCATGACGGTAGTGGTGTCCAGCCATCTGCTGAGCGAAATTGACCAGATGGCGACCCATGTCGGTATCATTGCGGATGGTGCGCTGGTTTATCAGGACACGATTGAACGGCTGCATGAAAAAAGCGAGCACCATCTCGCGCTGCGTACCAACCGGGATGATGCAGCGATGGAGGTGCTTGCAAAAAACGGTATTGCGTGCGAAGCGCGCGACGGTTTTGTGCTCCTGCCACCGCTGGAGGACGAGGCTGCGGCACACTGTGTCCGGCTGCTGACCGCAGCGCAGATTGGTGTCATACGGCTGGAAGAGCGCCGCAAAAATCTGGAGGATATTTTCCTGGACTTGACGGAGGGGGCGAACAGTCTGTGAAAACGCTTGCATTGGAGTTTTACAAATGCCGCCGCAGGTGGGTCTGGCTTGCGCCACTGGTCATGCTTGCAGCGCAGCTTGCATGGGGACTGTGGTCGTTCCGGAATATGAGCGAGGCCGAGCTGCAGGAGGGCTGGTGCAATATCCTGTACACCTTTCCGCTGCTCAACGCCATGATGACGCCGATTGTCGCGGCGATAGTGGCCTCTCGCATTGCGGATATCGAGCACAAGGGGCAGACGCTCAAGCTGCTTGAGACGGTGCAGACAGCAGGCAGCCTGTTCTGCGCTAAATTTCTGTGTTCGGTATGTTATATGGCGGCTTATTTGCTGTTGCAAACCGCAGTGATGGTGATATTCGGTGTGCTGCATGGGTTTGTAGGACCGCTGCCGACAGTAGAAATTGCGCTGTACTTTGTCGCGGTGCTGCTTGTCACAACCGTGCTGGTGCTGTTTCAGCTGATTCTGTCGCTGCTGATTCCCAATCAGATGATCGGGATGATTTTCGGGTTAATTGGCTCATTTGCCGGACTGTTTTCCCTGTTTTTTCCGACCGCCGTGCAGAAATGTATTCCGTGGGGGTATTATGGTGTACTGCATGTGGCAGCGATGGATTGGAATGAGCAGACCCGTGTCACCCACTATTACTTTACTTCGTTTGATATGCGGTCACTGTGTGTGGCCGCGGTATTTCTGGTCGTGCTGTACTGCATTGGCCGACGGCTGTTTGTGCGGAAGGAGGTTTGAGTGATGCTGTTTTGGTCAATTCGTGCGGAAATGCTGAAATTGCGCCGTTCGTGCATCTGGATTGCAGCGCTGGTGCTGCCGCTGCTTTCCGCAGTGTTTGGAACGCTCAATTATCTGGGTAACATTGCAATTTTACAGGATGCGTGGTATTCGCTTTGGACGCAGCACGCGTTGTTTTACTGCACGCTGTTTGCACCTGCACTTGTGGGAATCTACTGCGCCTATCTGTGCCGGTTGGAGCACTTGCACGGCAACTGGAATATGGTAATGACACAGCCGATTGCGGTGCATACGGTTGTACTGAGCAAGCTGGTCGTTGTATCGCTGCTCAGTGCGCTGACGCAGCTTTTGATTGGTGCATTGTTTGTCATCGGCGGGCTTGTTGCAGGTCTAACCGCTCCGCTGCCTGCGGCGCTGCCGCTATGGCTGCTGCGCGGTTGGTGGAGTTTGACCGTACAGGCTGCGCTGCTGCTTGCCGTGGCGCTGGTCATTCGCTCGTTTGCCGTGCCGGTAGGTGCAGGGCTGCTGGGTGGCTTTTGTGGTATTGCGGCGGTGGTGAAGGGTTATGGGGTATACTTTCCGTTTTCACTCCTGCCGCTGTCCATGTGTTCGCACCACCCGACCGAGCCGATGCAATGCAGCGGCAGAGCGTTTGTCGTCAGCTCTTGCGTTTTTATTCTGGTGGGCTACTGCTTTTGCGTGTATTGGCTGCGGATGCGCGATGTAAAAACTGGCTGACGGTTTTTGGGTACAGCCCTTAGGTAACTCACTCTTATAGCATATCGTGGCTGCAAAGCAGTTCAAATCGGTTGCGGTCGACACGGATCAAGCCGTCTTTCTGCATCTTGCTCAACTCGTTGGAGAGCGCACTACGGTCGACGTTCAGATAATCTGCGAGCTGTTGGCGGTTGAACGGAATGGTGAAGCTGCGGCTGCCGCAGCGCGTCGATTGAAATGAAAGATAGGACAGCAGCCGCCCGCGGATGGATTTGGATGCAGTGTGAAAAATTTTGCGCGACAGGTTTAAGTTTTTGCGCGCGGAAAGAAAGAGGAGGTTGCGGATGAGTCGGCTGTGATGTGCGCAGACCTGCGGACAGGTTTGCAGCACTCGTCCAACGTTGAGCAGCAGCACCTCGACAGCCTCTGCTGCAACTGCATCCACCATCAGCGGTTCGCCGGTGCAGGCGTAGGTTTCCGCAAAAATCTGGCCCGGAATCACATGGTCCAGCACGGTGGTGTTGCCCCAGAAATCGTTGTTTTGAATCAAAATGCTGCCCGTGAGGACAAGACCAAGCTCGGTAGTAATATCACCGGCACAGAAAATGCGTTCGCCTTTGCTGAATTTTCGCCGCTCTGCACCCAAACAGTGCAGCATTTCTTTTGCTTCGTCCGGTTGGATACCGCGAAACAGTGCGCTTTCCGATAAAATAGTGGTATTCAAAAAACATTCCTCCATTGTTGTTATAACAACATACTTGTTGTCTTGAGTATAGTATACTTCGCTTGTAACGTCAACAACCGTATGGATTGTATGATCCATGGTACATGTGGAGGAAATGAACGATGGAACCGAAAATGTTTTGTTATCAGTGTCAGGAAACTGCGGGCTGCACCGGCTGCACAATGGCAGGCGTATGTGGTAAAAAGCCGGATGTCGCTGCCATGCAGGACCTGCTGGTGTATGTGACCAAGGGCCTTTCTGCGGTGACTACCGCACTGCGTAAGCAGGGTGAGGAAATTGCACCGGAAATCAACCATCGGATTACGCTCAACCTGTTTATTACTATCACAAATGCAAATTTTGACAAAGAAGCAATCGTGGCGTGTATCCGTGAGACGCTGGATGTCAAGCGGGAGCTGCTGCGCCGCGCAGCGCAGCCGGAACTGCTGCCGGAGGCCGCACATTGGACGGCGGATGAAGCGGATTTTGCGGCTAAGGCTGCAACGGTCGGCGTACTGTCTACGCAGGATGAGGACATCCGCTCTCTGCGTGAACTGATTACCTACGGCCTTAAGGGCCTGTCGGCGTACTCCAAGCATGCGAACGCGCTGCTTCAGGATGACGGCGAGGTAGACGCTTTCCTGCAGCGTGCTTTGGCGGCAACCTTGGATGACAGCCTGTCGGTAGACGCGCTGGTAGCGCTGGCAATGGAAACCGGCAAGTACGGTGTGCAGGGCATGGCGCTGCTGGACAAGGCGAATACCGAAGCTTATGGCAATCCCGAAATCACGCGGGTAAATATTGGTGTCGGCACACGTCCGGGCATCCTGGTATCTGGTCATGATTTGCGCGATCTGGAGATGCTGCTGGAGCAGACAGCAGGCACGGGCGTGGACGTCTATACGCACTCGGAGATGCTGCCCGCGCATTACTATCCGGCGTTTAAGAAATATCCGCACTTTGTCGGCAATTATGGCAACGCGTGGTGGAAGCAGAAAGAGGAATTCGCCTCCTTTAACGGTCCGATTCTGATGACTACCAACTGCATTGTGCCGCCGGCGGCAAGCTATCAGGATAGAATGTACACCACAGGAGCGGCAGGATATCCGGGCTGCAAGCACATTCCGGGCGGCGTAGGGGAGCACAAGGATTTTTCGGCTCTCATTGAGCATGCTAAGCGCTGCGCACCGCCGGAGGAAATCGAGCGCGGCGAAATCGTGGGTGGCTTTGCGCATGCACAGGTGCTCGCGCTGGCGGACAAAATCGTAGAGGCGGTCAAGAGTGGCGCGATCCGCAAGTTCGTGGTAATGGCGGGCTGTGACGGCCGTGCGAAGTCCCGCAGCTATTATACGGACTTTGCCAAGGCGCTGCCGCATGACGCGGTGATTCTGACCGCAGGCTGTGCTAAGTATAAGTATAACAAGCTGGATTTGGGCGACATCGGTGGTATTCCGCGCGTGTTGGATGCGGGACAGTGCAATGACTCTTACTCGCTGGCAGTGATTGCGCTTAAGCTCAAGGAGGTCTTTGGACTGGAGGATATCAATGACCTGCCGATTGTTTACAATATCGCGTGGTATGAGCAGAAGGCGGTAATCGTACTGCTGTCTCTGCTGTATCTGGGTGTCAAGAATATCCATCTTGGACCGACACTGCCGGCTTTCCTCAGCCCGAATGTGGCCAAAGTGCTGGTGGAGAACTTCGGTATTGCGGGCATCGGCACGGTGGAAGACGACATTCGACTGTTCTTCGGTGCAGAAAACGCATAAGTGAAAATATTTTTGTCACAGATAGAAAAAAGGACGCTGCGTGCTGCAGCGTCCTTCTTTGCTTTTACAGAAGCCCAGCCAATGCTGGGCTTCTGTACTGCTTCTATCAGTGGGATAATTAGTACTTATCTGTATAGTTGGTGCTGTCATAATGCTCTACCGGCGCTGGGGAGACCGAATCAGTAGAGCTGTTCTCTCCAAAGGATGACATCGGCAGGCCGTTTTCGGATTCGAGCAGTACGAAGTGGCTGATCATGCCCTTCAGCATCTGCGCCTGGCCGGACAATTGCTCACTGGCCGCAGCGCTTTGCTCTGCAGTAGCGGAATTGGTCTGTACTACTTCAGATATCTGATTGACACCAATGGAAACTTCCTTCAAGCGGACGGCTTGATCCTGATAATCGCGTGTAACACGTTCGACTGCTGCAACAACTTCATCGGAATTGGAGGCGGCAGTGCTGAGTGCATCAGCAGTTGCACGAGCAATGCTTTCGCCTTGCTTGACAGCCTCTACGGAATGTGCGATCAATTCGTTGGTCTCCTTGGCTGCTGCTGCGCTCTTACCAGCAAGGTTGCGCACTTCATCGGCGACCACCGCAAAGCCTTTGCCTGCTGCGCCTGCACGGGCGGCCTCGACTGCTGCATTCAGTGCCAGAATATTGGTCTGGAACGCAATGTCGTCAATCGTCTTGATAATCTTACCAATCGCATTGGAGTGGCGGCTGATATCCTGCATCGCGGTGAGCATATCCTGCATCTGACCATTGCTCGTGCTCACTTGTGCCTTTACTTCATTGAGCTGTTCAATCATCTGTCCGGCTTGCGCTGCGCCTTCGGTGACCTTCTCATTCAAGCTCTGCACGGTACTGGACAGCTCCTGCACAGAAGATGCCTGCTCGGTCGCACCCTGTGCCAGTGCCTGCGCGCCGCTGGCAATTTGATCCGACCCCATGTGTACCTGTGCCGCAGACATTGCAATGCTGGACAGCGTTTCCGAAAGGTTCTTCTGGATGCGCAGCAGTGCTTCTTTGAGCTTGGCGAACTCGCCGTGATAATCATACTGCAGCTCGAATACCAGATTGCCCCGGCCCATCTGATCCAGGACAGAGGACAACTCGTCAATATATTTGATGTAGGTCTTCAAACGCTCCACAATGCGCAGCGTAGATTGACCGAGGCGGGCAACTTCGTCATGGCCCTTCACCTGATAGTCCACATCCAATTCACCGTCGGCCAGACGATCCGCAACCTTGCCGAGACGCTTGAGCGGGCGAATGATAGAAATGGCAAGTAGAGTAACAATGATTGCCAACAGAATAGCGCAGATGACAAAGCTGATGACAATTACGCGTACAGTGCTGGAGACATGGCTGTTATATTCTTCTGACGGCAGGACGCCCAGAACTTCGTAGTCAATGTCGTCCAAAGTGGCGGTGCTGCCGTAATATGAAGTATTCTGACGGGTATACGACAAGCCTTTTACACTGTTGCGGTTAAGCAATGCTTGTTTCATGTTGTCAGAATATTGCGCCTCCTCAATCGTGGTGCCGACCACAGAGGAGTCCGGATGATAAATGATCATGTTGGAGGAGTCAATCAAGGTAATGTAGCCGGTTTCACCAACCTGAATGGAACTGAGAGAATTGCTCAACTGCTCTGTGGAAACATCGAGACCTACCACACCGATCATACGGTTGTTGCTCATGATTGGGCCTGCTATACTGATGACCAATTTCTGTGTTGCGACATCTATGTAAGCACCCGTGACAATCGCTTTCTGTTCCTGTTGGCTACGGATATACCATTCACGCGTGGAGAAGTCCATATCTGCCGAAGTGAAGCGGCTATTGTCGGAATACACCAACTCCTGCAGGCCGATATCCGCAAACCAAACGCCCAGCACCGTCCCCTGATACCGCTGCTGGATTTCTTTCAGCTCGTTGAGCATACCGGAAAAGTACGCCGAGCCGTCCAATGAAGTTTTTGCCTGATCTGCTGCCAGATTGGAAATGGCAGGCGAACAAATCATCGTGTCTACAATGCCGTAGTATTGTTTCAAAAATGCGTTCACCTGCTGCGCACCGGATTCCGCCTGTGCGGTTAGATTTTCCGTCATCATTTGCTCTACTGTGCCGGAAATCTGTATACCGAGCAGCACTCCGATACCGCTCAGCACCAAAATGAGCGGAATTAGGATTCCTAAAGCGAGCTTTTGCGCGATCCCTAATTTCACGATAACACCTTCCCATTTAGTTTTCTCATTCCCGTGTAGTGTGAACTGTTGTACATGAGCAGCAACAACCCATGTCTATATTTTCGACCGTTTTTTTCAAATGATAACAGTTATATCCAATAACATTTTCCTTTTTGCACAATGAAAGAAGTTTGGAATAAAAAAATATATACTTATCGCACAAAATATACCAAAAAAATCGGTGTATTTACAGTATTTGTCGATTTTGCTGCATTTTTTGAAATATGTGATAGGTTAGGATAATAGCCGGTGATTTTGGGGAGCGGCTTTGGTAAAAAGCTTTTCGGACATCAGAAAAGGGACGCTGCTTTTTGCAGCGTCCCTTGGGTACTAACATGGGGAAATCCATATGAATTGCTCAAGTGCTATTCTGCATAAAAAATGAGCTTTCGGCAGGTGTAAGATAAGAACCGGAGAAGAGTCCTGCGCAGAGCAGTCATCATTGTTGATTGAAGGCCTTTACTTGAAGTGAGAACATGTCTTGGAAAAGCAAATCCTCCTGACGCTCCGTGATATCATTAAAGCTGCATCCATAGCGTAAAGCGCCGGATTCCAGCGGCTGTACCCGCTGCACGGTGCATGCAAAGGAATGAACAGGTCCGTCACGGCGCAGCTGCAGAGAAGAAACAAAGATTTGCTCTCCTTCAAGGTAGCACTCCTGACTGCTGAAGCAAAGTCCGGTCAGGCTGACATCAATCATTTGGCAGGGCGCCACTGCGGAGGAGGCCATACCAGAACCACGGGAAACAATCGCTTCGACGGAAACTGGTTGACGGAAACTGCTGCGTCGCTCTGCACAGGAAAAGCTGTGCTTCAATGCAATTTTCCAGAAATCAGCCGCACAACGGGATACCTGACCGTAAAGCAGGAGCACTTTATTCATTGAGATATTCGTCTGCACATGTAGTTTTACAGGCGTGTGGTATATGATGCCCTGTGGCGTTTCATTGCCGTTACGGATAGAGACGGTTAGTTCGTCTTCACCGGCATCGTACTGGTGGATGGAACCAGCAAATAAAAGATTGTTATCCAGTTTGAGCACTTCACATGATGCACCAAGATAATGTTGCATGGAATCCGTATAGTCTTGCATGGATCATAATCCTTTCCAAAGAAATTGTGTCAGCTTTGGATGAGCTTTCCATTATTATTGCGCAAAAGACGATAAAAATCCGGAAGTTCAAGTGGTTTATAGAAATAAAAGCCTTGTATAAAGTCGCATTCGGTTTGACGGACAATTTGAAGATCCTCTTGAGTTTCCACCCCCTCTACGCATACTTTCTTGCCGAAACGATGGCAGGCATAAATGATACTCATCATAAAATTCAGCTTTTCCGGAGAAGAGGTAAGCTCACACATCAGAGTGCGATCCAGCTTGATAAGCTCGGCAGGGTATTGCAATAGCATGTGCAGGCTGGAGTATGCCGTACCGAAATCATCCAGAACAAAGGAGATGCCAACCTTATCGCATCGTTCGATAAAATGTTCCAAATAATCCGGCATTTCGTCAAAATGTGTTTCTGTTAACTCGATCATCAGATTGCGTCCGGGAATACCATATAAAAGCATGGCATTGTGAATATAATCAAAAAAGGCAGAGTCAAGAATCTGCAAATAACTGACGTTAAAGGAAATTTTCAAGTTGGGCGCACGAAGAAAGATTTCTTGGCAGGCCTGCATGATTTGTGTGACCACCCATTTTCCAACCGGCACAATCAGACCAACCTGTTCAAGGATGGGAATAAATTTGGATGGAGGCACCTCCTGACCGAGGTAATTCCATCGAAGCAGAATCTCGCCTCCGTAAATCTCGCCGGTATCTGCCGCTACCTGAGGCTGCAAAACGATTTGGAAGTCCTGGAAACCATGATTTACGCTATAATTGAGCGCCATGCTGATATCGGACTGTTCCCGATACCCTTTGGAGATATAGGTGGAAAATTCGACAAAATCCGTGGAATAGGTTTTTTTAGCATTTTGTGTTGCCAATAGAATGTTGTCAATAAGCTCCTGCGGGGCAGTACCGTCTTGAGGAGCATGCAATACACCGATGGCGCAAGGATACATAATGTGAATACCGTTGCGTCGGTAGACATCAAGAACGATTTGCCGGATGGTGTCGGAGAGTACGCGGACATCGTAATCAAGCTGTGTCAATACCAGAAAATGCACGCCGTCTAACCGGAAAAATTCAAACTGTTCTCCCAATTCCATTTCCATGCGGTTGGCGATTTCACGAAGCATGGCATCTCCAGTGCTTCGCCCCAGAGACAGGTTGATATCGGAAAAATTCCTCAGATTAAAGCACAGAAGCAGGAGTTTGACCTGCCGACGGCAAAGCGTCGCGAGATCCTTGAGAGCGCAGGACATATTCAAAAGACCGGTAACAGGATCAACCTCGGATTCATTTTTTAAGCTGATCATACTGTCGGAGAAGAATAGAGGCGTAGTTTTTGTCTCGTCCCAAGTGAGAATCCCACGGCAATGAATCCAGAGGAGCTGACCATTTTTGTCAAAGATGCGGTAGCGGATACTGTGTGAGGTACGCTTCTCGCGAAACATGGCTTGCGAGTCCTTGATATGAAGCTGGCGATCCGGTTCATAAATACGCTGTTCCAGCAGGCCGACAAAATCATAGACAAGGTTGCTGTCAAAGTTGAAGGTGTCCCGCAGATTGTCGGAGATGTAGTAAATATTGCGCTGAACATCGCCGCAATACAGGTAAAACGGCGCTTCCGGCATGGCAATGGAATGGAAAAAGGTTTCAGCGTCAAAGTAATAGTTTTGCAGGAACGCCTGAAACGCGGTGGATTTGGAGGAGTCGATATGCGGCTCGTGTGTCTGTTGGTTTTCGTAATAGGACAGTTTGTCTCGATACATGCTGTCATCAGCCAACGTCATGAGTTGAGAAAAGTCATCATCGGGAGCATCCGACCATGTGCAGCCAATGGACAGTGCACAATTATCCTGCGCAACACGAGCGCGGAGCTGTTCCACCTGTTCTTCCAAACCTTTTTGGGAGATATCCTGGCAGACGACCAGAAATTCGTCTCCGCCGATGCGGTAAACATTTTTGGCAGAAAACAGTTCGGTTAAAATGTGGGAGGCCTGCATAATCAGGCGGTCGCCGTTATTGTGGCCCAAGTTATCGTTGATGCGTTTTAAGCCAATCAGGTCACAATAAATTAAACCAAGCGTTTTACGCTTTTGATAATCCTCGCCGCTGATATACCGGTTGAGCGCATGTCGATTGAGCAGCTGCGTCATGGAATCATGATAGCTAAGCTCTTCCAGATGGGCCATTAAATCCCGGCGCAGCAGGATGGAACCCATAAAATGAGATAAAACCTTGATAGTGCCGGATATTTGACGAATATGCTGTACAGATGGGTTATCCAGCCGCAGAAGTGCAATAATCCGGCCTTTGGATAGCACGGGGGACAGGACAAGCGTATGGATGTCTGCAAAATCCTGTTGAGATGAAAATTGAAAAGGACTTGGCAAACGATCATCGCTGTCACTGAAAATCAAAACTTCGTTTCGGTATAGGCTCTGAAGGTGCTGAGGATACTCCACTTGAAGAGAAAGATTCAAGGGATGCTCAGCAGATGAGGGAGCCCAATGATAGGTGCTGAGAAATTCACCGTTATCCATCCGCTCGTAAAGAAAAATGTTTTCACATCCGAGCTGTGAGCCGATATACTGCAGCATTAGCTCTATCGATACGGAAGGGTCAGATGCGGAATGCGTGGCCATCAGACACTTGTTAATAAAAAAGTCCGGATTCATTTCGGCATTTTCCGCTTTACCGTCTTTGGCATTGAGAGTAGCATCGTCGGGAATGGCGATTTCAACGCGGCATTTTCGGTCCTCATACTCAATAATATAATCTTTGAGATGAAAAGTCTTATTGATGATGGGGTTGTAGTAATCCCATTCATAGAATTGATCGTCTATAAGCTGTGTATTGGTACAGAACGGACAGGGCATGCGGAATTTTTGAAGAACAGCATAGCATTTTTGCCCTTTGTATTCCTCGGGGCTGGAGATTTGAAACCATTCTCGGGCCTTGGCGTTCATATATATCAATTCATATGTGTTCATATCTGCGACATAAACACCGGCATAGAAGTTCTCTAAAAATTCCCAAACAGCCTTCACGTTGCATTCTCCTTTCAGGAAGATTTTGTACCCATTGATATTATATATCATATATCGGAAAAATTAAAGTAAAATTAAAGGGAACAGGGAAAGATGCAAAAAAAGAAGCCCGTGAGGGCTTCTTTTTTTGTATGGGTTTACGAGGAAATAATTTCCGATGTCATGCCATCGCAATCCTGTGTAGGTGCGCTGATAACAAATTGGAAGGTAGAAGTTCCGTCATCATTGACGGTTTCCTTCAGGAGTAGACGAATAGGATCCAGTTTGCTGAAATAATCGTTTTCGCCTAGGAAAGGATAAGAGATTTTCTTATCTTCGTCGGTCTGTCCGTGGGGTGAAATTTCAATCATGCTGCCAGCGGGAATTTTATCACATGCAATAGAAAGCGATTGTGAATTTGCCTTGCTGATATAGCACCAGCCTTCGCCCAAGGGATAGGCATCCGTTGTATTTCCGGGAGGATAGGCTGCTTTGCTGCCATCACTCTTGCGGACATAGAGTGCCTTATCGAAGGTAACGGTGATGGTACCGCTGTACAGGTGAGGATCCGAACCAGTGGATGAAGGTGTAAGGATGTTCTCAATGCGAGGCCCAAGCGCATCTACACGCATAATGTTCTGCACAGACCGGAATACAGGAGCGCCGCCTTGCTTGTTTTGAGCTGCAACAATGAAAACATAGGTATTGTTGTACTCTAGCTTTTCGGAATCCAAGAAGTTTTGGAAGGGAACCCATTCAGTACCCGCAGAGATATTCAGGTTTTGACCGGATTGTGAGTTCAGATAACCGGAACCACCACCGGTCAAGGTCTCCCATACCTGCTGCTTGGTTTCACTGTCGGCATTGAGGTCAAATGTATCATCCTTCATGGCATCGAGAATCTTAACCGGCTTGCCGTTTGCCATGATTGTATTTTCGAAAATAGAGGGATGACCGTTGGTGTTCGCGTTATAGAGTGCCCAGTACGTATCTATCAGAATGGTACCGGATGTTGCCGACGAAACCTGATACTGAACATCGTTGGTGTTTTGCGCGTTTGCTTTGAGGTTTGGCGATACTACATCCGTCGTGGAGAATTTATAGCACATTACGTTGGATGGCAGTGCGTAGGAACCCTTCAGGACAAAATAGATATAATACTTGGAGTTCGCCTTCAGATTTTCTATCTGAATGGTCGCCGTGCCGGCACCGGAATACGTTGCTTTACCGGTGCGATAACCAGCGTCGTTGGTGAACTGAGATGGGTTCATAATCTGGCTGGCATTCGGGCTGGTAATGTTCATGTTACGTGGGCCGGATGGGAGGACATTTGGCGCATCTGTGTCGTTGAGCTTACCCAGATTCAAGATGCCGGAGCTTTTGGGGGGTTCAATGACCCAGTCATATCCGTATTCTTGATCGATAATTGTGTTGCCATCCTTCGGCGGCAGATTGGTTTCCGGTGCCACAACATAATAGACGTCGCCTGCGCGGTCAAGCTGATAGCTTATCGTCGTGAGGGAGTCGCCCGGCGAAATGCGCGGATATGCCTGGTTGAAATTCGGCGCGCTCTGGTTGGAACGGACGATTTCAATGCTGAAATTGGAAGGATTGCCGATGGAGGATACGGTTTTATCGGTGATTACGCGCTGCTGCCAGATGGATTCTGTCACATCACCCTGCACCAGATTACGCAGATTGCTCGGAGAACCGGCAACGCAGAACAGATATAGGTTGACCGTTGCATCCCATTTATCTTTTTCGGTGATTTCATTGATGGAGGTCAACTCAATCGCATAGTCATAGCCGGTTGTCAGGCTTTGCAGGAAGGGATAATCTTCAGGCTCGGTCCATCCGGCGATATCCTTATTGTAGCTTCTGCCGGACCATTTTTCTGCAGGCGGCTTGACAATGGAAATAGGAGTGGTATTGACCTTTTTCCATTTGACGGTATTATCCGTCGTGTGATCTCGCTGATACAGATTGAAAGAAATCGTGGTATCCGATGCAATGATTACATCATAGCGGGTATTCTCCGACGCATTAGCAGTACTGTTTGCGTATGGGATCATGGAGAGTGTGGTATCCACTGGAACAGAGACGCCATCTGCGGAGCCGTCATCCTGTGTAATGGTGACAGTCTCCAGTTCGTTGAAGTCTACCTGTGCATCCATGATGCGGAATTCGTCAGACTTGGTATCCCGACCCATATTGTTGTTGGAAGAGTCAGTGATAAAGTTGAGAACAAACTGATATCGCGTGCCGCTGAGCAGATTGAGCGCAGCATTATGGAACGTAACCTCGGTCTGGCCCTCTTCGTTAAGGGAAACGGTCATATTCTCTTTGCCGGTGGGAGAGCCAAGACTCAGTGATACCTTTTTATCCGGGTCTGTGATGTCCAGATTGTTGAGGGTGAACATACCGTCGATGAGCGATGACCACGTAACGGTTTCGCCATCCTTGCTGCCGGCAACATCAAACGTATCCTTGTCGGATTCGTACATCTCTACCAGCGACAGCTTGGTTTGCGTGCTGTAGATATCTTCACTGAACACGAGTGTGATATCAGTATCCGCGAGCGGAATTCCTTCATCGTTAGCTTCAGAGAAACGCAATTCTACCAGCTTCGGCGCGGTGGTGTCCAGTGTCTTGGCGTTTTCCAAAACCTTGATGGCGGACAGGTTGCCAGAGTTATCCTCGGCGACAAAATAAATGTCGTAAGCGGTTTCTGCCTCCAAACCAGACATATTGAACGAAGCGGCAGTATTTTCCTTGGCGTTGAAGGAACCACTCTTGAGTGCGTACATGCCGCCCTTGATTTGGAGTTTCTGGTCAAGTTCTCTGGCAGCATCATCATCCAGCGCAGCGTTTTCTACCGGATAGTCCGTGCCGTGCTTGACAATTGCCCAGTAGACCTTGCCATCCTCGTTGATGGCGGCTTCGCCGGTCAGTGCGGTCTTGTCGATTTTGCTGATGCGCGGGTAGTTGTTAAGGAATTCCGGCGGGGTGCGGTCGGCAGTGGTGATCGAAACCTTTTTCACTGCCGAGTCGTTGATGCTGTCGGTCAGGAAGAAGTAGGCATCGTAATCCGTCAGTTCGGCAAGCGCATTTTTGGCGGTTTCAATCACATCACCCATGCGGATGCTGTCCTCTTCGCTACGAATCATCTTGCGGCTGCCGGAATCAATCGCGCCGCTCAGTGAGCCATCCTTGAAGTCGTTTGCGGTGGGGGCAGGCATACCCTTTTTGTAGATCGCCCAGTAAAGAGTACAGGTCTTGGTGGTTGCCACATCAAAGTCAACGTAAGTATCTTCGATGGTGGTTGCTTTCGGGTAGCCGGAAGCAAAATCAGGTTTGCTGTTATCCGGGGTGGTAAAGTAAACGCTCTTGACGAGGCTCTGATCGCCGCGGCTGTCTACCAGCACCGCGGACAGAACATAGGAAGTGTCGATCTTTAGCCCATTAATTACCTGAGAAAGTGCTTCGTTTGCGTCCTTCACAGCAAGATTGCCGTTTTTGACAATGTTAGCACCATAGCTAGGCGGTTTGATCAGGTCACTGGCAGCCATCGGACCGTCGCCGCTCAGACGAACCGCCCAGTAGAGGGTGCCGGGTTTATTGGTCATGAAAGAGGTCTCAGCCTGTGTCGGTGCAATGTCGTCCATACGCGGATAGCCGCTCAAAATGCGGGGGAAATCAGACATCTGATCGGCCAGCGTGCTGTCCATTGTCATGCCGTTGATGTCGGCGGTGATACCGGGACGGATGTTGATATCATCCGGCAGCATTTCCACCTTGCAGCCCGGTGCATTGACATTCAGGGTGCCGATGTCGCCCTTGCCGGTTACGGTTGTTCCGGTATCCAGATTCAACTCTTCGACTACGGCGCCCTGCGCAATCGTTACAGTAGAGTCGACTGCTTTTTCATCGACAGTCATTTTTTCCACCGTGCCGCTGCCGACGTTGATTTCAGATTCCGGTGCCACAGTGACAACTTCATGGATATTGCCGGCCAAATCGAGTCGCGTGCCGGATTCGCCGTCAACTTCGATATACTGGAAACCGTGCTGTCCGGTGGATTTGCCTTCCAGATAGGTGTCGGTGCGGACATATACTTTATCAATATCGGTATTGCCGACCGTGCGGATGGTGACATACTGGTTGGATGGGCTGTCGACGATCATCTCCGGGGCAGTGCAGTTTTTCAGAATAATACTGCAATCGCCCTTGTTGCTTTCGCCGGCGCCGCTGGCAATGATTTTGCCGTATACAGTCACGTTGTTGAGCGTGACATATCCCAGCCCGACGCCGCCTGTGATATACAGGTCGCCGGTAACGGTCATGTTTTCAAGCGTGACGCCCGAGCAGGAGACCATCAGGTTGCCCGCAACGCTGGTTGAGTAGGTGCCCGGCTCCTGAATGGGCGTGCCGATCACGCGAACCAGCATGATGGCGACCTCGCCGCGGGTGATATTGTCGAGAGGACGGAATTTTCCGTCCGGATCACCGCGCAGAATACCCTCATCCGCGGCAGCTTTGATGTAGCCACGGCTCCAGCTGCTGGCCAGACGGCTGTCGGTAAACGACAGATTTTCGCCAGAAACGGGCTGCAGCATCAGATTGCGGCACAGCATCGTAGCCGCTTCTTCGCGTGTCAGTGTCGCGTTGGGAGAAGCGGTCGACTTGGAGGTGCCCTGAAAATATCCGGCGGTATACGCTGCGCTGATATCGTCATAATACCAGTCACGGGTTACCACGTCGCGGAACGGCTGAGCACCGGTTTTGGTATAGCCGAAGGTTCGGTTGAGCATGGTGACAAATTCCGCGCGCGTGATGGAACGGTTCGGCTCCAGATTACCGTACTGATCGCCGCGCATGATGTTCCACGACACCAGCCGGTCCAGATAATAGTTGGATTCTGCTGCCTGTGCAGTCGGGGTAAAAACGGGTAAAAAGCCCAGCAGCATACATAGGCAGAGGAGAAACGCACATATGCGTTTCCGAATAGGGAAAAATGCTTTCTTAAAGCGCATCATATCTTTACAACACCTTTTCTTTTGGATTCGCGGTAGGCCTACGCAGTGTGATGGTGCAGGTCATATTCAAAAATACTTTCTTGAACCATTGCTTCCTCCTGAGGCAGCATATCGATGAACTGGCAGGAGTACAGGTTCTTTTCCTTAGAAAGGACGCGAAGAATCTCGAGCCGGACAATGATGGGAGGCTCGGTGCAGGGCAGGGCAATTTCAAACTTCGCACCGGTCTTGAGCGGGGTGACGCAATACAGAGCGATGCCGCCGCAGCTGATATCCTTGCTGATGATCGGAAGACGGGTGCCATGGCCGTGCAGCGGATATAAGTAGGTGCGAAATGCCATGGGGATGCGTAAATGTCTGCGCAGACGGGAGTCAATTCGCTCTTCCGCAATAAAATCCAGAACATCGCCGCGAATTTGCTTAATTCTGCCACGCCAAGCCATGAATTCGGTGGAATTGACACTCAGCACATTAAAGGACGAGAGCGCCTGCAAATCACAGTTCGGGGCATAAATCAGGCGGAATGACTTGATTTGGCCTTGCTGCCCGAGCAGAACGGCGCTGGCAAGCGTTTGGTGGTTATCGTCCAGAAAAACAAATTTTTCGCTTTCGGCTCCTTTTCGGTTCATGTTTCAGTCGCCTCCTTGTTAGCTGCCGCGGTATCCTTGGAAACCGGAACACGCGGCTTTTGCGGGTTGTTAGGGTCGAAATGCAGGAAATATACATAAACATCCACGATGAACCGATATAATGATTCCGGGATTTCCTGACCGAGCTGCAACTGGGAAAGCATCGTGGCCAGCGAGGTGTCTTCGTAAACCGGGACACCGTTCTCTGCGGCAACCTCAACGATTTTCTCTGCGAGATAGCCCATGCCGGAGGCGACCACAACGGGGGCCGGCGAGCCGTTTTCATATTGCAGGGCTACTGCCTTGCGACTGCCATCATATTGCGACATTGATGCTGTCCTTCCTTTCAAATATTTTGGGGAATACCTCGGAAATGGCAAGCGGCCGCGCCATGGGAGAAGCGCGCATGGTGGCCGCCTTCAATCCATCCTGTTCGGCCAGCGCTGCCATTTTCTGCTCAAACTGCTCGGTGAACTTCTCCAAATGCGGCGGGCAGTGCAGAGAGGCGTCCACGGTGCCGTCATGATAGGTCAGCACCAGATCGAACATGCCAAGCTCCTGTATATCGAACTTGAGCAGCATGCGCATGGATTTCTCCTGTGAGAACGAGCCGCTTTCGTTTTCCGCGTTTGGATCAACCCACAATTCGGAAAACATCATTCTGCCGTCCATCTCCACCGGCAGCATGGCGTGCGCCAGCGGCATATATACGCTCTGATTGACCAGAATAGAATCGACGAGCGCTTGAAAGGTTTGCCGAAGCTCTGCATTGCCTTCACTGCGCAGGGCAGCGGCGGACATCTGCGAAAGATGGTCTGCAATTGGGTTGTTGGTATTGTTGATAGAGGCCGCGCTTTCCTGCAGCAGACGAATCAGCTGTTTGCTGTCCATCTGTCCGAAATGCTCCTTCATGGAGGAGTAGCCGAGCAGCTGATAGAAGGATTGTAGCATGGACTGCGGATTGCCGTTCTCATAGCGGGCAATGTCGAGAATCAGCATGCTCAGCAGGCTGCGGGCAATACCACGGTCATGCATCTGAGAAACATAGTCTGAAAGGAAGGGGAGAATGGTGCCCTGCATGAGTTGCAGTACACCGCCCCGGTCGCCCTTCGCGAGCAGCTGCTCGAGCTGAGTGGCGTGTCCCTCCAGCGTGCTGCTGAACCGGCTGGGCATAAACCATGTCATTTGCCGAATGGTGCGCTGTAAATTGCGTTCGATATGGGAGGTGGAAGAAAAGTCGTTAAATCGCTTGAGAAACTGCAAAATATCGGTCTTCAAGCCGGCAGACGGGTTGTGCTGCAAAACATCCCGCAGCGCATCGAACAACTTGCCGCTGAAGCGTGCGCCGGAGGACATCTGGTTTTGCAGCAGAGTGAGCAGCTCTTCCGGTCCGACGCTGAGCATCTGCATAAACTGAGAAAGCTCCTGTGCGATGCCTTGGGAAAGTCCGGAGAGCACCAGCGTACCCGAGTGGGCGATAAGGAAACGCGCAGCGGTTTCGGTAATCGATCCGGAGGAGCGCAGCGCCTGCAGAAACGTTTGAAAATAGGAGTCGTAGCGGCGCCCGACATCCATGTTGGCCGTATCCTGACGGTCTGACCGGGCATCCGCGCGCCCGACGCGCGTCGGGTCCGGAATGTTCTGAATTTGTGTGTCGTTTGGCGTGATGGGGGACCGGTATGTATTGCCTTCCTGCCCCGGAACGGGATTGGTCACGCTTGTAATGTTTGGCATAGTAAGGCTCCATTTCCATAGAAATTTCTGTAATGTTTTGCGTGCTGCCTTAATTCCTGCCGCATTTGGTCGAATTTATAATAAACACGGTTATTCAAAATTCAGAAAGGCGGCGTTCATTTTATGGAAAATAACAGCGATAGCGTTCTGGAAATGTACTTGTATGAAACAAATACACTGCTGGAACAGCTTGATAATATTATGTTGTCAGCCGAACAGGCGGACACGCTTTCGGAAGATGATGTAAATGAAATCTTCCGTATCATGCATACCCTGAAGGGTTCTGCGGCAATGATGGAATTTGAACCTCTGATGACAATTGCGCATCGGATTGAGGATCTGTTCTATCTGATTCGTGAAAAAACGATGGAGATTGTTCCGGAACAGGACCGGCCGCAGCTGTTTGATCTGCTGTTCAAGTCGATTGATTACTTCCGCAGTGAAGTAAGCAAGATCGAGAACGGAGAACCTCTTTCTAACAATATCGACAATTTCCTGAATACAATTAATATGTTCATCGACAAAATTAACGGAGAGGCAGCTGAGGCGCAGGCACAGACACAGGAGCAGGCGCAGCCTGCGCAGGCCGCACCTGCGGCGGAAAACAGTCATGCGGACGCCGACCATCGGTATTCGCTGCGTGTGTTCCTGGATGAAGGCTGCGGGATGGAAAACCTGCGCGCTTTTATGGCGGTCAGCGATGTAAAAGACCAGTGCATGCAGGAGTTTACCTATGAACCGGAAAACCTGGAAAACGATCCTTCTCTGTCGGAATCTATCGCTGAGAATGGCTTTGTGATGCATTTCAGCTCGGACAATGATCGCAAACAGGCGATTCAGGTTGTGAGCGGCTTGGGCTTTGTCAAGAACTTTCAGGAAATCGATGAGGAACCCGTGGCGCAGCCTGCGGCGCCGGCAGAACCGGCAAGTGAGCCAGCCAAGGCTGCGGAGCCTGCGAAGCATGAAGCTGCTCCGGCGCCGAAAAAGAAAGCGGAGCCGGCGGCAGAGAGCACCAAGACGGAAACAAGCAACGCACAGAATCAGGCCCATCATCAGATTAAGCAGAGCCTTATCAGCGTCAACCTGTCCAAGCTCGACCAACTGATGGCAGTGGTGGGGGAAATTGTTATCACGGAGGCTATGGTAACCGCATCGCCCGATCTCAAGGGGATCGACGCTGCCAAGCTGGATAATTTTAATAAATCCGCCCGGCAGCTGCGCAAGCTGACCGACGAATTGCAGGATATCTCGATGTCGCTGCGCATGGTGCCGGTTTCCGGTACGTTCCAGAAAATGCGCCGTATTGTCCGTGATATGGGTCAGAAGCTGGGCCGCCGCGCAAAACTGACCATCATTGGTGAGGATACGGAAATTGACAAGACGATTGTGGATGCAATCAGCGATCCTATCATGCACATCGTCCGTAACTCCATGGATCACGGCATTGAGCCGGATGAGCAGACGCGCATTGCAGCGGGCAAAAATCCGGAGGGCGAAATCATCCTGTCCGCGCAGAACACGGGCAGTGAGGTGATCATTCGCATTGAGGATGACGGCGCAGGTGTGGACAGCGATGCGGTTTTGCGTAAAGCCATTAAGCAGGGGATTGCAAATCCGGATACGGATTACAGCCAGCGCGAGATCCTGAACTTCCTGATGATGCCCGGCTTTTCCACCAATACGGAGGTTACGGAATTTTCCGGCCGCGGTGTTGGTATGGACGTGGTGAAAAAGAACATTGAGTCGGTCGGCGGTATTGTGCTGATGAGCAGCGAGTTTGGTAAGGGCACCTGTACGACGCTTAAAATCCCGCTGACTACGGCGATTATGGACGGTATGGAGGTTTCGGTTGGCGATTCTATCTTTACCATCCCGCTGCAGAACATTCGCCAGTCCTTTAATGCGTCCGAGGCGGAAATCATTCACGACGCAATGCAGGGCGAAATGATCAGCAAGATGGATAATTTCTATCCGGTCGTGCGTCTGCATGAGCTGTATGGGCTGCAGCCGAAAGCAAGCAAAACGGACGACGGAATTTTCGTGTGGGTGGAAACCAGCGAAAACTCCTACTGCCTGTTTGTCGATGAACTGCTTGGCGAGCAGCAGGTGGTCATCAAGCCGCTGCCGACGTATCTGAACAGCTTTGGAATTAAAGAAGCGGGTATTGTCGGCTGCACCATTTTGGGAGACGGCAATATCAGCCTGATTTTGGATGTTGCCAGCCTGCTTACATCAAATACCGGTTTTGCGGGTTATTGATCGTCAAACGCGCGCCGGAGAAGGAGTGAATCAAACATGTCTGATGAAAATATGCTGTTTGCCACAGAAGAGGAGCAGGCGGCTGAGCTGGATAAGAAAGAGTTAACCGAAATTGCAACCAAAAAATATCTGACCTTTCAGACCGATAACCTGATGTTCGGTATCGAAGCGGAAAGTGTCATTGAGATCATCACCAATTATCCTATTACAAAAATCCCTATGGTGCCGGATTATGTGCGCGGAATCATCAACTTACGCGGACAGACGATCCCGTTGATTGATATGCGCCTGCGCCTGAGCCTTATGCAGATGGATACGGATTGCATTATTGTTTTGAATGTCAACGAGATGCAGATCGGTATTCTGGTGGACACGGTCAATCAAATTATCGATATACCGGTAGAAACCATTCTGCCGATGCCGGCGCACAATGCGCAGAAGTATGTGTCGGGCATGTGTGCAATGCCGGATGGGTCGGGCACTATGCTGGTTCTGGATTGTCCGCTGCTGCTGCAAAGCTGAAAACAGTTTTGCAAAATACATGCAAAAGGGGTGTTGAGATATGATGCAGTTATCTGATTCGGATTTCCGCCGAATGGTTCGCTTTATGCAGGACAATTACGGGATCAACCTGAAACAGAAACGATTGCTCATCAACAGCCGGCTGTCCGCTTCCTTGCAAGCGCAGGGCTATACCAGTTTCAAGGAGTTTGTAGACGATCTGCTCAACAAAAAGGATAAGGAGCAGATTGAGTTTGTGCTTAATAAGCTGACAACAAATTATACTTACTTCATGCGTGAAAAGGATCACTATGATTTCTTTATGAAAGTGATCCTGCCGGACATTACTAAGCGTAACGAGCAAAAAAAAGTGCTTTCGATTTGGAGCGCCGGTTGTTCGACCGGCGAAGAGCCGTATAATATATCCATGTGTCTCAAGGAGTACTTCGGCACGAAGGCTTCGGCATGGGATACCCGTGTATTGGCCACGGATATTTCACAGAGGGCCTTGGCGGAAGCGCGGGATCCTTCTTATGAACTCCCGGCGGATATTCCGCCCGAATGGCGCAGGAAGTACTTTATCAGGCGGCAGGATGGCAGCGGGCTTTACACGGTGACGCCGGAGATTCGTAAGAATGTAATTTTTCGGACCTTTAATTTGATGGATCCTATCCGGTTTAAACTTAAGTTCGATGTGATTTTCTGCCGGAATGTTATGATCTATTTTGACCAGCCGACAAAGGATGCTCTGATACAGCGGTTTTATGATGCGACCAATCCGGGCGGATACCTGCTGATTGGCCATTCGGAGAATATCAGCAAGGACAGCCCGTATCGCATTCTGCGTCCGGCGACGTTCCAAAAGGCTTGAAAGGATGGGAACAATGGGATTTGACACGAAGAAGATTCGTGTGATGATTGTAGATGATTCAATGCTTGCGCGACGTATCATCCAGAATGGACTGTCTCGATATCCCAATATTGAGGTGGTGGGGGAAGCGTTCAACGCAATGGACGCCCGCAAAAAGCTCCCCATCCTCCATCCGGATGTCATGACGCTGGATGTGGAAATGCCGGGGACAAACGGCATTGATTTTGTCAAGGAGATCTTGCCGATCCATCCAATTCCAATTATTCTGGTTTCGTCTTTAAATCTGCGCGTTTTTGACGCAATGGCAGTTGGCGCGGTAGATTTTGTGCGTAAGCCGGATGGAACTGAAGGAAATGATCGGTTTATCGAAGCACTGGCCAATAAAATTGTTGTCGCTTCATGCGCACGGGTGCGCCGTCCGCCGCTGAAACCGACTGCGTCTACCAACCGGATTGCGTCTCTGCCGCTCAAAATGGGCGCAGCGCCTACCGATGTGATCATCGGCCTGGGAGCGTCGACCGGCGGAACAGAGGCAACGCTGGAGGTGCTGCGCCGCCTGCCTGCCAATATTCCGGGCATGGTGATTGTGCAGCATATGCCGCCCGGATTTACGCAGATGTATGCGGAGCGATTGGACCGCATTTGCCAGATGAAGGTGAAAGAAGCGGAGAACGGAGACGAAATCGTGCGGGGGCGGGTACTGATTGCTCCGGGCGATAAGCAGATGCGCGTGGTGCGCAACGGCACCAGATATACGGTTTCCTGTATGCCGGGAGAAAAAGTCAGCGGACATTGTCCGTCGGTAGACGCTCTGTTCCTGTCGATGGCGCAGAATGTTCGGTGCCACATGGTGGGCATCATCATGACCGGAATGGGAAGTGACGGCGCCAAGGGCCTGCTGGAAATGCGTAAGAAGGGTGCTTATACGATAGGACAGGATAAGGATTCCTGTGTGGTTTACGGCATGCCGATGGTTGCAAACAATATCGGTGCGGTGATGCAGCAGGCATCGTGCGAAAATATTGCCGGTGTACTGGTAAGACATTTGAGTGGTTCGCATCTCTGAGACAATCTCATAAAATAAAAAAATGGGCGTTAAACAAAAAATGTAGTTTAACGCTTATTTTTTTTTATTTCTATCCGATAAAATAAATATCTGTAGCAACAAAAGCTATGTGGTAGTATTGAGGAACAGAGGAGTTGACCGATGATGATGGTTTCGAAAACAGGAGGAATGACCCCTCTCCAGAGGCCACACATGCAAATGGAAAGTGTGGAGGGGCAGTACCGCTCTTCCGGACAATATGACAGTGTGGAATTGAAAGCTACACACTATTCTCAGGATCAGCGTTTTTCCTTGGAGCTGTCCAGCCGTCTCTCGCAGGAGGTGCGGACGCAGCAATCCGAGGAGGTGCCGCAGGTTCGGCAGCAGGTTTTAAATGGTGATTATAAAATCAACATTGACAGCCTGGCGGCACAGATCATGTTGCTGGGAGGTGTGTGCTGATGGCGGGCAGCTTTCAGGATATGTTAAAGCTGATTCGTGACCTCACGCGCACACTCGAGGATTTGACGAGTACGCAGAAGGCGGTTGCAGCTGCTGTGCGCACGGATGATCTGGAAAAGCTGGGCGAATGCATGAAGCAGGAGCAGGCGCTGTCTCTGGCGCTGCGAAATGCGGATCAGCGCAGAATCAAGCTTCAGGCAGACCTTGGATTGGAAAATATTCGTCTGACGCAGTTGCCGGAGCATGTGCCGGATGAGGCACTGCGTCAGGAGATTAAGGCTGCGGGGGAGATGCTAAGCACGCAGTACCGTGTACTGCAAGGTGCTGCCGAAGTGGCACGTTCCGCGTTGGAATGCAGCCTGCATGAAGTGGAAGGTATGATGACCAATCTGGGATTTGATCCGGTGCAGACAAAGGAGCATATGGCTTCTGTCAGCGGTGCACACACGGATTTCCATGCATGACTTTAAAGAGGAGGTACCGCCGATATGGCGACTTTTGGTGAGTTTACAGTAGCGCGTCTCGGTATGATCGCCAGTCAGATGGCGCTCAATGTAACCGGACAGAACATTTCTAATATTAACACACCGGGATACACCCGTCAGCAGCTCGACCAGTACAGCTTTATTACGAATAGTGGAGGATTGTATCACTCCAGCAGTTCGGCTTCGGTTGGTTCGGGCGTAATGCTTGCGGGCGTATCGCAGTTACGCGACCCGTATCTGGACATCCGTTTCCGTAAGGAAATGTCGAGCGTTGGTTCGACCGATGCCACGCTCAATGTGCTCGATCAGCTGCAAAGTGTCATCAACAATGTCGATAAAGAGGGTATTGTTACCCAGTTGCAGGACCTGCTGACCAATATCAGCGAGCTGGGCAGCCATGTGGGTGAGCAGGAATTTGAAACGCTGATGCGTGAATCGGCGCAGGATTTGTGCACACTGCTTAATGCTAGTGCGTCCAAGTTGCAGCAGGTTTATGACAATATCCTGCAGCAGTATAACGAGGATATTCAGGACACGAATAATGTGCTGAAAAAAATTCAGGAACTGAATCAGCAGATTCGCATTGCGGACATCAATGGGGATGCCGCACTCGAACTGCGGGACCAGCGCAATACGCTGATCGACACGCTTTCTGAGTCTATGAAGATAGATGTCACCTATAGCATGGAAGATGTCGGCGCGGGCGTTGAAGTGGAAAAGCTGACCATCAAAATGGTGAATGCACAGACCGGAAAGCCGGGACAGACACTGATTGATGGCATCGACCGCGCGGATATAAGCTTGGTCGATGGCGATGCGGATATGTTCTTGAATATCAGTGAGTTACATGATCCGGATGGCATTCAGACCTCTAACACTTCTTCCCGCTTTACGCTCAGCGGATTGAACTTCGATAAAACATTGGCCGCAGACTATCAGCAAACAATCACGGTCAATTATACGGATGCAGCGGGAAATAAAAATTCTGCTAATGTTACATTTAATGTGACCGCGCCGACCGATCCGAACGATCCGGATGCGGTAAAAGCGGCCCGGGAAGCAACGGTTCAAAGTCTGCGCGATGCTTTGGCGAATGATCCGACGCTGAAGGATAACTTCACGGTAACAACAACCAATAGCGGTGTCAGTCTGGTGTCCCAGCAGCAAGGCAAGGATGCACTCAATATTACAAGCATGGAAATGGCTGCTGGCGCGAAGGTTTCGTTCAGCAGTCAGAAGTCGACGCCAGCGGTGCTGAGTAATGAAGGTGCAGTCACGGATGGCATGGGATACGGCGCGCTTGAATCGACCCGTCAGATGCTGGTTGGCTCCGGTGAATTCAGCACGGATGCTGCTTATAACAATATCCGTGGTATTCCGTATTACATGCGGTCGTTGGACATGCTGGCCAATAAAATTGCTACCGAGATGAACCGGATCAATACCACGAACGCAGACGGAGAGTCGCTTGCCGACTTGGGTATCAAGGGAGCGGGGAACCTGTTCGTGGCGGACGGTGACGATCCGGATAATCCGACGCAGCTGATTACTGCATCCAATATCTCGATATCCAAGAAGTGGCAGACCGGTGAGACGACGGTTGTGCCTTCTACTAAGCCGGATGCGGTCAGCTCAGAAAATGATAATATTAACCGATTCTACAATATTTTGAATGAAGCGTATAATTATCAGGCAACCGATATTGTTCGGCAAGATGAAACACCGTTTACCAGCGGCAAGCTCGAGCAAACGGGCGCACAGGGACAGAATCTGAAGGCACAGATCACCTATATTGACAGTATGAATCAGAAGCATACCGTGACGGTTGATTTTCAATCCGGCGCGGATGCGGATGCAACGCTGTCAAATTTGCAAGCAGCAATTGCAGGTAATCAGGAGTTGTCGCAGTTTGCTGATATTGAGGTTAAAGATGGAACCATTACATTGAAGGCCAATGACGGTAAAATTGATGATGGCGTGTTGTGCAGCCTAGTCACCGACATTCAAATTACGGATGATCAGAATGCGGCGACGGATGCCTTCAAGATGGGAGCCGGCAAGATTGGCGGTTCGGTTGCATCCTCGAATATCTATCAGGGCAATCTGGAGAGCTGCTACTCGAACATGGAAGGTGTGCTGGGTTCGCATATTAATACGACTTCCACGATCTATGAAACCTATGCAACAGCAGCTGATGAAATCAACACCAGCCGCGACAGTGTATCGGGCGTGGATCTGAATGATGAGGGTATCAACCTCCTGCAGTATCAAAAATCGTTCGCAGCAGCCTGCCGCTTGATGACCGCGCTGGATGAAGCGATGGATAAGGTCATCAATGGTATGGGCGTTGTCGGACGCTGACAGAAAGGAGTAGTGGAAAATTATGATGCGTGTTACCACAAACGGTACGCTGCGTACCTATCGCGGTCACTTGGCGCGAGCAACACTCAATCAGTTTCAGTCGATGAATACGGTGCTGACTCAACGACGTTTTACGTCTTATGCGGAGTCGCCGTCTTTGGCAACGCAGTCTTTCCGTTTGCATTCGGCTTATGCCCGCAATACTGCGCAGCAGAGCATGAGCGAGGAAATGATCAGTAAATTTGAGGCCGCAGGCAGCAGTTTGCAAAAATTACAGGAGCAGTATTTGGATGCGTTGGATGCAGCTGAGCAGGGACAGGATGACAGCAAGGCAGGCGCGCGTGTGCAATTAGGTGAAACGCTTAAGGGCATTGCAGAGGGCATGGTACAAACGCTTAATGCGCAGTATGGTGAAAAGTTTATCTTCGCAGGTGCAGACGGTGATAATGCTCCGTTTGAACTGAAGGACGGCAAGCTGTTATTCCGTGGCTTGGATGTAAACGATCCGGCGAATGAAGCAGCTTTCAAGGAAATGGCTGATGAGGTCGCATATGTGGACATTGGCCTGGGCATGCAGTTGGATGAAAACGAGCAAGTGGTACCGTCGACGGCGTTCAATTCTGCGATTTCCGGTATTGGTTTGCTGGGATATGGTACGACAGATGGTACGGCAAATGGTGTCCCCAAAAATATGATCAGCACCATTGCAGAATTGGGCGAGATTTACTCCCGGGCAGATTCGGAGACTGGTTATTTAGATCCGGCAGATGAAGAGCGGGCTGAAGCGTTGTTCGATAATTTGCAGGAGTCAAACTCCGACTTCCGCGCCAACTGGACTAAGATGGATACACAGGCGCAGTTCCTAAAGTCTAATGACACGCGCCTGACTTCGACCGGTGATACGCTGCAAACGCAGTATGAGGGCTTGGATCGCGTGGATCTGGCCGATGCACTGACTACATTCGCATATGCTCAGTATAGCTATAATGCGGCACTTCGTGTGGGAAATGATATCTTGTCGCAATCCTTTATTGACTACATGAGTTAACAGAATTCAGCGGAAATAAAAGGGAAAGAGTGATGGATGGATGGAACGACTGATAGAGATTAAAACGGTTCCGATAGAACTGGAGATGAAGGTTAACCATGCGCGGCTTGATTATAAGCGTTCAACGGTTGATTTGGAGATTTCAAGAAATCAGGGAGGCTTGCAGATTCGAAGCAAGCCGATCAAAGTGAATATTGATACGTTTGAGGCGCGCAATTCGGTGTCGCCGACTGCGATGCGGAGCATCGAGCAGGCTGCGCAGCGTGGTCAGCAAAAGGTTTATGATACCACTGCAACATATGCTCGTCGGGGTGATTTACTGTTGGAAGCAAAGATAGGGGAACAGCTGATTTCCCAGTTTGCGATGGAATCGCAACAGGTCAATACCGATTTTGCGATGAAGTGGCTGCCTACCACCGGACCGGATATTACCTGGGATGGCGGGGAGCTTAATATTCGGTATGAGATGGATAAACTCAATTTTGATTGGCGAATGGATAAGGGCAATGTGGAATTCATTCCGGGCAATATCGAGTTTACTGTTACTCAACAACCGGATGTCATCATCAAATATATTGGCGGACCGGTCTATGTTCCACCGTCTGCGGATCCGGACTATGTGCCGTTAGATGAACAGGCTTGATAAGGAGCAAAGTATGAAAATACAAACCAAATATTTTGGTGAGTTGAATATTGACGACAGTACAACGCTTCGGTTTTCGGATGGCTTGTTTGGATTTGAACAGGAAAAGGAATTTGTCCTCCTCTCTTTTTCGGAAGAGGAGGACTTCCTGCTCTGCTTACAAAGCGTAAAAACGCCTTTTTTGGCATTTACGCTGCTCAATCCCTTCATGGTGATGCCGGAATATCGTCCTACACTACCGCAGGAGGACTTGCGGCGGTTGGGCGTCGATAAAAGTGAGGATTTGTGCTATTATGTGCTGTGCAGAGTGGAAAATCCGGTCTCCAAGAGCACGGTCAACCTGCGTTGCCCGGTGGTGTTGAACGACCAGACACGTCAGGCGCGGCAGGTGATTCTGGACGAGTATGAGATGCGGTGTCCACTTTCATCGCTGGGAAAGAAGGCTGACGGAGCATGCTGATCCTGCAACGAAAAGAAGGCCAGTCGCTTACGATTGGGGATCGGATTGTGGTTACGGTTCAGGAAATCGGCCAGGGGCGTGTGCGCTTGTCAGTGGATGCCCCGCGTGATATTGCGGTGCTTCGGACAGAATTGGTGGAAGCGCAGCAGGAGAACCGATCGGCCGCTCAGGAGAAGGAATCCCCGATGCAGCTGCTGCAAATGCTCCGCAAGGAGAAGGAAAAATAATGCCGGTTTTCCGGTGCAGTGAAAAAATCCTGCGTCATTTTGACGCAGGATTTTTGTTTTAATGATGCGGATGCTCATTGACAATAACGCAGGCACGCATCATCTGAACAGATAATTCTTTCTCATATCGTGCCGCATATACGCTCATATAAGCAGCACGCTTGGATTTTTCGAGTACCACATATTTTGAAGGAAGATTGGTCAGTGCAAGCGCTTTCATATCAACGATGCAGCGTTGGCAGTGGCATTGCAGCATGTTATCGATATAATACAGCGAGGTTTCTTCGACAAGCTCCTGCAGGACGTTGGTATATTCGACATTCTGTTCTCCGGCAGGGGTGTAAATCTCCTCGGATGGCGCTTGGGGCTGTGGTACTTTTATGGTGGTCCGATCCGGTTCGGAGGACTTGACAGAAGGTGTTACCTCTTCTGGCTGCGGTATTTCCGGAGATGCCTGTTCGGTTTCCGGTTCTGTGGTTGCTTCTATCGTGGCTTCGGGTTCAGAAGCCGTCGTCGCAACAGTTCCCAGATTGTTGTTATTCTCCTCCGCTGACAGCTCTTGCGGCTCGTCTGCAGGGGATGAGGTTGGTTGCGTGGGAGCTTCTGCTTCGCTTAAAGCCTGCAGCAGACCTGATTTAATGTCATCTGAGAGCTGTTGTTCCTTTTCCCGTACGGTTTGCAAGATGGGAACCACAGGCTGTGGCATAGGTGCGGAAGAGGCTTGCGGTTGCGGCTGTTCTGCTGTAGGCGTTTCCGAAGCCGCAGAAGATTCTTCCGGGACAGGTGCGGCAGATGTCGATGCGGCTGTCGCAGCTTTGGATGCCTTCTTGGTTTTTTGTGCGCTGGAGCGAGCTTTTTCCTTGGGCGCTTCCGTTGGCTCTGCTTGCGTTTCCGCAGATGCAGCCGGGGCGGTCGACTGTTCGGGTTCGACTGGCGTTGCGTCGTTGGGGGTTGCAATCAGGTTGAGCACGCGTGCAGTTTTGTTACTACGTTTTGATGCCATTTTTTAACTTTCCTTCCGTGGTTTAGGATTTATCAGCAAGGATTTCGTCTACAAGGGCAACGAAATCCATAGCGGGCTTACAATTGGGGGAATAGGAAACGATGCTTTCTCCGTGTGCGGGCGCCTCTGCTACCATCACGCTTTGACGAATTTTGGCCGTAAAAACCTTCGTGTCAAGCTGCTGGGCGATTTGCTGGGAAAGTTCGAGCACGTCACGGTTTAGGTTCAGGCGAGCGTTGAATTTATTCAGCAGGATGCCGATGACCTTAAGGCTAGGGTTGTAATATTGCCGGACGGTTTCGATGGTTTCCTTAATTTGCGTTACGCCTAGCAGGCTGAGAATTTCGGGCGCCATTGGAATAATGAGCTTGTCCGCAGTAACATAAGCGTTGACGGTCAAAAGATTGAGAGCAGGGGGAGTATCAATAATGATATAGTCATAGCGGTCGGAAACCAGCGACAGCTCGGTTTTGAGCATGTACTCGCGTCCGGGTTTGTTGCATTCCAACTCAACACCGGATAGTAAAATGTTGGAGGCAAGGAGGTCTCCGTAGGTTACGGTGCAAATGGCCTGATCGATGGGAATTTGTTTCTTGAACACTTCATACATGGTGTGTACGTTTTCGATGTCCACTCCTAGGCTGAAACCAAGATTGCCCTGCGGGTCGAGGTCAACGCCAAGCACTTTATATCCGCGTTCGGAAAGCGATGTGATGAGCGCGGCTGCTGTGGTCGTTTTTCCCACGCCGCCTTTCTGGTTGGTAATGGCAATGATTTCCGCCATAGAAAACACTTCCTTATCTGAAAAAAATCTGAATATTCTCTTATGTTTAGTATACTACATGTCGAAATAAAAACATAGAATAAAATTTTTTTATCGCATATTTTCTTTTCGTCAATTCCTGTTGGCGAATAACAGTTATTTGGAAGGAGCGATTGATATGGCAGTCAGTAATGTGAGTAGCAGCAGCAGTTCTTCCAGCATCTATGGAAACCGCAATGTAATCAGTGGTCTTGCAAGCGGCATGGATACCGAATCCATGATCGAAAATATGGTCATGGGCATCAAGAACAAAATCGACACACAGAAGCAGAATCAGCAGATCCTCCTGTGGCAGCAGGAGGCTTATCGAAGCATCAGCGATCAGCTCGTGCAGATTTCCAACAAGTATACTTCGTATACTTCGTCGACCAACCTGATGAGTTCGGCGTTTTTTCAGCCCAGCATCATTACGTCTCTGGGTAAAAATGCGGACATGATTTCTGCCTCCGGCAGTACGAACAGTGATATTCAAATCAGCAAAGTAGAAAACTTGGCGAAAACAGAAACCGTCAGCTTCTCCGGACTCAATGGTGTTACAAATGCAGACAGCATTAATGGAACAAAAACCGTCGACCTCAAGGGTGATGTACAGGTCAGCAACTTTGCTGGTCAGCAGATGTCGTTTGAGTATGGTAACAAAACATTTACCATTACATTTGACAGCGACCGTGAGTACAACTCGCTTGATGATGTGGCGGATGAAATCAATAAGCAGCTTGGTAATGCATCTATCACCCTGTCCGATGGATCAAGCATTAAGATGAATTCCAAAATTAAAGCGTCGGTTTCCGCTGACAACAAACTGGAGCTCAGCTTTGTCGATGGCACCAAGGAGACTAACACGCTGGAACTCAAGGGTTATTCTTCCAAGTCTGTATTGGAAGCATTGAATTTGAGTGGAGGCAGCAAGATAACAGGAGATGAGGTGCTGGCTTCCAGTCAGGCAGTAGATGATGCCAAAGACTTGACAACGACGAAATCTGCAGGCGAAGTACTGGCTGGCGCAACCATGAACGTGACCTATAACGGCACAACAGTAGCCATTAAGATGCCGGCGGAGGGCACAGACGAGTATAAAGCCATTTTTGGTGAGGGTGTGACAGACGCAGGCGAGCAGATGCAGAAATATCTGCAAACCCAGTTTGATCAAGCATTTGGATATAATCGTATCACAGTTAAGGGTGGGTCTGGGAATGACTTTAAGCCGGAATTTGTACTCAACTCCAGCAGTGATACTCTTTCCATTAATTCTGGTACGCTGAATGTCGTTGGTAAGGGCGGTATCTTTGGCATCGACCGTGGTGCGTCCAACCGCGTCAATACTGGCAAAACACTTGGTGATTTGTTTGGTACGGTTGACGAAGTGCAAGCAGATGGTTCCAAAATTACTAAGATCGCACGCCAATATTTTGAACCTGTGGGCACAGATGACAATGGGAATGCCACATACGCTTTGGAAATCAACGGTGTACGAATTGGTGAAGAGTATACGGCAGATACTACGCTGGAAACTATTCTCAGTGACATTAACAGCAATGAAAAAGCAGGCGTTAAGGTCAGTTATTCATCAACAGCTAATCAGTTCGTTTTTACCTCAAAGCATGGTGGTGAAGGCGGAAAGATTGAGATTGGAAATGATTTAACAAACGGAGCAGGTGGAACAAATCTGGCAGCAAGTTTGTTTGGATCAGTAACGTACGATAAAAGTCAAGACGGTAAGTTGACTGGTTTTACTGTTGTTCGAGACGGTGAAACGGCTAAGTTTAATGCAGACGGAGAAGTGACGGAGGTAAATGGAACTCCTGCTTCTGATAAAAATGTGTCTTCAGTGAATATCATCAAGGGTCAGGATGCCCAGATGGAAGCGTATATTAACGGCGTAAAGACCACCCTGACCAGTGGCACAAACACTTTCGATATCGATGGATTCAAGGTCACCGCGAATGGCACATTTGAGGCGACCAACGAGAGCGAGCGCGTCACGTTCGATAAAAAGGTTGATGCGGATAAGATTGTCGATGCGGTCAAGAGTTTTGTTGAGGATTATAACAAGGTTCTTGCGGAAATCAACGAACAGTATTCGACTCAGCCGGATCATAAAAATGAATATAAGCCTCTGACCGATGATCAGAAGGCGGATATGACCGAGAAGCAGATCGAGGAGTATGAGACCAAGGCGAAGGAAGGTTTGCTGTTTGGTGACAACGATCTGGGAGGCTTATCTAATGGCCTGCGCTTTGTTTTCTCCAATCTGGATTTGGATGCGATCGGTGTAAGTGTATCCACCAGCTATTCGGATAAGGGCAAGATCACACTGGATGAGACGAAGCTCCGCTCTGCGCTGGCCAGCGATCCGGATGCGGTTGCAGAGGCGTTTACAGCGCCGCTGGAACAGAAGCAGGTTACCAATTCGGATGGTACCACTTCGTGGGTTGATGACACTTCTTCGGGTGGTGCAATGTCTCGGCTGAAGGTGCAGCTCGATAAATATGCGGCGACAACCGGTGCCACCAAGGGTATTCTGATCGAAAAGGCTGGTTCGCAGTATTCTCCGATGGCGTTGCTGCAGAATACGCTGCAGGATAAGATCGACAGCTATGATGATGTGATTGATACCCTGACCGATCAGCTGAATGATAAAATTGATTTTTATACCTCGAAATTCAGTAAATTGGAAGCTTTGATCGCCCAGATGAACTCGCAAAGTTCCTATTTGATGAGTATGGGTGGCAGTAGCTATTGACACGGGGTGTAAAATAGAAAGGACGGGGTAATTCGGCTATGGATATGCATGGCTACCAACAATACAAAGCACAGTCGATCAATACAATGACTCCCGGCGAGCTGCTGATGCTGCTGTATGATGAATTGATTAAGCGTTTGACCCGTGCGGAAATCGCGCTGAAGAACCAAAATTATGAGGTTTTTGATGAATCAATTATCCGCTGTCGGGAAATCCTAAGGTATCTGGATGACACGCTTGATATGCAGTATCCGATTAGTCATGATCTGCACCGTCTGTACGATTTCTTCTCTTACGAGCTAAGCCGCGTACAGGTGGGACGGAACGAGAAGGTTCTGGCCGAAGTAAAGCCCCGATTGACCGACCTGCGGGACACATTCCGACAGGCACAGAAGGCGGGCGGCGTATGAATGAGCAGTGGATGAAGCTGCTGGTACAACTCAGAAAGCGTTATACGGCCCTGACAGAGACACTTGATTTAACCATGCAGATGGGAGAGGCGCTGGACAGAAATGACCGCACCTCTTTCGGCATGCTGTTGGCCATGCGTCAGGAGCCTGTGCTCCGTATGCAGGAACTCGACGGCAATATCCGGCGCATTGTGGAAATTGATGCGCCGGATATTGAAGCACGTTGGCGTGCTTTGGTTCGTGGGGATGCTCCACAGAACGCGGATGAGCAGATGGTAGTAAATCAAATGCAGCAGAACAAGCGCGTGATTGAACGTTTGGTACCGATTGACAGTAGAATCAATCAGGTGCTCAGTGAAAGAAAGTCATAGCGTGAGAAAAAAAAGCTGGACAAAACGAATAGGATTATGCTTTATGGCGGTTGTCTTTATCGGTGGAGCCGAGTTGGCAGCCTGCTATTGGCTTGACCCGCCGATTTTCCATAAGATCGTAGATCCGGTCGTGGAGAAATCGGGTGATTTGTGGCGCTTTGGAAGCGATCAGGTGCGGGTAGCTGTTGACGGTGTGAAAGAACGCATCGCAGAACGCAGCGCGCTGCGGCAGGAGCAGATTGAATCCCAGCGGGCAGGCGAGCCGGCAATACCGGACGGCGGCGTGACGATCGAAGATCCTGCAATCACCGAGCTGGTGATTCGGGATGGCCAGGAGGTGCTGACGGGCGGATCGGTTTCGATTGCGTATTTTGCGCAGAGTGATCCGGCATGGAAGGATCAGCCCTATGGCTCCGATCGCGTCGGCCCGTATGGCTGCGGCCCGACCGCGATGGCGATGGCGGTAAAAAGCTTGACCGGCGCGGATATGGATCCAAAGCAAATGGCCAGCTGGTGTAGTCAAAATGGATATTGGGCTGCCGGAAGCGGGTCATATCACAGCATTGTGCGTGGCGTGGCCAATGCCTTTGGGCTGGAGTGCTCTTCTCCGAGTTCTATGACACCGGAGGATCTGCGCACACAGCTTTCTGGTGGCCGTATTGCGGTTGCTTTGATGAGCGCCGGACATTTTACCAGTGGGGGACATTTTATCTTGTTGCGTGGCGTGACACTGGATGGCAATATTTTGGTTGCTGATCCGAACAGCAGGGCGCGCAGTTTGCAGGAGTGGGATGCATCAATTATTTTAAATGAATTGAGTTCCAGCAAAACGGCAGGTGCACCGCTCTGGTTTTTATCCAAACAGACAGATTAGCGGCACCTGACCGCTCAAGTAGGAGGTTTACTGTGCCCCAGATAGAAATGCAGCATGTAACCAAATATTTTTCTAATGAGCAAAGACGCTTTGCGGCGATAGATGATGTTTCTCTTTCTATCGACCGCGGAGAGTTCGTTTTCCTCATTGGCAGCAGCGGCGCAGGAAAAACTACATTGCTTCGGTTGCTTGCCAATCAGATTGTGGCGGATGAGGGGAAAATTTGGCTGGATGATGTTGAGCTGACACGAATACGCGGCTGGAGACGGCCGGTATATCGGAGAAATATCGGTCAGGTTTGGCAGGATGCGAGCCTGATTCGGAAAAAAACTGTGCGACAAAATTTAGAGCTGGTTCAGCGGGCGCTTGGTGTCAAGTCAAAGGTAATTCCGGAGAATACCCGAAAGGCTTTGTCGATTGTCGGCATGCGCTCCATGGAGGACCGGTATCCATTTGAGTTGTCCGGCGGACAGGTCAAAATGGTGGAGCTGGCACGTGCGATTATCTGTAATCCGCCAATTCTGATTGTGGATGAGATCACTGCGAATCTCGATTATGATACAGGATGGGATATTATGAATATCCTCAATGAGATCAACCGCTGTGGGACCACGGTCATTATGGCAACGCATGCGAAGGATTTTGTGAATATCATGTGCCGCAGGGTGGTTACATTGGTTGCCGGAAAAGTTGCCGGTGACGTTGAAAAGGGCAAATACGGCGAGTTAAGAGCAACGAACCGATTTGAATAAAAATAAATATATAATGAGTTGTTGGGAGGAATTTTTTGGTATGCGACTAAGAGACATGAAAATTAACCACAAGCTAATTTTGGGGTTTGCTATCCCAATTTTTCTATCGCTTGTGCTTTTGATTATTTCTGTAGTGAATACGTTTTCGCTTCGCAACCAGTATGAGAGCTTGATTAATAATGAGGTTGCGTTGCAGGAGCAAGTCTTGACCAGCCGAATTGAGATCAATACAGCTGCTCGCTATGCTCGTGATATGGTTCTGGATACGGAAAAGACGAATTATAACGAAAATGAGTCTAATCTGAATGAGGCATTAGCGGGACTTGACAGTGCGCATGAGTATGTTTCGGATCATTACACGTTGGGAGACGGAAAAGACGCTACGTACATATCAGCCGTTACCGCATGGGAGAATATTGTTCCTGAGATCACCAGCGCGCTGCAGAAGGATGATTTTGAGCAAGCAAAGTCCATTCTGGTAAATGAGTGTACGCCGGCACTGAATGCGCAGCAACAAGCGGCGGAGGATCTTTCCAATTCGATTTCAACAAAGATTTCGCAAACGGTTTCTGAACAGCAGCAATCAGTTACTCGTATGTTTATCATTATGGCCGTTTTGCTGATTGTTTTTTTGATTCTGGTGGTAGTTTTTGCGGTTAATCTGATTCATTCGATTACCAGACCGCTGGATGAGACGCGCGAAGCATTGGTTGAGATCAGCAAGGGTAATTTGAGCCACAGACTTACATATGAGTCGAAGGATGAAATCGGTGAAATGGCAGATGCACTGCGTTCCAGCCAACAGGTGCTTGAGTCGGCATGCCATGAAATCACACGAATCACTTCTGCAATGGTAAATAGTGATTTCAGTGTGACAAGTGAAGTGGATTTGCCGGGATCTTTCCATGGCATTTCGGTAGCGCTTACACAGTTAACCTCGCAGATGCAGCGGATGATTTCCAATGTGAAATCTTCGATTGAGCAAGTATCTGCAGGCGCGGAACAGGTATCGACCGGTGCACAGTCCTTGGCGCAGGGTGCTACCGAGCAGGCAAGTGCGGTCGAGCAGTTGTCTGCTACTATCAATGATATTGCAACTGCGGCGCGCAAGAATGCAGCGGCTGCACAGTCGGCAAAGGAGAATGCTGACGCTGCGGGTTCTCAGAACTCGGAGAGCCAGCAGCAGATGACTCTGATGATTCAGGCGATGAACGAAATTACTTCTACATCGCAGGAAATCAGCAAAATTATCAAGACTATCGAAGATATTGCATTCCAGACCAACATTCTGGCGCTCAATGCGGCTGTAGAAGCAGCGCGCGCTGGCTCCGCAGGCAAGGGCTTTGCGGTCGTTGCGGATGAGGTTCGGAATCTGGCATCCAAATCTGCGGAGGCAGCTAAGAATACCACTGCTCTGATCGAAAATTCCATTAAGGCGGTTGAGAATGGTTCCAGCATTGCGCATGCAGCGGCAGAATCCATTACTTCCAGCACGGAGCTGACCAGCAAGGCGGTTGAGAAGATTACTCAGATCGCTGATGCAGCAGAGCGTGAATCCGAGTCTATCGAGCAGATCACGCAGGGCATTGATCAGATCGCAACAGTGGTGCAGACGAATTCTGCAACCAGCGAGGAATCTGCGGCGGCAAGTGAAGAGTTGTCCTCTCAGGCTAATATGCTGCGTCAGATATTCTCTTCTTTCCGTGTTGGCGCAAGCGATGAAGTTCCGGCAGCAGCACCGGCACCGTCATATGACTATCAGGCGCCCGCCACTTCGGCATATGACAGCAATGTCCCCACTTCTGTAAACAGCGGCAGCTTTCATGCAGGAGGTACTTCCCCCGTATCGGGGGATAGGTTTCCAGTCGGGCATAGCACCTCGTTCGCAAGCTTCGACGATCCGGGTAAGTACTAAGAGATACGAAGTTACCCCTGATTTGGAAACGGGCAACGATTTGATTGATTCCGAGCATCGTATGCTGTTTGATGCAATCAATGATTTGATGGATGCATGCAGCTCCGGCCAAGGCCGCAATAAGATTGGTGAAACGGCAGACTTCCTGGCGGATTATGTTGATAAGCATTTTGCAGATGAGGAAGATTTGCAGCGTAAGAATCATTATCCCCACTATCAGCCGCATCATAATTTCCATGTAAATTATAAGCAGAAGATTCGGGAGTTGGCCAATAGCATTCGTGCGGATGGTCCGAGTGTAAAGAGCTTGGGCGGAATTAATACGCAGGCAAGCGTCTTGATCAATCATATTCGTCATGAAGATAAACGCTTGGCAGCTTTTTTGAAGAACGGAACTGAGTGATGAGCCGTTTTTTGCCAAATTTAGCTTGGTAAGAGAAATGTTAATATGAATGTGTAGGAGGTTGACGGTGTACAGCCTGAGATTGTGGGTTGAACAGCGCTGGTGCAGCGCTGGTTCGCGCTCAGGCTGTATACTGTGGCTCTCCAACGTATTCCGACCTTGTCTGATTCACGTCTCCATATCGCGTCAATAGCGCATGAGTGGGAGGCGTGATTTGCGTATGATACTGTTGGAGACAGGTATCTTAAGTTTAAATGGGAGGTAGTACGTTGAGTGCGCTCACGCAAGAAGAGATTCAGAATGTCTTGGATCAGGTAATGCAGGATATGACTAAGCGTATTGGTGGAATTTGCCTTCGGAAGCGGGATGCCATACTTTCCAACGATATGTGTACGGTATATACCACCTTTGAAGGAAGCTACCACGGCACTTTGATATTATGTGCAGACACCACATTTTTGGTTCGTCTGGCGCGCTATGTCATGCAGGAAGATACAGTGGATCCAAATGATTTTGAGGACCTTGTTAAAGAATATTTCAATATAATCTGCGGACAGATCGTTGCTGGATTGTATCGCATTTCGCATTGTCCTTCCCGCTTTCGCATTCCTGTGTTTTATATGGGACGCTATATTCCTATAGAGGATGGAGGGACGCAGGGCGTCATCAATTATGCGAGCGATCACAACGAAGGAGCACAACTAATTCATCAACTGATTTCTGCATAGGTGTATATATTTGCAGATGAATCTTGAAAAGGAGCTGTACAATATGTCAAAGAGAGTCATGGTAGTAGACGATTCTCGTATCGTTCAGTTGCAACTAAAAAAGATTTTGGCAGATACAGATTACCAAATCGTTGCATTTTGTCAAAGCGGTGAAGAAGCTCTGGAGAAATATAGCGAAGTCCAGCCGGATTTAGTGACAATGGATATTTTGATGCCGGGCATCGATGGATTGGAAACCGCGCGTCAGCTGCTGAAAGCATATCCGAATGCCCGAATTTTGATGGTTTCCTCGCTTGCATACGATGACACTATCAACGAAGCAAACGATGTGGGCGTGAAGGGCTTTGTTTATAAGCCGTTTGAGCGCAGCCAGATTCTGGAATCGATGTCGAACGTGTTCCGTGATGTGTAAATAAGAGACAGAATTGGTCTATATGTTGATTTGTGCGCTCTGTATCAAAGCAGAGCGCACAAAACTAACAAAAAATATATTAATAAAATGCGCATAATGCCAAATTTCATAAAAAATAAAATTTTGGCTTATTTATTTTTGCGTATAACCGATGATATGAATGTAAGTTAAAACCCCGGCATTGTGCAGGGGAAATGCATTTCCAGCTTTCAAACGGGGTGTAACTGTCTCGTCTGAAATAGAACAACTATTCACCAAATGGACCGTAAGCAAAAGGATTTGCTTCGGACGGATTCTGTAAAGGAGTAGTGAATCATGAGAATCCAACATAACATTATGGCAATGAATGCCTACCGCAATTACTCGAACAACACTTCGGCTCTGTCTAAGAACCTCGAGAAGCTGTCTTCCGGTTACAAGATCAACCGCGCTGGCGACGACGCGGCTGGCCTGGCAATTTCCGAGAAGATGCGTGCGCAGATCACCGGCTTGGAGACCGCGCAGAAGAATGCTAAGGACGGCATCTCCCTTGTGCAGACCGCTGAAGGTGCGCTGACCGAAGTACATGACATGCTCAACCGTATGGTCGAGCTGGCTAACCAGTCCGCTAACGGCACCTACGACAACGAAACCGACCGTTTGCAGCTGCAGAAGGAAGTTTCCCAGTTGCAGGAAGAAATCGATCGTATTGCTGACTCCTCGAACTTCAACGGCATCAAGTTGCTGGACGGTTCTCTGGCTGGCAAGTCGGAAGTTGACAATGTAGCAATGGACGCCAGCACCGCAGTAAAGGGTATTTACACTACGGCAAATACCGCTGCAACAAGCGCCTTGACTAATTTGTCTACCGATGATATCGGCAAGACGCTGGACTACACGGTCACCTGGAAGGATGCTAACGGCACCGAGCAGACCACGACCGTTAAGTTGACCTATCAGGGCGATGGCACTGGCATTGATAACACGGCTGTTACCAAGAACTACTTCACCGATGTGAACGGTAACAAGTATTATCTGCAGACTGGCGGCACTTTGGCTCAGACGCAGGTACAGAACGCAATTGTTTCCAGCTTGAAGGCTGATAAGGTGTTCTCCGAGAACTTCGATATTGCTACTGATAATCAGGCTATCAAGTTTACTTCCAAGCTGGAAGGTACGGCAGGTGCGCAGATCGTTGGTATTGGTGTCAGTGAGACGACCAGCATGACCACTGGTTTTGCTGGCACCATGGCGGGCGATGTTACTCGCACTCAGGAGGCATATGATTCCCTGCAGAAGTTCAACGCTGCTAATCTTCAGGTTGGTGCGTCGGCTGACAAGCTGGAAGACTTGGAGAAGAAGATTTTCGAGCTTGATGGCAACAAGTTCCTGGTTGCAAACGGTTTGACCAACGACCAGATCAAGGGCCTTGGCGACGATGTTACCATTATTGATATTGGTCAAGGTACTGTTGGTGCTACTCAGGCTGAGAAGATTGCAGCTGAGATCACCCGCGTAACTGGCATGGAGACCATGGCCAACAAGACGATTGCCACGGCTAACATTGCAGATACCGATATCGTCTTTACCAAGGATAAGTTGAACCTGAATGGTAATGAGCTGACCCTGCAGATCGGCGATACCTCGGATTCGTTCAACCAGCTGAGCGTGAAGATTCAGGATATGCATGCATCTTCTCTTGGCATTGATGCCATTGACATCAGCACGCAGGACGGCGCACAGGCTGCAGTTGACGTAATCAAGAATGCGATCAACATCGTATCTGATGTTCGTGGTACTCTGGGTGCTACGCAGAATCGTCTGGATCACACCATCAACAACCTGTCCGTCATGACGGAGAACATTCAGGATGCTGAGTCCACCATCCGCGACACCGATGTTGCCGACGAGATGATGGCTTACACCAAGAACAACATCCTCGTTCAGTCTGCTCAGGCAATGCTGGCGCAGGCAAATCAGGTTCCGCAGGGCGTTCTGCAGCTGTTGCAGTAATCTGGAATACCCATTTTCCTAGCATACGACGGGGCGGGCAATTACCCGCCCCGTTTTTTTCTTTTTCAAGCCTATCGGAAAAGGCTTAATTTTAGAAGCCCTTTCCCATGGGCTCGGAAAATCAGCGAAAGGAGTTTTGCTCCATGGCAAAAAAAGCACCCGTGCTTTCCATTGGCATGATCGTAAAAAATGAGGAAAAAAAGCTGGAACGGTGTTTGTGCGCTTTGCAGCCGTTGCGCGATGCGATTCCCTGTGAATTGCTCATCGCGGATACCGGCTCAACCGACAATACTCACGCGATTGCAGAGCGGTATGCTGATACTGTTTTGGATGTTGAATGGACCAATGACTTCTCTGCCGCCCGCAATGCTGTGATGGATATTGCCTGTGGAGACTGGTATTTAACTGTGGATGCCGATGAATATCTGGATGATGCAACGGAACTCGTTCAGTTTTTGACTGGTCCTCACGCTAAAAAGACCGATATAGCCACGGTGGTGATTCGTAGCTATACACAGAGCGATCCAGATGGGGATGCCAGTCTCTTTTCTGCTGTCAGGCTGCTTCGCACGGCTCTCGGCTTGCGTTATGAGGGTAAAATCCACGAACGGTGGAATATCACCACTGGTATGAAATGGCACCATTTAGCACATACGATTTTTAATCATGACGGATATTTTTATAGGACAGAGCAAGAGCACATCAACAAAGCACGACGGAACCTTACGTTGTTGAAGGACGAATTAAAAGAGGATCCGGAAGATAGTATGCTGATTCTTCAGTGTATGGAATCGAGCGGTCCTCTTGTGCAAGAAGCAGTGGAATATTCACATCGTGGCATGGAACTTATCCAACGGGAACCGCGTATTCCGTATTGGGATGTCGTCGCTGGTCCGATTTGCCGAAAAGCCGTCAACTTCGCTGCGCGATATCAAATGCCGGAATGGGATGACTGGATGACATGGGGCGAGAAAAACCTGTCCGATTCTCCTTTTATCCGGGTAGACGTGGCGTATTATCGGTTGTGCTGGTTGCATCATAAGAAAAAATATGAGCAGGTTCCATCTGCTGCTGACCGTTTCTGTGCTGCTTGGCAAGAATATCATGACGGGAAATATGGGCCGGAAGAATTCATGATGTCGTCACTATATTACACTAGTTCGCGTTATATCTCTTTTGCGAAGGCATTTAAAGCACGGGCATATCTGGCTTTGGGTAGGGATGATGAGGCACTTTGTCTGTTGCAAGAGGTGAATTTAAACCATGCCCTCCCTGACTTGTTGGAAGCTTGGCTGGATGCAATGGAATGTGCCGCGGATCTGCCGGATGCTTCGACGATTACAGCCAAACAACTTGCTGGTTTGATGCTTGATACGCAGGATTCCACCCGGACAAGCCGCCAAACACTGTACTCCCGCATAGCTGCAGCTTTTTTGCCCAGTCGTCAGGATGCCGGTTGGCGGATCTATACAGATTTGGATAGTGATCAGGGCCGCGGTGCGCGATTGTTTGCTACGGACAAGGCTACACAGGCACAGAGTATTCTGGAGCAGATCCAGAATTGGGGCGAGATTCCGCCTACCGTATTGGCGCATGTCTGGCAGATTGGTGCGTCTTTACCGTCACATTTCTATGAGCAGAGTTCAGAAGAATTGCATGACACAACGGTACGCCTTGCCGAATATGATGCGAACTTTGCGGCTCATACGCTTATCCAGCTGCATCAAACTCGTGATATTGCTGATTTTTCAATTCTGTCTTTCGATTTCCAGCTTGTCATTGCAGCTTTGCAGAAGGGATCGGCTGAGGAGGGTCAGTTTCGCGCATTATGTATCTGGTTTGGACGAATTGGAGAAAATTATCTGCAAAATATGTACCATCCTGATCGCTTGCAAGACGAACAGAGCATTCGGTTTCTGCCGGCGCTGCATCGCTTTACTTGGTATTTTCTTTTAGCAAAGACGGCAGCGACGCAGGGGGATGCGACGACTTGCGTTCATGCGCTGCGGCAAAGCTTGGTGCAGGCACCCATAATGAAAAACATGGTGGAGACATTGCTTCCTATGGTCGAGAATAATAGTTTTCCGACTGAGTTTGCTGCTGCATCGCCAGAATTGTTAGAATTGGCTGATAAAATTCGAAGCATTCTGCAACAATATCCGGCTGATGATCCTGTGGTACAGGCGATAAAGCAAAGTGATGCTTACAAAAAAGTAGCTTATCTCATTGAGGATCCGGATACGATGTGGATCATCTAAAAAGGAGTCGTTCACATGAGAGTTGTTATTTTGGCTGGCGGACTAGGCACTCGCATCAGCGAGGAAAGCCACTTAAAACCCAAGCCTATGATTGCCATCGGCGATCAGCCTATCCTGTGGCATATCATGAAGTACTATTCCGAATTCGGATTCAACGATTTTATTATCTGCTGCGGATATAAGGGCTATGTGATCAAAGAATATTTTGCAGATTACTATCTGCATCGCTCGGATGTGACATTTGACTTCGCAGCGGAAAATCGAATGACTGTTCACAGCAACGTAGCAGAACCGTGGCGTGTTACAATTGTTGACACAGGGCTAAATACCCAAACAGGGGCGCGTATCAAACGAGTTCAAAAGTATATTGGGGATGAACCATTTATGTTGACCTATGGCGATGGGGTAAGCAACGTGGATTTGAATGCGCTGTTGGCTCAGCATCGGCAAAGCGGAAAAGTTGTTACGCTTACCGGCATTCAACCCGGTGGCCGTTTTGGTGTGTTGGATTTAGATGAGGGTAGCAATACGGTAATTGGTTTTCGAGAAAAGGCCAAGGAGGACGGCGGCTGGATCAATGGCGGTTTTATGGTCGCACAGCCAGAGTTGTTTCGTTATTTGAGCACGGATGAATCCTGTATTCTGGAGCGAATGCCGTTGGAAACGCTTGCGAAAGAAGGCAGGTTGGGCATCTATAAACATAATCAGTTTTGGCAGTGTATGGACACGCAACGCGATAAAGGACATCTGGAGTCTTTGTGGTATACGAAAGCTGCTCCATGGAAAATTTGGACAGACTAATCGAAACAATAAGACTTGCTGATACGGAAAGGATGAGGCGAATGAGCGTTTATGTCATAGGAGAGATTGGTATCAATCACAATGGTGATTTAAGTATTGCAAAAAAACTGATTGATATTGCTGCGGATGCGGGATGTGACGCAGTTAAATTTCAAAAACGCACCATTGATAAGGTGTACTCAAAAGAAATGCTGGATTCCCCTAGAGAAAGCCCTTGGGGTCACACGCAGCGTGCTCAAAAAGAGGGCTTGGAGTTCGGAAAAGAAGCGTATGATGTTATTGACGCATATTGCCGTGAAAAAGGACTGGATTGGTCTGCTTCTGCGTGGGATGTGGACTCTCAGCTTTTTTTGCAGCAGTATGATTTGCGTTTCAACAAAGTTGCGTCTGCGATGCTGACAAATGATGAATTGCTGGAGACGATTGCTACTGAAAAGCGATATACCTATATTTCCACCGGTATGTCTACTATGGCTGAAATTGACCATGCCGTGGATATTTTTCGCAAGCATGCATGTCCGTTTTCTCTGATGCATTGCAATAGCACCTATCCTATGGCAGAAACAGATGCCAATCTTCGGATGATTTCCGTGCTGAAAGAAAAATATCATTGTGATATTGGTTATAGTGGGCATGAAACTGGGATTCTGGTCAGTTTGTTGGCTGTTGCTGCCGGTGCAACATCGATCGAACGGCATATCACACTGGACCGTTCTATGTATGGTTCTGATCAGAAGGCATCCATTGAGCCTGATGAATTAAAGGATTTGGTTCAGAAAATTCGTTTGACGGAAGCTATTTTGGGATCCGGAAATAAAACGTTGTCAGAGGCGGAACTGGCAGTTAGAAAAAAGCTGAGGGGTTAAATCATGATCAAGCTGGTAGTCTTTGATATTGACGGCGTGTTGACTGATGGCTCAATCCAAGTGGATAGTCGGGGAAATGAGCAGAAGCGTATCAATCTGAAAGATATTGATGCGGTCTATGAGCTAAAACGGCATGGTTTTTTGCTGGCAGCGATCACAGGTGAAAATTCTCCCATTGTTTCTTATTTTAAGAAGCGTTTTCCGTGGGATTATTTTTTCTGCGGTTGCAAAAATAAGGCAGAAATGTTAAAACAATTGATATGCAGCTTGAATCTGAGCCGTGAATCCGTTGCCTATATCGGGGATGGTAAGTATGATATTGAAGTACTTCCTTATGCTGGATTATCTTTTTGTCCTGCGGATGCAGTGAAAGAGGCTCAGTTAGCTGCTGACATCGTATTGTCCCGAAAAGGTGGAGAAGGCTGTGCGTGGGAAATGTTCGAGATCCTGCAGAATTATAATACGCCGGATTCCGGACAGCGTTTTTTCCTAAATCGATTGGAGGAGCACCGTCTACTCTTTCACAAAATGGCATCTGACCGTATGTTGATGGATCGTATGTTGCAATTAGCACAGCAGACTGTTTCCTGCATCCAGCAGGGTGGGCAGATTTTTTTATGTGGCAACGGTGGAAGTGCTGCGGATGCGCAGCATATTGCTACGGAATTTATTGGACGGTTTTATCAGGAAAGGGCCGCTTTGAATGCGGAAGCATTGTCTGTCAACACATCTACGCTGACTGCCATTGGAAATGATTACGGATTTGAGCAGGTTTTTGTTCGACAGTTAGAGGCTAAGGCACATGAAAACGATGTGGTGATCGGTTTGACTACCAGCGGACGCTCAGCCAATGTTCTGCAGGCATTGCGGTATGCTAGGGAAAATGGGATGCTGTCTGTGGCCTTTGCTGGTGCAGAGGAGCCGCGTGAGTTGCAGGAAGCTGCGCAGCTGATTATTCATGCACCGTCTAAAATAACACCACGTATTCAAGAATCTCACATCTTTTTTGGACATTTATTAGCTGAATACGTAGAAGCAACATTATTTCCGCAGGAGTAATCATCACATGAAACTATCTGATTATGTTATACAGTTTTTAAAAGACAAAGGAGTGGATCAATGTTTTCTACTCCCGGGTGGCGGTGCCATGCATTTGGTGGACTCTGTGGGGCGAAATGAGCTCCCATATGTGTGCTTTCAGCATGAACAAGGTGCGGCGATCGCAGCGGAAGCTTATGGGCAGCATCAAAACCGGCCAGCACTGTTGCTGGTTACATCCGGTCCGGGGGCAACCAATGCCATCACCGGTGTGACAGCTGGTTGGATAGACTCCACCCCCATGTTTGTGATTTCTGGACAGGCAAAACGTTCCGATCTGATCGGCGATACCGGTGTGCGTCAGATCGGTTCTCAGGAAGTGCAGACCATTGATATGGTACGCTCTATTACGAAATATGCAGTAGAAGTCATGGAGCCCAAAGAGATTCGCTATCATTTGGAGCGAGCCTGGCATGAAGCGACTTCCAATCGTCCGGGGCCGGTATGGCTGTCCATACCGCTGGATGTTCAAGGCGCACAGATAGAAGAAAATGATCTGTGCGGCTTTTCTGTGCCTGTTCTCGCATATGTAGACCTTGCGGATACGGCTGAGCGTTGTGTTCAGTTGTTGAAAGAAAGCCGCAAGCCATTGCTGTTGGCGGGCAACGGCATTAAACTCTCCGGTGCAGAAGATGCGTTATTTGCGTTGTTGCAGCAGTTGCCCATTCCAGTGCAAACGACTTGGAAGTCCATTGACCTGATGGGAGAAGATCATCCTCTATATGTTGGGCACCCAGGCATTATGGGAGACCGAGGTGCGAATTTAATTTTGCAGGAAGCTGACCTGCTTCTGTCGGTTGGCAGTCGGTTGGATACCAGTTTAACTGCATTTGATGAGCCGCATTTCGCCAAATATGCCAAGCGCATTATTGTAGATATCGACTCCAATGAGTTGAACCGGATGCATATGGAAAAAGAGATCGCATTGGCCATAGATGCTGGTGCATTTTTAAAGGCGCTATGTGATGCTTGGGCAAAAACGGCAGCCACCTCTGAGATCACAGCAAGCTGGTCTGCTTGGTTGTCACATGCCAAGCAGTTGCGAGCAAAATATCCTGTTGTTACAGAAGAGCATCGGAAGAAAGCCCAGTATGTCAGTCCGTATTATTTCACTGAATTGCTGTGCCAAAAATTGGATGCGCGGGATGTTATCGTGCCTGAAAGCTCAGGTGGAGCCGGGGAAATTACCTATCAGGCATTTCAGCTAAAACATGGACAGAAAATGAAAAATGCTGCAGGTCTTGGTTCTATGGGATTTGGCTTGCCGTATGCTATTGGCTCGTGTATTGCGAATCATGGCCACCGCACGATTTTAATCAATGGTGACGGGGCGTTTCAGCTCAATATTCAGGAGCTGGAAACATTGCACCGCCTAAACCTTCCAGTTAAAATGTTTATCTGGTGCAATGACGGATATGGCAGTATTCGTAATATGCAGAATAACAACTTCGGCATGTGTGTGGCCAGCGGCCCGGATAGCGGCTATACGGTGCCGGATGTGTGTGCTGTTGCTAGGGCCTATGGCTTTTCGACTTATACAGTACACCATAATCATGAACTCGTGGATCAGTTGCCTGCAATTTTGGAGGAAGAAGGTCCAAGTCTGTGCGCGGTATGGGTAGATCCGGAAGAAACGGTTTCTCCCCGCGTCAAGGCTTTTCCGCAGCCGGATGGAAGCATGAAGTCCGGCGCATTGGAAGATATGTGGCCAAAGATATAATATATGTACGCTTATATGAGGTGATAAAGTGTCTCAGGCGAGGTTAAGAGCTCCCAGTGGTAATCGGATGATTTTAGCAGATCATGTTCCTCTGGATAAGCCACTGTGCATTCGTATTGAACCAACACAAGTTTGCAATTTTCGATGTGAATTTTGTCCTGTTTCATTAAAGTGCTTTCGAGAACACAACAATCATGGTTTCATGAGTTTTGATCTTTTTCAAAACGTCATTATGGACATTAAGAAATCTTTTGGTTGTGTAAAAAATATTATGCTTGTCGGTATGGGTGAATCTTTATTGCATTCGCGTATTATTGATATGGTTCAGATGATTGTACGCGAAAAGGTTTCGGAGAGTGTTGAAATCACAACAAATGGTTCTATGTTGACACATGACATGAGTGAGGCTCTTTGCCAGTCGAATCTATCTTTACTAAGAATTTCTGTTAATGGACTTTCTGTTGCAGATTATAAAAAGCATTGTGGAATATCACTGGATTTTGATGAGTATGTTTCGAATATCCGGCATTTGTATTCGGTTCGAAAAAATACTAAGATATATGTTAAAATAATCAATTATATGGTGCAAACAGATGAACAATACCAACGGTTCTTGAATATATTTAGTCCGATTTGTGATATGATTAGTGTTGAGAACCTGATTGAAGGAGATAGTCGTATTGATTATCATAAAATAGCTGGAGACAATATTTCTTTTGCACAGACACAGTCTAATACAGATTTGCTGGAGACAAAAATATGCACGATGCCATACTATACATTGCAAATCAGTTGTGATGGTAGCGTTTATCCGTGCTGTACACCAGGAGTGAAGCAGATAGGAGATATAAATGATATCTCAATAGGAGAAATCTGGAAAAAAGAAGCAATTGCATTTCAAAAATTGATGCTGGATGGAGTGCAGAATATCACGTTTTGTAACCAATGCGTGTCCATGCAATATCGTGTATATCCAGAGGACGCTTTAGATTTATCTGTAGATAAATTAAAAGTGAAATATGGGATTTAAATAAATTATAGATATAGAGGTGCATCATATGACATTCCTTCAGTTGGAAAAAAATATTATGAATGCAAGGAATTTGTTTGATGAGTTTGTTGAGAATATTAGAGAATCTAACAAAAAAATTTTCTTGTTTGGAGCGGGGCTATGCGGTCGAAGCTATCTCAAAATATTTCAAAGAAAGAATATTCCATTGGAAGGAATCATTGATAACTATAAAACTTCATTAGATGGGCATCCGGTTTTACGATTTGAGACAATTGTATCAAATTATAACATAGAAGATTGCGTTATCGTAATTACTGCGCCTGGGTCAGAGGATCAAATACGAAAGCAAGTATTATCTGTATTTCCACACGAGCAGGTATTTACTTTTGCCATCACCAGATATGTGATAGGTGACGAAAACGAAGCGTTTGAAACAATGAAGTTTTTTCAAAAAAATATCTTCTTTTTGTCAGTGTTGTATGAAAACTTTGAAGATTATTTGTCTAAAAAAGTGTTTTGCAATGTTTTAATAGGGCGGGTTACTGCGGACAAGCAATTATTTGCGAGTGTGAAGAGCGGTGATTTCTATTATCCTCCGGAAATTATCAAGTTAGATTCGAAAGAGATTTTAGTTGAACTTGGCTCTAATAATGGAGATACATTACGTGATTTTATATCGCGTTGTCCAAAGTTTAAAAAAGTATATTGTTTTGAACCAGATAAAGCATGCTTGACAACTTTACGAAGCATTTCTAATCATTATCCAGATCGGATTATAATTATTCCGAAAATAGCATGGAATAAAAAATGCAAATTGGGATTTTTTGATAATGGTGGCGACAGCACGTCGTATGTTTGTGAGGATTTAGAATCCGCAGGTGCTCTGATAGATGCAAGTAGTGTAGATGTGGAAATAAATGAGCCAGTTACCTTTATCAAAATGGATATTGAGGGGGCTGAATTGCAGGCGCTTCACGGCGCAGAAAATCATATTAAGCAGTTTAAGCCCAAGCTTGCTATCAGCGTATATCATAAAAGGGATGATCTAGTTAAGATTCCGCAGTATCTTCTTTCGATTAGGCCAGATTATAGATTATATTTGCGTCATCATGGAAATGATGATACAGATACGGTTCTATATGCGATATAATTTTATGCTGGGTTTATGATAATGAAAGGGAATGTTATGCTACGTTTTGGAAATTTGAAAATAGTGGGATTGCCTGATAGTTCCGGAGAATTAGAGTCTAGAATCACTAATATCGGCGATTTTGCACAATTGATTGCAATTGATGAACTGTATCATTCATTGGGGATTTCTAATATTATTAATATTGATTTAAGTAATACCGAAAAAGAATGGGAAAAGGTACTTCCATATACCATTTTACCCATTAATTATTTATATGCTACTAATACAATGTATGATCGATTATTGAATTTATCAGATCATATCATTCCTGTTTATTTAGGACTCTCAATTATGTATCCAGCGATGATTTCTGATGAGCAAGTTAATTACTTAAAGCGTCATGAGCCTATAGGTTGTCGTGATGAGCGGACCATGAATTTCCTTCGTGGAAAGGGAGTTAATGCTTATTTATATGGATGTATCGTCGCTACGTTGCCTAAATCAGAGGTTCCAATTGAGCAAAGAAATGTAGTTTATTTTATAGATGTCCCGTCTAGTATCGTGACATATATTCCATCAAATATATATTCAAAAATTAAGTTTGTTGATCATGAAAAATATGAATATACTTCCTTTTCTCAATTTGAAGAGCTAAAAATCGAAGCAAGAGAGCGAATAGAAGAATATCGCAATAATGCAAAGTTAATTGTCACATCAAGGTTTCATGCTGCTGTATTGGGATTGGCACTGGGAATTCCTACTATTGTTGTTTTAGAAAATAATTTTTTTAAGTGGAGTTGGATTTCAAAATATTTAAGAGTCTATACTCCGGATATTTTTTGTGATATTGATTGGGAATGTGATGCGGTAGATTTTGAACCTGTGAAGCATCAAATGCTCAAAATTGCCAAGAAAAGGATTATAGATACATGTGAAAAATATAATGAATTATATTCGATGAGTATGATTCAAGAAAATCCATTCCGAAGTGATGAACCTAATTTGTTGTACTATACAGATGCTTTAAATAAAATTGACAGGATTTGGAGTGTTGAGCCACAATCAGAATACATTTTGTGGGGTGATTCAGATAATGCAAAAAAAATTTATGCATATATCAAAAAAAAATATCCGATGGTAAAACTAAGAGCAATATATGATATGTATAAAATTAATTATGTTACTTATGCTCAAATGGCAACAATATGCCCCTCAAAAGAAATATTTTTACGTGACAAAGAAATTTTTACGATAGTTACCTCAAACACCGCAAAGAAAGTGGCAATAGATTTTTTTAATTCTATATCAAAAAATCCTCAAAAATATATTATTTGCGATTTGAATTTTTTAACTTATGAAAAATTGCAGTTATATGCTCAATCCAAAAATAAGTACTATAAAGCGAATTTAGAATAGGGTTTTGTAATGGATTCAACAATGGTAATCGAAATTCTGCATCTCATCCAAACAATGGAAGAAATGTGTTTTCATTTTTGTGATAGCGCTGAAAAAAATAATTTTAAAGATTTTGCGCAAAATTATCAGGATATGAGAGAAGGACTTTCGGCGCTAATACGGATAGCAAATTCAATCCAGGATAAATCGGACGGAGTTAAAAAGCTATCAAATGGGTGCAAATCTTCTTTAGCTTCTTTAGTTGAAATATATTCTTGTTATGGTAAAAGAAGAGAATATTGCATAAAGAAAATTGAATTTGAACTTCTTCCTCTACTCCAAGAGGTGTATTTACAATTTTATATTTATCAATACCTAGCAAAACACGAGACTGAGTTTGAGGAATATGAAAAAACCAAACGGTCGATATTGTGTGGGAATTTTTATATTGATGAGGCAATACAGCAGAAATGCTATAAATATGATATTTCAATTGTTGTTTTGGCTTATAATAAATTGGAATATACGCGCCAATGTGTAGAAAGTCTTCTCAATAATTTACCCAAATCTTTGCGCTATGAATTAATTTTTGTAAATCATGGTTCGTCTGATGGAACGAAAGAATATTTTTCTGGTAAATCTCCGGACAAACAGTTAGATATATCAGTCAATGGCGGTGGAGTAGGTGCGTTTTGTCGTATTGTTGAGGGAGAATTTACCCTGATGATCAGTAATGATGTTATTGTAGGTCCACATGCAATTGAAAATCTTTATGCATGCATTAGTTCCGATCCGACAATTGCGTGGGTTGTTTCTACGACACCCAATATCAGTAATTTACAGTCGATCCCAACTAATTATAATACGATGCATGAATTCCATGAGTTTGCCGCACAGAACAATCGCTCAGATTCGTTTCGTTGGGAGCAACGTGTCAGGTTATGTAATCCAATTGATATACGTCGAAATTCTGTGTTTTATTCTTCGTCGGGTTTATGTATGAACGGACGGTTTCATTCCTTCGGAGCGAATTCTTTTCCAGATGATCGAACTTCTTTGCTTCTCCGACGAAAAGGTTATAAAATGATGCTAGCTAAGGATGCATACTGTCATCATTTTGGTTCAGTAACTTTAAAAAGCGAAGTTCAAAAGCATGGTGAACTAGATTATTACCTCAACGGTCGAAAAGAATTCTATCGTGCCTATGGAGTGGATCCATGGGGAACTGGTTGTTGCTTTGCTGTGCCTTTTATGAGACGAGTCGTGGGAAATGAAACTGCTCATGTAGATATTTTAGGGATTAACTGTGGAATGGGAGCCAATTCTCTTAAAATCAAAGAACAATTGAAAGAGTATTGTCATAATTTGGATGTCACATTGTATAATATTACAGATCGTGCACAGTTTGTCTCTGATTTAAATGGCGTAAGTGATCAGACTAATATGGTTTGCGGTCTAAAACAGTTAAAAAAATACTTGGGACAAAGAAAATACCAGTACATTGTTTGGGAAGATGAATTTTTGTCGGCGACTTCTTCAAAAGAATTGATTGCTCTCTTGAAGTCGGCTTTGTCCTCTGGTGGCAGCTTGTTTTTCAAGCAAAATAGTCAAAATGTTCAGTTTATGGACTGTTTTGTAGGGAGCAATCCATTAGGAAGCGATTGGTTTGCTTATCAGCAAAAAGGGTTTTGATGGGGATTTGAAATGTCTCCAATAAATATGCATAAGTAGCTAAATCTGCAAGGCCTGTTGTTTGAGAAATGTTAGTGCCTTAGGAAAAATTGAAATGTATGTAATTTGAGTGTGACAATACGTAACACAAAAAACAAATGTGTTTTGCGTTCTCTGATTATGTGCACCATAGTAAGTTGGTTTTGATGATGACGATTGTATTAGAAGACTTGGAAAAGATCTGTTCTCGCTCGCTCGCTTGGGAAAGTTTGTGTGATTGTCGGATTTTGATTACTGGGGCGACGGGCATGATCTCGTCTTACCTGACGATGGCGTTGCTATACTATCGTAAAACGCATATAAACTGTAATTTTGAATTGTCCATTTTGGTGAGAAGCAAAGAGAAGGCAAAAGGTTTGTTTTCGCCCTATTTGGATTGTGATTGGTTTCATATCTGTGTCGGAGATGTATGCTCTTGGACTACGAATGAAACGTTTGACTTCATTATTCATGGGGCAAGCCCTGCTGATCCAAAGACTTTCGGTGTTAATCCAGCAGGGACTTTTCTTCCCAATGTGATTGGTACATGGTCTTTGTTGGAACTCGCGAAAAAAAGCAATGCAAAGCGTTTTGTGTTTTTGAGTAGTGGGGAATCACATGGTCAACTTTTGAATTCGCAATATCTCATAGATGAGCACACGTTTGGTATACTTGACCCGATGGCGGTACGAAGCTGCTATGGTGAAGGAAAGCGTGCAGGTGAAACTCTATGTGCGATTTGGAACAGACAGTATGGTATTCCGGCATCGGTCATTCGTATTAGTCATACCTATGGGCCGACGATGGATATCAAGCATGATTCCAGAGTGTTTGCAGAGTTCGTGTCATGCATTGTGAAACGAGAAGATATTTCCCTTAAAAGTGATGGTAGTGCAATCCGCCCTTTTTGCTATCTATCAGATGCTGTAGACGGCATTTTGCGTGTACTGTTGGCACCGAATCCGGAGCTGTGTTATTTAATGGCGGGAAAAGAATATTTATCTATTTTGGAATTAGCACATATGCTGTGTCGCCTGTTCCCAGAGCGACAGTTACATGTTTTGAATCGTGTTCGCTCACAGAACGACCCATATTTGGAGGCAAACAAACAACCTCGGTGCAAAATTGATATTTCGAAACTACAGGCATTGGGATGGATGCCTGAAGTAACTGTGGAACAAGGATTTGTTCGAACAGTACGTGCTATTGAAGAAAATATGGAAAGTTAAATTATAATTGCTTGCACAATAAGATAGCTGCAATAAAGGAATTTAGAGAATACGATTCGATTGGGAATTTACTACTAAGAAAGGGAACGTCGTTATGTCAAATAGTGGGGAAGATTTAGCGCGAGAGCAAATTCTGGCGTTAGTACGGGAATATGCTGATAATTATCATACAAAAAAAGCATACCAAGCCGGGGATCGCATCCCATATGCTGGACGAGTTTATGGCAGCAAGGAACTATGTGCACTGGTAGACGCTTCCTTGGATTTCTGGCTGACCGCAGGACGGTATACCGAACAGTTTGAACAAGAATTGGCACAGTACCTAAAGGTTCCGTACTGCTCACTGGTCAATTCGGGTTCATCAGCAAACTTATTAGCCTTTTCTGCTCTTACTTCTCCACTCTTGGGCGAACGGCGGATCCGGCGAGGTGATGAGGTGATTACGGTTGCTGCTGGTTTTCCTACGACTGTAGCGCCTATGGTACAGTATGGGGCGGTTCCCGTATTTGTCGATGTATCGCTGCCCTCATATAATGTGGACGTGTTACAGCTGGAGCGCGCCTATTCAACGAAAACCAAAGCGGTGATGCTTGCGCATACACTGGGAAATCCGTTTGATTTATCCGCAGTAACGGCGTTCTGTAAGCAGTATGGTCTATGGCTCATCGAAGATAATTGTGATGCACTGGGGTCAATGTACCAAATGGGGAGCGGCTGGCAGATGACTGGTACGGTGGGAGATATCGGAACTTCCAGTTTCTATCCTGCGCACCATATTACGATGGGCGAAGGGGGGGCAGTATATACTAAAGATCCTTTACTGCACAAGATTATTCGATCCCTGAGGGACTGGGGACGAGAGTGCGTTTGTCCGGGGGGACAAGATAACACCTGCGGACACCGTTTCACGGGACAATTTGGCACACTGCCTGCCGGATATGACCACAAGTATGTATATTCGCACTTGGGGTTCAATCTGAAGGTAACGGATATGCAGGCGGCAATCGGAGTGGTCCAGTTGGAAAAGCTGCCGTCGTTTACTGCACAGCGTCGGAAGAATTGGCACGCCCTTCGTGAGGCGTTAGACGATGTGGCTGATATTCTGTTACTGCCCGAAGAGTCGGAGAATGCACAGGCAAGTTGGTTTGGATTTTTGATTACAGTAAGGCCGGAATGCCCGGTTTCGCGCGACGAGATTGTTTCTGCATTGGAAGCAGTAGGCATACAGACTCGCCCTTTGTTTGCTGGAAATTTGCTGCGGCATCCGTGTTTCCTAGCGTTGGAACAAGGAAAGGATTATCGAATGGCTGCTTCGCTCACTGTAACAGATCAGATCATGATGAACAGCTTTTGGGTGGGTGTCTATCCCGGTATGTGTGACGCAATGCTGAGTGAGATTGCAGCGCAGATACATCAAGCGGTTGGACGTTGAATTATTGCCGAAAGGGGTAGCACAGTGAAAGATTTGCTGTCATTTTATCGTGGAAAACGGGTTTTCGTAACAGGACATACTGGATTTAAGGGAGCATGGCTGTGCCGTATTCTTGTGGACGCTGGTGCGGAAGTGACTGGCTATGCGCTTTTGCCCAATACAGAGCCAAGCCTATATCGTTTATGTGATTTGGAAGAATCCATGCACTCTATTATTGGTGATGTTCGGGACTTTTCACATCTCCAACACGTTTTTCAACAAGCACGACCGGAGATTGTTTTTCATCTGGCTGCCCAGCCGATTGTTCGAGAAAGTTATCGCGATCCAGTGGGAACGTATGGAACCAATGTGATGGGCACCGTTCACATACTGGAATGTGTGCGACAGTCAGACACGGTCAGGAGTGTAGTCAACGTGACTACGGATAAAGTATATCAAAATAACGAGTGGGTTTGGGGATATCGAGAATCGGATCGCTTGGATGGATTTGATCCATATTCCAATTCCAAATCCTGTTCTGAGATAGTCAGTGGTTGTTATGTGCGCAGTTTTTTTGCGGATGCTAATATTCCGCTTTCTACTATGCGGGCCGGAAATGTAATTGGCGGCGGTGATTTTGCTGCGGATCGTATCCTACCGGATTGTATTCGTAGCGCTATGGCAGGAGAAGAGATTGTCCTGCGAAATCCGTATTCCGTGCGTCCGTATCAGCATGTGCTGGAGCCGTTGATGGCCTATCTGCTGGTGGCGGAACGGCAGATGGAAGATGTGCGCATCGCCGGAAGCTATAATGTAGGGCCGGATGTATGTGATTGCATCACAACAGGAGCGTTGGCGGATCTTTTCTGTAAAGCATGGGGAGAAGACGTTTCTTGGACGCATCATTGTGAACGCCATGCGCCGCATGAGGCCAATTGTCTGCGATTGGATCATATAAAAATAAAAGAGGTCTTAGCATGGAGCCCGCGTTGGCATGTGGACACCGCAGTAGAAAAAACTGTTGCGTGGGTCAAGGCATGGCGTGCGGGGGAAAATTTAACCGAAAATATGCGTAGAGATATTTCACAGTATCTCGCAGGATGGAGTGCTATGCCGGACAGCAGGGGAGTGAGCGAATGAAAACAGAGCATAAGTCTCATGAATTAGAATATTTTACGCAGCGATGGCCATTTCAAGCACACTATTTGATCTGGGGTGCATCGAATACGGCAAAGTACTTTTTCGATTGCTTCAATGAACGCCTTTTCATTGATGGTTTCATAGACAGCGATCCTCAAAAATGGGGAATGGAGTTTTATGAAAAACCGGTGTTTTCATGGGAGGAATGTAAAAAAGCGTTTCCAAATCACAAAATTATTGTGGCATCGTTGGCCTATCCGGAAATTCGGATGGTACTGCGTGAGCAAGGTCTCAAAGAACTGGAAGATTTCTGCGATAGCAGGTATTTCCTTTCTGCTCATGCTGTTACTTCGGAAAATAAGCTGTATTTGGCCAGAACTGATCTCTCAGTGACGGAATATTGCAATTTGCGTTGCAAAAACTGCAATATGCTCATGCCTTATTTTAAACATCCGAAGCATCGAAATTTGGATTTACTGAAAGAGGACATTGATGCGTATTTCAACTGGGTGGATCAGGTGCAGGTATTCACTCTTTTAGGTGGAGAGCCGTTTCTCTATCCCAATATTTTGGAGTTGACGCAATATCTGTGTGAAAACTACGGGAGCCGCATTCATCAAGTCGTTTTCTTCTCAAATGGCACATTGATTCCTTCGGACGAATTGTTGGAGTTAATGCGTGAATATGATATCGAGGTGCAAGTGAGCGATTACCGAAAAGGGTTGCCACATTTAGCTGAAAAAGTGGATTGCTTTCAAGATGTGCTGCGTGCATATGGCATTCGGTTTCGGCATGGTGTGGACGAGCAGTGGATTAGCTTTGGATTCCCAGATTATCAAAGGCCTTCCGACTGGAAGGGTGATCCGATTTCCTTTTTTGATGAATGCTATGCGCCATTCCGCGGTTTGTACCAGAAAAAATTATACTATTGTCATCTTGAAGCCAGCGCAGAAGCTGCCGGGTTGTTTACACCAAGCGTCTACGACTATTTTGATTTATCTCACCCTGAGGAAAAACGTAAGGTAGAATTGGCGGAATTTGACTTGGGCTATACGGAAACGGGAGATATTTCTTATTGCAAACGCTGTAAAGGATGTTTTTCAGTAAATCAGGATTACGTTCCTGTTGCAGAGCAGCAAGAAAGATGAGGGATATGCATGGGACTGTCTCAGGACGCTTTTTATGTGATTGAGTCATATAAAAAGCATTTTTTTGGGAAAAAGAATATTGTGCTCTATGGGATTGGAATCAATACAAAAGCTATTTTGACAGAAATACAGGATTCCAATATCATTGGCCTCATGGACCCTCTGAGTGAGGGAAGCGTTGTTCTGGGAAAACCAGTTCTTTCTGTTGAGGAGGCTTCCCGGCAAGCGGCCTTGATCGTGATTGTTGCGAGACCGACGGTTGTTCCCATCATCTTTGAACGTATTCGGGATTTGGAATCCACGCATCATATCCCCATTTATAATATCGAAGGAGAACGTTTGATCGAGGAAGAACAGAGGCCTTTTTCCAGTGACCTGCCGTATTGGAATTGCAACAGCGAAGCTCTAAAGCAGAAGATTGTGCTGGCGGATGTGGTATCCTTTGATATTTTTGATACTTTGCTTGCCAGAGATGTTCTCAGGCCCGTGGATTTGTTTTTCTTCTTGGAGCGCAAGCTGCAAAAAGAGGGTATTCCCTGTAAGGCGTTTGCTGTGCAAAGACAAGCTGCTGAGGCACAGCTAAATCAAGTTTGTGTTCCAGACCTTAATCAGATATATGCGCAATTGGGCGTGCATTATGCATGGACAAAGGAAACCGTTGGCAGGGCTTGCGCTTTGGAATTTGCACTAGAACAGAAAGCTTGTCATGCGCGAAAACATATGCAAGATATCTATAACTACGCATTTGAACTGAAAAAAACGGTTATTTTAGTAAGCGATATGTACCTGAATGCGGATAAGATGCGAATTCTGCTGGAAAAGGCCGGATATATGGGTTATCATCGACTTTATATCTCCTGTGAGCATCAGGCAACCAAAGAGTCTGGGGCGCTTTTTGATGTAGTCCGTAAGGATTATTCCGGTACTATACTGCATATTGGCGACAATGCCGCAGTCGACGACGTGATGGCTCGTATGCATGGCTTCGATACTTATCCTATTTTCAGCGCATATGATATGCTTCTTCACTCCTCTATAGGAAAACTTGTAGCAAAAGCCAAGGCACCTGATAGCATGCTTACATTGGGGATTGCTACAAGGAAATTGTTCGATGATCCGTTTGTGCTTGGGTCTACCAAGGGAGTGGTATGTGCAGACGATCTTTTTCTGCTTGGTTTTGTTTTTATTGGGCCGGTTATTTCATGCTTTGTTCGGTGGATGTGCAAGGAAGTATGGGATAAAAACTATGATATGATTCTCTTTTCGGCCAGAGACGGCTATGTAATTGAGAAGCTATATCGCAAGCGATGGATACAAAATAAAGAGCATCTGCCGAAAGGCGTGTACTTTAAGACATCTCGCAGAGCGGTAACGGTGGCGGCGATAGAAAATGAGGCTGATATTGCAGAGATATTGATGAAGCCATATAACACTTTGAAGGGGCAGTTGTTGTCGGCTAGATTAGGAGTAGACCCGATTGCAACAGATTTGCAATCGCTGGATAGTGCGGTTTCAACACAAAATGCCAAAGAGGTTGAGCATTACATTAAGAAATATCAAGAATCTATTTTGCAAAATGCAAAGCAAGAGCGCATCAATTATCTTGCATACATGAAAAAGATTGGACTAACTAGTGCGAGGAGGGTGCTGGTATATGATTTTTGTTCTAGAGGGACGATTCAGCACTACTTGGCTAAGCTGCTGAGACAAGATATTCAAACGGATGGAATATATTTTGCCACAATGGAATGGTCTAGTATGGCATATAACCAAAGTTCTTTTGCATTCAGTTTGTTTGGAGATGTGCATCAATACCATTCGAACTTCTTCACGACGCAAAACTATATGTTTTTAGAGGCTGTTTTATTGGATCATTGTACGACTTGTTTGTACTGTAAGGCAGACGGAACTTTTGAATATGAGAAAGATGGAAATGATTTACGTGATATCAATAAGTTAGCTGAAATACAAAGTGGGATTTGTGCATTTGATTGTTGTATCAATAGGTGGGAAGAACTTTTAGATGCGGTTGACGAGGATTTTCGCAATTTTTCTGATGGGATGATAGGTGCTTTTTTCAGTCGAGGTTGTAGGCAGTCACCGCTGGTACGAGAAGCGATAAGCGTAGATAACGCATATGATTTTGAACAGCCTTACAAGATTCTTGGGTGAACCGTCAAATGATGATACGTTTTGCCATTATATTGCGGCATGGTGGAAGTGACAGATAACAGCAGGTAGTATACAAAGTGTTTTACAAATGATTGCAATTTTCTTGGTTAACGTTTATAATAATGCTTGGTTTGTATGCAATTTCGCATAGAAATTGTATTGGTGTAGGCAAACGCAGGAGAGAACGATACAGAGGAATAGAAATATTTGCAGACTCGGGGGAGGCATTAACAGATTGGAAGCATCGCGTAGTAGAAAAAAGCCTCAAAAAAGAAAAATCGATCTAAAGCTGTTTGCGATACTGGCTGCCATGACCTGTTTGCTGCTTTTTGGATTATTCCGGATTATCATCATCCGCAGTGCGGCCTGCACCTATGTGATGACAGACGGCGAGCGATATGAAACCGTGCGGCTCTATCCCGGAACAGTGGAAGAGGCGTGCAGCAAAGCGGGATTCCGCAATGTCGAGGTTGTCAATCGAAAAGATGATGACGGTATTGTTTATTTGACACTCAAAGAGACCTTTGATGTGTCAATCCAGACCAGTGACGAGACATTGACTGTACGCACGGCACCCTGCACGGTGGGGGAGCTTCTGGAGGCAAACGGTATCAGCGTTGGCAGCGATGATCTTGTAACGCCGGATATGGATGATTGGTTGTCAGACAGTACTCAGATTACGGTCACACGTGTCACCTTCACAACAGAAACAGAAACAGAGAATATCCCATTCTCCGTAGAAGTGCAGTATGATACCCAGTTGCTTAAAGGTCAGCAGGAAATTGCTCAATATGGCGAAAATGGAGAAAAAAGCATTGAGTACCGGGTTGAGGAACACGACGGAGAAGAGGTTTCCCGCGAGGTTATCAAAGAGGAAGAGGTAAAGGCGCCGGTCAATTGCATTGTCAAGCAGGGAATCCGCATTGCGCAAAACGAACAGGAGGAGCAGGCGGCTTCTGCAGAGTCGCAGACGACAGCAAGCAATCAAACCTTGCCGTCAAGCCAGCCGCAAACGGAGAGTACCGGTGAACTGTCTACCGCAGGCCGTTCGCAGGTTTGGTCTGTTCCTGCAGGAATTCAAGATGATACAGAGAATAAAATCATTACAGCGGGTGACGGTTCAAGCTATGAATATACGGCGGTGCTTGACGTAACGGCAACTGCCTATCATCGGATAGAGGATGGCGGTGAAATCACCGCATCCGGTACAGTGACGAAATACGGAACCATTGCGGTCGATCCGAGTGTGATCCCTCTTGGCAGCAGGTTGTATGTAGTATCGGACGGCGGGGATCAATCCTGGTCCTATGGGCCGGGGCTGGCGGAGGATACCGGTGGATTGATTAAAGGCACAAAGATTGACCTGTTCTTCATGACCGGTGATGAGGCAAATGATTTTGGTATTCGTCCTGCCAAGGTATACATTTTAAAAGATTGATGTATAGTATTAACTGCGCTGTTGCGTGGTCGATACTAACAATAGCGATTCGAGGAAGGGTCGCAAATGCAAAGGGAGGTGGCTTGAATGATGGACAGCATTGCCGCAATGTCTGTGAATATGCATGCGGCTCAGCTTCAGCAGAGTGTTTCAATCTCAGTGGCCAAGAAAGCAATGGATTCCACAGAGTTGGCAGCACAGGAACTGCTGGAGATGCTTCCGGATACTTCCGGTATGGGGCAGGTCATTGACACATATGCATAAAAAAAGAACGGCACATGCGGTGCCGTTCTTTTTTTATGCAATTTATCAGGGCGTGGGCTCTGTTTTGACTGCAGTCTCGCCTTCTGTCGGCAAATCGTCGGGAATATCAGTTGGAAATTGGATTTCTTCCACTTCATCGGACGTCTCGCCGACCTGACGATACAGGGTAGTACAGTCAGAGGAAATGAAATAGGTTCCCATTAGAGAATTGGTTCCGACAGAATTCTTTCCGTATACATAGACTGTCAGACACGCCTGACCATCTACCATAACGAAGCCAGGGCCGGGCTTGAGGCTGTATTCGGACATAGACTCGCCGGGCAGTCCAATTTCAGCCGGTGTGACCGTACTCATCAGTGCCTTTGCGCCCGAGAAGGAAAGGAATGTACCGGCTTCCTGTAGGGAAGTGACGAAATCTTGTCCATCGGTTTTATCCAGTGTAATGAGGACACTGGTAGGGGTCCAGTCGATACGGACCCGGAAACGCATCTGTGTATCCTGCTCATATTCGGAGTAGGGGAGCGGCGCGGTATCTTCAGACGCTTCGGTATCTCCGGATTCCTCTCCGTCTGTCTCTGCTTCCGCATCTGTGTTCTCCGAAGTGGAGGCCGTTTCCTTTTTCTGCGGTGCACCGCTGCTGTCAGTTGCCACTGCTTGACGAATAAGAGTAACAGAACCGGTATCGCTGTCGAAGGATGGTTCGTCCTCACTTTCGGTGTGGAGTGCAATATCATCGCCCTCCAAAAGGGTAACGTACGATTTGGCAATGGAAGTCGGCTGTCCTTCCACAAACTGCTGATAGTCATAGGAAAGATAATTATGTTCTTCGGCTGTGGCGGCAGTATCACCAGTGTCTGTGGTTTCCCCATCGCCGGTGCCATCCGAGGTATCCTGTGTATCGGCTTCATCAGAAGCGTTTTGTTCGCCGGTATCTCCCGATGCATCCGGACTGAGCGTTGCAACCAAGCGCCCGCCGGTTTCATCGTTTATGAACTGCTCGATAGAAGGAATGGTATCGCCTTCAAACGTATAGTAAGCGAGAAGATCATCGGCAGACTCTCCCTTGCCGCCACAGGCAGAAAGCAGCGTACACAGGATTAGGGAAAACAATAATCCTTGCTTTTTCATTCGCTCTCATTGATTCTCCTTTGAAATATTTTTTACAGTAATAATAGTACATGTTTTTGCATGGAAACGCAAGGGAAAACATGTAAAAAAACATCATATCGGGAAAAAGAAGGAGATAAATAAAAAATAATAAATAATCGAAACCTGTCGTTAATTAAATCCAAATTCTGACGATATAAGATATATCCTATGACGCTAAAAAGGGTGGTTTTGAATGAAGAGTGTGAAAGGAAAAATATTACTTGGCATGGTTGCCACAATTGTAATAGGCATGTTGGTTATCGGCATTGTCAGCATTGTGATGAGCCTGCAAAGCTCGAATTCCATGCTGCAGACTGCAATGCAGGGTACAGCGGAGATCGCTGCGAGCCGCGTGGAATATGAGCTACGCTCTTATATTGAGATTGCAAGTACCGCGGGCCAGAGCGATACTTTAAGCAGTGAGGATGTTTCTGTGGCAGATAAAGAAGCGTACGTCAACCAGATGGCGAAGAATTACAACATGACGCGCGGCAATCTGCTGGATTTGCAGGGCAACAGCTATTTTGATGGTAATAACTACTCGGATCGCGAGTATTTCCAGCGTGCAAAGAATGGCGAAAGCTTTGTCTCTACGCCGACGGTGAGCAAGGTGACTGGAGAACTTTCCATTCTGGTTGCAGCGCCGGTCTATCAGGACGGCGACAGCAGCAAGCCGATTATCGGTGTTGTCTATTTTGTTCCGCAGGAAACCTTCCTCAATGATATTATGACTTCTATCCACGTTAGCGCAAACAGTGAAGCGTTTATGCTGGATAAGACTGGCATTACCATTGCTGACATTACAATGGATACCGTTGGAAATCAGAATATTGAAGAAGAAGCCAAGACGGATCCCTCGTTGGAGCAGTTGGCTGTTTATGCTGCCGATATGCGAGCAGGCAACAGCGGCGTAGGTGAGTATAAGCTTAATGGTACGACAAAGTTGCTCGCCTATGCGCCAATCGATAATACAGATGGTTGGAGTTTGGGTGTTGCCGCTCCGGAAACCGACTTCATGGGTGCGGTTTACACTGCGGCAATTATCATTGGTATTCTGATTGTTGTGATTGTTCTGATTGGCATATTCATTGCGATTCGGTTGGCAACGTCGATTGGCAAGCCGATTCAGCTTTGCGCGGCTCGCATTCACAAGCTGAGCGAGGGTGACCTTTCTTCGCCGGTTCCTGTAATTCATAGCAAGGATGAAACAGGAAAGTTGGCAGAACAGACAGCAAGTATTGTGCAGAACCTGCAGAATCTGATTGGTGATATAGGTTATGTGCTTGGCGAAATGGCAGGCGGCAACTTTAATGTTCGCTCTCGTGATTACAATTATTACATTGGCGATTATGAGAAGCTGCTGCAGCATATGCGTGGTATCAATATTGAGTTAAGCAAAACGATGGCGCAAATCAATACCGCATCTGCTCAGGTATCTGCGGGCGCTGAACAGGTTTCCTCTGGTGCACAGTCACTGGCACAGGGCGCAACCGAACAGGCGAGCGCGGTTCAGGAACTTTCGGCAACGATTAACGATATTTCTACCGACAGCCAGCGCACTGCGAAGTTGGCGCTGCAGGCGAAAAATGCAGCGGATAATGCAGGTGCAGAATTGCAGGCAAGCAGCGAATATATCGCAACGCTTGGCAATGCTATGAGCAATATTTCCGAATCCTCGCAGGAAATCAGCAAGATCATTTCTACTATTGAAAATATTGCGTTCCAGACCAATATTCTGGCGCTCAATGCAGCAGTTGAAGCTGCGCGTGCAGGCGCTGCAGGCAAGGGATTTGCGGTTGTTGCGGATGAGGTTCGTAACTTGGCGCACAAGTCGGATCAGGCTGCTAAGGCAACAAAGGATCTGATTGAGAAGTCCATCGGTGCGGTTAACGAAGGCGTTAACATGATGCAGAAGGTTAGCGAAGCGGTTGGCAGTGTGATGGAATCGGCAAGTGTTGCAGTATCCGGTATGGATGAGGTTGCGGATGCAGTTCAGCGCGAGACGGATTCGATTGTCCAGATTACGCAGGGTATTGACCAGATCTCCAGCGTTGTTCAGACTAACTCTGCAACTGCGGAAGAGTCTGCAGCAGCAAGTGAAGAACTGTCTGGTCAGTCTGAAATGCTCAAATCTCTGATTAGTGGTTTTAAAGTGCGGCAGGACTAATTACATAAGTGTTTCGAAACCCCCGTCAATGATAGGCGGGGGTTATCGTTTATGTCCTTATTTTTATCATGCTTTGGACGATATATCTATATATGTTTTTTTGGGATAGGAAGGAGATGGCGTTCTGAGATGAAACGGGGCTGGAAAAGGTTGTTGGCGCTGACCTTGTCGGCGCTTATTATGCTCCCGTCTGTGGCGCTGACTGCTGGTGCGGCAGAGGAACAGGAAGAAAAGAGTGGCGTGACAGTTTCATTTCCGGTAAAAAATTCATTTACCGTAGAACCTGCGGAAGAGTCTACTTTTATTGCGCCTGACGGGAAACAGGATTTCAAGATTACGCTGAATGAGGGGCGCAGACTGGATAACGTTACATTTACTGTGAAGGGTGCGTTGCCAGCTGAACAGGAGGAAGTTAAGCTAGACAGCACGCATCTGGAGGGCACGGTCAAAGGGGTTTCTATCAAAATGGACGCATGGCCGGAGCGTTCGCGTAGCTTTATCCTGACGGTTTCTGCTGACAAAGCGATTTCGGAACAGTTCGATGCCCAAATTAGTTGTCAAAGCACGCTTCAGGAATATGATATGCGCATTCATGAGGAAACTGGGAATGCGCGGGTGAACGGCAATGAAAGCAGCAAGGTTTCGCGCGGAAAAAAGATTTCGCTCAGTGTTGTGCCGGAGGATGGATATCAGTTAAACAGCCTGATTATTAAATATGGTACAATAACCGAAACGTTGACGGCTGGTAATGCGAATTGGAATGGCTTGAATATAACGTGGAATGCAGAAGGGGAAAGTACAGTTTCGGGAGAATTGTATGATAATCTGGATGTAGAAGCTGTTGTAGGAGAAATTCCGATCGTGTATAAGCTGACAGTTGATGTGGATGATGGCCTTGAACTGAAGCGGCCGAGCAGCCGTGTAACCAGTGTTGGGCAAGGCGAAACCTGCGAAGTGCGGGTGAGCGCACGTCCTGGCTACATCATCAGTGATTGCACCGTGGCTTACGGAAAAAGCTATGCAAGCTGGGCAACTGGGCAGACTTTTCTGACGATGGGCAACGATCGTGTACAGGTGCATGAAAATTCCGGTGAGGTCTGGTTTTTCCTGCCGGAAATGTATGTGGATACCACTGTAACCTTTTCGGCGACTTACGATGAGAATAATATTCCGATCGAGACAGAGGAAGGCACCCGCATCAATATCGATACCAATTGCGGCGAAACAGTAGCGCCTGGCGACGACGTTGAGTTTTACGTCAGCACAACCTCGGATCGTTATTCGGTGCAGAAAATTACGCTGACTGTTGGTGACAGCACGGGTTCTGCCAAGCCGTCGGATGGCGAAATACGCGTGGGCCGCAAGAATTATGAGATTGAGGACATGGGCGACGGAGAATATGTGGTATACGTCGATAATGTGACGGAACCGGTAAAGCTGTCCGCTACGTCCTCTGGATCGAGTTCGGTTTCCAGACCGTCTCTGACGATCAATTCTTCCAGCCATATGAAGATTACCAAGAGTGTTTCTTCAAGCAGAATTGATGCAGGGGACGACGTAACCTTCTACTTCACGCCGGACACAAACTATCAAATCGATGAAATCACCGTTAAAATAGGTGATAACAGCCGTACCGTAGGGGCGGAAAAAACATCAATTCGTGTCGGAAGCACTACATATCAGATGAGCCGCAACGCCAACGGTGTTGTATCGGTCTATTTGACCGATATTGACCAAAATGTGACGGTTTCGGGACAGGCGTATTATTCCAAAGATCCGGTAACGCCAACCAACACGGTTCGCTTGAATACGTCCAGCCGCAGCGCATTTATGAACGGTTATTCTGATGGAACATTCCGACCGGAAAATTATATGACGCGCGCGGAAGCTGTGGTAATGCTTTATCGGATGTGTACGGTTAATGTCGCAAACAACTATTCAACAAGTGTGTATAATGATGTGCCGCTGGGGATGTGGTGTGCGCAAGAAGTGAATGTTTTTGCGCGAGCAGGTATTATCGATCAAACAACGTACTTCTATCCCGATCAGTATATCACACGTAGCGAACTGACGGAGATGCTCTATCGTTTGTCCGGATCGCCGAGTGTGGGCAGCAGTGCAACGCGATTTAGTGACGTCAGCGGAACATCGAATAGTAATGCCATTCGTTATGCGACATCTGCTGGTTGGATCAATGGCTATCCGGATGGCACCTTCCGGCCCTACGCTTATATTGCGCGCAGCGAAGTTGCGGCGATGATGACCCGGGTATTGAATCGCACGTCGGGTGGAGGGAGCGTCTCTTATAAGGATGTTCCTTATACGTATTGGGCGTATCGCTATATTCAGCTTGCCTCTTCCTATGTATAATGGAATGACGGATCCGGCAGTAAAGCCGGGTCCGTTATTCATTTGGAATTGGAAAAGGAATGGAATAGAACCATATCTTATATATTGTAAGTACATTGAAAAAAATATTATTCTTCATACATCTAACAAAATTAACAAATGATATTTTGTTCATGCCCATTAGAAATTAAAAATATAAGCAAATCGCTCGGAATATTCCATATTTAATGCGGAAAAAAGTAGGAAATAGTTTAAAATGTCTTTTATTGTGTAATTTGCCAAGTAATACTGCAAATCAATGTCGAAAGTGGTTGAAAAAGTCAACAATCTATAGTACAATATATATAAATCTTTAGATTGCTTCAATTACGCTGGTACTGGAGGTCCGGTAAAATGAATACGATAACCAATAATGCTCTTTTAATGATGGAGCGTTCTATGGACTTCTTGTGGACAAAGCAGACGGCGATTTTGGATAACCTCGCCAATGTGGAGACACCAAATTATAAAACCAAATATGTTACCTTTGAGGAAACATTCCGGTCGCGGTTACAGGCTGCGGCGAATGGCAACGCATCAGATATGAGAGATGCGCTGGAAGGCACACAGGCTACGATACACGTTGCAGACAACGAAACCGCCCGTATGGATGGTAATGGTGTGGATGCGACAGAGCAGAGTATTGAGTTGGCTAGAAACGCTCTGCAGCAGCAGCATGTGATGAATGCGATCTCTACGGATCTGTCACTGATTCGTACCGCTATTCGCGGACAATAAGGGAAGGGGAAATTTGTTATGGCATTTCTAAGCTCGATGAACATTACCGGTTCTGCATTGACAGCGCAGCAGCTTCGGTTGGATGTCGTCTCGGAAAATGTTGCAAATATCAATACCACACGCGTAGAAGGGGGAGAAGGTCCCTATCAACGTAAAATGGTGGTGATGGAGGCAGACGGAGGCAGAGATACATTCCGTCAAGTGCTCGCCCAAGCAGCGGGCAATGTTCCCGCGCAAACATATAATTTGTCACAAACGGGCGGTGTCCGTGTCACGCAAATCGTGGAGGATACCAGCCCTTTTAAGTTGCAATATGATCCGAGCCATCCGGATGCGAATGCAGATGGATATGTTGAAATGCCAAATGTGGATCTGGTTAAGGAGATTACGGATGCTATGGCGGCAACACAGGCATATTCTGCCAATGTCACAGCATTTAATACCTTAAAAACGGTTGCCACACGCGCACTTGATATTGGTAAATAAATAAGGAGGCAGATACAATGGCGGTGATTGGTTCGATTCAGCCCTTGTGGGATTCGATTTCTCTGGATAAAACGGCTTCAAAGGATAATACGGCCTCTTCGCAAAGCGGTTTTCCGGTGTTTGCGGATGTGTTCCAGAACGCGATTAATAACGTAAAGCAAACCGATGCAGAGTACAATCAGGCACAGTATTTACTGGCGACCGGTCAGTTGGATAACCCGGCGGTTGCGACCATTGCCGGTACAAAAGCACAGCTTTCTGTTCAGCTGCTTGCGGAATTGAGGAACAAAGCATTGGATGCCTATAGTGAAATTTCGCGCATGAGCATATAATGCAACTGCGAACCCTCCAGGATGAGGGAAACTCTGGGATGAGGCGGAGAAGATAGTGAAAGAGAAATTTCAGAGCGGCCTAAAAAAGGTTAAAGACTTATATGTAGGGGAACACAAGTCCAAGTATATAAAAATTACCGCGGTCGTATTGATCGTGGTTATTGCTGTTTCCGTTGCGCTCGCATTGGTTTTGAACAATCGACCATATGAAACACTGGTCACCGGGCTCACGACCGACGAGGCTTCGGCGATTGTGGGCAAGCTGGATGAATATGGTGCAACGGACTATAAAATAGAGGGCGACACGATTAAGGTGCCGGAGGCAGAGGTTGCTAATCTGCAGGCCAAACTGCTGGTGGACGGGTATCCCAAGAGCGGCTTCCTGTACGGTACTTATCTGGATAACGTCGGCATGATGTCGAGCGAATCCGATCGGGAAACCCTGAAGAATTATGAACTGCAGGATCGCATGGCTGCGGTTATCCGGAACTTTTCGGGTGTTAAGAATGCAGTCGTGGATATTTCTCCTGGTTCAGATCAGCGCTATGTGCTGGACAGTGATAATGCAACGCCTGCAACTGCTGCTGTTTTTGTTGAGATGCAGGATGGCGGGGCTTTGCCGGACAGTTATGTCGATGCAATCGGTAACTTTGTTGCGCATAGTGTGCAAGGCTTGGATTTTGAAAGCGTAACGATTACGGACTCCATCGGCAACAGCTATACGCCGGGGAGTACGGATACTTCGACAGCATCCGCATCGGACCTGAAGTTGCGCCTGGAGAATCAGGTCAATAACCGTGTTCGCAATGAAGTATTGCAAGCACTTAGTCCGATTTACGGCACGGACAATGTGCGTGTCAGCGTAACCAGTACGGTAGACGTCAGCCACCGCGTACAGGAGACAACCGAGTACACCACGCCGGAAGGGGCACCGGATGGCGAGGGTATCATCGGACACCGTGAGTACGATCAGGAGCTGGTACGCGGTGAGGACGCGGCAAACGGCGGTACGGTTGGCACACCGACCAATGCCGATATTCCGACTTATATGGAGTCGCAGAATGTCGTAAATGGCAATGAGCAGTATCTGAAAAACAGTGGTACGGAGGACATGAATGTCAATACCACTACCCAGCAGAGTGAGCAGAATTTTGGTGTTGTAACTGATGTGATGATCGCGGTTACCATCAATCAGGATACTGCCGGTAATGTGGGTACCGCACAGCTCATCAGTCATATTGCGCGTGCGGCTGGTATTTCGACGGATCAGCAAGCGGATAAAATCAATGTGTTGGTGGCACCGTTCTACAATCCGGATGCAAACAATACAACCGCGCCGCTCCTTTCGGGTCTGCAGATTCCCAAATGGGCGCTGTATGTTGGTGCAGGCGTATTTGGACTGCTGTTGTTGCTGATTGTCTTGCTGGTAATTCGTTCGAAGCGTCGCAAGAAGGCGCAAGAATTGTTGCTGGCGCAGCAGGCTGAGGAACTTGCAGCACAAGAGGCCGCAGCTGCTGAGCAGGCACAGGAGCAGATTGACAATGTTCTGGAGATTAAGAACGAGAAGAGTATGGAATTGAAGCAGGAGATTCGCAAGTTTACGGAGGAGAATCCGGAAATTGCGGCCCAGATGATTCGTACATGGCTGAGAGGGGAGGGTGCAAATGGCTGAGCAAGAGTTGACGCCCGCACAAAAAGCGGCAACCGTGATTGTTGCCATTGGCACAGAAAAGGCATCCCGGATTTATCAGTACATGAATTCGGATGAGCTGGAGCAACTGACCATTGAGGTTGCAAAACTCGGCTATATTGATCCGGAGCAAACCGAGCAGGTATTGCAAGACTTTTATCAAATGTGCCTGACCAACAAGGCCATTACCGAGGGCGGCATGGAATATGCCCGTTCGGTATTGCAAAAGGCCTTTGGCGATCAGGCAGCGGAGCAGCTGCTGAGCAAGGTCACCAAGGCACTGAGCAATCGTTCGTTCTCGTTCCTCAACAAGACGGACGCCAAGACATTGCTTTCGACATTGCAGCATGAGCGTGCGCAGACCATTGCGCTGGTTTTGTCCTATGTCGATCCGGACAAGGCAGCCGCGGTTTTGGAAGAACTGCCGCCTAAAAAGAAGCTGCGCGTAGTAAAGAGTATTGCACGTATGGAGAGCGCATCGCCGACGGCAGTGAAGATGATCGAGGACGAGCTGCAGAAGAAGTTCTCCAGCCTGATTGTTACGGAGAATGTACAGATTGGCGGTCTGGATCATATCGCTGCAATTATGAACAATTTGGAGCGTTCGAGCGAAAAGGCTATTTTCGACGGCTTGGAGGAGAACGACGGCACGCTGGCCGAAGAGATCCGCAAGCGTATGTTCGTGTTCGAGGATATCGTACATATGGACGATCGTTCTGTGCAGCGTTTTGTCCGCGATTGCGATATGCGCGATATTGTTCTGGCGCTCAAGGGCGCCAACAAGGATGTTGCAAACAAGCTGTTCACCAATATGTCCACGCGTATGCGTCAGAATATCGAGGAAGACCTCGAAATTACTACCAATGTTCGTATTCGTGATGTGGAAGAGGCACAGCAGCGTATTGTTGGTATCATTCGTGATCTGGAAGAGCGCAATGAAATCATTATTCTGAAGGGCGGAAAGGATGAGATCATTGCCTAGTATTCTGAAGTATTTCATGAAACCGAAGGCTGAAGAATACGAGCTGCCGGATGAGGAACAGTTGGTAAGTCAGCTGGAGGAAATGATCCGCCTCAAAGAAAACGTTCCCAGTGACGATGCGGCGGATGAAAAACCTGCAGAGCAAGCTAAGGAGGCTCATGCCGCCAAGGCGGAAGAGCAGGAACAAGAAATACAGGAGCCGGCAGGCGGCAGCTTTGAACAGGCGCTGTCGCTGGCACAGGCACAGGCAGATGAATTAATCCGTAATGCACGGGCACAGGCAGAGCATATTATAGAACAGGCTAAACAGGCTGCTGAAGCAGAGGTGGCACAAATCCACCAGCAGGCATCCGAGGAAGGCTATAATCAGGGCTATGTGGAAGGTCAGCGTAAGGGCGAGGAAGAAGCCTCCGCCGCAACGCGCAAAGCAGCACAGGAATCTGTGGAGGCAGTGCAGCGCTTTCTGACACAGGCAAATAATATGCGCGATGAAAAAATTGATAAACTCAGCGGCGAACTTTTGGATGTCGCTGTAGCTGTTGCGGAAAAGGTGATCCATGTCAGCTTGAAAAGCAGCGAGGAGATCATCAAACGCATGATTATTGCAGCGACAGAAAAAATGAAGCGTCGCGAATGGGTGCAGATATATGTTGCAGATTGCGATGTGAAGGGGGTCGCACAAAGCGATCCGTCTCTGACGGCGGCATTGTCTAGCTTATCCGATCACATCAAAATCGTACCCATGCGGGATGCCGAAACAGGAACCTGCATTGTGGAAATGCCGGATGAGATCATTGATGCAAGCGCGTCAACGCAGCTTGAAAATATCCGTTCGGTCATCCATGAGAACTTCTCATAGCCTGTTCGGGGAGAAAAACCTATGTTTGAGCAAGTCATTCAACAAATTAAAGATGGCGATATGTTGAGCCGCACCGGCAAAATCGAGAACATCGTTGGTATGTCAATCGAAGCGTCGGGTGGCCGCGGGGCGATCGGCGATATTTGCCGTATCTACTCTGCGGAGTCAAACAGTCAGGTGTTGGCTGAGGTGGTCGGTTTCAAGAGCGACCGTATGCTGCTGATGCCATATCAGAATATGAATGGACTTGCACCCGGCAGCTTTGTCCGCAATACCGGACGTCGGCTGCGTTTACAGGTAGGAGATTTCCTGCGCGGGAGAATCATCAATGCCATGGGCAAACCCATTGACGGACTGGAACCTTTCCCGGAAGGAGACAGCTACTATGTGGACAGCCCATATATTAACCCGTTGACGCGCCCGCCGATTCGGGAGCGTGTGGATTTTGGTGTGCGTGCCATTGATTCCACGCTGACGATTGGCAAGGGACAGCGTATCGGTATTTTTGCTGGTTCAGGTGTCGGTAAATCCACGCTGATGGGTATGATTGCAAAGAATGTGAAAACCGACATCAACGTGATTGCACTGGTTGGCGAGCGCGGACGAGAGGTGCTCGAATTCGTCCAAAAGGATTTGGGGGAGGAAGGCATGCGCCGTTCGGTGTTGGTGGTTGCGACGTCCGACCAGCCTGCTATGCTGCGAATGAAATGTCCGTCAGTTGCGACGGCCATTGCGGAGTATTTCCGAGATCAGGGCAAAGACGTTCTACTGATGATGGACTCGTTGACACGTTTTGCCATGGCGCAGCGTGAAATCGGTCTTGCAGTTGGTGAACCGCCGGTGGCACGCGGCTATACGCCGTCCATTTATGCAGAGCTTCCCAAATTGCTGGAGCGAAGCGGTAACTTTGAACGCGGATCCATCACTGGTGTTTACACCGTGCTGGTAGAGGGCGACGATACCAACGAACCAATTGCCGATACCGTCCGCGGTATTCTGGATGGTCATATCGTTTTGTCTCGCAAACTGGCTAACGCAAACCATTTCCCGGCGATTGATGTTTCGGCAAGTATTTCCCGTTTGATGGTTGAGATTGTTTCGCCCAAACACAGGGAACTGGCCAGTAAATTGCGCGATATCCTGAGTGTCTATGAAAAAAACGAGGATTTGTTATCCATTGGTGCCTACAAGGCAGGAACAAACCCGCGGCTGGACTATGCGATTTCCAAAATTGATCAGATCAACGCATTTTTGATGCAAGGCATTAATGAATCTTTCAGTTATGATGAAAGCCTGCATCAGTTGGAGTCGATTTTACAGTGATTCGTAATGGAATACGAAAGAAAAGGGGATGATTCCAATGAAGAAGTTTCGTTTTTCAATGGAGACGGTGTTGCATTACCGAGAGCAGCTTCTGGATACGCTCCGCATTGAGCATGCAGCTGCAATTGCGCGTGTGCGTGAACAGGAAGCAGTTGTCGCAGCTCTGCAGCAGCGGTTTGATGAGGTAAACGAAGAATATCGAGACAGAAAGCGGCAGGGGATGACGATTGCAGACGCAGTCGGATTTGACCTGATGCTGCGCGTGCAGGAGAAAGAAATTGAAAAAGCACGGGAAACGCTGGCTTTGCGTAAAAAAGAAGAGGAAAGCAAGCGGAATGAAGTGATTCATGCCAAAACAGATAAGGCGACCATTGAAAAGCTCAAAGAGAAAAAATGGAAGCTTTATCAGAAATCCGTGCAGAAGAGCGAAGAACAGTTTATTGATGAGTTTGTATCCAACGCTCGCGTGATGGCAGGCGCGGCTGTCCATTAAGTGGATGCTGCGGGCGTTGTTGCTGTGAAAGCCGCGCCTGTCTTTATTCTCAGGTGAAAGGAGGTGAGAGAGGAATGAATATGGAGCAGATCAACATGATGATGCAGCTCATGATGCAGCAAGGTCAGGTGTCCGGCTCGGATATAGGCAAGGATTCGAATGGAGATTCTTTTCAGGATATGATGTCGCAAAAGCAAGAAGCGGTATCGTCCAATAAACCCAACTCGAATAACCAGCAGACACAGTCCAAGCCGACACAGAATGACAAGGTACAGCAGACCGAGCAAGCTCCGCAGGAGAATGTCCCGGAAGTATCGGATGATGTGCGGCAGGCATTGGCGGCCATGTTGCTCCAGCCGTATGTAGTGCAGGATGTTGCGGTGCAGCAGCCAGCGCAGGAGAATGTGGATAATATGATGGTATCCGCTATGCCTACGGTGGATGTGGCTGTTACGCAGACCGTGCAGACAGCGGTTGCAGCAGAAACGATGGCTCCGGCAGTACAGCAGGAGACTGCGCAGCCGGCAGTACAGGTACCGCAGCAGACAGCGACTGAGCAGGTGCAGACCGCTCCCGAGGTCGTCGTGCCGCAGGAGGGTGTACAGCAGCAAGGCTTGCAGGATGCAGCGTCGCATACCGAGCAGCAGCCGACTACAGACACCGCAGCTGGACAGAAGCTGGTGCAAGCAAACCAGCAGGATGATCAGCCTGTTGTTATGACGCAGCAGGAGCAGCCTTTGTTCCATGATGTGGAGACGGTGCCGGTCAAGGTTGGTGAAGCTGCGCCGACAGTTGATACCAGTGCGCCTGATATGGAAAAGCAGCTTGCAGATACGATTAAGGCGAATCTGAATACTGTAGGCGATAAGGTTCAAATTCAGCTGCAGCCGGAAAATCTCGGTCACATTACGATTGAGTTAGTTCAGCATGGCAGCAAGATGGGCCTTGTGATTTATGCGGATAATGCGAAGACTACTTCCTTGCTGGCGCAGCATGCGGGCAATCTGGGTGCATTACTGGAAGACCGTACTGGTCAGACGGTTCAAATTCAGGTGCAGCAGCAGGAGCAGGAGCAGCCGCAGTACGATGGTCACAACCAGCAGAACCGGCAACAGCAGGAGCAGCAATCCCATCCGCAGCAGAGTAAGGCGGAGCAGGACAGCTTTTTGGGTCAGCTGCGCTTAGGGCTTTATCAACTGGATACGATTTGATGGAAAGGAAGTGAGAAGATACAATGAGCGATTTATTTACCCCTACGATAGCTAGAACTTCCAACCAGAGTACATATGCTAGCAATTCCAATACGCAGACAACTAAGACCTCCAGTTCAGATACAGACAATAACGTCGGTTATTTGAAGGATAGCAGCGCGGATAATCTGACGCTGACAATGGAGGATTTTCTTCAGCTGATGATTGTGCAGTTCCAGAATCAGGATATTGATAATCCGGCTTCCACGAGCGATATGATGAATCAGTTGATTTCGATGTCGACGATTCAGGCTATGGCTACCATGACGGATGCGGCTACGATGTCCTATGCGGCTTCGTTGGTTGGCAAAACGGTTACGATCGGCGAATATACCAGCGCCAGCGGCTTGAAGGAAATTGTTGGCGAAGTGACAGGTACAGGAACGTATAACGGCGAGCAGGTTATTTTTGTGAATGGCAAGAAATACGCACTTAGCTCCATTATGGCAGTTGGTGAGTTGCCGCCGACAGAGGAAACACCATCGGAAGGGACTGATGGAACCGATGGGACAGACGGAACCGGTGGATCTGATACGTCGGGTTCCGGCGAGGACGGCGAGAAAATATGATTGACCGAATTAGTGGCAGCAGTTCACTTGGTCAGCAGGTGCAGCAGACGTCGCAAGTTTCAACAGGTACGTTTGGTGATCTGCTCCGGCAGCGCATGGAGCAGCTTGGCACGGCGCAGCAGACAATGCCAACCGTGGAGTTCTCCAAGCATGCACAGCAGCGCGCAGAGGAGCGGGGCATTGAAATGACCGACGATCTGATGAGCCAGCTTGCGTATTCTGTCGGTAAGGCACAGGAAAAAGGTGCCAAAAATATTTTGGTGCTGGATGCAGGACGTGCATTTATCGTGAATGTGCCGCAAAACAGAGTGATTACAGCTATTTCACAAGATGAGATGCGTGACAATGTATTTACCAATATAGACGGTGCTGTTCTTCTCAAGTAAGAAAGCAGGTCCTTTTTAGGGTGCTTTGGAAGCCTGTCCGTATGACCGGTTTCCGACTGCGCCGTATGAATTGGAAGGAGCAAATTAAACTTATGACAGGTTCTATGTACGCTGCAATTGCGGGTCTGCAGACCCACATGCAGAAAATGAATGTAATTGGCAACAATATCGCTAATGCCAATACATATGGTTTTAAGCCGGGCGTTACTTCGTTCAGCGAGTCCATGTATACTTCGATCAGCAACAGCACGGCGGGCGGCAACCAATATGGCGGTACCAACGCATCGCAGATTGGTTATGGCTCTCAGGTTGCTTCGATTGATCTGAATATGACCGGCGGCACCTATGCACCGACCGGCATCAATTCTCACCTTTATCTGGATGGTAACGGCTTCTTTATGGTTGGCCCGAAGCCGGATCCGGCGATTGGTTATGAGCCGGATCCGAACAATCTGACTCTCAAACGAGTTGGCAATTTCGGTTTGGATAAAGACGGCTATCTGGTTGATAGTAACGGCTATTGTGTTTACGGTTTTATGCCGCAGGGTAATGCGGATGGAACCATGGCTGAAAATGCCGATGGCAGTGTGAAGTGGGATACTTGCCTGCGTCCGATTCGGTTGCCAGTTACGGCGCCGGCAAGCGATACCACTACGGGTATCAAAGAAGGCGGTGCATTGTATCCCGAGATAGCGGCTGATACCAATGCGCAGGGATATCCGGCAGATATTGGCGGCACTGCTGTTGATCAAAACAAGCGTGTTAATGTGCAAAGCGTTAACTTGAGTGTCGATCAGAATGGTGTTATCACTGCAGTAACACAGGATAATGTCGCGGTTACAGTCGGTATCATTCCGATTGGCAGCGTTGTTAACCCCAATGGTCTTACAAAACTTAGTGACGGCTACTATCAGGCGGGCAATAACGCAGGCGATGTTGTTGTCGGTACCTGTGGTGGGGCTGTAACGGGTGATTTGAATAATAATACAAATGCTACAAACCCGGATCGAATCACCTTGACAGGTGCAGGCGATACGCAGATTTTGTCCGGCGGCTTGGAATCCTCCAAGACGGATATCGCAACGGAATTTGCCGATTTGATCACGACACAGCGCGGTTTTCAGGCCAATACCAAAATTATCACTGTTACAGATGAAATGTTGTCCGATTTGGTCAGCATGAAGCGGTAATTGTTCTCTTTAAAGAGTTATATTACGTAAAGACAGGCGGCCGGGGGGGCGTGTGTTACGTCCCCCCAGTCCTAAAATCTTTTGAAGTGGGGAAAGGTGAATGACATGATCCGGCTGACTAAATTGAACAGGGAACCATTTTTGCTAAACCATATGCAGATCGAGACAATTGAGATGATTCCTGAAACCAAAATCATAATGATGAATCATGATTATTACATTGTAAGGGAAACGCCGGAGGCGGTGGTTCGCCAGATTGAAAACTACACCGCAAGAGTGCGGGATATTTACCGTGAAATCACGATCTCCGATAAACGCGGAGACTGAATATAGATAGAACTGCATTCTGACAACTCGTCTTTTAGACGGATTCAGATTGGGGGACGTGTTAGAAAATGAATTTAACTTTTATTCTGGGCATTGTCGGCGGCTTTGTTCTGCTGATCTTAGGTATGTCGATTGGCGGCGATCCGGGACCGTTTGATTTTACGCAGTTGGCCAACTTTGGTGATGCTGCCAGTGTCTTTATTGTTTTGGGCGGCACCTTGGCAACCATTATTGCAGGTCATCCTGGAAAAATGTTGGCAAAATTCCCAAAGCATATTGGAATTATTTTTAACCAAAAGAAATTTAATCCAACAGAAGTGATCGACGAGGTCGTTGAATTTGCGCAGATTGCCCGTAAAAACGGCTTGTTGGCGTTGGAAGAACGCGCAAATCAACTGGAAGATCCATTTTTCCAAAAGAGTATCATGTTGATCGTAGATGGTAACGATTCGGATAAGGTACGCGATATGCTGACAAGCGATATTGAGCAGCTGAGTACGCGCCATGATGACGTTGCTTCGATGTATGAAAAGGCATCGGCTGCCGCACCGGCATTCGGTATGGTTGGTACCCTGATCGGTCTGATCAACATGCTGGTCAATATGGACCCGGAAAGTGGTTCGTCCAGCATTGGTAAAGATATGGGTACCGCGTTGATTACCACTTTCTATGGCGTTATTTTGGCAAATCTTATATTTAACCCGATTGCCAACAATTTGCGTACCCGAGATGAGGAAGAATGCCTTTGCAGACAGCTGATTGTTGAAGGCGTTATGGCAATTCAGTCCGGTGAAAATCCGAAGTTTATTCGGGAAAAGCTGGAGGGTTATCTGGAGCAGAATGCGACAGGTGGCGGCTCTGAGAAGAAAAAAGGACGCGGGGGCCGAGGAAAAGAGTCGGAATAAGAACTCAGCTTCGGTAGCAAGAGAAAGGAAGTCGCAGATGTGAAAAGACGGAGAAAGGGTGGGGGCGGAGCTAACTGGCAGGATACATATGGCGATATGGTCACGCTGCTTCTCTGCTTTTTCGTTCTGCTGTATAGTATGTCCACCATCAATGAAACCAAATGGGCAATGATTGTGCAAAGTTTTAAGCGTGAAACTGCATCGGAAACGATGGGTACTCCCGGCGAGGGAACCGGTCAGGAGAATGATGAAAAGGATTCTGACCAGATTTCGCAGCAGGACGTGACTGCGGCGCTCAATCAAATTGCAATGGCGCTCAATGAATACAGCGAAAAAAACAATCTGCAGCAGCAGATGTCAATTACACAAGGTGCGGATTATGTATTTATTACGTTCCGCGATGCAGTATTTTTTGAAGGTGACAGCTACGTGCTGTTGGATTCGGGAAAGCGTATGCTCGATGAGGTGGCAAATGCGATTGCACCGCAGAGCGACCTGATTGATGAGATGCGCGTGATGGGTCATACGTCGCAGGGCGATCCGTCAAAACCCAATAATCCTACAGTGGACCGCTTTCTTTCCTCCAACCGTGCGGCAACGGTAACGGTATATTTGCAGGAAAAAAATGTGATCGATCCGGATAAGTTGGTAAGCGTCGGATATGGTCAGTGGCGCCCGATCGCTGGCTTTGATAGCGACGCAGAGCGAGCCAAGAATCGCCGTGTGGAGATTATGATTACCGGCATGAATCCGGACAGCGCGGAAACCAGCGTGGATAAGTATTTTACGATACGCGAAGGCGGAGCCGAGTAGAGTTAAGAGTAAAAGGATTTGTTATAAATGTCTGAAGTTTTATCACAAAGTCAGATCGACGCCTTGCTTGCTGCCGCTCGAAACGGTGACATGGACGTGACAACGACCGAAAAGGATAATTCCGAGGAAAAGAAGTATCCGAAATACGATTTCTATAGCCCGAAAAAATTCACGCGGGATCGCTTGAAGATGATCAGCAGTATTTTTGAAAGCTATGTGCGGATTCTATCCTCTCGGCTGAATGCGTTGCTGCACATGTCGTGCGAGTTAGAGGTTGATTCGGTAGAAGAACAGCGGTATTTTGAATTTTCAAACGCCTTATCAGAGCGGGATGTATTAACGCTTGCAGAGGATTCGTTTGATGATACGGCGGAAAAGGAACCGATTCTCTTTCATATTACGACAGGCATCATGTTGAGTATGCTTGACCGTTTGCTTGGTGGCGACGGCGAAACCGAGGGGGAAGTGAGTTCGGACTATCAGTATACGGACATTGAATTGCGTCTGTATACGGATCTCATGAATAATTTGATTGACAGTCTGTCCAGTGCGTGGAAGAATTATATTGATATCAATTTTAAATTCCAGAGGGTTGAGGTTAATCCTACCTTGGTGCAGTTAATCGGATTGGAAGAGGCTGTCGTCATTGTTGGTATCACGATTCGTACTCCGGTGAGCAGAGGACGCTTCAGCATTGTCTTACCGGGTACCATGCTCAGTGATGTGTTCGGCTTGATGAACCGGGAAACGGCGAGCGTCCGGCAACCCAATCAACATGATAGCGAAGAGATTATGGATTACTTGCGTGGTTCAGATTTGGAGATTACAGCGGAGTTCCAGCATACCACCTTACGGATGGAGGATATATACCATCTGCATGTTGGTGATGTAATCTTTCTGGATCAGCCAAAAGATTCAAAAATCTTTTTGAATATTGGTGGAAAGCGATGGTTCGACGGCAAGATGGGTGTATTTCAAAAGAATAAAGCGGTGCGGATAGATAAAACTTACGTGCTATCCGACATGGAAAATATGCAGGATGAAGGAGAGAGGCAGTAAGAATGGGATCGAATGTATTTAGCCCAATGGCGATTGATGCGATTGGGGAAATCTTTAATATCAGTCTAGGCTCCTCCGCGACTGCGGTTTCCAATATGCTCGCACGTCGCGTTGATATCACAACGCCAACGGTGAGCGTAGTATCTGCAAAGGATTTTACGCTGGGCGATTTGCAGCCGGCTATTGGTGTAAAAATTGATTATGTAGCAGGACTCAGCGGCAGCAATATCATGCTGCTCAAGCGGAGCGATGTGCGGGCAATTGTTGATATCCTCATGGGTAGCACAACAAAAGATGAGGATTTTGAAATCAATGAGCTGAACATGAGCGCAATTTGCGAAGTCATGAATCAGATGATGGGTGCTGCGTCTACCGCAATGTCCGATTTCCTTAACAGAATGGTCAATATTTCAACGCCGCAGGCGTTTGAAATTGGCAGCTTAGAGGAATTTGTGAATAAGTATTTCCCGTCAAACGGAATTCTGGTCGTAGTTCGCTTTAAATTCAGCATTGAGGATGCGGTGGAAAGCGAATTTATGAGTGCGCTCAGTATGGACTTGGTACGAGAGTTGTTGAAAGGCTTTGGTATTGAAGGGGAGGATGTCGGCATGGAAGGCGAAGCGGCCGCAGAACAGCCGGCTGCACAGCCTGCCGCTGCAGCCGAACCGGAGACGTCCAGCAGTAGCGGCGCGCCTCTGAGTCAGGAAGAGATTGAAAAGCTGATGGCGCAGAGCTTTGCGGAAGAGCAGGCGCAGCAAAATGCAGCACCACAGCCTGCCGCACCGGCAGAACAACCTGCGCAGCCGCAGGTTGCTGCAACCCCGGCACCACAGCAGCCTGTAGCTGCAGCTCCCGCGCAGCAGCCGACAGTAGCTCCTGCGCAGCAGACACCGGTACAGCAGCCTGTAGCACAAGCCCAGCAGGCAGCGATGCAGCAGATGTCCCCGGAGATGCAGCAGCAATATGCTGCAATGCCATATCCGCCGTATGGAATGCAGATGCCGTATCCGCCTATGTACTATATGCCGCCGCAGCAACAGGCGGCTCCGGAGCCGAAAACCATTAAAACAACCAAGCCGGCTATGCCGAAATTCGAAGAACATGCAACCAACTTGAATGAAGAGCAGGAGGGCAATCTGGACCTGCTGATGTCTGTTCCGGTTGATGTTGCGGTTGAGATCGGGCGGACGCGTCGGCGTGTGAAGGATATTTTGAACTATACCAAGGGTTCTTTGGTGGTGCTGGACCGATTGGCAGGTGACAGAGCGGATCTGTATGTCAATGGTAAGTGCATTGCCAAGGGCGATATCGTCGTGGTGGATGATAACTTTGGATTGCGCATTGCCGAAATAATTGAGCCTCTTGCGTTGGAAGACCTTTAATAAGCAATAATACTTCATATATTATTTTGAAAAACGAAAAGGATGGGATGAACCATGGCAAAGATTTTGTTAGTAGATGATGCAGCATTCATGCGAATGATGGTAAAAAACACGCTTAACGAGAATGGCTATACGGATACATACGAAGCCAGCGATGGCGCGGAAGCAGTGAACAAATATGCGGAAATTCAGCCGGATCTGGTTATTATGGATATCACGATGCCCAATATGGACGGTCTTGAGGCATTGAAGGCGATTCGCAAGGCGGATCCCAATGCGTCGGTCGTCATGTGCTCCGCAATGGGTCAGGAGGCAATGGTTATCGAAGCCATCAAATCTGGTGCAAAGGACTTTATTGTAAAGCCGTTTAAGCCGGACCGCATCATCAAGACGGTGAGCTCTATCGTAGGACAGCCGTAAAAGGATGAACTGGCTTTCCTTAATTGGCATGTGCCTGTGCGTTGCGGTGATTTTATATCTGGCGTATTGGTTTACACGCCGCATCTCCATGGGCAATCTTGGCGGGACCATGACATCGGGCGGTCACATGCGCCTCTACGATCGACTTCCGTTGGGACAAAACAAAGCGGTGGTCGTGGCACGTGTCGGGCTGCGTTGGCTTGTGCTTGGTGTTTCAGATGATCAAATTACGTTGCTCACCGAGTTGTCAGAGGAAGAATCGCGTATCTGGAGACAGACAAAACAGGTGAGCAGCGAAGCTGCTGCGCCGAAGTTTTCTGATATTATTTCGGATGTGCTGCGCAAAAAAAATGACAGGAAGTAGGAAGGAGAGTGTTTCATGCCGGATAGCCTGATCAATGTAAACGGCGACAGTGTACAAACACTGGAAATACTTTTCCTGACTACTGTCATTGCGTTGCTGCCGTCCATGCTAATCATGATGACCTCGTTTACGCGAATCATCATTTCGCTTTCCTTTTTGCGTACGGCAATGGGAACGCAGCAGAATCCGCCCAATATGGTACTAATCGGTATTGCATTGTTTCTGACACTGTTCATCATGAATCCAGTGCTGACGCAGATCCAGCAGACGGCATATGAGCCGTACACAAGGCAGGAAATCACGCAGGAGGAAGCAATTGATCGAGCATCGGTTCCTTTGAAGGAGTTCATGCTGCGGAATACAGAGAGTTCGTCGCTGACCTTGTTCTGTGACTTGGCCGGTGTGGACGAGCCAGCAACGGATGAGGCGGCCATGGAGCTTTCCATGCGCGTCATTATTCCGTCTTATATGACCAGCGAATTGAAAGCGGCATTTCAGATCGGCTTTTTCCTGTATATTCCGTTTATGCTGATTGATATTGTGGTTTCTTCGACCCTGATGAGTATGGGTATGATTATGTTGCCACCGGCAATGATATCTATGCCGTTTAAACTTTTGCTGTTTATTACAGTGGATGGCTGGCAGCTTTTGTTCTCTACGCTGGCGCAGGGCTTCCGATAGCATGTGGGAGGAGGTTGAGCGTTGGATCAGAACCAAATTATCGATATTCTACGGGAGGGGATATGGGTTGCGCTCAAAATTGGCGGACCGATGCTGATTGCCAGTATGGCGGTTGGTGTTCTGGTGGCAATTTTTCAGGCGGCAACACAGATTCACGAACAAACGCTGTCTTTTATTCCAAAGCTTTTGTTAATCATTGCATTTCTCCTCCTTGCGGGCCCATGGATGCTCGATACAGTGCAGGATTTTACCAGGATGATATTCACCCAAATGATTGCTTAGAAGGAAGGGGACAGCGAACGCGATGATTGATGATGCACAACTGACGCTGTTCCTTTTTATCCTCATGCGCATGACCGGGTTTATGGTATTTAATCCGCTGCTGGGAGGCCGATCTGGTGTCCCGGGTTTGGTGAAAGCAGGGGCAAGCCTGATGCTTGCCGTGGCGGTATATTCCTTAACGGATCTGCCGTTACCGACTGTGCCGACAACGGTGGTTGAGTTTGCCGTCCGCTCGCTGCTCGAACTTGCTTTAGGTTATTTGGTTGCTGTATTGGTCCACTTCTTTTTTTATGTGGTTCTACAGGCCGGCCAGATGATTGATGCGCAGATGGGCATGAATATGTCAGAAACTTATGACCCTTCGATGGGGACCAATGTCTCCATGACGGGTACGCTGCTCAATATCATGATGGCGCTGCTGTTCTTCGTTGCGGGTGGTCATATTACCTTGTTGCGTATTCTGCTTAACTCCGGACAGGTAATTCCTTATGGGGCCGTCTCGTTTGGCACGTCAGCATCCACCTATGTGCTGGAGATGTTTGCATCCTGTGCCGTTCTGGCAATGAAGTTGTGTTTACCGATTCTTGCGGCTGAACTGATTGGCCAGTTGGGAATGGGTATTTTGATGAAAGTGATTCCTCAAATCAATGTTTTCGCAATCAATTTTGAGCTGAAAATTATTTTGGGATTAGCTATGGTGATCCTGCTTTTGCCGCTCATGGGCGAATTTGTCCTTGGACTGGAAAAACAGATGCTGGTCGCTATTGAGCAGGCTGTGAAAGTGGTTGCGGGAGGTTAGGTAGGCCAAAAGGGGGGAACCAAGCATGCCGGGCGGAGCGGACGAAAAAACAGAAAAAGCCACACCAAAAAGGCGACGTGACGAGCGAAAAAAAGGTAACGTCATGATGAGTCAGGATGTCGTGGCGGTGGCAACGCTGTTTGCAAGCTATGCTGCGCTGCGGTTTGGACTCTCATTGATGGTGGATGCAATGACTGGAATCGTCCGTTATTGCATTGGTTTGGTTGGCAGCGTACCGACCGGCGGCGCGAGCGCCATTGGGACTGAACTGAGCACCAAATCGATTATGGCGTTGGCGCAGTCGGTTGCTATTCCGTTGCTGGCCACGGTTCTGGCGGCTGTGGTTGCGACCTTTGCGCAAACCAGGCTGCTGGTTTCTTTTGAATCCATGAAGCCGAAATTCAGCCGTCTGAATCCGTTGCAGGGCATTAAACGGCTATTTTCATTAAAAAGCATTATTGAATCGCTCAAGGGTGTACTGAAGATCACGATCCTTCTGATTTTGATCTATAAGTTTGTCAGCGGATCGCTTCTGATTTTTTCGCGCTATATGAGCAGCGATATCGGCGTTGCGTTGACCTCGATGCGCGACTTAGGCTTTAAGCTGATTTTAGAGGTTGGCGTCGCATTTCTGGTTCTTTCTTTCTTCGATTATTTATATCAATGGTGGGAATTTGAGCGTCAGCTCAAAATGTCCAAGCAGGAAATCAAGGAAGAGTATAAACAGACCGAAGGTGATCCGAAAATCAAGGGCAAAATCAAGGAAGCGCAGCGCAAAATGGCGCAGTCCCGCATGATGCAGGCTGTTCCGGGCGCGGATGTCGTCATCCGTAACCCGACCCACTTTGCGGTCGCGCTCAGATATAAGCCGGGGCAGGATGCCGCGCCGGTCGTGGTGGCCAAGGGTCAGGACGAGTTGGCGCTGCGTATTGTCGCAGTGGCAGAGGAAAATGGCGTGTCTGTGGTGGAAAACAGGCCGCTGGCGCGTGCATTGTATGCAGCTGTAGAGATTGGACAGTTAATTCCGGCCGAACAATATGGTCCGGTTGCTGAAATTTTAGTTTATGTTTACAAGCTTAATAAGCGGAGCTTTCCGCAATAATTTTGAAACTGGTATAGAAATGGTGGAGTTATGAAACGACTTTTTGACAACGTGATATCGGTGTTTGTCGTGGTCATCGTGCTGTTCCTGTTGATCCCTCTTCCGCCGTTTCTGTTGGACGTATTTTTTATCATCAATATCTCTCTGGCGCTGATTATTCTGTTGATTACCATGAATATTCACGAGCCGCTGGAGTTTTCGATTTTCCCATCGCTGCTGTTGATTACCACGTTGTTCCGATTGGGACTGAACGTATCTTCGACTCGTCTCATTCTTTCCAATGGCGGCGAGGCAGGACAGGTTATCAAGGTATTCGGTGAATTTGTTATTCAAGGCAATGTGGTCATCGGTGTCATCATCTTCTTGATTATCGTTTTGATGCAGTTCATCGTTATCACAAAGGGCGCGGAGCGCGTTGCTGAGGTAGCAGCCCGCTTTACACTCGATTCCATGCCCGGCAAGCAGATGGCCATTGACGCGGATTTGTCGTCCGGCCTGATCAATGAGCAGGAAGCCAAGGTTAGACGATATAAGGTACAGCGTGAAGCGGACTTTTACGGCGCAATGGACGGTGCTACCAAGATCGTCAAGGGCGACGCGATCATGTCTATCATCATCACGTCGATAAACTTTATCGCAGGTTCCATCATCGGTATCGTTCAGTCCGGTATGGAGCTGAGCGAGGTACTGAGCGTTTATTCGATTGCAACAATCGGTGACGGTCTGGTTTCCCAGCTGCCGGCACTGATGATTTCGACGGCGACCGGTATGATTGTCACCCGTGCGGTTTCCGAGGGCAGCTTGAATAACGACGTTATCAAGCAGTTCCTTGCGCAGCCGCAGTCCCTGATGATCGCCGGTTTGATTCTGGCCGTATTTGCGATTTTTCCCGGCACGCCCCATATTCAGCTGATTCTGATTGCTGCGGCGCTGATTCTTATCAGCCGTCGTGTGTCGCATCAAATGGAGGCGCTGCAGAAAGAGAAGGAAGCACTGCCTGCTGCGCAGGAGGCCGCCCGAAAACAGGCGGAAGCGCAGCAAAGCGAAATGGACTACTACAAGGACGTTAACAATATTTATTCGCTGATTAACGTCGAGCCGATAGAGATGGAATTTGGCTACAGCCTGATTCCGTTGGTGGATGAGTCACGCGGCGGTAAGCTCATCAGCCGAATCGTCATTTTCCGCCGGCAGTATGCGCAGGACATGGGCTTTGTCGTGCCGTCCATCCGACTGCGCGACGCCTCGATGCTGGGCACCAACCAATATGTCATCAAGATTAAGGGCGAAGAAGTGGCACGTGGTGAAATCCTGCTGGATTATTACCTTGCTCTGGAACCTGCCAATCCGGCGGGTGAGATTGATGGCATTGAGACTATTGAACCTGCGTATGGCATTCCTTCCCGGTGGATTTTGCCGGAAAACAAGGAAATGGCCGAGATTTATGGTTATACAGTCATCGATCCGTTGTCTGTTATGCTGACGCACCTGTCTGAAACGGTGAAAAAGCATACCTATGAATTGCTCAATCGTGCAGAGACCATTCAGCTGGTGGAAAACCTCAAGCGCTCGGCGCCGCAGTTGGTGGAAGAAGCCTTCCCCAATGTGGTATCCTACGCTATGCTTGAGAAAATCCTCTGCAATCTGCTGAAGGAAGGCATTCCGATTAAGGATATGGGTACGATTGTAGAGACCACGGTCGACGCATTGGCGATCACCCATGATGTCGACCTGATTACAGAGAGTGTGCGTGCGCAGCTCAAGCGAACCATTACGCATCGCTTCTGCGAGGACGGCCGACTCAGCGTCATTACGCTGGATGCGGAGGTGGAAAAAAAGATTGTTGCCAGCCTGACCAAAAACGATCAGGGCGTATATCTTGCACTGGGACCGGATTTGATGCAGAAACTGCTGTCGCAGCTTAACGAGCATATTAAAAAATTCTCGGAGCTGTCGCAAAAGCCGATTTTGCTCACCAGCCATATCATCCGCATCTATTTAAGCCGACTGCTCGAGCAATTCTATCCGGACCTTACCGTACTGTCCTTTAATGAGGTAATTACGAGCGTACAGATACAGGCACTGGGCAACATCACACTTTCGTAACGATATGATTTGAAGTGAGGAGGGAAACGCCTTGGAATCACAAGAGAGATGGGAGAGTATGACGAATGAGGCGCTTCTCACAGAATATAAGCAGAGCGGAGATCAAGAACTAAAAAAAATCCTCGTGATGCGGTATTCCTATCTTGTAAAAAATGTAGCATTAAAGCTGCGAGGGGTTTATTTAAGCTTCGCGCAGGTCGATGATATGATTAACGAGGGAATTATCCTGCTGATGGGTGCGCTGGATAAATTTGACTTAAGCCAAAATGTCAAGTTTGAAACCTATGTTTCCAAACGGCTGCGCGGCATGATTATCGACTTAGCCCGTCGTCAGGATTGGCTGCCTCGTTCGGTTCGGAAGCGTATGCGTGAGATTGATACAGCGAACAGCGAATTATTCACTCAACTTGGACGTGTGCCGACCGATAAGGAGATTGCAGAGCACATGGGCCTGAGCGAGACACGCTATCAGGAGGAACTGGCTAAGACCGCACTGTGTAACGTGTTGTCGCTTGATATGCTTCTGGACGAACGGGACTCGGATGTGCCGGCCAAGCATTTGCCGCAGTCCGATGTTGATGCACAGCCTGAGGAGAATTATCAGAAAAAAGAGCTGTATGCAGAACTGAAGCGCAGTATCAGTGAGTTGCGTGAAAAGGAACAACTGGTCTTGTCCCTGTATTATCAGAAATCCTTTCAGATGAAGGAAATTGCGCAGGTGCTCGGCGTAAGCGAACCGCGTGTATCACAGATACATTCCAATGCGATCCGCAAATTGCGAATCTCAATGCAAAAATATATATACGGTACATAAAGCAGAGGAGATTGAGGATATGTTTAAAGGGTTCTATGATTTAAGTTCCGCTATGCTGACACAGACCAGAAATCTGGATGTTGTGGGCAATAATATGAGTAATACGGCGACGGTGGGCTATAAGGCTGACCGGTATGCAGACACGACTTTTGATGAAGTGATGCGCAGTCAGATTGGCAACAAGCAAAAGAATCCGCAGGAGCTTGGCACGACAACCAGCTACATCACCGCATTGGATGAGGTATACACCGACCATTCTCAGGGGGCTTTGCAATCCACGGGACTACCCTTGGATTTCGGCCTGGAAGGGAATGGCTATTTTGCCATTCAGACAGATGCAGGACGGGTATATACCCGTAACGGGTCGTTTATGTTGGACGATCAGGGGTATCTGGCTTTGGCCGGACAAGGTCGAGTTCTCGGACGCAACGGGCAGCAGATTTATCTGGGAACGGATAAAATCAATGCTTCGGCCGACGGAACCATTTCCACAGAGGCCGGTCAGGTTTTGGGCCAGCTTGGCATTTTTACCTTTGCTGATCCGGCGCAGGATCTGCAGAAGACAGGCGAGGGCATGTTTACCGCAACCGGGCAGCCGCAGCTGGCGACTGATACGGTGGTGCATCATAAGATGATTGAGCGCGCCAATACGGATCTGGTGCAGCAAATGACGGAAATGATCACTTGTCAGCGTGCGCTGCAAAGTGCGTCGCAGCTGAGCAAGATGTATGATCAGATCATGTCCAAAACAGCGACCGAGTTGGGCCGCGTATAATGGGGGAAAGGAGTCAATCCAGATGAACCAATCTTTCTACGCTGCGGCTGTTTCAGCATCACAGCAGCAGCAAAGGCTGAATGTTACGGCGAACAATCTGGCCAACGTTAATACGGTTGGTTTTAAATCGGAACAAGCCAATTTTTCCGATTTGTTGTATCGCAATTGGACTGGGCCGGATAACGCGCAGCTTCCTCGCGGTTCGGGCAGCCGGATGATCCAAACGACGACCGATTTTGCGGAGGGTGCATTGATGGCCCGGCAGGGCGGTCAGAATTATGCCATTAACGGCAGCGGTTTTTTTGCGCTGCGTAATCCGCAAACGGGGGAAATCAGTTATACCCGCGCGGGTAATTTCCATTGGGGCAGTGTCGTACAAGGTGGGCAGGAAACCTTTTATCTTTGCGATCCTGATGGTTATTATGTGCTGGACCAAAACCAACAGCCCATTGCTTTGGGGCAGGATGCGGAAGGCGATTATCCGGTTGGCGTATTTGATTTTGCCAACACGGATAATATGCAGCATCTGGGCAGCAACCGTTTTGCGCCGGTAGCGAAGAACGGGCCGGTGATGCCGGGAACGGGCATGGCGATCCACGGTATGCTGGAAGCGTCTAATTCGGATGTCGGCACGGAATTTGCAAAAGTGATTGAGGCTCAGCGTTCATTCTCTTATGCGCTGAAGATGGTTCAGACACAGGATGAAATCGAGTCTACAATCAATGGCTTGCGAAACGGTTAAAGGAAGTGTGGTAGTTAGTGTTAAAAAAATATGAGGAGATGAATTCCCTACAAATCGATGCGCTGCGTGAAATCGGCAGCATTGGTACAGGAAACGCTGCTACGGCGCTGTCGAGCATGTTGGGAATTGAAGTGCGCATTCCGCTGCCGGAGGTTCAAATTCTGGAATTTAACGCTGCGGTGGAAAAGCTGGGCGGATTTGAAACCATTGCCGCAGGAATCATTTCTGATTTACGCGGTGAGATCAACGGTCTGATGCTGGCTTTGTTTCAGCTGGATGCAATCAATCTGCTGCTTGGGCGAACCTTGGGCAAACAAATCAAAGATTACAGCGAATTGACGGAAATCGAAAATTCCGCTGTCATTGAGATTGGAAATATCTTGATTTCTTCATTTATCAATGCGTTGTCCGGACTGTCAGGCGTCCGTATTACACCTTCTGTCCCGCAGTTGTCAATTGACATGCAGGGGGCAATTATTACAGTGCCAATGGCGGCATATGGAAACCAGTCGGATTATATTATGCTGATTGGAGGAAGCTTTTTGGTGGAAGGAAAAGAGGTGCCGTGCAGGTTGCTGCTCGCACCCGATGTGCGGTCCCTGAACTATCTGTTGAATAAATTGGGGATATGTGAATGAATAAGCTGACTATTGGCATTGCAGATATGAAGATGGCCAGAAACGAAGGGGTGTTAATCACCTATGCGCTGGGGTCGTGCATCGGCATCTGTCTTTACGATCCCTTCATTCGTTTGGGTGCACTCGTACATATCATGCTGCCGATTAATATGGAGACAAATCGGACTTCTCCGCTGAAGTATGCAGACACAGGCATCCGCCTGACGTTAAGCAAAATGGAGCAGATGGGAGCACGGCGCGCCCGTATTGTGGCAAAGATTGCGGGCGGCGCAAAAATGTTTGATGTTGCCGGCAATGGCAGCCTGGGTAATATCGGGCAGCGCAACATCGACAGTGTGCATCATGTGCTGCAGCAGGAGCGTATCCGGCTCTTGCGGGAGGATGTTGGCGGATCGACCGCGCGCACCCTTTTGTTTGACGTTGCAACAGGAGAGGGCTGTATTAAAATATATGGCAAGGCGGAGCGTATTCTTTGATAGCGATTGAGAAGGAGTGAGAGAAATGCAGGCAAATGAACGCGGTAAAATATTGCTCGAATCCGGTACGAATGAGATCGAGATCATGCAATTCACGATTGATGATAACTTGTATGGCATCAATGTGGCGAAGGTAAGGGAGATCATGATGAGTGCGCCCGTCAAGCCGATGCCACATGCCCATCCTGCGGTAGAAGGTATCTTCAAGCCTCGTGATATTGTTCTGACCGTAGTAGATCTGCCGTATTATCTGACAGGAAAGCGGTCTGAGCCGGATCCGAAGCATCTGTTTATCGTAACCAATTTCAATAAAATGTACATTGCATTTCGCGTGCATACGGTGGTGGGTATCAGCCGTATTTCGTGGACTGCAATTCAAAAGCCGGATAAGACCATTTCCGGTGGAGAAGAAGGCGTGGCGACCGGCATCGCGCAGTGCGATGATCAGTTGGTCACTGTGTTGGATTTTGAGAAAATTGTGGCGGAGATTGCACCAGAAACGACCATTCAGATGCGTGAGATCGAGAAAATGGGCAACCGTGCGAGCCGGGATTGTCCTATCTTGATCGCGGAGGATTCAATTTTGCTCTCCCGTATGATTCAGCAAGCGCTCAATAAGGCAGGATATACGAATTTAATAATGTTTTCCAATGGACAGGAGCTGTGGGACTATATTAAGCCGTTGGCGGAGGATCCAAAAACTCTGCTGCAGAAAGCAGCGATGGTAATTACGGATATCGAAATGCCGAGCATGGATGGACACCGCCTTACTAAGCTGATTAAGTCGGATAATGTGCTGAAACAGGTGCCGGTTATTATCTTCTCTTCGCTTGTCACTGAGGAAATGCGAATTAAAGGAAAGCAGCTTGGTGCAGATGAGCAGTTGTCCAAACCGGAAATCGGTCATTTGGTAGATGTTATGGATGGGCTGCTGGAGCGTCGAGGCAGTAACACGAATTGAGAAAACGGGGGCGGCAACCATGGAAAGAAGCAGATTCATCGTAAGACAGGCCATTAAGGATGCGGATAATCGTATCCTTGGATATGAAATCAAATATTCTGGCAGCGAGGCATATGGCGGAGAAAATGGAAACGATATTTCAGCGGCAGAAACGATTTATAATTTCCTGATGCAGAATTCAGAAAAGGCACTTCGTGATTCCTGCAGCTTTATGACGTTTACCAGTTCTTTGCTGGCAAAACGAACGCCACATCTGTTTAAAAGCAAGGACCTTGTGATTCAGATTGACGATAGCGTGATCATTCATCCGTTTGCCATGCATTTGGTGCAGCAGTATGTCAAAGAAGGCTATGAAATCGCGGCAAATGATTTTCAGTTTATGCCAAGATATCTTGCTTTAATGGAGTATCTGGCTTATATTAAAATTGATTTGAGCCAGATGAGTCAGGCATCGGCAGAAAATATCATGCGGGTAGCGCACAGCATGCACAAAAAAGTGATTGCTACCGGTATTGACACGCAGGAACTGCGTGATATGGCGATCAGTCTGGGTGTTTATGGCATGCAGGGTACATATGTTGCCGACCAGATGGCCAATAAAGTACATCAGAGTAGCTATTTGCGCAGCAATTTCTTTCGTCTGGTGGTTGCGGTCACAAGAGAAGAGCCAGATATTCATGAGATTGAGCAGATTGTATCGACCGATGTTACCTTGTCGTACAGCTTGTTGAAAATTGCTAACTCTGCGTATTTTGCGCGCAGAACACAGACCACTTCCATTCAGCAGGCTATTGTGACGCTTGGCTTAAGTCAGATCAAGCGTTGGGTTTATCTGTTGAGCGCCGGGGATCAGGACGAAGCGCACTTGAGCGATTCCGAGGAGTTTATCAAGATATCCTTTATGCGAGCAAGTTTTGCAAGCGAACTGCAAAAATATGTTAAGAAACCTGTGCTGACGCGCTCTGAGGCATATCTGCTGGGTATGTTCTCGACATTGGAGTATTTGATTGATGCGCCGATGGAAGAGATTATTGCAGATATCCCGATGGTGGATGAATTGAGAAATGCTTTGCTCCATCATGAAGGACAGGGCGGCCTGCTGCTGGATCTGGTCATCAGCTATGAAAAGGCTGATTGGAAGAAAATCACCGAAGATGCGGAAGTGCTTGGCATTCCGTCTGCTCAGCTTTCGACCATTTATTTCAACTGCATGGAAGAAGTTAACCGAATTTGGGAGCAGATGTTGAATCCATCCCCGGCGGCTAAGCCGGAGGTTGTGGAGGAACAGCCCACAGAACAGAAGTAAGAGCGGGAAACATTGTAAGATGATTCCAGTGACAACGGCGGCAAGGAAGTCAAAACAGCCTTGCCGCCGTATTTCAAATTTGTTTGATGAATACCTGGAAACGCAAAGGAAATGACCTCATGATAGAGTTACCCAATGAAGATTTATATGAAATAATCATTCGCTCCTTGAATCGTGTCAATGACTTGCTGGTGGGACATGGCGAAAGAGTCGCTTACGGTGTTATGCGGCTTTTGGAACAGGATGGACGCTTTTCAGAGGAAGAAATCGGTCAGATTGTTTGGACAGTGCTGTTTCATGATATCGGAAATTTCCGTAAAACGGATACTTGGAATTTGGTACAGCTGGAAAACGATCAGGATTATTCGCATGCAATCTATGGATTTTTGTTTCTTAAAACCTTTTTCCCGTTTTCGCAATATGCGTCGGTCGTTCGTTACCATCATTCCACTGATGCGGAAATTGAGAATGCCCACATCGATCAGAAATTAAAATGGGTGGTTAAGTGCCTGCGTATTGTGGATGCGACCGATTTGTTTTTCGTCAATAACGGGCGGAAAGATATGGATAAGGTTAGTTCCTATTTCCAGAATCTGTCGCGCAGGTTATTTCCAACGGGATTAATGCTGGAGAGCGCAGAGTTTTCCATGATGCGTGATATGGATGCAATACACAGCCGTTTGCTGGAGCGAATCAAGCGTCAGGTGCTTTCCGGTGAGGAAAAGGAAGCATTGCTGCGCACACTGGTTTGTTCGATGGACTTCCGGAGCCACTATACAGCATTACATTGTTCTATGATGGTTCGGGCAAGTGATATGCTGGCGGATTGCTTTGGATTAGAGCAAAAGGTAAAAAACGAAATTCATATTGGTGCGATGCTGCATGATTTGGGCAAAATTGCTATTCCAATTGAGATTCTGGAATCTCCTGGTAAGTTGGATGGACGTATGTGGGAGATTATGAAATCCCATGTCATGATTACTGAGGATATTCTGAAAGGATACGTCAGTGATGAAATTTTGCAGATTGCCATTCGGCATCATGAAACGCTGGATGGTTCAGGCTATCCGCGCGGCATCAGCGGGGTGGAGTTGACATTGCCGCAGCGCATTGTGGCGGTAGGCGATATCGTCAGCGCATTGTCGGAGGAAAGAAGCTATAAGCAGGCTTTTCCGCTGCATGAAGTGATGAATATTCTCAGGCAAATGTGTCGTGCGGGGAAAATTTGTCCCAGAGTAATGCAAATGCTGGAGGAGCATTGTGATTCCATCTATCATGCGGTGCTGGAGGAAGGTTTGCATACGGCAGAGGCGTTTGAGCAAATCTATGCGGAATATTATGAATTAACACAGCCGAACATAGAATAATTTCGCAAATATGAGATAAGATGGCGACAAATTTATAAATTTGTGATATGATAATGGTGCTATTAAGGTTATAAAAATAATCTGTGAAAAAGAGAGAGAAGGTTGCACATGGCTTTTCCGTGGGAGTTCTTTGAAGAACTGGGCGAAATGGTGTATGTTTCTGATCTCGAAACCGATACATTGGTGTATATGAATGCAAGCTTGCGCAATGCATTGGGATTTCAGTCGCATGAAGAATATGTGGGGAAGAAATGCTATGATGTTCTTCAGGGGAATGATTCACAGTGCTCTTTTTGCAACAAAGGGAAACTTGAGCCGGGAAAATTTCACACAAGGACCCATAAAAATCCCATAATGAACCGGAATTTCCTGATAAAGGACAGCGTAGTTTGTCAAGATGGGAAGAAATATCGGATACAAATTGCATTTGATATGGGTTTGGATAAAACGGAACAGATTGGTTCCTTGCCCGCACGCGCCGTTGAAATCCTCAACGGGTGTTTGCAGCGGGTGTTTGCAACGACCAGCCCTGATGTAGCGTTAAACAATATTTTAGCTTATATGGGCGAGAAAATGTTGTGTGACCGGGTCTATATTTTCGAATGGAATCATTCCGACAGAATGTGCAATACTTATGAATGGTGTGCAGAAGGGGTAGTGCCGCAAAAGAATATTTTGCAGAATGAATCCGTGGACAGTATCCAATGCTTGTTTCCGATACTGGAAGAGAAAAAAGTCATTGTTATTGATGATGTGGAGCAGCTTGGAAAGCAATGTCCTGCCGCATATGCGTTCTTTAAGTCGTTGGGTATCTCGTCGTTTGCTGCGGGGCCAATTAACCGGGATGGCAAGATCATTGGTTTTGTCGGCGTGGACGAGCCGGATGTACGTATGATGTCGGTGCTTAAACCAATGTTGGAAGTGATCGGCTACTTTGTACTTTCTTTGTTGAAGGGGCGGGAACTGATTGCGCATTTGCGCGAGCTAGGGCTTCATGACCCATTAACCGGTGCTTTTAATCGAAATGCGCTCATTGAGTTCAATCAGCAGTCCTCAGTGCCTCCGGCTGGTGTCATCTATTGCGATATTACCGGACTGAAAAAGATAAATGATATGTTTGGGCACGCGAAAGGTGACCAAATGATTCAGCATTGTTATGAGTTGATTCATGAATCGTTGGACACCGACTTAATTTATCGCACCGGCGGCGACGAATTTGTTGTGTTGTGCCCACAGTGCAGCCAAGACGAATTCGATGATAAGGTGCGGCAATTAAGACGGCTGATTCGTAAGGATGAATACCATATTGCGATTGGTTATACGTGGTCGGACCAGCAGCCGCTGCAATTTGATGAGTTGATTGCTAAGGCAGACCGCATGATGTATGAGAACAAAAGAAATTATTACGCATGGCAGATCGTAGCGCATGATGCGGAGCAAAGCCATGGCCTATCCAAAGATATGGAAAAGATGGAGCAGCCAAAAAGTCAGTTTCAAAGATTTCTGGAAAACACCTATTATGATATGGAGATGGTATTTGAATCCATTGCGAAGCAGAATTCGTCAAGTTATTTTTATTTTGGCGATATGCAGCAGGATTTGTTTTATATCTCTGACAACATGCGGGATGATTTCGGCTTTGAAAACAATGTTGTTTCCGGTTTGTTCCGGGCATGGTCACAGCGGATTAGCACACCGGAGTTTCAGGATATTTTCTGGCAGGATATTTCCGCTATGCTGCGGGAAAAGCGCACTTCGCATGACCTGAGATATCAGGTGCGTGATGTGCATGGCAACATCAAATGGATTCAGTGCTATGGCATCATGAAATGGAGTGAAGATAAGCGTACACCCTTGTTCTTTTCCGGGCGTGTCTCGCACCAGGATGATGATTTTGTAATTGATCCTATTACAAACTTTCCACGCGAAACTGCTGCGTTTGGTCATCTGAATGAATTGCGTAAAACAGGACAAAAAACGCAGATCGTTGGCTTCAGTTTGAACAGTATCACGGAGATCAACAGCACAAAGGGACGCGCATATGCCGACAGACTGATAAAGAATATTGCCAACCGACTGACGGAAACACTGTCGTGGAAAATGACGTTCCATCGTTTAGAAGGCATGCGCTGCATGGCGGTGGTCAATCCGCTGTGTGTAGAAGGAAACCAAGCGGTGGTGGAGCAGATTCGTGATATCATAGAGGATTGCTATGAGTCCATGGGAATCGCAATCCGGAATGTGTGTTCTTTTGCGCTGATGGAGTATCCTTGTGAAGATTTAACGCCGGAAGATATGGTAGAAAATCTGGTTGCGTTGATTCGAATTGCCAAGCAGGAGACCGATCAACCGTTTATGGAATATTCCATCGAAAGCATCAAGCGCATTCAGCAAATGTCTAATATGGCGCTGGCGCTTGAACAGGATGTTCTGAATAATATGAAAAACTTTCGGGTTGTGGTGCAGCCGGTGGTATCGGCAAAGGATGGCAGCGTCATTGGCGGTGAGACCTTGCTGCGGTGGACATTTAAGGGGAAGGATGTTTCGCCAGCCGTCTTTATCCCAATTTTGGAAAAGGATAATATGATTCATATTGCCGGCCGTTGGGTTTTTGAGCAGGCAGCACGAAACTGTATACAGATGATTGCGTATAATCCGGAATTCTATCTCACCTTTAACGTCAGCTTACACCAGCTTTCCGATACGGAACTGGTGAGCTTTATGCAGAAAACATTGGAGAAGTATCAGTTGGATGGTTCACATCTGGTCACGGAATTGACTGAAAGCTGCCTGGATGAGCAGCCGGAAATGCTGGAACATTTTGTGGAGGCCTGTGGCAAGATGGGGATGCGGATTGCACTGGATGATTTCGGAAGCGGTTATTCCTCGCTGCGGATGTTGCTTCAATATCCGTCCAGCATTATCAAGTTGGATCGCTCTCTGTTGGAGGAGATCACCGAGTCTGATCAGAAAATGCATTTTATCAGCAGTATTGTCTATGCATGCCATCAATTTGGGAAAAAGGTATGTATGGAAGGTGTAGAGAGAACGGATCAAAATACCATCATTCGTGATACAGGCTGCGATATGATTCAAGGGTATTATTACTATCGGCCGATGGAATTAGCGGCGGTATACAGTTTACTTAGTGAAAAAACACATTGATATAGTTTATAGTTGATAAAAAACCCGACTGCCGGTTGTGCAGTCGGGTTTTTATGTTGCATGGCTCTGAATGACGCATATTATTCTTCGGGTGCCGTATGTCGCAAATCCCAGTCAATTGGCGGAATGCCGTTCTGCTCCAGAAACGCATTGCATTTGGAAAAATGATGGCAGCCAAAAAAGCCGTTGTATGCGGAAAGGGGAGAGGGATGTGCGCATTCCAGCACAAGGTGCTGCGGTGCAGTAATGAGTTTCTTCTTCGATCGCGCGTTGCCGCCCCAAAGAAGGAATACGATCGGCTTTTCGCGATCATTCAGCTTTTGGATGATGTGATCGGTAAACGTAGTCCAGCCGATATTTTTGTGGCTGTTAGCTTGTCCGCGTCGTACTGTCAGCGTTGTGTTGAGCAGCAGTACACCGTGCTTTGCCCATGGTGTCAGCGTGCCGTTTTGGGGTGGGTCAATCCCGAGATCACTTTTGAGTTCTTTGAATATGTTTTGCAGGCTGGGGGGTGGCGTTACGCCGGGCTGAACGGAGAAGCATAAACCGTGCGCCTGTCCGGGTCCGTGATATGGGTCCTGTCCGAGCAGAACCGCCTTTACATCCGCATACGCAGTGTAGCGCAGTGCGTTAAAAATATCATTCATAGGAGGATAAATGGTCTGCTCCGCATATTCTTTTTTCAGCCAGTAGCGGATACGCTTGTAATAATCCTGCTGAAATTCATCCGCCAGTATTTTGTCCCAGTCATTTCCTAAATGTACCATAACGGCCTCCTAAACCAATTTGCATCCATTATAACACAGGGAAGAAAAAAAAGCCATTGACAGAAAACGTGCAGTTGATTATACTGTAACTGTACTAACACACATAATACAGTTAGAACACATGGAGGAAAGGAGGCGCGGGTGTGATTAAGATTGATTATCGGGATGCGCGGCCAATCTATGAACAAATTGTCGATGGCGTGGAGACGCTTGCACTGCGGGGCGCACTGCCGGCCGGCAGCCAGCTGCCCAGTGTCAGGCAATTGGCCATGGAGCTTTCCATCAATCCAAACACCATTCAGCGCGCATATGCCGAACTGGAGCGGCGCGGGGTCATCTATGCGGCCAAGGGGCGCGGAAATTTTATTTCGGATGACACGGCAGCGTTATGCCAACGGCGTCTGGAGGAAATCGGAGCGCAGGTACATGCGCTGGCGGATCAGGCGCGTGCACTTGGCGCAAAGGAGGAGCAGATACGCGAATGGGTTGAGCAGAAAGGAGATGGAACAGCATGATTACAGCGGAAAATGCAACCAAACGATTTGATAACATCACTGCGGTCGATCATGTGTGTGCAGATGTGCGGGACGGTTCGGTTTACGGGTTGATCGGCTCAAACGGAGCAGGAAAGTCGACGTTTTTACGTATGCTGGCAGGCATTCTGAAGCCGGACGAAGGTGCGGTACGCATCGATGGTACGGATATATTTGAAAATACAGCGCTGAAAGAACGGTTTTTCTTTATTTCAGATGAGCAGTTCTTTTTCTCTAACTGCACGCCGGCTGAGATGAAGGATTACTATAAACGCTTTTACCGGCATTTTAATGAGGAACGCTACCGCAAGCTGATGCAGGGGTTTGGTCTGGATGAAAAACGCAAAATCCGTACCTTTTCCAAGGGAATGAAAAAACAGGTATCGGTGATTTGCGGCATTTGTGCGGGTACGGATTACCTGTTTTGTGACGAGACGTTTGATGGGCTGGACCCGGTGGTGCGTCAGACAGTTAAAAGCCTGTTTGCAGAGGACGTAGAAAGCCGTGGCCTAACGCCGGTCATCGCGTCGCATAATCTGCGCGAGTTGGAGGATATTTGCGATCATGTTGGCTTGCTGCACCGCGGCGGCATCCTGTTTTCGCGCGATTTGGACGAGATGAAGCTGGATATGTTTAAGATGCAGTGTATTTTCACAGAAGCATTGCCTGCGGATGCATGGCAGGGCATTGACGTACTGCGTTTGGAACAGCGCGGTTCACTGTACACGCTGACCGCGCGTGGCAGTCGGGAAGAGCTGCTGGCAAAGGTGAATGCAATGAATCCTACCTTCTGCGAGCTGCTGCCGCTGACGCTGGAGGAAATCTTTATCAACGAAACGGAGGTGGCCGGCTATGACATCAAAAAGCTTCTCTTCTAAGGGGCTGCTGGGCGACAGCCTGCGCCGGAATTTGTGGGGCTTTGTGCTGGGCGGCGTAGGATTCTTTTTCTCGCTGCTGCTGCCGGTCCTGATGACCATGCAGCGCGCGTTGGAAACCCGTGCGCATCAACTCAAGCAGTTTCCGGAATTGGTTGACCAAGGTTGGCAGCGTGCGCTTTCAACGGTGACCTCTTTGCTGGGCGGAGGCAATCCTTTTGTGAAAACAGCCTTTGTCGTCATGGCGATTGTGTGCGGCATTGCAATGTTTGCTTATCTGCATACGCGGCAGAAGGTGGACTTTTATCACAGCCTGCCGATTTCCCGCACGCGGCTGTTTGTCAATAACTATTTGACCGGCCTGATTTTTGCCGTTTCGACCTATGTGGTGATGCTGGTCATCACGCTGGCCTGCACCTATGCCATGGGCTTTGGGGCAGCGGTTGATTGGGGTGTCATCGGCGGCGCGGTGCTGTGCCATTTGATTGTATTTCTGCTGCTGTATTCGCTGACCGTGCTGACAACAGTAGTATGCGGTAATACGGTGATCACGCTGCTGTTACTTGCGTGGGTAATGTTGTCTCCCTTACTGGTGCGCATGCTGTACAGCGGTTTGTGCAACAAATTTTATGAAAGCTTCACAATGGAGTCGGCTAATGTGCAGGCGACGCTTCAGCTGTCGCCGCTGGTGCAGTTCTTTTTGCTCGACGGCCTGTATTATGGGCGTATGAGCAGCGTGAATGTGAATTATATAGAGCGCACTTCAGCTCTCGGATTGTTATTGGTGTATTTGGTCGCAGCGGTTGCCGTTACGGTGCTCGGCTGGTATCTGTTCCGCATCCGCAAAAGCGAGAGAACAGGTGTGGCGCTGGCGTTTACCCCAGCCAAGCTGCCAATCAAGGTGTATATGTGTCTCATCATGGGTGCGGCATTCGGTCTGGCCTTCGGCATGATTGCAGGAGACTTCTGGTTCTGGGTCGGGCTTGTGCTTGGCACGGTGCTGTTCCACTGGATTGTGGAAATGATTTACGCCTTTGACTTCCATGCCATTTTCGCAAAGCCGGTACACCTTGTGGCCATACTGGTGGTTTTGTTTGCGGCTATGCTGTGCATGAAATTCGATGTCACCGGTTATGACAGCTGGCTGCCGGACCGTGACAGTATTCAAGCTGTGAGCATCAACGGCAGTGCGGAAGAGAAACTGACTAGTCCGGACAACATTGATGCAGTTTATCAGCTGGCTGAAATGGGAACGAAGGTCAACCGCGACGCACTCCATGAAGAAGGCAATTATCGTGGTTTGACGCTGCGGTTCTGGCTCAGCGGTCGAACAGCGATGCGCTTTTTCCTTCTGCCGGATGACGAGGAGGTCAATGCGCTATGTAATCAGATTTATAGCTCTGAGGAATACAGACGCGCTACATGGCCGCTGTTCCAAGTGGATTTGGAACAGCAGAATGCGGAGAACCAATACAGTCTGGATATTTACACAAGTGAGAGCGGCTATGGAGTTGCTTCTACGCTGAACGACTGGGCCGGCATTCGTCAGGTTCTGACTACGCTGCAGAAAGAGTCACTCATGCGAACGGAGAACGGTTTGCCTGTGCTTCGATTGGAGATTTTCCAACTGGATGCAGATGGTGCTAAGATGCTGGAGGGTGATGCCTATGTGACGGCGGAGGATAAAGAGACGCTTGCGCTGATTGAAAAGCTCGCGGGCATCAAGCCAATGCCGTTGTCGACGGATAACGTCAAGCAAATTGAGCTGCAATATAGCATGCAGAATGCAAACGGAGATATGGTATGGAAAAGCGTGAAAGTCACGGACCCGACCGATATCGCGGCACTGTTACAAAATGCGGTCAATCGCGATGCGATGAATCTGTACGACACCAATGAAGTCGCTGTCAACGGTTTCCTGTTGGATGAGCATATGGATAGCGTGCATATTGTAGCTTGCGTAAAACATGGAGACGCAGAGAATTGGTACTGGTTGACCTATGCCGAAGGAGATTGGCCGGAGGACATAGTGGAAAAGTATCGAGCGGACGCCCTGGAAGCGGCAAAGGATGATGTTACCTCCAGCGGTATGGTAACGGAGGCAGCCGGATGAGACGGCGAGACTTATGCGGTGTTCTGCTGCTGATGGTTTACCTGCTGGGCGTGGGACTGGTGACAGGTCCGTCGCTTTATCAACTGCTGATGGGGAGATTGCCGGAACCTAAATTGGAACTTATTCCATTCTCAGATATCATCGGTGTGATTGAGCATGCCATAACGCATCATCATGGTGCAGATATCACATTGAATATCTTTGGTAATATCATTTTGTTTGTACCGCTGGGCCTTGTGCTGCCACTGTTCTGGCAATATTTTGACAGAGCAAGGCACACCATCCTGTTTGCAGCTGGATTATCGCTCAGCATTGAGCTGATTCAGCTTGTGGCAGGTGGCGTAACCTCGGTTGACGACCTCATCTTGAATACCGCAGGTGCGGCAATTGGCTTTGTGCTGGCAAAACTGCTGTTGCGAGCCTGTCCGCGGCTGAAACCGCAGAAAGAGAGAGGCGCTCAATGGGTTTACCCGTTTGCATGCTGGTTTATGGTAATTGTGATGGCAACTGTAATGGATGTCATGACGCTTGGAATGCATTGGTAGGATAGTGAGTGGTAGAATAATAAAAGGGAGTGCCCAATAGGGCGCTCCCTTTTGCTGTGGTGCTATATCTTCATGGTTAGTGCGATGCGATGCGTTTTGGGGTCAGCCGAAAGAACGGCTACATCGACCACGTCCCCGACAGTGACCACCTCGGACGGGTGCTTGACAAACCGGTTGCAAAGCTGTGAGATATGCACCAATCCGTCCTGATGTACACCGATATCCACAAACGCGCCGAAATCCGCAACATTGCGCACCGTGCCCTTGAGCTTCATGCCGGGTTTGAGGTCTGCGATGTCCAGCACATCCGAGCGTAACAGCGGAGGTGGCAGCTCGTCACGCGGGTCGCGGCCGGGCTTTTGCAGCTCTCCGATAATGTCGGTCAGCGTCGGCACGCCTACACCACATCGAGCAGCAGCATCGGTTATGCCGAGCTGTTTGACGCGGTCATTTAACTCGCCAATCCTGCCTTGTGCGGCATCCTCCGTCGTGTAGCCGCACAGGGTCAGTAATGTGCGGGCGGCTTCATAGGCTTCCGGGTGCACACCGGTGCGGTCGAGCAGGTCGGCGCCATCCGGTACACGCAGAAATCCCGCGCATTGCTCAAACGCCTTGGGACCAAGCCCTTTGACTTTGAGCAACTGCTTGCGGTTCTGGAAACTGCCGTTCTGTTCGCGGAAAGCCGTGATGTTTTTGGAAACGGTCGGGCTGATGCCTGCAACACGGCGCAGCAGGGCGGGAGACGCGGTGTTCAGGTCCACACCGACAGCGTTGACGCAGTCCTCGACCACGCCGTCGAGCGCGTCGCTCAGTCGTCCCTGCGGCATATCATGCTGATATTGTCCCACACCAATGGATTTCGGGTCGATTTTTACCAGCTCGGCAAGCGGGTCCTGCAAGCGGCGCGCGATGGATACGGCAGAGCGCAGGTTGACGTCAAAATCCGGAAACTCTTCTGCGCCGAGCGGGGAGGCCGAGTAAACCGACGCGCCGGCTTCGGAAACGACCATATAATCGATGCCGCCGCCGTATTCGCGGATGAAATCGGAAATAAAAATTTCACTCTCTTTGGAGGCGGTGCCATTGCCGATGGCGATGCAGGTGATTTTGTACCGGTCACACAGACGGCGCAGCGTACGCTTGCTGTCCTCGGTCTTTTTGAGCGGCGGGGTGGGGTAAATGACCGCTGTGTCAAGCACCTTACCGGTCTCGTTCACAACGGCCAGCTTACAGCCGTTGCGGTAGCCCGGGTCGAAGCCCAGTGTCACTCGGCCGCGCACGGGCGGCTGCATGAGCAGCGGCCGCAGATTGAGTGCAAAGGTGTGAATAGCCTGCTCGTCGGCCGCGTCCGTCAACTCACTGCGCAGCTCGCGCTCCAGCGAGGGAAACAGCAGTCGCTTCCAGCTGTCGGCGCAGACTTCACGCAACAGCGTGGCATATGGATTTTTCGGATGCACCGCTGCGCGGATGATTGCGGCAAGCGCTTCGGTTTCGTCTGCTTCGAGCGTGACCTTGAGCTTGCCTTCTTTCTCGCCACGGTTGATGGCGAGTACACGATGGCTTTGCAGCTTACGCACCGGCTCGGAAAAGTCGTGGTACATGGTGTAGACTGTGTCGTTCTCGTCGCAGCCTGTGGTTCGGATGATACCGGTGCGGTGCAGCAATGCGCGCAGACGGCCGCGAAGCGATGCATCATCAGATAAATCTTCTGCAATAATATCACCTGCGCCTGCAAGGGCAGCTTCAGCATTTTCCACGCCCTTTTCTGCGTCGATATACGGCTGCGCGAGTTCTTCCGCCGTGGCAGACGGGCCGCGCGCGGCGAGAAGCGCTTCTGCCAGAGGCGCAAGCCCTTTTTCACGGGCCATAGACGCGCGGGTACGCCGTTTGGGGCGATAGGGACGGTACAGGTCGTCCAGTGCGGCAAGCGTCTGCGCGGCAGCGATGGCAGTGGAAAGCTCGTCTGTCAGCTTGCCCTGTGCTTCGATCGCTTCGCGCACTTCGTCACGGCGTGCGTCCAATCCCCGCAGATAGGCCAATCGGTCGGCCAACTGTCGGATGGTCTGGTCATCCATTGTGCCGTGCATTTCTTTGCGGTAACGCGCAATGAACGGAACGGTGTTGCCGTCGTCGAGCAGCTTGACAATATTTTCGACATATTCTTCCTTTTGCCCGAGTTCGCGGGCCAGAATTTGCGTAATGGTTTCCATGGTGATGCTCCTTTTCCTGACTGGATTTTATTGTACCACAGATAGCGGGATGAGAAAATAAAAAAACCGCGCTGTTTTTCACAGCGCGGAAAAGCAATCAGATGAATACGTTTTGGATAAGATACATGTACAATACTGTTCCCACGCCGATGGAGAGCAGGTTGTTGCGTTTCCACACATGCAGCGCAGCAGTCACAGCGATGCACAGCAGCTCGGGAGCACCGTACGGTGCGGCAAGCCAGTTTACATTTTTGACGCAGTAGACTACGAGCAACGCGATGACTGCGGGCGGCAGCGCCTCGCCCAGATAGCGTACAATCGGCAGAATGGGCTTTTTGCCGTTGAACAGCAAAAACGGAGCAACGCGGGTGGCAAAGGTGCACGCAGCTGCAACCAGAATCATGGTGAGTGCTCTTGTGGGCGTCATTGTGCCACCTCCTTTGCAAGGCGGCCGCGCAGTGCAACCAGCATGACACAGATAGCCAGCATCGCGGGCAGAATGAAGTTATCCGGCCCAAGCAGCGCGAGAGAAATGGCAGCGGCACCCAGTCCGAGGAAGGCGGGGATGTGCTGCTTGGTGCTCATCCATTGCTCGATGAAGATCACGGTGAACAGCGAGGTCATGGCAAAATCGATGCCAGTGGAGTCGAACGGCAGTACGCCGCCGATAATCGCGCCGATAACTGAGCCGAAAATCCAGTAGCTGTGGTCAAGCATGGCAATCCATAGACGCATTGCATTGGGATCAACATTTTCCGGTGTCTTAAGTGAGCACAGCAGGGAATAGGTTTCGTCGGTCAAAGAAAAAATCATGTACCATTTGGCATGTCCCATTTGATGGAAGGTTTCGAGAAAGGACAGGCCGTAAAAGATATGCCGGCAGTTGAGCAGCAGCGTCATGAACGCGACTGTGACCAGCGATGCATTCGCGGCAAGCAGGGAAACCAGTAAATACTGGCCCGACCCGGCATAGACCATCAGACTGGTCAGAAAAGCCCAAGGGGAGGTATAGCCGATGTCGCGCAGCATGACGCCGAAGGCAAAGCCGATAAACAGATAGCCGCAAAGCACGGGAATTGTCACCGCAAAGGCGGGGCGGAAAGCCTTTTTCATGGGAAAATCACCTTCTCAAAGCAAATGGGCAATAGAAAAGCGCTCTGCAAGCAGAGCGCTTTGACAGTTTCAACGGTATCGCGTCTGCAAATCAGATCGCGCGGGTTACCTTGCCGGAGCGGAGGCACCGAGTACACACGTTGATATGGCGGGGAGTACCGTCCACCAGAGCCTTTACACGACGAACGTTCGGCTTCCAGGTACGGTTGGAGCGACGATGAGAGTGGGAAACCTGAATGCCAAAGGTCACGCCCTTGCCGCAAATATCGCACTTTGCCATTTTCCTGCACCTCCTTCTCTTGTGCATTGCATAACGGATATTATAATACCACAACAAATAGTAAAATGCAAGTTATTTTTTACAAAAAAAATGCTTTTTCAAGTTTTGGCGCAGTCCCGACGGAAACCGTTGAAAAGTGGGGGAAAAGGGGGTATAATACAATCATCTTATCACCTGCCATTGTGGAAGGGAGTATGGTTTATGCAGTTAAAAGAGTTTGGCGTCAGTCTGGGGGATCTCATTCAGGAATTTAATTTTGAGGTGGTTTACGGTCCGGAAGGCTTTGAAAAGACCGAAATCACAAAGGACGACGTCAACCGTCCCGGCTTGCAGCTGGCGGGCTTTTTCGATTATTTTGATCCCAACCGCATCCAGATTATGGGTAAGGTGGAGTCAAGCTATGTGGAGCGGATGGAGCCGGATGCCCGGCGCGCTTGCTTTGAGCGTTTGTTTTCCACCGGAATTCCGGTGCTGATTATTTCGCGTAATATTGATGTGTTTCCGGAATGCATGGAAGCGGCGCAGAAATGCGGCGTACCGATTTTGCGCACCAATGAGTTTACTTCGACCATTATGAGCGCCATCATTGCGTCACTCAAGGTCAACCTTGCGCCGCGTGTAACGCTGCACGGCGTTTTGATTGAGATTTACGGCGAAGGCGTGTTGCTGTTGGGTGATTCCGGCGTCGGTAAGTCAGAAACGGCAATTGAGTTGGTCAAGCGTGGACACCGCCTGATAGCCGATGACGCGGTGGAAATCAAGCGTGTGTCGGATAAGACGCTGGTCGGTACCGCGCCAGAAGTGATTCGCCATTTTATTGAACTGCGCGGTATCGGCATTGTGGACGTGCGCCGCATTTTCGGTGTTGGCGCCATTAAGATGACTGAAAAGGTCGAGCTTGTCATCAATCTGGAGCCTTGGGAAGAAGGCAAGCAGTACGACCGTCTCGGTCTGGATGGACAAACTACTTCTATTTTGGATATTGCCGTGCCCAGCATGACCATTCCGGTCAAGCCTGGTCGAAATCTGGCTGTTATTATTGAGGTGGCTGCCATGAACGACCGCCAGAAGAAGATGGGCTTTAATGCAGCTAAAGAATTGCAGGAGCGTATGCTCAAGCAGTACGGCAATTAAAATTCAGATATCAGACACGTATTCCGGCCCGATTGGTGAACAGTGATTTTATCAAAGCCCAGCGACGCTGGGCTTTTGGTGTAAGCGCATGCGCGGCTTCCGAATACATATCTGTTGTAGAAACAAGCATATCATAAAGGAGCATACAAGTTTATGCAAATCGTAGCAGACCTGCACACTCACACAATCGCAAGTACACATGCTTACTCCACGGTTTATGAAATGGCGCGCGGTGCAAAAAGCCGCGGGTTGATTGCTATCGGCATTACTGATCACGGACCGGACATGGGAGATGCGCCGCATGAGTGGCATTTTTCCAATCTGGATATTCTGCCGCGTCAAATCGAGGGCGTGACCGTGATTCGCGGTATCGAATTCAATATCTGTCCGGGCGGAGAGCTGGATCATATGCAGGCGGGAAGTCTGAAACCGATTGAGTTTGCGTTGGCGTCATTCCATGAATGTTGTTTTGAACCGTCAACCAAAGCGGCGCATACCGAAGCACTGGAAGCGGTTCTGCAGGACAAGCGGGTCAATGCGCTGGGGCATCCGGGCAATGCCAAGTATGATTTTGATAAGGAATACATTATCTCTCGCTGTAATCAGTACGATAAGCTGGTGGAGATTAACAGCAATTCGTTCGCTATTCGCAAGGGAAGCCGGGAAAACTGTACGGAAATTGCTCGGTTGTGCAAAAAATACGAGGTGCCAATCGTTGTGGACAGCGATTCGCATATCGAGTATCGTGTCGGCTGCGTGGATAATGCACTGGCTATGCTGGAAGATATCGGGTTTCCGGAGGAGTTGGTGGTCAATAGCAGTCGGGAGCGGTTGGATTCGTATTTCCGCGGCCGCGGGCTGCATTTATTTGAATAAACGGAAGAAGGGACGAAAGTTATATGCGGATTGGTATTGATCTGGGTGGAACATCGGTCAAAGCTGCATTGTGCGAAGAGGATGGCACGCTGCTGGCAAAGCAGAGTACGCCCACGAGAACGGGAGATGCCGCAGGCTTGTGTGCGGATATGAAGCTGCTTGCGTTGGCTTTGTGTGGAGAGCGTGGCATTGCGGCAAGTCAGGTGACAAGTATCGGAATCGGTGTGCCCGGTTCGTTTGACAAGGAGACCTGCACGCTGAAATTTGGTACGAATCTTGGCATGAACAACGTTTGCTTTGCCGACGCTTTTCAGCCGGAATTTAGCTGTGCGGTACAGCTGGATAACGATGCAAACTGTGCGGCTTTGGGTGAAGCGACGGCAGGCGCAGCGAAGAATGCGCGCAACATGCTGATGGTGACGCTGGGCACTGGTGTTGGCGGCGGCATTATCATTGACGGCAAGCTCTATACCGGCTGCAACGGTATTGCGGGTGAGATGGGGCATATTGTCATTCAGCGTGACGGTGAGCCGTGTAACTGCGGACGAAAGGGCTGTCTGGAAGCATATGCGTCGGCATCGGCCTTTGTCAAGTTTGCAGAACGGGCATTGGCTGAGGGGCGCGAAAGTCTGCTGAGCAAAAGCGCGGGGCATCTGGACGCCAAGATGATTTGCGATGCTGTGGACGCGGGAGATTTGTTGGCTCGTGAATTGTTTGATGATTATTGTGAAAACCTTTCGAGCGGACTGGCAAGCTATATCAATATCTTCCAGCCGGAATGTCTGGTTTTGGGCGGCGGTTTGGCCGGTTACGGTGAAAAACTGCTTGAGCCGCTGCGCCGTTTGACAACGCCGCAGACCTTCCGCAGCGATAAGTGCAATACGGAGATTGTGTGTGCTTCTCTTGGCAATGATGCCGGATTAATTGGCGCGGCAATGCTGTAAATGATGCAATACTGTAACATAAGCGGGGCATTTGTAATATTACAAATGCCCCGCTTTCCGACAGATAGCATTGAATTTCGGGCGGTTTCGTGATAAAATACATTCTATATAAGCACATATTCACACGGGACGGCACGGAGGTTTCACATGCGTTTCAAGCGAATTATCGCGTTACTGTGCGCGGCCATTTACATATCGATTTCAGGTGCAGGAGCGGCGGAACTGCCGCAGACGGCGCTTGCAGATGAAACTGAGATAATGCTTTCGTCGGAGGTGCAGCCAGAGGAGCAGGCATCGACAGAGACGGATTTGCCGGTAGCACGGGCAAGCACGTTAAAAATTGTGCCTTCCACGCATCATGTGCAGGTGAATGGCGAAGCAGTCAATCCGCAGGCGTATAATATTGACGGATATAATTATTTTAAGCTGCGGGATTTGGCTTATTTGCTTAACGGCACAACTATATCGTTTAATGTTACGTGGGACAGTGCCAAGAATGCGGTCAACCTGATTTCTGGGCAGGCCTATACGGTTGTCGGCGGGGAAATGACAGTGGCATCAACGACCTCCCTGCGGGTGCAGGAGTCCACGTCAAAAGTGCTGTTGGATGGCAGTGGGGTTTCCATCAAGGGATACAACATCAACGGCAATAACTATTATAAAATTGCAGATGTATCCTCCGCTATTGGCTTTACTGCCGCCTATGAAAGTACAACACAGACCGTTCAGATTAAAACGCCGTCGGCGCCTCAGCCAGAACCGGAGCCGGAGCCGGAACCGGAAAAACCGGATGAGCCGTTTGTAACGGGGATTTATCAGGTGAAAGTGGATTCGACGCTGTCGATTCGCTCCGGTCCGGGGACAAGCTATGGGGTTGTCGGCCAGTTGTCCAACGGAGCACAGATCATTGTAGATGAAATGAAAAACGGTTGGGCGCATATCAAAAATACCAGCGGGTATTGCAGTGCGGACTATTTGACCCGGATAAAGGATTACGGAGACGACGCGGAACCGGAAGAGCCGGAGGAGCCGGAAGAACCGTTTGTGACAGGCGTTTATCGAGTGAAGGTGGATTCGTCCTTGTCAGTCCGTTCCGGCCCGGGTACGAGCTACAGTATCGTGGGACGTTTGCAAAACGGTGATGAAATCGTAGTGGACAGCATGGAAAAGGGCTGGGCACATCTGATGGATACCAGTGCAGGCACCGGGAGATATTGCAGTGCGGATTATTTGACGCGAATCGGGGATTACGACGCCAGTCAGGGCGAACCGGAGGACCCGGTAGAACCGCCTCGCACCTCGCATTTGGATGGGAAAATGACGGTTATTCTGGATGCAGGACATGGTGGAAGTGATATCGGTGCGCATAATGCAGATATGTCGCTGGATGAAAAACACGTGAATCTGTATGTGGCGCAATATCTGCAATCCTATTTGGAGGATGCCGGCGTCAACGTGATTATGGTACGTGATACGATGGAAGACGGCAGCTCACTATCGTTGCGCGGCACTGTGATGGAGCAAAATGCGGTGTCTGCAGATCTGTTCTTCAGTATCCATCATAACGCAGCCAATACGACGGCACGCGGTGCGGAGGTACTTGCACAGATTGCGGATAAAACCGGAGGCCCAAGCAAAATTCTGGGTGAAGCGTTGCTGGAGGAATACGATACCTTAGGAATTCCCATTCGACAGGTTGTGTTCAAGGAAGGCAGTAACGGAGACTATTATTATACCAATCGCATTGCAGCGTCCCTGTTTATTCCGGCGGTGACAAGTGAATTCTGTTTCATTGACAATGAGGAAGATCAGAAATTCATTGACAGCGAGGAAGACTGGCAGGCGGAGGCGCGTGCACAGTATAATGCGATTATGTACTATTTCACACAAGTAGAATACTAAAAGAACGAAAGGAAATTTGTTTTATGACAGAACGGGCGGAGCGGGCACAGCGCCTGCATGAGCAAGGTTATAACTGTGCGCAGGCTGTGGCTTGTGCGTATTGCGACCAGTTTGGTTTGGATGAGGAAACCGCATATCGAGTTGCGGAAGGATTCGGTTTAGGTATGGGATTGATGGAAGTTTGCGGCGCCTTGTCGGCAGCATTTATGCTGGCTGGTTTGCGAGGCAGCAAGGGGACAGAGTATCCGGGCGCGACCAAGGGCCAAACTTATAAGACGACAAAGGCGCTGGCAATGGCTTTTAAGGAGAAGAACGAAACCTATCTGTGCCGGGAGCTTAAGGGCGTCACGGACGGCAGAGTACGCCGTTCCTGTGACGGCTGTATTGAGGATGCATGCAATTTGATCGAACAAACTTTGGCAGAATAATCAATTACCGCAGATGTCAAGTCGTCTGCGGTAATTATTTTATCTTTTGTTCGGCCGGATTCGACAAATACATGAAGCGTTTGCGCGTAAAATGAATGAGAAAGACGATCCAAAGGGGGCATGGTGCTTGCAGATAAAAAAGCATCATGGTGGAAATGAAGATATAGGAAAGATGGGCAAGCGGATCGAAAACTATGCGGAAAGTAAAACAGGGGGTGATAAAAGTGGTTCGCTATGTGGTAACAAAGGGTAAGTCAGATGACAGAGAGCAATATGGAATCGCTGTCATAGGGGAGAAGGAACAAATTGACAGTCTTGAGGATATTGCATCTTCTTTAGAAGAAACAACTGTGCTGGCGGCCTTTCTGCAAGAAAATGGCGTTGCGGCTGTACATTTTCGGGATGTAGTGGAAGACTATTTGGCACGGTAGAAAAGAGAGAAAAGAAAACGCGGCAGGAGCCTATCGGTTCCTGCCGCATATTTTTTAAAAATCAAACAATATACCAAAAAGCGCGCCCACACCAATGAAAACGATGGGATGGATTTTAGAGAATTTCCAAATCGCAAACGATAAGACGATAAAAAAAGTGATAGCCGGGACATTGAGCACGGACACAATGCTGGATAGTCCGTTCCACAGTTCTGTGTGAAACAGGGAAGAGGCAAAGACTTCGAGCATGGCGCCGAAAATCAGGCCGGCAGAGGCGGGGCGTAAACCGTAAAAGCCATCCTGCACCAAAGAAGAATCACGGAATCGGGTCAGTGCACGGGCTATGAGGACAATGACAATGACCGATGGCAGAACCAGTGAGAAGGTTGCAGTCAACGAGCCGAGGATACCAGCAGCCCGAAAACCGGCGTAGGTGGCGGAGTTGACGCCCATAGGGCCGGGGGTGGACTCGGAAACCGCAATCATATCCAGCAGGTCGCTGGAGGTGAACCAAGGGTAATTCTGTGCAATATCCTGAAGAAACGGAAGGGTAGCCAAGCCGCCGCCGATGGAAAAAAGACCGGTTTTGAAAAACTCCCAAAAAAGCTGTAAAAAAATCATGCGCGCCGCCTCCGAAGAAGTCCGAGTAGAATGCCCGCAGCACCGGAAAAGACGACCATAATCACGGGAGAAACGCCGAAAAAGGCAACCGCAGCAAAGGTAATCAGAAGAATCAGCGCTGTCGGCATGTCCACAACGCTTTTCTTTGCCAATTTCCAAACGGATTGTACGACCAGCGCACATACTGCAATGCGCACACCGGAAAAAGCGTTTTGCACAATCTGCAAGTGGGCGAATTGCTGAATGAACGCGGCAATGATGATGATAATGACCAGAGAGGGGAATACCACTCCGGCAGTAGCGCAGATGGCACCCAAAATGCCGCGCCGCTTATAGCCGATGAAAGTGGCGGTATTGACGGCAATGACGCCGGGGGTGCACTGGCCGATTGCATAATAATCCATCAGCTCATCTTCGGTTGTCCATGCGCGTTTTTCCACCACTTCAAGCTGTAAAATCGGCAGCATGGCATAGCCGCCGCCAAAGGTGCAGACGCCGATGCGGGCAAAGGTCAAAAATAAATCCAGATATGGGTTCAAAGGTACATTCATTCCTTTCGCGCATATTAAGAGGGATTCAAAAAGTATAGCGCCGGGCGCTTATGGCAAAATAAGAGGCCGCCAGCATGACGGCGACCTCCTTGTTTTCCTTATGTTCACGCCGCAGGAGCATATCATTTGCCGGGAACGATTTCCAGCCAATAGCCGTCCGGATCGGAAATAAAATAAATTCCCATTGCCGGGTTTTCAAAACAGATGCAGCCCATCTCCTGATGTTTGCGGTACGCGGCGGGATAATCATCCACAACAAAAGCCAGATGGAATTCGTTGTCGCCCAAATTGTAGGGACGTTCCCAATCCCGCAGCCAAGTCAGTTCAAGCTGGTGCTTGGAAACACCGTCGCTGAGATAAACAATGACATAGCTGCCATCGTCCGCGTTGATGCGGCGGACTTCGTTCAAGCCAAGCGCTTCCTTATAAAAAGCGAGTGAACGATCGAGATCGCGTACATTATAGTTATTATGGGCAAAAGTGAATTGCATAAAAGATGTCCTCCTTGTTGTAGTGAAGTTACTGTACCACGTTTTTGCAAAAAACACAATCGCTATCTGGAAATTTTACCATGCTAAACAGAAAAATATACAGAAAAAGCCCAATGCCAGTCCCTCAAAGGAGTCGGGAGTAAAAGACAAACCGAAGGGGAAAACAATAAAATTCGTTGCAAGAAAACGGGAAATATGGTATGATTACTGATAAGTATGGGGTGGTTTGCTTCGTACCAAAGAATCACAATCCATTGAGTAAGGGAAGTCATAGCTATGAGCGAAAACCAGAAGCAAACAATTTTTTCCGGTGTGCAGCCCTCCGGTAAGCTGACATTGGGCAATTATCTTGGCGCAATTCGCAATTTTCCGCTTTTGCAGGAGGATTATAACTGCATTTATTGTGTGGTTGATATGCACGCGATTACGGTCCGACAGGATCCGGCAGCTTTGCGCCGCGCAACGCTGGAAGTTCTGGCGCAGTACATTGCCTGTGGTTTGGACCCGGAAAAGAGCATTTTGTTTATCCAGAGCCATGTCCCGGCTCATGCAGAGCTGGCTTGGGTGCTCAACTGCTTTACCATGTTCGGGGAAGCATCCCGCATGACGCAGTTTAAGGATAAATCCGCAAAGCATGCGGATAATGTGAATGTTGGACTGTTCACTTATCCGGTGCTGATGGCGGCAGATATTCTGCTGTACCAGACCAATCTGGTTCCGGTTGGCGTGGATCAGAGCCAGCATATTGAGATTTGCCGAAACATCGCAAATCGTTTTAACGGTTTGTTCCCGGACACCTTCACGATTCCAGAAGGCCGCTATCCCAAGGCGGGAGAGGGCGCGAAGATCATGAGCCTGTCCGATCCGGAGAAAAAAATGAGTAAGTCGGATGAAAATTCCAACGGATTTATTCTGCTGATGGATAAGCCGGAGGACATCATGCGCAAGTTCAAGCGCGCGGTTACCGATTCGGATTCCCGCATCGTGATGGATCCGGTCGGAAAGCCGGGCGTGTCCAATCTGATTCAGATTTATGCCGTAGCGACCGGCAAGTCCATTGCAGAAGTGGAAGCGGAATTTGCAGGCAAGGGTTATGGCGAATTCAAGCCAGCAGTTGGCGAAGCGGTGGTAGAGCTGCTGCGTCCCATCCGTGAAAAGACAGAGGATCTGCTGCGCAACAAGGATTATTTGGAGCAGGTCTATACTGAGGGCGCGCAGAAAGCGTCTTATTTGGCGCGCAAGACGCTGAGCAAGGTTTACCGGAAGGTTGGCTTTGTAGGACGTTGAATACCGTCTTTAAGGGGAAAAAATAATGCCTGAATATATTGTAAGTGGTGTGATTTTGGCTGCATTTGTTGTTGCAGGTGTATTGTCGTATTTTTTCACGCCACCTGTCAAGCAGTTCGCCCATAAGGTGGGGGCGATTGATGTGCCGAAGGACAACCGCCGTATGCACAAGGAGCCGATTCCTCGTTTGGGCGGTCTGGCAATATTCGGCGGGTTTCTGGCTTCCATCCTGATTTTTGGAGAATTGGACCAGACCATGCTCTGTGTGCTGCTGGGCGCATCTATAATTGTCGCGCTGGGCATTTTTGACGATGTGCTGGCACTGGGTGCGAAACTGAAGTTTGTGGTGCAGATTGTGGCCGCTGCTATCCCGGTTTGTGTTGGTGATTTGCAGATCAAGCTGTTTACCAATTTAAATCCTTTTTCGGATACGCCGTATTTTCATTTGGGAATTCTGGCGATTCCGATCACCATCATCTGGATTGTCGGTATTACCAACGCGGTGAATCTGATCGACGGACTGGACGGCCTTGCGGTTGGTGTATCCTCGATCGCAGCGATTACCATGCTGGCAGTTGCGCTTTTGACCGGCAATATGACTATTGCGGTGACAATGGCAGCATTGGCAGGCGCGTGTATCGGTTTTATGCCGTATAATCTCAACCCCGCCAAGATTTTTATGGGGGATACCGGATCGACATTTTTAGGATACATGCTGGCCACGGTATCCATTATGGGGTTGTTCAAATTTTATGCGGTCATTTCATTCGCGGTGCCGTTTTTGATTCTTGGTCTGCCGATTTTCGATACAGCTAACGCGATTATCCGTCGTGTGGCGGCAGGGCGCAGTCCGATGAGCCCGGATCGCGGACACGTGCATCATAAACTGATCGATATGGGGTTTAACCAGAAACAAGCGGTTGCGATTTTGTACGCCATCAGCGCAACCCTTGGTTTGACAGCGGTGGTGTTAACCTCGTCGGGCGAGGTGAAGGCGATTGTTCTGCTGCTGGCGGTGCTGGCGGCAATTCTGGTTGGTGCCTGCATCATTTATGGGGCGGAGCATTGGGCAAAGCACCCGACCGAGCATGAGGAGATACCGCACGAAGAACAAGACTTAAACCAGACTGCGCAGTCGACAGAGGTAGAAAATACGGTACCGGAGGATAAGGAATATGAGCAAGATTAAGGTGATGACGGTATTCGGCACACGGCCGGAGGCCATTAAAATGGCACCGCTGGTGCATGCGCTGGAGCAGAATGAGAATACCGAGTCTATCGTATGTGTAACGGCGCAGCATCGTGAGATGCTCGATCAGGTGCTGGACATTTTTCATATCAAGCCGGATTATGACCTGAATATCATGCAGCCGCGTCAGACGCTGGCGCTGATTACGGAAAAGAGTCTGCATGGCTTGGATGAGGTGCTGGAGCAGGCCAAGCCGGATATCGTGCTCGTACATGGCGATACGTCCACGACGTTTGCCGGTGCGCTTGCTGCGTTTTATCACAAAATCCCGGTGGGCCATGTGGAGGCTGGCTTGCGCACATATGACAAATATTCTCCGTTTCCGGAAGAGATGAATCGCAAGCTGACCGGCCAGATTGCAACGCTGCACTTTGCGCCGACGCCGCGCAACCGAGACAATCTTGCACGTGAAGCCATTACGGAGGGCGTGAGCGTGGTCGGTAATACGGTGGTTGATGCGATTCATATCACCGTTCAGCCTGATTTTGTGTTCCGTGATGAACAGCTTAAAACGCTGGATTTTAAAAATAACCGTGTGGTTCTCGTTACCGCGCATCGTCGTGAGAACTATGGCGAGCCGATGGAAAACATTTGCCGTGCGATTGCGGAACTGTCGGCAGCGTATCCGGATGTACACTTTGTATATCCGGTGCACCTCAGCCCGTATGTGCGTGAGACGGCGGAAAAGTTTTTAGGCGGAAACGAGCGCGTGCATCTGATTCATCCGCTGGCGGTGGATGAGATGCACAATCTGATGGCGCGCTGCTATCTGATTATGACCGATTCGGGCGGCTTGCAGGAAGAGGCGCCCAGCTTGGGTAAACCGGTGCTTGTGCTGCGCCGTGAAACCGAACGTCCGGAGGCTATTGAGGCGGGAACGGTTAAGTTGGCAGGTGTAGAGCAGGCGAATATTGTCCGTTTGGCGCGCGAGTTGTTTGACGATCCGGATGCATATGCAGCGATGGCGCATGCAGTCAATCCGTATGGCGACGGTAAGACTTCTGCACGTATTTTGCAGGCAATTGAACATTATTTCGGCTTGCGGTCGGATGGGCCGGCTCCGTTTGCACCATGAAGCCGTATAAAAACCTGTCGACGCCAATGGTTGCGGCAATCGGTGCGGCGGTGTTGGTAGGACTGCTGTTCTTAAGCTATGTGCTCTCATCCGGTGTGCTGCATCGAAAGGACACCGGTATTGTGCTGCAAAGCGGCGCGGAGAATACGCCGACCGTCAGTTCCGGCAGTCAGTTGCTGACGGCGCAAAGCGTGGCAGACGTTACCATTGGACCGGATAACGCGCAAAAGGTCATCGCTTCCTTGACACGGCCGGAGGCGTACAGCTGTGTTATCGAGAATACGCTGTATTATACCGGCGGCTCGTCTACGCTTCGCTGTCATCAGTACATGCGGGATAATCTGGTTCGTACCGATTGGTTGACCGAAGCGGGAGCGGTGCAAAGCACGTTGCTGCGTGCAGGAGATACTGCATATACGTGGGAGAACGGCAGCACCACCTTTTACAAGGGGACATGGGGCGAGTTTTCGGATGACTCTGCGGCGATGCTGCCCACTTATGAAGATGTGCTGGATGAAGGCGTGGTTCTATCCAGCGCAGGCCGGCAGGATATCGATAATGAGCCGTGCATTATGGTCCAGTTTGAGCAGGAAGGATACCGCTGCGTATACTATGTTTCCGCAGCCTCCGGCTTGCTGAAAAAGGCTGCTTTTTATCAGAGTGAAACTCTGGTGCGCCAGGTCGTGGTGAGTAATCTGAAAACCGAACAGCCGGAGGAAACGCTGTTTGTGTTGCCGAACGGTCAAAAGCTATTGGGAGAAAATACACAGGATGATGAATAAGTTACAAATATCGGAAGAAATTCGCGCGCTCGGTCAACAGGCCGAGCGCGAAATCATGCCGTATTTTGCGCGGATTGAAGAGGTGTGCGACCGAAATACGGAAAAAGTGCTTGCAGCGTTTGCGAAAAACCGTGTGTCCGACAACCTGTTCGCGGGCACAACCGGTTATGGCTATGACGACCATGGTCGGGATACGCTTGACCGTATCTACGCAGATATTTTCGGCACGGAAGCGGCGTTGGTGCGCATTGGTTTTGTCAACGGCACACATGCGCTGTCCTGTGCAATGTTCTCCGCGGTGAAGGCGGGGGATACAGTGCTTTCTGTGACCGGTCCGGCGTATGATACGCTGCAGAATACCATCACGGGAGATTACTGCGGCAGCATGAAAAATTATGGGATTGGCTATAAGCAGGTGGACTTGGTAAACGGTATGCCTGACTTGCCAGCCATCACGCAGGCGGCACAGGACCAGAGTGTGAAACTGGTATTTATCCAGCGCAGCCGTGGTTATGCTGTGCGAAAAACGCTGTCCTGTGCAGAAATCGGAGAAATCTGTAAAACCGTGCGTCAGGTCAATCCGGATGCTGCAATTATGGTGGATAACTGTTATGGCGAGTTCGTGGAGGATATTGAGCCGACGCAGGTCGGGGCAGACCTAATCGCGGGTTCGCTCATCAAAAATCCGGGCGGTGGTTTGGCGCCGACAGGCGGCTATATTGCAGGACGTGCGGATCTGGTGGAAAATGCTTCTTATAAACTGACCGCACCGGGCATCGGCGGTGAATGCGGCTGTACCATGGGCCAGAACCGCCTGCTGTATCAGGGTCTGTTCATGGCACCGCATACGACGGCACAGGCGCTCAAGACTGCAATTTTCTGCGCCAAGGTAATGGAGCTGCTGGGTTATGATGTCAGTCCCAAGGCGGAGGAGCCGCGGTATGATATTATTCAGACGATTGCGTTTGGAAGTCCCGAGCCGCTGTGCCGCTTTTGTGAAGGCATTCAAGCCGGCGCACCGGTCGATTCGTTTGTTACGCCGGAACCGTGGGCAATGCCGGGATATGACGATCCGGTTATTATGGCGGCAGGTGCGTTTGTGCAGGGTGCGTCAATCGAACTGTCTGCGGATGCGCCCATGCGCGAACCGTATGTGTGTTACATGCAGGGTGGCTTGACCTACTCTTCAGGAAAAGTAGGGATTTTGCTTGCAGCGGAACGCATTCGCAATCAGAAAAACTGACATGAAAAAGGGACGGGTTTTACCGTCCCTTTTTGATTGCAGAACGCAAGGTTTCAGGTCAGGGCTTGCAGTAGTTGACACAAAACCGTAAAGTCAATGGGCTTGACAATATGGGCATTCATACCGGCAGCCTGCGTTTTCGCAATATCTTCCGGAAAGGCATTGGCGGTGACAGCGATGATGGGAATGGTCGCTGCATCTGCACGGTCCAACGTGCGGATTGTGTGCGCTGCCTGACAGCCGTCCATATTCGGCATTTGCATATCCATCAAAATGGCGTCAAATTCGTGCAGCTGCGATGCGGAAAAAATCTCCACGGCCTGTTGACCGTCCCACGCCTGCACAACCTGTACTTCGTGCATTGACAGGATTTCGGTTGCGATTTCCATGTTGATCTCGTTGTCTTCGGCAATCAGCAGCTTTTTTCCGCGCAGATCGAATGCGGATGATTCGTTTTGCGTGGGTGATTCAGCCGGCTTCATGCTGGCGGAGGTCTCCGACTCCGTGACAGTCTGCAACGGCAGTGTGACTGTGAAGGTGCTGCCATGCCCTAATTCGCTGGAAACACGGATTTCGCCGTCCATACGCTTAACTAAGCTGTGGACAATCGCCATGCCCAATCCGGTGCCGACTACAGAGCGCGCGCTGAAACGGGTTTCCCGCGCATAAGGCTCGAAAACATGCTGGAGGAACTCTTCGGACATTCCGATGCCGGTATCCTGTACCGAAAGCTCATAGCTGCTGTGCTTGTCGGAATTGTTTTCGTTCAGCCGGACGGTGATGGATGCCCCGGGTTCACTGTACTTGAAGGCGTTGGACAGCAGATTATTTAAAATTTGGCTGATGCGCGAAGCGTCGCCTAATACCATGCTGTGGCGCAAATCACATGCAAGCGAGAGGTTCTTTTCCTCCTTTTTGGCTTGGTGACGGAAGATTTCCACGCAGTCTTCAACACACTGCCGCAGGTCGATTGGATGATAGTCAAGGGAGATATGGCCTTGCTCCATGCGGGAGATTTCCAGAACATCGTTGACAAGGTGTAGTAATTGCTGACCGGAAAACAGAATTTTGTCCAGCAGCGTTTTCAGCTTGTCTTGGTCATTGAGATCTCGCTGCGCCAGTTCGGATAGGCCGATAATGGCGTTGAGCGGTGTGCGCATATCGTGCGACATGTTGCTGAAAAATGCGTTTTTATCTGCCTCGCTCCGGTGGGAGGATTCCAGTGCGTTTTGCAGCAGCTCCAGCTGTTCGAGCTGCTGTGTCTTTTCACGGTTGACTTCACGAAATGCAAGTACGACTTCGTCTTGTGCAAATGCTTTGTCAAACAGAATGCTGACATTGACCCAGCGCTCCCCATTTTCAAAGCGGCGCAGATAATCTCCGCCAAATTCCGTCACTTGGTCATGTACCAACTGTTGGATATTCTCCAGAGAAAAGCTGTCGACAAATTCTTCGTAGGTGCTGCGTGCAACGACATTCTGTATCGTTTGCAATAAATCAGCATAGCGGCCCGTTGTGCTGATTTGCCGGCGGGTATCGCTTGCGCATTTTATGGCCTCGTACATTCCTGTTTTATAATTGACGCGGTAGATTGCATAATACAGATTACCGAGTGCGCGGACGGTATCATCCGTGCGACGTATCTTGCGGTTCAAGCGATAATCACGGATAGAAAGCAACGAGGCGGCAATCAAAAACAGGGAAGAGAGCAGCAGGAAAAGACGGTAAATCCCGGTTAACTCACGCAGTACCGTGCGGAACGGGATGGTCAAAACGGTGATCCAGCCGTTGCTCATCTGATAGTAATAGACGCCGCATGGATTACCGTCCGGCCCTATGATGCTGGCGTCATATGGATCGAGCGAGCCTTCTTTAATGCGCTGAACCAGACTGTCCACATACGGCTGCAGCTGCGTATCCTCATGTGCAGCGGTTTCGTGCGCATACAAAAGCGTACCTGTCTGGTCGCACAAATAGTAGGAACTGCCCTCCGGCAGGGACTGCATATCATCGGTTGTGTGGAAATTTTCCGGGAATACATCAAACAGCAGCATATTATCGGAATTGTGCGCTTTCTGTGCAATGGTGATGACCTGTTTTCCTGTGATGACATCCAGATAGGCGGGGGTAAAGACTACTTCGCCGTTTGCCTCCATTGCCATACGGTACCAGTCTGTCTGACGAAAATCATAAGACGCATCGCCCTCCCATGGGTTGGCGGCAACGATGTGTCCTTCGACAACCGCATATAAGTCCACAGAGTTGTCTGCAAGCACCTGCGGCATTTTGCGGAAAAAGTTTTCAATCCATGTTTGGATTTGCTGTTCGCTGGCGTTGTTTTCGGTCATCTGGTCGAGATACTGTGTTCCGAGCTTCATCATGGCGCTATAGGTGTCAATGTGATTTTGCTCTTCGGCGGCGTAGTTTTGGGTTAAGGAAGTGCCGAACTGCTGGGCGTTTTGCAGCAGCTTTTCGCGCATCATATACAGACTGAAGATGGTTAAAATGGCGAAAAACAGTAAAAAAACGACATTTAGCCATAAATTGTGCAGCGTGGTACGATGCTTTGTTTTGTGGTGCCTCATCTATTTTCTCCTTCCGGTTTATGCTCCATTGCCAGTATGGGACACCGACATGCATTTGTCAATTCTTCAATAGGAAAATCAGAATGGCTGGCTGAAGAATTTTACCGCATTTTCCTGTGCGGCTTGCCCGTTTTGCCTTTCTGCGGTATAATAAAACCGATTCCTGCTTCATGGATAAATTCACTGCGAGGGAGAAGCAATATCATGGATCAAACTGTTTTTCTGAAAAAATTGGATGAGGCCGGCATTGATACCCAAAAGGCTATAGGTCGCTTTATGGGCAATACGGCTTTGTTTTTGAAGTTTGTTCGTCGTCTGCCGGACGCGCTTCGTTTTGGAGAAATCCGCACGGCGCTGCAGCAGGAGGATGACGAGACCTTTTATATGCTGGTACATACGCTGAAAGGGACTGCGGCAAACCTGTCCGCAGAGAATCTGGCAGAGTGCGTACAGGCGATTTTGGTAGAGTACCGTACCTCCGGCTTCAAGCACATGCGCAAGCTGGAAGGGCTGCTTCGGGAGGCCGAGGTGGAAAGCGAAAAACTGTCCGAACTGTTGCGGCAGATGGATGCCGTCTTGGCGGATTGATGGGATGACCGTTGGGAGGAAAGCATATGATACGAGATACATTGTTGATTGTAGATGACTCAGAGCTGGATTTGGCCATTTTAAACGAAATATTCAAGGGCATTTTTCGCGTGGAATGCTGTCAGGAGGCCAATCAGGCGCTTTCCTTTATTCAAAAGAATGCCGAGCGGATTTGCGCGGCTCTGGTGGATATTTGTCTGGGGCGTCGGGGTGCGGGATTTACGCTGCTGCATCGTCTGCAAACCAATGCGTTGACAACACAGCTGCCCATTATTCTGATTACATCAGATGCAAGTCGAGACAATGTGATGAACGGCGTGGAACATGGTGCGGTGGATTTTCTGGTGAAACCGGTCGACCCACATTCTGTGCAGGAGCGGGTATGCAGTATCGTGCGTTCGTCCTGGCCGGAGAATGGGACGATTTTGGATCAGCGTGATACGGTTGCGACAGAGGTGTCTGAAAAAGAGCAGCTTCCGGCCCAAGCGGACATCTCCTTGCTGGATGGTTTGCCGGAGCGGTTATCTGCCGAACAAGCAGCGCAGTTGGTTGATGGTTGGTGCAAAAAAATTTCTGCACTATGTGCATACCGCACCGGTATTCGGGCGACACCCAGCCCAGCGGTTCCGAGCTTGACAGAGCGATTGGCGGCTGCATGGCGTTTGCAGCATCCAAGTGGCAGTCTGACGGAATTGCAGGCAGCATATGTCAAGCAAGCTGCACGGATCTGCGATATTGGCCTTATTGGAGTTCCGGATGATGTCATTGCTCTGGGGGCAGAGCAACCGGAGCCAGGGCGTACGGCATATATGCGGCATACGGAAATGGGCTGTGCCTTGCTGGAAAGTGAAAAGCCGCATCCGTTTGTGAAAACCTGTGCGGATGTTATTCGCTGGCATCATAAGAATTATGACGGGTCAGGCTATCCTATGACGCAGGAGCCGGTTGCCGTACCGATTGGTGCGCAGCTGGTGCACGCGGCCATGCGCTGTGATTTGTATCTGCGCAAATATCAGGACACACCGGACTGCTTTGACCGCGCGCTGCGTGCATTGTCCGGTGAAGCGGGAAACATGATTTCATCAGAGATGTTCCAGACAATCGAAAGTGCTCGAGATTCGATTGAGGATCTGCTGGCGTGGGGTGGCTTGGATGAAAGATAAACCATGCTCTGCAGAGAGAATGCTGCGCTTGGTAAATCGGGTTGCATATTGCACAGTTTCATGGTAAAATACTCTAGTTACAAAGCAGAGGTTTGGGTTTATGACGATTCTTGGCATTGATCCGGGGTACGGCACCATCGGTTACGGCGTGGTTCGGTTTAACAATATGAAATTTACGCCCGTGCAGTATGGCGCGGCGACAACTAAACCCGGCATGCCGATGCATCTGCGTCTGTGTGAGATATACGATGATATCGGGACGCTGGTAGACACCTTTCATCCGGATGAAGTCGCCATAGAGGAACTGTTCTTTTCCAAAAACATCACGACCGGTATTCAGGTTGCGCAGGCGCGCGGAGTGATCCTGCTTGCACTGGCGCAAAAAGGCCTTCATCCGGTTTCTTATACGCCGAATCAGGTGAAAATGGCAGTGGTCGGTTATGGTAATGCGGAAAAAAAGCAGATGATGGAGATGACCAAAAGCATCCTGCATCTGACCAAGCTGCCGCGGCCGGACGACGCGGCCGATGCGCTTGCGCTGGCCATTTGTCACGGTCATTCCAGACAGGCAATGCGATATGAGGGTTTGCTGTAAATGTTTTATTATGTAGATGGCACGGTTACTGTGCTCGAACAGGGACTTGCTGTGATTGACTGCGGGGGTGTGGGCTATGCCTGCCATGCGTCGCAGAACACGATTGGCAAGCTGAAGATCGGCGCGCATGCGCGTCTGCTCACCTATTTGAATGTACGTGAGGATATTTTTGAATTATATGGCTTTATCGATGAAGAGGAGCAATCGTGCTTTAAAATGATGATCGGTGTATCCGGTGTCGGCCCGAAAGCAGCACTGTCCATTTTGTCGGTCGCGCCGCCGGACAGGCTTGCGCTATCCATCATCACCGGAGACGAAAAGATGCTGATGCAGGCTCCTGGTATCGGTAAGAAGATTGCGCAGCGTATTGTGCTTGAGCTGCGGGATAAAATGAGTAAAGAGCAGCTGGAAACCGCATCGGCGGCTTCTCCGGCGGCTGCGGCAGCCACTTCCGGCGGGGTTAATCATACGCAGGAGGCGGTAGCGGCGCTGATGGTGCTTGGATACAGCCAGGCGGAGGCACTTCGCGCGATGGAAGGGCTGGATACCGCGCAGATGCCGGCGGAGGAAATCATCCGTCAGTGCCTGAAAAAGCTGGTCAAACAGTAAGGGAGTGTTCCTTTGAGTATAGAATTTTCCGGCGGGATGGTGGACGACGAGCGAATTATTTCCACGCGGCAGCTATCCGAGGATGAGACCGAAAATTCGCTGCGCCCGAAAACCATGGCGGACTATGTCGGCCAGACCAAGGCGAAGGAAAACTTAAGCGTATATATTGAAGCGGCGAAGATGCGTGGGGAATCGCTCGACCATACACTGCTATATGGTCCGCCGGGTCTCGGCAAGACGACGCTGGCAGGCATTATTGCCAGCGAGATGGGCGTCAATATTCGCGTTACCAGTGGTCCGGCAATCGAAAAAGCGGGAGATTTGGCGGCTTTATTGACAAATCTCTCGGAAAATGATATTTTGTTTATCGATGAGATTCATCGCCTCGACCGAGCGGTGGAAGAAATTCTCTATCCCGCGATGGAGGATTACGCGCTTGATATTATCATTGGCAAGGGGCCGTCGGCCCGCTCGATTCGCATCGACCTGCCGCGGTTTACGCTTATCGGTGCGACCACACGAGCGGGACAGATGACCAGTCCTTTACGTGACCGTTTCGGTGTTATGCTTCGTTTGGAGCTGTATTCGTCGGAGGAGCTTTGTCAGATTGTAGAGCGTTCGGCAGGCATCCTAAATGTGCCGTGCGGGCATGAGGGCGCCTTTGAGATTGCGCGCCGCAGCCGCGGTACACCGCGTATCGCCAACCGTCTGCTGCGCCGTGTGCGCGATTTTGCGCAGGTGCGTGGCACGGGCACAATAGATAAGGCAAGTGCGGATATGGCGCTGCGCGCGCTTGAGATTGACGAGCTTGGGCTGGATAATGTGGATCGGCGGATGCTCAAAAGCATCATGCTCAATTACGGGGGAGGCCCGGTTGGGCTGGATACGCTGGCTGCAACGATCGGCGAAGAAGCGATTACCCTGGAAGATGTTTATGAGCCGTATCTGATGCAGATCGGTTTTCTCAGCCGCACCCCACGCGGACGATGCGTCACGGTGCAGGCTTATCGTCATATGCATATGGAACCGGCGGATGGACAGCAGATGCTGTAAAACTGTCGTTAAAAATAAGAAAGTTAGGTGTTTTGTATTGGGTAGATATTTCGGAACAGACGGCGTTCGTGGCGTGGCAAATCTGGAATTGGATGCATTGCTGGCCTTTAAGATCGGCGCTGCGGCTGCCTATGCGCTGACGCAGGAGGCAACGCACACTGGTAAGGCTAAGCTGCTGATCGGTAAGGATACTCGTATTTCTTCGGATATGCTGGAGAATGCGCTGGTGGCCGGTATTTGTTCGGTCGGTGCGGATGTGGAGCTGCTTGGCGTCATTCCAACGCCGGCGGTGGCATTTCTGACCATCAAGCATAAAGCGGATGCCGGTATTGTCATTTCGGCAAGCCACAACTCTTTCGAGTATAACGGTATCAAGATTTTTGCGGGCAACGGCTATAAGCTGCCGGATGCAACCGAGGCGAAGATCGAAGATCTTATAGACGATTTTGAGTCTATTCCGAAGATGACCCATGAAAAGCTGGGCCGCGTGATTAAAAGCAAGATTGATCCGGTGGTGGAATACACCGACCATCTGGCGGAAACCATCAAGGGCGATCTGTCTGGATTGCGTGTGGCGGTGGACTGTGCAAACGGTGCATCTTCTACCACGGTTGAGCGCCTGATGCGTCTGGTTGAGTGCAAGGCGGAAATCCGCTTCTATGAGCCGGACGGTATCAACATCAACGATAACTGCGGTTCGACGCATTTGGAACAGTTGAAAAAGCGTGTGCGTAACGGTGATTTTGACTTGGGTGTTGCCTTTGATGGCGATGCTGATCGCTGCCTGATTGTCGACGAGACCGGCGAAGAACTGGATGGCGACCGTATTATGGCGGTATGCGCGGCGCACATGAAGAAAGAGGGCAAGCTGCGCGGCGGCGCGTTCGTAGCGACAGTGCTGTCCAACATGGGCCTGCATGCCTATGCGGAAAAGAATGGCATGCGTATCGAGTGCTCCAATGTAGGCGATCGATACGTGCTGGAAATGATGCTGCAGAAGGGGTATATTCTGGGGGGCGAGCAGTCTGGCCATGTAATTTTCCTGGAGTATGCTTCGACGGGTGACGGCGAACTGACTGCGCTGCAGTTTATGTCGATTCTTAAGGCGAGCGGCAAGAAGTGCTCGGAAATCGCGGCGGAAGTCGTGCCGTGGCCGCAGCTGATGATCAATGTCAAGGTGCCCAACGATAAGAAAGCAACGTTACAGGAGATGCCGGAGGTCAAGGCAGCGATTGACGAAGCGTCGGCGGAACTGGCTGAAAACGGTCGTATTCTTGTGCGTCCGTCCGGTACGGAGGCGCTGGTCCGTGTGATGGTGGAAGGTAAAAACAGCGAGCAGGTGGATACTTTGGCAAAAAGGGTTGCTAAAGTCATCGAGTCTGTCGTATAATAAGAAAGAGCCAACAGGGGTGGATGTGGTTTTCACATCCACCTTGTTTGTTGAAGGAAGGTGAGAGCGTATGCTGACAAGTGAATAGCAGACAAAGCGCCAGAACTGCGGTGCAGCCGGTATCGCAGTTGACGAGGAAAGGGTTCATCGAAGGTTTCGGCGGGTGCCCTTCGGCCATGAGTGGGTTGGTCGTAAGCAGACTGTTAAAACGCGCGGGCGACTGTGCGGACAGAGCGGTTATGCATAACGCACTATTTTTATACCTTTTTTTAAAAATTCAGCTTCTTTTTTGGAGGATTTACTTTTATGTGTGGAATTGTCGGTTTTACGGGACGTGAAAATGCGCTGCCGATTTTGATTAAAGGACTTTACAGTTTGGAATACCGCGGATATGATTCTGCGGGTATCGCAGCGTTTACAAAGGATGGTCTGCGCGTGGTTAAAACACGCGGACGTATTGCAAATCTGGAGGAAAAAATCCGCGAAGAGGGTGACCTGTACTGCACTTGCGGCATTGGACATACCCGTTGGGCAACGCACGGCGAGCCGTCCGACCGTAACTCGCATCCGCATTTGGGCGGACGAGACGGCAGGGGCAAGGTGGCGGTTGTCCATAACGGTATTATTGAAAATTATAAGGAACTGCGTGAGCGGTTGGAAGCGCACGGCTATACCTTCCAGTCGGAGACCGATACAGAGACGGTCGCGCATCTGGTAGACTATCTGCATACGGGCAAGCAGGAAGACCTTGCGAAAACCGTGCTCAATGCGGTGCAGCGCATCCGTGGCTCGTATGCTTTGGGTGTGGTGTCGATGGATAACCCGGAGGAAATCGTTGCTGCACGGCGCGACAATCCGCTCATTATCGGCGTAGGTGAAGGCGAGAATATGATTGCATCCGATATTACTGCAATTATCGGACGCACCAAAAATTATATTATTCTGGATGATAACGAGGTTGCCATTGTTCGGCCGGACAGCGTTGTTGTGATGAATGAGTTTGGTGACGTGGTGGAAAAAACCGTGCAGACCGTGAGCTGGGATATGTCCGCTGCGGAAAAAGGCGGCTATCAGCATTTCATGCTCAAGGAGATTATGGAGCAGCCGAAGGCGGTAGCGGATACGGTAAATCCGCGCATTCAGAACAATGCAGTTGTGTTTGAGGATAACGGCTTGACTGATGAGCGTCTGCGGGATATTGAAAATATTCATATCGTTGGCTGTGGTTCGGCGCTGCACGCAGGCATGGTAGGTAAGCGCGTGATTGAGGCGATGTGCCGCATCCGCTGCACTGCAGAGGTCGCTTCCGAGTTCCGTTATGAGAATCCAATTATCGGAAAAAAGGATTTGTGCATTGTCATCAGCCAGTCGGGTGAGACTGCGGATACGCTTGCTGCCATGCGTATGGCCAAGCAGGCGGGGGCGTTTACCATTGCAATTGTCAATGTCGTATCCTCTACCATTGCGCGTGAAGCGGATGGCGTGCTGTACACATGGGCAGGACCGGAAATTTCGGTGGCAACGACCAAGGCGTATTCCGCACAGTTGTCTGCACTGTATCTCATTTCCGTAAAGATTGCCCGTACGCGCGGCCTGATTTCCATTGGCGATGAGCGTGCGTTGTGTGCGGAATTGCAGCGTCTGCCTGCCTGCATCGAGAAGGCGCTTGAGTGTCAGGAGGATATGCAGCGCATCGCTACGCTGTACGCCAACCGTCCGAGCGTATTCTTCTTGGGACGTGGATTGGACTATGCGGCAGCGCTTGAAGCATCGCTTAAGCTCAAGGAGATTTCGTATATTCACTCGGAAGCGTATGCGGCGGGCGAGTTGAAGCACGGCACGATATCGTTGATTGAAGAGGGGACACTGGTTGTCGCGTTGGCGACGCAGCCCGCCCTGTTTGAAAAAACCGTTTCTAATATTCGTGAGGTTGTGTCCCGCGGTGCCGTGGTGGTGCTTGTGACAACCGATGACTTTACCGGGGATGAATCGGTTTGCCAGCATATTATTCGCCTGCCGAAGTGCTTGTATGAATTTTCTGCCTCGCTTTCGATTATTCCGATGCAGCTTTTGGCATACTATGTAGCGGTGGAGCGAAATTGCGATGTCGATAAGCCGCGAAATCTGGCAAAATCGGTCACAGTTGAATAAATACAGGGGTATTAGGCAATCATCACAAAAATGAATAGGTTATTTTAAGGCAAAACAGTAGAATTCACAAAATTTTCTTGACATTTCCAGAAGTATCGCATATAATGAGTCTTGACATGAGAAATGGTTATAAAATGCTTTCATCCACGCCGTTGTCCGACGAAGTGCTATGTCGTATGGCACAGCAGGGAGACGGTTCGGCGGCGGAGAATTTGGTCAAACGATATACCCGCTTGGTGAAAACCTGTGCGCGCCCTTATTTTCTGGTGGGGGCGGATGCAGAGGATTTGATACAGGAGGGTATGCTTGGACTGATGAAGGCAATGCGTGAGTATGACGAGTCAAAGGGGGCACCTTTTGGCGCCTTTGCAAAGCTGTGTGTGATGCGGAAGATTTTTTCCGCTGTGCGCGCCGCTTCTTCACTCAAGCATGATCCGCTGAATCGTTCCGTGTCAATCGATCGACCTCTGTTTGAGGACCTTGCGGAATCGCACACCCGGGTTACGGCACCGATTGGTGATCCAGAATCGCTGGTGATCGGCAACGAGGAGAGAGAAGAGTTGATTCGTCAGCTTTACTCGCTGTTGTCTGAATTCGAGGCGAGGGTTTTGACATTGTTTCTGGACGGCTTATCCTATGAGGAGATGTCGGAAGCGCTGCAAAAACCGATCAAGTCTGTGGATAATGCCATCCAGCGCATTAAGCGAAAATCGGCAGCTATCAAACCCCAATAGGCGTTTGCAGGCGGGAAAGCCTGTGCGCATATAATTTCAGTTTCCCGAGGGAACGGTATCAAAGAGAGGTAAAAACCATGTACGAAGACAAGACTTTAGTATGCAAGGAATGCGGTAAGGAATTTGTGTTCACCGCAGGCGAGCAGGAGTTCTACGCAGAGCGCGGTTTCCAGAATGAGCCGCAGCGCTGCAAGGCTTGCCGCGATGCACGCAAGAACGCGGCCCGCGGCCCGCGTGAGTATTTCACCGCTACCTGTGCTGCTTGCGGCGGCGAGGCTCGTGTTCCGTTTGAACCCAAGTCTGACCGTCCGGTATATTGCAGCGAGTGCTTCGCGAAGATGCGCGAGCAGGGCTGAGAATAGTTAACAGAAGGGTGTCCGGTTGTTGCCGGACACCCTTTTTGCATCTGCTGAAAACCGCAGGAAACGGTGAATTTTTTGTATTTGTGATTGAAATATGTGCATCTTTGCGGTATACTGGTAACAAACAAAGATATATGGAGGTCTATTATGGCTGCGATTACGAAAAAGACCACGATTGGTGAGGTGCTCAACCGCAATCTGGATACGGCAAAGTTTTTCATGGAAATTGGCATGCATTGCCTCGGCTGCCCGGCATCGCAGGGCGAAAGCATTGAGGAGGCTTGCATGGTACACGGCACCAATGCAGACGAGCTGGTTGCAAAGCTGAACGCTTTTCTGGGCGAATAAGAGCAAAACCGGGGCCGGCAAACGCCGGCTCTGTTTTTTTGGGTGAAATATGGAAAGTATGGTTTTAACGCCGCGGCTTGCCTGTCTGACATCGCTTGTCCCGCAGGGTGCAAGACTGGCGGATATCGGCACTGACCACGGCAAACTGCCGGTGTCCTTGCTGCTGGAAGGAAGAATTGCGGCCGCAATTGGATCGGATATCGGAGAAGGCCCGCTGGCACATGCGGCGCGTAATGCGGCGGATCATGGCGTTTCTCTTTCCCTGCGGTTGGCCTCAGGTTTGGATGCTGTGCAGCCGGAGGAGTGTGATACGGTCAGCATCGCCGGCATGGGTGGACAGACTATCGCGGAAATATTGGCGGCTGCGCCTTGGTGCGCGCAGGGTCATCATTTGCTGCTGTTGCAGCCGATGACCATGGTCTACGAGCTGCGCCAATGGCTATGGGCGCATGGCTATGCCATTGAGCGCGAAACACTGTGCCGGGAGGATCGGCGACAGTATGTGGTGCTGTCTGTACGTGGTGGCGCAGAGAAAAAGGAGTTTCCGCTTTGGCGGTGCGCATTTTCTCCCGCCTTGCTGCAAGCGGATGGAGCGAAGACGTATTTGCAGGCATTGCTGACGCGCGAAAAACGGGCGTTAGAAGGCATGGAACAAGCAAGCACATTGGATACAGCTCGTCTGGATATGCAGCGTCGGTTGGTTTTAGAAATTAAACGAGCATTGGAGGGATTGCAATGAGTACGGTACAGGATATTTTAACGTTTCTGGAAGGGTTCGCGCCGCCGGAGCTGGCAGAGCATTGGGATAATGTAGGGCTGCTGTGCGGCGACCGCAATCAGACGGTGACGGCCGCGCTGTGTGCGTTGGATATCACCGAACAGGTGGTGGAGGAAGCGGTGGCGCGTGGTGCACAGCTGATTGTCGCGCATCATCCGGCGATTTTCACCTCGGTCAGCCGCGTGACGACGGACGATGCGACCGGGCGTGTGCTGCGTGCGGCAATCAAGCATGATATTGCGCTCATTTGTATGCATACCAATGCGGACAGTGCGTGGGGCGGCGTAAATGATGCACTGGCCGCTGCATTGTTTCTGACGAATGTGGTCAACATGGAAGCGGGGGACAACCGGATGCTTGGTCGCGTGGGGGACTTGCCGCGTGAGATGCAGCCGCAGGAGTTTGCCGTATATGTAAAGGAATGCCTGCGTGCGGGTGGTGTTCGCTTTTGTGACGGCGGTCATACCATTCACCGCGTCGCAGTTGGCGGCGGTGCTTGCGGTAAGATGATGGATGATGCGCTGGCAAAGGGTGCGGATGCGTTTGTTATCGGAGATTGCAGCTATGATTTGATGCAGCGTGCGCAGTCTTTGGGGTTGACACTGGTTGACGCGGGGCATTTCCCGACAGAAAACCCGATTGCCGCAGTATTTGCGGAGCAGATTGTCGGCGCGTTCCCACAGGTGCGGACCATGGTTTCCGAACGACATGCCGACTGTATCCAATTTGTTTAAGGAAGGTTCAATATGCCATTAGATGCCATTTGCCTTGGGGCAGTGACGCATGAATTAAATGAGACGCTGGCGGGCTGTCGCGTGGAAAAAGTCTATCAGCCTGACCGTGATGAGGTTGTGCTGCAAACGAGAGGGCAGGGAGGCGCAAAACGCCTGTTGGTTTCGATTGCGGCGGGTGCGGCGCGCGTGCATTTCATAGACGCGGCGCGTGAGAATCCGGCGGCGCCGCCGATGTTCTGTATGTTGCTGCGCAAGCATGTTCAGGGTGCAAAGATTGCGGCGATTGTGCAGCCGTCGGTCGAGCGCATGCTGACAATTGAGCTGGACACAACCGATGAAATGGGTGTACCCTGCAAAAAGCATCTGATCTGCGAGCTGATGGGCAAACACTCGAATGTTATTTTGTGCGGTGAGGACAATCGCATTATTGATGCCATGCGCCGTATCGACGGCGATTTGTCTGGCAAACGACAGGTGCTGCCCGGCTTATTTTATCGTATGCCGCCCGCGCAGGATAAGCATGATCCGTTCACTCTGTCCGGTGCGGGGCTGGCTGCTGCGGTCGCGCAGGCGGATGGGGAACAGACACTTGACCGCTTCCTGCTCGGTCAGCTTTTGGGCTTTTCACCGCTGCTGTGCCGAGAACTAAGTTATCGTGCGACCGGAGATGCCGCGGTACGGATCGGTACAACGTCGGATGCGCAGAAGGAACGCCTAGGGCAGGTGTATGATGATTTTATCACCTATGTGCAGGAAAAACGCTGGAAACCGTTTTTGCTCACCAAAGCGGAAAATGGTGCGGTATTTGATTTTACTTTTCTGCCGGTGACGCAGTATGAAGGGTTGATGACTGTTTCGCAGATGGACAGTTTTTCTGCACTGCTTGCGGCGTTCTATGAGAAAAAGGGAAAAATAGAGCGTATGTCGCGTCGATCAGCCGACTTGCATAAGACGGTTACCAATGCGCGCGACCGTCTGGCGCGTAAACTAGCAGCGCAGCAGAAGGAACTGGATGCGACGCAGAACCGCGAGCAGTATAAGCGCGTGGGCGATCTGATTACCGCAAACCTGTACCAACTGGAAAAAGGCATGAACAAGGCGACTGTGGTGGATTACTACGCTGAAGACTGCCCGGAAGTTCAAATCACGCTAGATGTGCGTCTGACGCCGCAGCAAAATGCGCAGCGGTATTTCAAACTATATAATAAGGCGAAAACAGCGGAGACCGTGCTGACACAGCAGATTGAGCAGGGCAAGGCCGATTTGGACTACCTGGAAAGTGTTTTGGTTGCGTTGGGAGAGGCGGAAAGTGAGCGTGACCTGTCTCAGCTGCGTGAGGAACTGACACAGACAGGCATTCTCTCCAATAAGCAGACGCGTAACAAGAAGCTGCGCGCAAAACCTGTTCAGGCTAAGCCTTTCCACTATCGTACGAGCGACGGTTTTGAAGTGTTTGCCGGAAAGAACAACCTGCAAAACGATTTGCTCACGCTTAAAACCGCGTTTAAGAGTGATATTTGGTTCCATACGCAAAAAATTCACGGCTCACATGTGATTCTGGTTACGGATGGGCGGGAACCCACCGATCAGGCGATGACAGAGGCTGCAATGATTGCCGCATATCACTCCAAGGCGCGGCAGTCATCGCGGGTGCCGGTGGATTACACACCGGTGCGGCAGGTGAAGAAGCCGGCAGGTGCAAAACCGGGTATGGTAATTTATCATGTGTACCAGACTGCTTATGTAACGCCGGATGAGGCACTGGTCGAAAAGCTCCGCGTGGAGTAATCACGGCGGAACGAATAAAATGCGTACTGGATGAAGAGAGGTGCTGGAATGAAGCACCTCTCTTCTTTTGGGGTAATATTGCAGTATTGTGCATCGTATTCTTCCGAAATCCTATTTACTTTGTCAACTTAAAATGGTAGAATAAAACAAACCACAGTGTACGCCACTGTCAATAAAAGGAGGTAACTCTATGAAAAGTAAGTTCAGGATTGCTTTGGTTGCGGCTGTTGCGGCTGCCAGCCTGATGGCAACCGCAGGTGCGGCTAATTATGACCACTGCGCGGATCAGCTTAAGGATCTGGGCCTGTTCCAGGGAACGGCACAGGGCTATGAGTTGGATCGCGCGCCGACTCGTGCGGAAGCGGCAACCATGCTGGTTCGACTGCTGGGCAAGGAAGAGGAAGCGAAAAAACTGGATTATACTGCGCCGTTTACCGATCTGGCCGGTTGGGAAAAGCCGTATGTACAGTATCTGTATGATAACGGTCTGACGACGGGCGCGACAGCGACCACGTTTGAGCCGGAAGAGGGATGCTCTGCGCAGATGTATACGACATTCTTGCTGCGTGCTTTGGGGTACAGCGATACGGCGGGCGGTGACTTTACTTATGCGCAGGCAGTATCGTTTGGCGAATCGCTCGGTCTGGTAGATTACGCAAACTGCGATCAGGATAATTTCCTGCGCGATCACGTTGCGGCCATGAGCCTGACAGCACTGGATACACCGGTGAAGGGCGATGAGAACTCCGTACTGCTGAAGAAGCTGGTGGATGACGGAGCGGTTGACGCGAATAAAGCAAGCGGCCTGCTGACGTTCTTTGACCGCTATGCTTCCTATACGGATGCATCCTCCAAGATGAATGATGCAACGAAAATGGATATGACCGCAAACATCGCGGCGGATGTGACGATGGGCGATACCAAGATCATGGATTTGACAATGCCGCTTAACATGAAGGTGGATGCTAATCAGGAAAATATGGACCAGTCCAAGATTGCGATGACCGGCACGGTAAAGATCAATGTGGATGAATCGATGGTCGAGCAAGGCGCGCCGACTACCATCACTCAGGATATCGCGTATTATTACACAGATGGCGTGTACTACGTGAACATGGGCGACCAGAAGTTCAAAATGGATATGTCGGTAGAAGATGTGATGTCGCAAATGGGTGATTTGACCGGCATGCAATCTTCCGAGCCGCTTTGCCTCATCGAGGCGATTGACCAATCCGGCAGCGACATGACGGTTACCTACTCTTCTTCCGGAATGAACGCGCTGGTCAATTCTGTTCTGGCAAACATGGGCATGGATATGAGCAGCTTGGATGTGCAGATTAAGTTTGAAAATGTGTCCTCCAAGGTTACCATTTCTAATGGCGATATGAAGAATATGAACTTGGCTATGAAGATGTCAATGACTGCGGAAGGCCAGACTATGACTCTGAACATGACGATGGACTGTGCAGTGAACGGATTGGGGGACAGTGTTAAAATTACCCTGCCGAGCGATCTGGATACTTACGTCGATATGATCGGTGGCACGACTGCACTGATTGGCGGCGTGGATGGATTTGCAGCCTAAGTTGTAGGCACTTTGAAAGAAAAACCGGAACGGAAATCCGTTCCGGTTTTTTTTAGTGCAGCTGCTTTATCAGTGCTTTCATTTTTTGCGCGGAGCTTTGCAATCTGCCGAGTTCGTCGGCGGACAACGGGATATCCAGCACTGCTTCCACGCCGTTTTTGCCTACGATGGAGGGCAGACCAAGACAGATGCCGTCAACGCCGTAGTGGCCTTGAATCATAGAGGAGACAGGAAGGACGGAATGCTCATCGCGAACGATGGCTTCTGCAATACGGCGCACTGCCATGCCAATACCGTAGTAAGTTGCACCTTTGCTTTCGATAATGGAGTAAGCAGCGTCACGCACATTTTCATAAATCTGATGCAGCATCGCGGTGGGATCCGTGACGCCGGTGATGCGACAGTAGTCATCCAAATCAACGCCGGAAATATTTGCGCTGGACCAGACGGCAAGCTCGCTGTCGCCATGCTCACCGATGATAAAGGCATGCACGTTGCGGCTGTCTACGCCGAGTTTCTGGCCGACAAGGTATTTGAGGCGCGCGGTATCCAGTACAGTGCCGGAGCCGATGACATGTCCAGCTGGGAGGCCGGAAAGCTGCTGCGCCATGCAGGTGAGCACATCAACGGGGTTGGAAACGATGAGCAAAACCGCGTTTTTATTGACGGCGGTCAACTGCTCCATGATGGAAGATAAAATCACGCGGTTGCGGTTGAGCAGTTCTATCCGCGTTTCGCCGGGCTTTTGGTTGGCGCCGGCCGCGATAATGATTAAACCGCATTCCGCAAGGTCGGCATATTTCCCGGCACGCACAAAACACGGTTTAGCGAAGGAAACGCCGTGGTTAATGTCTGCGGCTTCACCTTCTGCTTTTTTTTGATTCATGTCTACCAGAACGACTTCTGAGAATAACCCGGAAACCGCCAGAGTATAGGCGCAGGTGGCGCCGACAAAGCCGACACCGATTACGCCGCATTTTTGCATATTGATCAATACGGACACACCCTTTCTTTTTGGGTAGTATGTCCGTTTCCTGTTGGAAAAAACACGAATGTATGATAAGATATATCATATCGAACTGATTTAAGGAGCGTATGATAATGAAACAGTGGTTTCGTACTATATTGGCCGGAGCGTTACTGGCCGGTTCGCTGACGGTTTCGGCTGTCGCCGCGGATTATACAGCGTGTGCCGATCATTTGAAAGACCTTGGTTTATTTGAGGGAACAGCGCAGGGGTATGAACTGGATCGTGCGCCGACGCGCGGTGAGGCGGCGGCCATGCTGGTGCGTTTGCTGGGAGCGGAGCAGAATGCATTGACACTCGAATATTCTGCGCCGTTTACCGATTTGCAGAACTGGGAAAAGCCCTATGTGCAGTACTTATATGACATTGGTGCAACCACGGGCGTATCGGCAGCGGCATTTGTGCCAGAAGCGCCTTGCACTGCACAGATGTATGCCGCATTTGTCTTGCGTGCGCTCGGCTATACCGAGGCGGACGGGGATTTTGCCTATGCCGATGTGGATGATTTTGCGCAGCAAATCGGATTATATGAAGCGGCTGTTATTGATACAGAAGATTTTCTGCGTGACGATGTGGCGGCTGCAAGCTATACCGCGCTTTCATTGATTCCAAAGGGCAGTGAGCAAACGCTGCTGGAACAGCTGGTTGAGAATGGTGCAGTGGATGCACAGATGGCAAAGTCATATCAGACATTGTTCAGCACTTATGCGCAGTATCGCACGGCAACGGCAGATATGGCAACGTTGGAGCAATTTTCTGTGCGCGGCGGATTAGAGGCGGGACTGTCGGAGAACGGGGCCAACAGCCTGACCGTGCGAACAGAGGACTACACTACAGTGAACCGTGTGGACGGCACGGCGATTGCTGAGGGAAACATTACTTTGGGATCGCCAAACGTGGATGCGTATTCGCAGACCTATTCTATGAATGCAGCGGAACAGGCTGGTCATGTGCGCGCCGCGCTGCTATATGGATATGCTCCAGTTCCGTTGGCTTGTGTAGATACATTGAAGCGATCGGGCAGTGATTGGACCTTCTCGTTTACCGTTCTGCCTGCGCAGTATGAGGGGTATTTCTGGGCGCTGTCACATGCCGGCGCGGCGTTAGATCAAGTGGGAGATGCGGTACTGGTGCAGACCGTGCAGAACGGACGGATTGCATCGCAGACATTGCGCGTCAAGCAGGCGAAAGACGAAGCGGAACTTCAGGCAGTGCTGACTGCAGAATTGGATGAAGTCGGCTGAGACTATTTTCAGACGGGGCAGCCGTCGGGCAGTAGGGGATACACCTTTCTGCCCGACGGCTTTCTGTTTGTATACAAAAACACCCTGCCGGTCGGCAGGGTGTTTCTCCATTGCGGATTACTGTTTATTCTTGATGTACTCATCCATCGCCGCTGCTGCACGCTTGCCCGCGCCCATGGCGAGGATAACGGTAGCTGCGCCGGTAACGGCGTCGCCGCCGGCGAACACGCCGTCCTTGGATGTGATGCCGTGCTCGTCGTCTGCAATGATGCAGCCCTTGCGGTTGGTGTCCAGACCCGGCGTGGTGTGACGGATCAGCGGGTTGGGGCTGGTGCCAATCGCTGCGATGACACAGTCCAAATCGAGCGTGAACTCCGAGCCTTCGACCGGCACCGGACGGCGGCGGCCGGACTCATCCGGCTCACCCAGTTCCATCTGCTGGCACTTCATGCCGGTCACGTTGTAGTTTTCGTCCGACATAACTTCCAGCGGAGCGGTCAGGAACTTGAAGATGATGCCCTCTTCCTTGGCGTGATGAATTTCCTCCAGACGGGCGGGCAATTCCTTCTCGGAACGACGGTAAACGATGTAAACATCTTCTGCACCCATACGCTTGGCGCAACGCGCCGCGTCCATGGCAACGTTGCCGCCGCCAACGACCGCAACCTTGTGTGCGTGGAAAATCGGTGTGTCTGAGCCTTCCTGATATGCTTTCATCAGGTTGATGCGGGTCAGATATTCATTGGCCGAGTAAACGCCGTTGGCATTTTCGCCCGGCACGCCCAGGAAGGACGGCAGACCAGCACCCGAACCGACAAAGATCGCTTCATAGCCGTCGGCAAACAGTTCGTCAATGGTTTCCGAGCGGCCAACAACAAAGTTGAGCACAAATTCAACGCCAAGGTCTTTGAGCGTGTCAATTTCCTTCTGCACGATTTCTTTGGGCAGACGGAATTCCGGAATGCCGTACATCAGCACGCCGCCCGCAGTGTGAAGCGCTTCGAATACAGTCACTTCGTAACCCATACGCGCCAGATCACCTGCGCAGGTCAGGCCTGCAGGGCCGGCGCCGACAATTGCGCACTTGTGACCGTTGGGAGCGGGCTTTACCGGCTTCTCTTCGCCGTGCTCACGCGCATAGTCAGCGACAAAGCGCTCCAGACGGCCGATGGCAACCGGCTCACCCTTGATGCCGCGCACGCACTTCTGCTCGCACTGGGTTTCCTGCGGACATACACGACCGCAGACAGCGGGCAGGGCAGAGGTCTCCTTGATCTTGGCGGCAGCTTCGAGGAACTTGCCCTCGGCAACCAGTGCGATGAACTCAGGGATTTTTACCTGTACCGGGCAGCCGGTGATGCAGGGCTTATGCTTGCAGTTGAGGCAGCGCTGTGCTTCCTCGATTGCCATTTCCGGCGTGTAGCCGAGCGTTACTTCATCAAAATTCTTATTGCGCACGTCCGGCGCCTGCTCGGGCATGGGCATTTTGTTCGGATTCATATTCGGCATTGTTACTTGACCTCCATCTTGTACAGGTTGCAGTGCTCCTCGCGGCGTTCCACTGCCTGCTTTTCCTGTGCCTTGTACATCGCGCCGCGGCGCATTGCACTGTCAAAATCAACAAGATGGCCGTCAAAGTCCGGGCCGTCAACGCAGGCGAACTTGGTTTCACCGCCGACCGTCAGGCGGCAGCCGCCGCACATGCCGGTGCCGTCAACCATGATGGTGTTCATGGAGACAATGGTCTTGATGCCGTAGGGGCGGGTAACCTCGGAAACAAACTTCATCATGATCATCGGGCCGATGGCAATGACTGCGTCGTACTGGTTGCCTGCGTCAATCAGCTCCTTGAGCTTATCGGTAACAAAACCCTTGTGGCCGTTCGAACCGTCATCGGTCATAATATAAAGGTTGGTAGAAGCGGCCTTCATTTCGTCCTCAAGGATAACAATGTCCTTATTCCGGAAACCTGCAATCAAATCGACCTCGCAGCCCATCTCGTGCAGTTTCTTTGCCTGCGGGTAGGCAATCGCGCAGCCGAGACCGCCGCCGACTACCGCAACCTTCTTAAGGCCTTCCAGCTCACTTGCCTTGCCCAGCGGGCCGACAAAGTCATGCAGGCAGTCGCCCTCGTTCAGCGCGCCGAGCGCCATTGTGGTTGCGCCGACCTCCTGGAAAATGATCGTGACCGCACCCGTCTCACGGTTATAGTCCGCAATGGTGAGCGGAATGCGCTCGCCGTCCTCGCTGACGCGCAGGATGATGAACTGGCCGGGCTCGGCCTTGCGCGCCACGTGCGGCGCGTCAATCACCATCAGCTTGGTATTCGCGTTCAGCGTCTGCTTTTTCAAAATCTGATACACTAAATTTCGTACCTCCTTGCGTTTATCGCATCGAACACATCTATTATACTGTTTATGCAGGCTGAACGCAAGGAGAAATCCGGACGGAAAGACAGATGTTTTCGCCCGAAAGACAGCACAAATTAGTAATTCAGCACAATAGTATCGCCGGAAACAAAGCCCTGACACGGACCGTAGCGTACAGCATGCCAGTCAGCCTGACGGCCGAGCACCACAAGTTGCGCGCCGCATGGCACATTGCCGACGATTGCTGCATGGGAGGATGGCTTGGCGTAGATGGAGACAACGCCGGAATGGGATTCCGCGGTCGCGGTCGTGCCGTGCGGATGTCTGCCTGTAAGCTGCGGAGATGGGAGAGGGTATGTATGGTAACGCATGGGGATGACCTCCTATAAAATAAGGTACTGTCAAGCTATGCAGGCAGGCTGAAAAAGGTCACAGCGCAAATTTGTTGTGGATATGACGAAAAGCAGTGTGATTTTTGTTGTGTTTTTGCTGATTTAGAGGTTGAATTTTTAAACAGGCCCATGTATAATAAATCTTGTTTGAAATGTCCGGTCCGCAAGACCGGCAATTAGGAGGAGAGAAAACAATGAAAAAGCTTTCTATTGCGATGCTGAGCATGCTGCTGGCAGGCTCGATGCTGCTGACTGGCTGCGGCGGCAACAATGCACAGACTTCGGATAATGGTCAGGACGAGAGCAATGCTGCGGAAACCAGCACGGATTACAAGCTGGCTGTGGATGGCACGCTGACCATGGCAACCAATGCATTCTTTGAGCCGTACGAGTACTATGAGGGCGAAGAGATTGTCGGCATCGACGCTGAGGTTGGCAAGGCAATTGCCGATAAGCTCGGCTTGGACTTCGCCATTTCCGATATGGAGTTTGATTCGATCATCACTGCGGTTTCGTCCGGCAAGGCGGATATGGGTATGGCCGGCATGACCGTTACGCCTGAGCGTGAGCAGAATGTAAACTTCTCGCAGACCTACGCAACGGGCGTACAGTCCATCATTGTTCCCGAGGGTTCGGATATTGCTTCTCCGGATGACTTGGCTGGCAAGAAGATTGGCGTACAGCAGGGCACCACGGGCGATCTGTACTGCACGGATGACTTCGGCGAAGAGGCGATGAGCCGCTACAGCAAGGGCACGGACGCAATCATGGCGCTGACGCAGGGCAAGATTGACTGCGTTGTTATCGATAACGCTCCGGCACAGAAGTATGTGGAAGCAAACGAAGGTCTGAAGATTCTGGATACCGCTTATGCGGAGGAAGATTACGCGATTGCGTTTGCAAAGGACAACACCGCGCTCAAGGATGCGGTTGACGCTGCACTGGGCGAGCTGATTGCAGACGGTACTGTTCAGTCGATCATTGATAAATATATCACGGCGGACTAAGTGAGCAAACAAGCTGTGGGGACGGCCTGTAATGGCCGCCCCCTCTGCGCATTTTGATAAATAAAAAGGGGGATTGTGCCGGTGTCAGATTTTATCCAATGGTTTCAGCAACAATTTTACCAGACCTTTATTGAGGGCGACCGGTGGTACATCTATTTTGCCAAGGGTCTTGGCACGACGCTGGAGGTTACGGTCGGGGCGCTGATTCTCGGTGTTGTAATCGGTGTGTGTATTGCAATTATTCGCTCGGCCTATGATTCGCAGCGTGTACACTGGCGTGGTCTGGGTGGTATACTGCTCGGACTGGGGAATCTTGTCTGTAAGGTGTATCTGACGGTTATTCGTGGTACGCCCAGCACGGTGCAGCTCCTGATCATGTATTTTATCATTTTCGGTTCCTCGCAGAACATGATTGCGGCAGCGATTATCTCCTTTGGTGTCAATTCCGGCGCTTATGTGGCGGAAATTGTTCGTTCCGGCATCATGTCGATCAATAAGGGACAGATGGAGGCGGGTCGGTCGCTGGGACTGAATTATGCGGCTACCATGCGCTATATTATCATCCCGCAGGCGATTAAGAACATTCTGCCGGCGTTGGGCAACGAACTCATTACGCTGCTCAAGGAGACTTCAATTTGTACGGTTATCGGTTTGATGGATTTGACCAAGGGCGCAATGATTGTGCAGAGCCGTACCTATGCGCCGTGGATGCCGTATCTGTCGATTGCAGTCATCTATCTGGTCATGGTATTGGTTTTGACCAAGCTGCTCGGTATTCTGGAAAGGAGGCTGCGCGCAAGTGATCAGCGTTAAAAACTTACACAAATCCTTTGGCGATCACAAAGTACTGATCGATGTGAATGAGCATATCGAGAAGGGTGAAAAGGTCGTTATCATTGGGCCATCCGGCTCGGGTAAATCCACTTTTCTGCGTTGCCTGAATCTGTTGGAAGAGCCGACAAGCGGTGAGATTATTTTTGAGGGACAGAATATCACCTCGAAGCAGACAGATATCAACTTGGTGCGCCGCAAAATGGGCATGGTGTTCCAGCAGTTCAATCTGTTTCCGCACCTGACTGTGAAGGAAAACATCAAGCTCGCTCCTGTCAAACTCAAGGTGATGACGGATGCGGAAGCAGACAAGCGCGCCATGGAATTGCTTGCGCGTGTCGGTTTGCCGGACAAGGCGAACAGTTATCCAATTCAGCTTTCCGGCGGTCAGCAACAGCGTATTGCAATTGCGCGTGCGCTGGCGATGAACCCGGATGTGATGCTCTTTGACGAGCCGACTTCGGCGCTTGATCCGGAGATGGTCGGTGAAGTGCTGGAGATTATGAAGGAATTGGCGGATGACGGCATGACGATGGTCGTGGTGACGCACGAAATGGGTTTTGCTCGTGAAGTGGGTACCCGTGTGCTGTTTATGGACGGCGGCAATATTGTCGAGCAGAATGAGCCGAAAGCCTTCTTTGAGCATCCGCAAAATCCGAGATTAAAGGACTTTTTGTCCAAAGTGTTGTAAAAATCAAAAAAGCGGACGGTGAAAACCGTCCGCTTTTTATACAAAAACAACCTTGACGTATTGTAGAAAAACATGGTATAATAAAACGCTTACAAAATCGTGGAAGAATTCCCGATTCCTAACTACATGTTAGCACGGTCTGCAAGAGAATGCAAGACCAAAAACAATATTTTCGCAACGCCGCCGGGCGTATCAACACCAACACAGCCGAAAGAAACGGAGTGATCAAAGCACATGAAGGTGAAAGACGTACAGCACGGCAAAACCACACGAAAGAGCTTTGCGCGCATCAATGAGATTCTGGAGATGCCGAATCTGATTGAGGTGCAGAAAAAGTCGTATCAGTGGTTCCTCGATGAGGGGCTGCGTGAGGTTTTCGCCGACACCGCGTCCATCACGGACTACACTGGCAATCTGGAGCTTTCTTTCCTCGACTATTCGATGGATGAGGAGCCGAAGTACAGCGTCGAAGAGTGCAAGGCGCGAGACGCCACATATGCTTCGCCCTTAAAGGTGCGTATGCGCCTGCGCAACAAGGAAACCGGCGAAATCAAGGAACAGGAAATCTTTATGGGTGATTTCCCGAAGATGACCGATTCCGCGACCTTCATCATCAACGGTGCAGAGCGCGCCATCGTGTCGCAGTTGGTCCGTTCGCCCGGTGTGTACTACGGCAAAGAGTACGACAAGACTGACAAGATGATTCTGTCTGCAACGGTAATCCCGTACCGCGGCGCATGGCTGGAGTATGAGACTGATGCAAACGACGTGTTCTATGTCCGTATTGATAAAAACCGTAAGATTCCGATTACGAGCTTTATCCGTGCTATCGGTGTCAAGACCGATGCGGAAATCAAGGAACTGTTCGGTGAGGACCCGCTGATTCTTGCGACGCTGGATAAGGATCCGGCGCATACCTCGGATGAGGCACTCATCGAGATTTACAAGAAGATGCGTCCGGGTGAGCCGCCTTCTGTTGAGTCGGCAACCAGCCTGATGGACGCGATGTTCTTCGATATGCGCCGCTATGACATTTCTGCGGTTGGCCGTTACAAGTACAACAAGAAGCTGGATATTGCCCGCCGCATCACCGGCCATAAGCTGCTCAGCACTGCGGTTGACCCGATGACCGGCGAAGTTCTGGCGGAAGAAAATGAGGTGCTCGGCCGTGATAAGGCGCGCTTGCTGTCGCGTCGTGGTGTCAACCATGTGACGATTGAGTCTGGTGAGGGCACAGCGGTCAAGGTGTTCGGTAACGGCATGGTCGATATCGACGATTTCAGCGACTATACCGGTTTTTCTGCTGAAGAACTTGGCGTGAAGGAAAAGGTTCGCTTCTCCGTTCTCAAGGAGATCATTGATTCGGGTGTTTCGGGTGAAGAGATGAAAAAGACCATCACCACCCGCATGCACGACCTCATCCCGAAGACCATCATCGTTGACGACATGCTGGCATCCATTTGCTATCTGCTGGGACTTGGCCATGGTATCGGCACAACCGACGATATTGACCATCTGGGCAACCGTCGTCTGCGCTGCGTAGGTGAGCTGCTCCAGAACCAGTTCCGCATCGGCTTCAGCCGTATGGAGCGTGTGATCCGTGAGCGTATGACCATTCAGGATCTGGATATTGTTACGCCGCAGAGCTTGATCAACATTCGCCCTGTGACTGCAGCGATCAAGGAATTCTTTGGTTCCTCTCCGCTGTCGCAGTTTATGGACCAGAACAACCCGCTGGCAGAGTTGACGCACAAGCGCCGTATGTCTGCGCTGGGTCCCGGCGGTCTGTCGCGTGACCGCGCATCCTTCGAAGTGCGTGACGTACACTATTCGCACTATGGCCGTCTGTGTCCGATTGAGACGCCTGAAGGTCCGAATATCGGTCTGATTTCTTATCTGGCAACCTATGCGCGCATCAATGATTTCGGATTCATTGAAGCGCCGTACCGCATCATTGATAAGGAGCACGGCCGTGTAACCGATCAGGTACAGTATATGACGGCGGATGTCGAGGACGAATATATCGTCTGTCAGGCGACCGAGCCGATTGATGAAGAAGGCTATCTGCTCAATGAGCGTGTTACCTGCCGTATGCGTGACGAATTCGTTGAGGTCGACCGCAAGGACGTTGACCTGATGGATGTTTCGCCCCGCATGATGGTTTCGGTTGCGACGGCGTTCATTCCGTTCCTCGATCACGATGACGCAAACCGCGCACTGATGGGCGCGAACATGCAGCGTCAGGCGGTTCCGCTGCTCAAGACCGAGGCGCCGGTTGTTGCAACCGGTATGGAGTATAAGGCTGCGGTTGACTCCGGCACGATTCCGCTGGCAGAGGGCGACGGTGTGGTTACCCGCGTAACCGCACGCGAAGTGATTGTTCAGTATGATAACGGTGAAGAAAAGACCTATCATCTGACCAAGTTCCTGCGCTCCAACCAGTCCACCTGTATTAACATGCGCCCGATTGTTGATTTGGGCGAGCGCGTTAAGAAGGGTGATGTGCTGGCGGATGGTCCTTCGACCGATAAGGGTGAGATTGCGCTTGGCAAGAACGCGCTGATCGGCTTTATGACCTGGGAAGGCTACAACTACGAGGACGCCGTTCTGCTCAACGAGCGTCTGGTACGTGATGACGTTTATACCTCGATTCACATTGAGGAATACGAATCCGAATCCCGTGACACCAAGCTCGGGCCGGAAGAGATTACCCGCGACATCCCGAATGTCGGTGAGGATGCGCTGCGCAACCTTGACGAGCGCGGCATTATCCGCGTAGGCGCTGAGGTGCAGGCGGGCGACATTCTGGTTGGTAAGGTCACGCCCAAGGGCGAAACCGAGCTGACTGCGGAAGAGCGCCTGCTGCGTGCGATCTTCGGCGAGAAGGCGCGCGAGGTGCGTGATACCTCTCTGCGTGCGCCACACGGCGAGAGCGGTATCGTAGTTGACGTGAAGGTGTTCACCCGTGAAAACGGCGACGAGCTGAGCCCGGGCGTCAACATGGTAGTCCGTGTGTATATTGCGCAGAAGCGCAAGATTTCGGTCGGCGATAAGATGGCGGGCCGTCACGGTAACAAGGGTGTCGTTTCCCGTATTCTGCCGCAGGAGGATATGCCGTTCCTGGAGGATGGCCGTCCGCTTGATATCGTTCTGAACCCCTTGGGCGTTCCGTCCCGTATGAATATCGGTCAGGTGCTCGAAGTGCATCTGGGCTTTGCAGCAAAGAAGCTCGGCTGGAAGGTCGAGACGCCGGTATTCGATGGCGCAACGCTGGATGACATTAAGGAAACGCTGGTGGCTGCCGGTGTGGATGAAGACGGTAAGAGTGTTGTTTACGATGGCCGTACCGGTGAGAGGTTTGACAACCGCGTAACCGTCGGTTATATGTACTACCTCAAGTTGCACCATCTGGTTGACGATAAGATTCATGCTCGTTCCACCGGCCCGTACTCGCTGGTTACCCAGCAGCCGCTCGGCGGTAAAGCGCAGTTCGGCGGCCAGCGCTTCGGTGAGATGGAAGTTTGGGCCCTCGAGGCGTATGGCGCGGCTTATACCTTGCAGGAAATCCTGACGGTTAAGTCGGACGATATTACCGGTCGTGTCAAGACCTACGAGGCAATTGTTAAGGGTCACAACGTGCCGCAGCCGGGTGTGCCGGAGTCGTTCAAGGTTCTGGTTAAGGAGCTTCAGTCGCTGTGCCTGGATATTCAGGTGCTCGATGAAAATATGGAAGTTATCGAGCTGGCCGAGGATGATGAGGATGAGGCGGATTTCATCCGTCCGATGGAGCAGGCTGTTTCGGGCGCGGATGAAGAATTTACTGCTGCCGGCTTTGGTATCAACGATGCTGAGGAAGGCGATACCGATCTCTTTGCACTGGATAGCGCCGTCGAGGATGGCGATGATGCCGTGGATGATTTTGATGATGGCCTGAGTGAGTAAGAAGCAAGGACGACAAAATCATCTGTGAATAGGGAAGGAGCATCTTAAAATATATGGGATATCATACGTTTAACGCCATTAAGATCGGTCTGGCCTCTCCTGACCTGATCCGTCAGTGGTCGTACGGTGAAGTAAAAAAGCCCGAAACCATCAACTACCGCACGCTCAAGCCGGAAAAAGACGGCCTGTTCTGCGAACGCATCTTTGGCCCAACCAAGGACTGGGAATGCCACTGCGGCAAGTATAAGAAGGTCCGTTTCAAGGGCAAGATCTGCGATAAGTGCGGTGTAGAAGTAACCCGTGCCAAGGTGCGCCGCGAGCGCATGGGCCACATCGAGCTGGCCGCGCCTGTATCGCACATCTGGTACTTCAAGGGTATTCCGTCGCGCATGGGCCTGATTCTGGACATCAGCCCGCGCGTGCTGGAAAAAGTTCTGTATTTTGCAAACTATATTGTGATTGATCCGGGCGATACGCCGCTGATGAAGAAGCAGATTCTGACTGAGGCGGAGTACCGCGATATGCGCGAAAAGTACGAGGATGACTTCCGCGCCGGTATGGGTGCGGAGGCTATTAAGGAGCTGCTGGCAGAGCTGGATCTGGAGCAGCTCTCCAAGGAACTGACCGCTGAGCTGCGCGAGTCCTCCGGTCAGAAGCGTCTGCGCATCATCAAGCGCTTGGAGGTTGTCGAGTCGTTCCGGTTGTCGCATAATCGTCCCGAGTGGATGATTATGGACGTGGTTCCGGTTATTCCGCCGGAAATTCGTCCGATGGTACAGCTGGACGGCGGTCGTTTTGCAACGAGCGACTTAAACGACCTGTATCGCCGTGTCATTAACCGCAATAACCGTCTGAAGCGTCTTCTGGAGTTGGGTGCGCCGGATATCATCGTGCGCAACGAGAAGCGTATGCTGCAGGAAGCGGTTGACGCCCTGATCGATAACGGCCGTCGCGGCCGTCCGGTCACCGGTCCGAACAACCGTGCGCTGAAGTCGCTGTCCGACATGCTTAAGGGCAAACAGGGCCGTTTCCGTCAGAACCTGCTCGGCAAACGTGTTGACTATTCCGGACGTTCGGTTATCGTCGTCGGTCCGGATCTCAAGATTTATCAGTGCGGTCTGCCGAAGGAAATGGCGCTCGAGCTGTTCAAGCCGTTCGTCATGAAAAAGTTGGTTGAGGACGGCGCGGCATCCAATATTAAATCTGCAAAGAAGATGGTAGAGCGCGCCAAGCCTGAGGTTTGGGATGTGCTCGAGGGCATCATCAAGGGCCATCCGGTTATGCTGAACCGTGCGCCGACACTGCACCGCCTGGGTATTCAGGCGTTTGAGCCGGTACTCGTTGAGGGCCGTGCCATCCGTCTGCATCCGCTCGTATGTACGGCGTTCAACGCCGACTTCGACGGTGACCAGATGGCGGTACACGTGCCGCTGTCCGCTGAGGCGCAGGCTGAGGCGCGTCTGCTGATGCTGTCGGCAAACAACCTGCTCAAACCGCAGGACGGTAAGCCGGTTACCATTCCGTCACAGGATATGGTGCTTGGTTCCTACTATTTGACGATTGATCGTGAGACCGAGCCGGGCGCGGGCAAGGTGTTCCGCGATCCGGACGAAGCATTGATGGCATATACGGAAGGCATCGTTGGAATTCACGCGCCGATCAAGGTGCGCATGACGCGTGAAATCGGCGGCAAGCAGGTTTCCAAAATTGTCGATGCAACGCCGGGCCGTTTGATCTTCAACGAGCGCATTCCGCAGGATCTTGGTTTTGTAGACCGTTCCGATCCGGAAAAGATACTGGATCTGGAGATTATGATGACCTGCGGTAAGAAAGAGCTTGGAAAGATTATCGACAAGTGCATTCACGTGCATGGCTTCAATAAGACCGCAGAGGTGCTTGACGCAATCAAGGCGATGGGCTACAAGTACTCGACTAAGGGCGCGTTGACGGTTGCGGTTGCCGATATGCTGGTGCCGGAGGATAAGGCCACCTTGATTCATGAGTCTGAGCAGCAGGTTGCGAAGATTGACAAGAAGTATAAGCGCGGCTTTATTACCGACGACGAACGTTACCGCCTGACGGTTGCCGAGTGGGAATCCACTACCAAAAAGGTTACTGCGAAGCTGCAGGAGAACATGCGCGAGCAGCGGTTTAACCCGATTCACATGATGGCGGATTCCGGTGCGCGTGGTTCTATCAACCAGATTCGTCAGCTGGCCGGTATGCGCGGTCTGATGGCATCCACCTCCGGTAAAACCATCGAAATCCCGATCAAGTCCAACTTCCGTGAGGGCCTGTCGGTTTTGGAATACTTTATTTCCGCGCGTGGTGCGCGTAAGGGTCTGGCCGATACCGCGCTTCGTACCGCGGACTCCGGTTACCTGACCCGCCGTCTGGTTGACGTTTCGCAGGATGTTATCATCCGCGAGGAGGACTGCGGCGCAACCAAGGGCATCTGGGTTGAGGATATTAAGGAAGGCAACCAGATCATCGAGCCGCTGCGCGAGCGTCTGCTCGGTCGTTATCCGGTGGACGATATCTGCCATCCGGAGACCGGCGAAGTGATCGTACCCAAGTCCCGCATGATGAACGAGGCGGATGCGGATGCGGTTCTCGCAGCAGGTATCACCCGTGTTCAGATTCGTTCGGTTCTGGAATGCCGCGCACGCAAGGGCGTCTGCAGCCACTGCTATGGTATCAACCTGGCAATGGGTACTCCGGTCGGCAAGGGCGAAGCAGTTGGTATCATTGCTGCGCAGTCCATCGGTGAGCCGGGTACGCAGCTGACCATGCGTACGTTCCACACCGGCGGCGTTGCCGGTTCGGATATTACGCAGGGTCTTCCGCGAGTTGAAGAGTTGTTCGAGGCACGTAAGCCGAAGAAGGCGGCGACGCTGGCGGAAATCAGCGGTGTTGTCAACATCGAGGAATCCAAGCGCACAACGGTCAAGACAGTCAATGTGGTCAATCCGCAGACTGGCGATATGCGCTCCTATCAGCTGGCATCCTCGTCTGGTATCCGCGTAACGGACGGTCAGGAAGTGCCGCAGGGCTTCCAGCTCAACGAAGGCTCGCTCAATCCGCATGACATTCTGCGCGTGCTTGATCCGCGTGCAGTGCATGACTACGAGATCAAGGAAGTACAGAAGGTTTACCGTCAGCAGGGCGTTGATATCAACGATAAGCACATTGAGGTTATCGTGCGTCAGATGATGCGCAAGGTGCGCGTTGAGGACGCTGGCGACGCAGAAGTGCTGCCGGGTTCTGTAATGGATCTGCTCGAGTTTGAGGACTATAACCAGAAGGTACAGGATCGCATTGATGCGGGCGAAGAAGGTCTGCGTCTGGCAGTTGCGGAACCGACGCTCATGGGTATTACCAAGGCGTCTCTGGCAACCGATTCGTGGATGTCGGCCGCTTCCTTCCAGGAGACCACTCGCGTGCTGACCGATGCCGCAATCAAGGGCAAGGTTGATCCGCTGATGGGTCTGAAGGAAAACGTCATCATCGGTAAGCTGATTCCGGCGGGTTCCGGTGTGACCGAATACTGTGACGGCCATTACGAGCAGACGGTTGATCTGGATTGATAATCGTCTCACTAAAATAATGGTATAAAAAGCAGGAGACAGGGGAATGCTGTAAGGCGTTCCCCTGTTTTGGCAGCTTCATAAATTGATAAGTGCACAGAGAAGTCATGTATTCGATTAACAATGGTAAAATTCACACTAAAATGAAGAAAAACTCCGTAAAAATGCTTGACTTCCAGATGGAAAAGACTTATACTAATGAAGTATGCCGTATAGGAGGGTTAGTATGCTTTCAGAACTTCGCACGGCGCACAAGGTTATTGGCGTGAAACAATCGAAAAAAGCCATTCGAGACGGCAAGGCTCAAGAGGTATTTGTGGCGCTCGATGCTGAAAAACGTGTGGTTGGTCCGGTTTACGAGCTTTGCAGCGAAACGGATACCAAACTCACGGAAATCACCACCATGACCGAGCTCGGCGATGCAGCCGGTATCGATGTCGGTGCGGCAGTCGTGACGGTTTTGCGCTAAGCTGTTTTGTTGAATCGCGCACAAAGCGCTTTTCATAAATATCTTTGAAAGAAGGAGGAAATAAAATGCCAACTTTTAACCAACTCGTCCGTAAGGGTCGCGAGGCAGTCGTTTACAAATCTACGGCACCGGCTCTGCAGGTAGGCTACAATTCTCAGAAGAAGAAGGCCACCGATCAGTCCGCTCCGCAGAAGCGCGGCGTCTGCACGACGGTTAAAACCATGACGCCGAAGAAGCCGAACTCTGCGCTTCGTAAGGTTGCTCGTGTAAAGCTGACCAACCAGATGGAAGTTTCCGCTTACATCCCGGGCGAAGGTCACAACCTGCAGGAGCACTCTGTTGTTATGGTTCGCGGTGGCCGTGTTAAGGACCTTCCTGGTGTCCGTTACCACATCATCCGCGGCACGCTGGATACCCAGGGTGTAGCGAACCGCCGTCAGGCTCGTTCCAAGTACGGCGCGAAGCGCCCGAAGGCCGGCAAGTAATTTTGCCACCCACAAGGTTTTGCGAGAATTAAAAGTTTTCAGCAAAGCACTCATGCTTTGTCTGAGGCGTTTTATATCCGATTTATCTGATAAAACGGGTATTTACCTCGGACAGGCATTACAACGGCTGTCATGAAGGCACGCCGGAGTACCTATGAAATCAAATTATTTTGAAGGAGGGAAGTAAAGTGCCAAGAAGAGGTAATGTCCCCAAGAGAGACGTTCTGCCTGATCCGCTTTATAATTCCAAGCTCGTCACCAAGCTGGTAAACTCTATCATGCTCGACGGCAAGAAGGGCGTATCGCAGAAGGTTGTTTATGGTGCTTTCGATATCGTCCGTGAAAAAACCGGACGTGAACCGCTGGAGGTTTTCACCGAAGCGATGGAGAACATCATGCCGTCGCTGGAAGTTAAGGCGCGCCGTGTAGGCGGCGCTACCTATCAGGTGCCGATGGAAGTGCGTCCGGAGCGTCGTCAGACCCTGGGCCTGCGCTGGATCACCAAGTATGCCCGTGCCCGTTCTGAAAAGACCATGCGTGAGCGTCTGGCTGGCGAGATCATGGATGCCTGCAACAATCTGGGCGGTGCTGTCAAGAAGCGCGAGGATACGCACAAGATGGCGGAAGCAAACAAGGCGTTTGCACACTACCGTTATTAATCTGCGATCCGCTGAGCGTTTGAAAGGAGAGCAATATGCCTAGAGAATATTCCCTGGAAAGAACCAGAAATATCGGCATCATGGCGCACATCGACGCCGGTAAGACTACTACCACCGAGCGTATTCTGTATTACACCGGTGTAAATCACAAAATCGGCGATACCCACGACGGTACCGCTACCATGGACTGGATGGAGCAGGAGCAGGAGCGCGGTATCACCATCACCTCCGCTGCTACCACCTGCCACTGGTCGGGCTCCCAGCATCAGTTCCCGGAGCACCGCATCAACATCATCGACACCCCGGGCCACGTTGACTTTACCGTAGAAGTAGAGCGCTCTCTGCGCGTTCTCGACGGTTCTGTTACCGTATTTTGTGCCAAGGGTGGCGTTGAGCCCCAGTCCGAAACCGTATGGCATCAGGCGGACAAGTACAAGGTTCCGCGCATGGCGTTTGTCAACAAGATGGACATCATGGGCGCAGACTTCTTTAACGTTGTCGGCATGATGAAGGACCGCCTCAAGTGTAATGCGGTTCCGATTCAGCTGCCGATCGGTGTTGAGGATAGCTTTAAGGGCATCATCGACCTGATCACCATGCGTGCAGAGGTTTATTATGACGACCTCGGCAAGGATGTCCGTGATGAGGATATCCCGGCTGATATGATGGATCAGGCGAAGGAGTATCACGACGCGCTGTGGGAAGCAGTTGCTGAACTGGACGAGGACCTCATGATGAAGTACCTCGAAGGCGAAGAACTGACCATTCCGGAAGTGAAGGCTGCGATTCGTAAGGGTACGATTTCCAATGAGATCGTTCCGGTACTCTGTGGTACTGCTTACCGCAACAAGGGCGTTCAGCCCCTGCTTGATGCAGTTATTGAGTATATGCCTGCTCCGACCGATATTCCGGACATTAAGGGCATCAACCCGAAGACCGAAGAGGAGGATTCCCGTCCGTCTTCTGACGACGCGCCGTTCTCCGCTCTCGCGTTTAAGATTGCAACCGACCCGTTTGTTGGTCGCTTGACCTTCTTCCGCGTTTACTCCGGTACGATTACCGCCGGTTCTTCGGTTCTTAATGCGACCAAGGATCAGCGCGAGCGTCTGGGTCGTATCTTGCAGATGCATGCAAACCACCGTCAGGATATTGATTGCGTATATTCGGGTGATATCGCTGCAGGCATCGGCTTCAAGAACACGACCACGGGCGATACGCTCTGTGATGAAAAGCATCCGATTATCCTCGAGTCCATGGAGTTCCCGGATCCGGTTATCCGCGTTGCGATCGAGCCCAAGACTAAGGCTGGTCAGGAGAAGATGGGCATTGCGCTGGCAAAGCTGGCGGAAGAAGACCCGACCTTCAAGACCTACACCGATGAGGAAACCGGCCAGACTATTATCGCTGGTATGGGTGAGCTGCATCTGGAAATCATCGTTGACCGTCTGCTGCGTGAATTCAAGGTAGAAGCCAACGTAGGTTCGCCTCAGGTTGCTTACAAGGAAACCATCCGTCGTTCTGCTGATGTGGATCAGAAGTATGCACGTCAGTCCGGCGGTAAGGGCCAGTACGGCCATGTTAAGATTATTGTTGAGCCGAACGAGTCCGGTAAGGGCTATGAGTTCATCAACAAGATCGTTGGCGGTGCGATTCCGAAGGAATATATTGAGCCTGTTAATCAGGGTATTCAGGGTGCAATGCAGGCTGGTATTCTGGCAGGTTACCCGGTTGTTGACGTAAAGGTTACGTTGTACGACGGTTCTTATCACGAAGTCGACTCCTCTGAAATGGCATTTAAGATCGCCGGTTCTATGGCGTTCAAGGAAGCTATGAAGAAGGCTGATCCGGTTCTGATGGAGCCGATCATGCAGGTCGACGTTCTGGTTCCGGAGGATTATATGGGTGACGTTATCGGCGACCTTAACTCCCGCCGTGGCCAGATTCAGGGTATGGAGCCGCGCGGCGGCGTGCAGGCGATTTCGGCTGCCGTTCCGCTGAGCGAAATGTTTGGTTATGCGACTGCGCTGCGTTCTCGCACGCAGGGCCGTGGCCAGTATACCATGCAGCCCAGCCACTACACTGAGGTGCCGAAGAGTATTCAGGAGAAGATCATCGACGCCCGCAATAAAAACGACTAAAACTATTGCATTTTTCTGTGAATTGCAGTAGAATAAATTCACCATGACTTTGAATTTAATTTACGAGGAGGATATCCACAATGGCAAAGGAAAAATTTGACCGCTCCCTGCCGCACGTTAACATCGGTACTATCGGCCACGTTGACCATGGTAAGACCACGCTGACCGCGGCGATCACCAAGGTTCTGGCTCTCGAGGGCGAGGCTGAATATCAGGCTTACGACTCGATCGATAAGGCTCCGGAAGAGAAGGAGCGCGGCATTACCATCAACACTGCGCACGTTGAGTATCACACCAAGAACCGTCACTATGCGCACGTTGACTGCCCGGGCCACGCTGACTACGTTAAGAACATGATCACCGGTGCTGCTCAGATGGACGGCGCTATCCTGGTTGTTTCTTCCGCTGACGGCCCGATGCCCCAGACCCGTGAGCACATCCTGCTCGCTCGTCAGGTAGGCGTTCCGTATATCGTTGTATTCATGAACAAGGTTGACCAGGTAGACGACGAGGAGCTCCTCGATCTGGTTGAGATGGAAATCCGTGACCTGCTGTCCTCCTACGAGTTCCCGGGCGATGACATCCCGGTAATCCGTGGTTCTGCGCTTCAGGTTCTGACCTGCGATTCTACCGATCCGAATGCTCCGGAGTACAAGTGCATCCACGAGCTGATGGACGCTGTTGACACCTATATCCCGACTCCGGACCGTGCTGCTGACAAGCCGTTCATCATGCCGGTTGAGGACGTATTCTCTATCACCGGTCGTGGTACCGTTGCTACCGGCCGTGTTGAGCGTGGCCAGCTGAAGATGGGCGAGGAAGTTGAGATCGTTGGTCTGATGGACGCTCCGCGCAAGACTGTTGTTACTGGTATCGAAATGTTCCGCAAGCTGCTGGACTATGCTGAGGCTGGCGACAACATCGGTGCTCTGCTCCGTGGTATCCAGAAGAACGAGATCGAGCGTGGTCAGGTTCTGGCTAAGCCCGGCTCCATTCACCCGCACACCAAGTTCCACGGTCAGGTTTACGTTCTGAAGAAGGAAGAGGGCGGCCGTCATACTCCGTTCTTCAACAACTACCGTCCCCAGTTCTACTTCCGTACCACCGACGTTACTGGCGTTATCACTCTGCCGGAAGGCACTGAGATGTGCATGCCGGGCGATAACGTTGAGATGGACGTTGAGCTGATCACCCCGATCGCTATCGAGGAAGGCCTGCGTTTCGCTATCCGTGAGGGTGGCCGCACCGTAGGTTCCGGCGTTGTTACCAAGATCAACGCTGACTAATTGTTGATAATTTTAAAAGCTCCCATGCTTGCATGGGAGCTTTTTCTTGTTTAATTGCACATTCCTTGCGGCAAAATATCCATAAGGAGGGATGCGCTATGGAACAGGATAAAATGAAGCAATATCAGATGGAGGCGGCGCAGAAGCAATTTGAGTGGTTCTCTTGCAGTAAACCTACTGCTTTACCACAAGATGGTGGGAGGCAAGCGTCGGACGGTGCTCCTGAGGGAATTGCTTTACCGCCACATGAACGAGGGTGCGGTTCTGCACATCCCATGCGCGGGACAAACAGCCAAGATTTGACGGAATGGTGCATGAAGCACGAAACATGATGCAAAGCTGCCGGAAGGATTCCGGCAGCTTTGCTATGGGTTGGGATTTTACATTTATTTCGTCTTGTGTTACAATAAATCGAGTAATGGAACCAGCAGTTTGCTTGCCGCATAGCATGAAAACAGGAGGGGAGACTCATGTCTGTTTTTTGGGAAGCGGTACTTGCAATTTTCGCTGCCATAGGATTGTATACGTTTTTACATGTGGTTTATGAGTTATGTTTTGCACGATTGCTGCGTATGCATGGTTCGGCAGAGCTGACGTTGTACGGCGATGGCAATGATGCATCCAGTGAGCAGATGATTCGGATTGCACTGCGCGTGCGTAAGCAATATTTACCCGGGTTGTCTATCACATTTGTCGAGATCGGCTGCGGCGGAGAGGATAATATCGCAAAGCATTTGGCCTCACGACAGGATATCATGTATTTGGAATGAGAGAAAGAGGAACGGTTTAGCTTGGATGAGAGAGAATATGTGCTGATACGAGGCACAGTGGAGCAAATTGTTTTTTATAATCAGGAAAATGGATATGCAGTTTTGCGTTTAAGCTCGGATGACGGTGCGGAGGTTACGGCAACCGGTACCTTCCCGAATATTGGCTTGGGAGAAGAAGTCATTCTGACCGGAACATGGGTGACACATCCTTCGTACGGTGAGCAGTTTGCAACTGAAGCGTTTGAGCGTCGTTTGCCATCCTCAGTGCGGGGGATTGCGGAGTACTTAAGTTCCGGCCTGATTCGCGGTATTGGTCCGCGGTTGTCTTCTCGTATTGCGGAAAAGTTCGGGGAGGATACCTTTGATGTGCTGGCCTATGAGCCGGAACGATTGACCGCTATTCGCGGAATTACAGAGAAAAAGGCGAGGGAGATTGGCCGGCAGTTCACTGAACAGAATGAGATGCGTCTGCTGATGGATTTTTTAGCGGAGCATCGCCTGCCGGTTTCCCTGACGCCGCTTTTGTATAAGCGCTTGCGGGATAGTGCAATTGATGCGCTGTGTGAAAATCCGTATCTGCTTTGCGATCCCTATTATGATGTGGATTTCAAGTTGGCGGATGGGCTTGCGATGGAGTTAGGACTTTCGCTGCTGTCGGATGAGCGCGCAGATGCGGGCGTTTTATACACGCTGGTATTTAATCTCGACAACGGACATACGTTTATTCCCGTGGAAAAGCTTACGGCGGCAGTCTGCTCGCTGCTCTCCGATGAGGATGTGCAGTTTGATGAGGATCGTGCCCTAGCAGCGATTGAACGGTTAAGAGAGCGCGGACGGTTGGTTTGTGAGCATATTGCCGGGAGGGACGCAGTATATCTGCGCGATTTGCATGATGCGGAGGCGTATCTGGCAGAAATGCTGGGCAGCATGGCGGAGCGTAATTATCAGTACGATTTCGATGTAGATGAGCTGCTCAAAGCGTTGGTGCTGGACAGCGAGGTGCCATATTCGGAAAAGCAGAAACAGGCGATAACGATGGCGGCGCGCAACGGATTGGTCATTCTGACAGGTGGTCCCGGAACCGGTAAAACAACAACCGTGCGCGGCATTTTGCAGGTGTTCGAGGCGTTGGGATTGAATACGTTGCTGGCGGCGCCAACGGGACGTGCGGCAAAACGGTTATCGGACTTAACCGGGATGGAGGCTAAGACCATTCACCGTCTGCTGGAAGCGGGATTTGGTATGGGAGGTCGCACTGCATTTGCACGGAATTTGACTAATCCCTTGGAGTGTGATGCAGTCATTCTGGACGAGGTATCCATGGTGGATATCACGCTGATGCAGGCGCTTATTGAGGCGCTCCCGCACGGTGCGCGCTTGGTTTTGGTAGGAGACGCCGACCAGCTGCCTCCTGTTGGACCGGGAAATTTTCTGCGAGATATCATCGGTTCTCACCGTGTGCCCACCATTCAGCTGACAGATATTTTCCGGCAGGCACAGCAGTCTGATATTGTTATGAATGCCCATGCGGTCAACGAGGGACACATGCCGGTGCCGTCCGGCGCAGATGGTGACTTTTTCTTTTTAAAGCGTTCCGATCCGGCTGCGGTGATTGAAACGGTGGCGCAGCTTTGTGCGGCACGGCTGCCAAATCACTATGGGCTGTTGCCGTCGCAGATTCAGGTGCTTTCCCCAGCCAGACGGCAGGGGAGCGGCACTATTGCGCTCAACCGGCGACTTCAAGAAGCGCTGAATCCCCCGGCAGAGGACAAGCTGGAAAAGCGCTTTGGGGACTGGATCTTCCGCGAGGGTGACCGGGTGATGCAGGTGCGCAACAATTATGATATTATTTGGGAAAAACGAGAGAATGACGAGCAGGGTACGGGTATTTTTAATGGCGATGTAGGGGAGATATTGCAGATTTTTCCGCGACAGGAATGCATGGTGATTCGTTTTGATGATCGCATTGCCACCTATACCTATGATATGTTAGGCGAGTTGGAACTGGCCTATGCGGTAACGGTTCACAAGTCACAGGGCAGCGAATTTGATGCGGTGGTATTGGCGTTGTCTGATTCTTTGCCGCGTCGATTGTTGACGCGCAATATCCTATATACGGCAATTACACGAGCAAAGCAACTGCTGGTGATCGTCGGCAGTCAGGACGTGGTGGCATATATGGTCGGAAATAATCAGAAAGGACGCAGATACAGTGCACTGAAAGCGCGGTTACGCGAAGAATCTACTGCCGAATAAGTCAGTGGAGAAGATTTTTAAACTTGAAAATGAATAAAAAAACAGCAACCAATATGGCTGCTGTTTTTTTAGCTTTCATTGATAAAAATATACTGGGTATAAAACAGGTATCGAAAGAGAACACAGCTTATCCTTCTTATACGCTTACGTTAATCTCGTTCCCGCTTGTGAGTGTTAATGTTCCAACACCCGTTTGGATAATCCAATGTTCCACTGATTTTCTCGTGATGCCATTGAGAATGCTGGAGTCAAATGTCTGACCTGGCTACCAATCGGGATTTGCTTCTATGGTCTGAGATATGGAAAAAGTCTAAAACCACTGACAGGAGAAGAGTTTCAGCAAAAAAACCTCTACTTGAAATCAAGCAAATGTCAGCCATTTGTTTGGTTCAAGTAGAGGTGTTTCGTTGGCGCAGCGGGTGGGATTCGAACCCACGTGCCGTTGCCGGCAAACTGATTTCGAGTCAGCCCCGTTATGACCACTTCGATACCGCTGCATATCAAATACCTGCTCTGCACAGTGCTTTGTTATTATATCATGCGAGAATGAAAAAAACAAGCATTTTTTTGAATAATGGAAAAATACGTTTGTAATTATTAAACTTAAGCTATTATAGATTCTTGCTGCTCCTGCACGCTAGAAAGGGGCGGAGGTTTAAAAGCAAAAGCAGCAGGCTGCGAGACACTGCTGCTTTTGGATTTGCATAGAAATGATTATTTTGCTGCACGATACAGAATTAGAGATTCATAAGGACGCAAATGAAGTTTGGTCTGTACAGAGGAATTGGCATAGTTGGAGAGCAGGCAGGTGAAACCGTTAAGAGCGATCGGGCAATTCCAATCCACTTCCGTGCGGTAAAAGTTGTTGACAACGACGAGCTGTTCGCCGTGGAAACGGCGGGTATAGGCTAGCACGGACGGATGGTCTTCGCTCAGTGGCGCGAAGTCACCATAGGCGATCACATCATACTGTTTACGCAGTGCAATCAGCTTGCGGTAGTAGGAGAACACCGACTCCGGGTCGTCTACCTGTGCCGCAGCGTTGATGCGTGTATGATTGGGGTTAACGCTCAGCCACGGTTCGGCTGTAGTAAAACCGCCGTGCGCGCTGGTATCCCACTGCATGGGCGTGCGCGCATTGTCGCGTGAATGGACGCGCAGAATGTCATAAACGCTGTCTTCATGCAGACCGCGTGCGCGCAGAATGTGATAATGGTTGATGCTTTCCACATCACGGTACTGGTCGAGCGAGGTAAAGCCCGCATTGGTCATGCCAATCTCTTCGCCCTGATAAACGTACGGTGTACCGCGCAGGCAATGGATGACTGTACCCAGCATCTTGGCCGATTGTGCCCAGTATTCGTTTTCGTCTCCAAAGCGGGAGACGACGCGCGGCTGGTCATGGTTGCACCAGAATACTGCGTTCCAGGCGTTGTGTTCGCTCATACCAGTTTGCCACGAGAATAGGATGTTCTTGAGCTTGCCGAAATCGAACGGTACCAGCACCCATTTTTCATTGCCGACAAAGTCCACCTTGAGATGGTGAAATGAGAATACCATACTGAGTTCGCCCGTATCTGCCCCGGCATAACGGAAGCAGTTTTCCATGCTGGTGCTGGACATCTCGCCGACCGTAATAATCTCGGCATCTGTGCCGAAAGTTGCGGCGCTCAGTTCGTGCAGAAACTCGTGTACGCGCGGACCGTCCGTATAGAAGCGGCGGCCGTCACCTTCGTTGTCGGATTCATAGGAGCCCTTGCTGATGAGGTTGACCACATCAAAGCGAAAACCCTTCACACCCTTGTCCATCCAGAAGCGGATGACGTTTTGCAGTTCTTTGCGCACGCGCCGATTTTCCCAGTTGAGGTCAGCTTGCGTCGGGTCGAACAGATGCAGATACCATTTGCCTTTTTCGGGTACATACTGCCATGCGCTGCCGCCGAACTTGCTCTCCCAGTTGTTGGGAGGCGTGCCGTCCGATCCGCCTTCGCGCCAGATATAGAAATCTTCGTAATCTTTATCGCCCGCCATGGCTTTTTGGAACCATTCGTGCTCGGTCGAGGTGTGGTTAAATACCATATCGAGCATCAGGCGGATACCGCGCTTGGCGGCTTCCCTAGACAGCGTTTCAAAGTCTGTCATTGTGCCGAAGCGCGGGTCGACGGCACAGTAGTCGGCAACATCATAACCGTTGTCGCGCTGCGGGGAGGGGAAGAAAGGGTTGAGCCAGATGTAATCCACACCCAGCGCCTTGAGATAGTCAAGTTTGGCAGTCACGCCGCCTAAATCGCCTACGCCGTCGCCGTCCGAGTCAAAAAAAGATTTAAAGTAGCACTGATAAACGACACTTTTGCGAAAATCAAACATTTCAGTTTTCCTCCTGTTTCAGGCAAGTTCGGCTGCAACCGTCTCGCCATGTTTGGCATCAATGCCTGTGTGGAATGTCATATTGGTGTGGCCCGCCGGTTCCGTGACGATGAATACTGTGGTCTTGGGATGACCGGCGGCTGCGATTTTGTTCGGGGAGAATGTAATGAGCTTGTCTCCTGCCTTGACCGTGTCGCCTTCGTGAACGAACAGGGTGAAACCGTCGCCTTTCATATCCACCGTATCCACGCCGATATGGATGAGCAGTTGAGTGCCGTCTGCCAGCGTAAGACCGCAGGCATGACGGCTGTCCTCCATGACAGCCGAAACAGTAGCATCAGCCGGAGCATAGATGGTATCGCTCGTCGGTTCAAAGGCCATGCCTTCACCCATGATGCCTTGGGAGAACACGTCATCCGACACTTCGGACAGCGGCAGGGCGTGACCGTCACAGATTGCCTTAAGTGTAATACAGGCACGAGAGTCCGGTGTTTTTACTGCTGCCGGTGCAGCGGCGGTTTCCGCTGTGGAAGCCACAGTCGGAGCGGATTCCATCACGCGATCCTCGCGCGACAGCTTGCGGCTGCCCACGATATAGGTCAGCACAAACGGCACGATGATTGCAGCGGCCATCGCCAGCAGGAAGTTAAGCCAGTATTCGGGGAAGATGGAGAGGATGCCCGGCAGACCGCCGACGCCGATGCTGATGGCAGTGACGCCTGTGCCGATTGAAATGACTGCGCCGCAGGCTGAACCGATCATGCCGCATACGAGCGGGAAACCATATTTTAGGTTGACGCCGAACAGCGCCGGCTCGGTAACGCCAAGATAGCAGGAGATACATGCCGGGATATTCACCTGTTGTGCGCGCTCATTGCGCTTTTGAAGGAAGGACATAGCAAGCACTGCTGAGCCTTGTGCAATATTAGACAGCGCAATCATTGGCCAAAGATTGGTGCCGCCGTAGGTGTTGACCAGTTGAGAGTCGATTGCATTGGTCATGTGGTGCAGGCCGGTCATGACGATTGGTGCATAGAACAGGCCGAAGAGTGCGGCAAAGACCAGTTTGAAGTTAGAAGCCAGACCCATGTTGACGATGTTTGCAATAAAATCGCCGATCTTCCAGCCGATTGGGCCGACGACCGTGTGTGCGATCAGCACAGCAGGCACCAGTGCACAGAATGGTACAACGACCATACTGACGACTTCAGGACAGATCTTTTTAAAGAACTTCTCTAAGTAGACCAGCACAAAACCTGCCATGATTGCGGCAACAACTTGTCCCTGATAGCCAATCATTTGAACCTGCGCGAAGCCAAAATCCCAAACCGGGATTTCGTTTACCGGAGTAGTCGCTACTGAGAAACCGTTCAAGAGTTGTGGAGAAATCAGCGTCAGGCCGAGCACAATACCAAGAATTTGGGTAGTGCCCATCTTCTTTGTGATCGACCAGGTGATGCCAACCGGAAGAAAGTGAAAGATTGCCTCACCAATCAGCCACAGAAAGCTGTACATACCCGCCCAGAACTGCGACACGTCAGCCAGCGACTGAGTGCGGCCGTTGAGCAAGTCTACCTCACCGATGATGTTGCGAAAGCCCAGCACAAGACCACCGCAGATGAGTGCTGGAATGATGGGAGCGAAGATTTCACCCAGCGCGCCCATGATGCGCTGGAGGGGATTCTGATTGGTTTTTGCTGCGCTCTTGACGGCATCTTTGCTTACGCCCTCGATACCGGCATACTTAGTAAATTCCTGATAAAAGTTTGCTACGTCATTGCCGATGATAACCTGATACTGTCCAGCCTGTGTGAATGTACCTTTGACGCTGGGGATTTTTTCGATTTCCTTTTCATCGGCTTTTTGGGGATCGACAAGTACAAAGCGCATGCGCGTCATGCAATGTGAAACTGCTTGAATATTTGTCTTTCCGCCGATCTTTTCGAGCAGCGTCTGGACGTCCTGCTGGTACTTTCCCATGAATCTTCCTCCTATTGATTTTCTTTCCGCAACTTGTTTAAACAAGTTATCTCTTGAGGATAGAATACCGCTTTATGAAACGGAAAACAAGTGGATTCTTTAACAAAAAAACTAAAACTTTTTTAGGTGTTCTGTCAAGTAAAATGGATAAAATGACGGTAAAGAATCATTAAATTCGTGCAAAAAGCTGATGTGAATATATGATGATGCGGTATTTTAATTTTTATGTCGGAAGGTTTTATTAATACGGGGTGTGTGTTATAATAAATAAATCAGTTTATTCTGCAGAGAGGTGCGTCATGCCGAAGGCAAAATATGAACAACTGTATCAGATTCTGAAAGAAAAAATCGAATCCGGTACATATCCGCCGCAGGAAATGCTGCCGAGCGAACATACGTTAATCGCTGAGCTGGGGTGCTCGCGCAACACGCTGCGCCGCGCCGTGAGCGAACTGGTGCGGGAAGGCTATGTGCAGACCATGCAAGGCAAGGGGATGCGCAATATCTTTGAGCCATCCCAGCAAACAACATTTACATTGGGTACGATTGAGACATTCGGCGAGTCTGCGGCACGCAACCAGAAGCGCGGAACAAGCAGAGTTCTGCTGTTTTTGCCGGTGACAGCGGATCGGCAGCTTGCTGATAAGACTGGCTTTGCGGAGGGGACGCCGCTGTTTTACATCCAGCGTTTGCATTATCTGAACGGAAAACCGCTGATTTTCAATCACAGTTATTTCCGGCAGAATGTGGCGAAGGGCCTGACACGGGAGATCGCAGAACAATCGATTTATCGTTATCTGGAAACCGAACTGCATATATCTATCATCAATAGTAAGCGCGTGGTGACAGTGGAAAGGGCAACATCGCTTGACCTCCAGTATTTGGATTTGGGAGACTGCAATTGCCTTGCCGTCGTCAGCAGCCAGACCTATAATAGCGACGGCGTGATGTTCGAGTATACGCAGTCGCGCCACCATCCAAACTTTTTCCGATTCCAGGACAATGCAGTGCGGCGTTCGTCCGCACAGGGTAAGCTGGAAGAAAAATAATGGAAAACCGAAAACACAGAAAAAGGAGTAACACAATGAGCAACAGGAAACGTTTTTGGGGCATTTGCGGTATCTTAGCAGCACTGGTTTTGAGCGGATGCAGTGGCGCAGGAGAGCAGAGCAATGCGGCCGATACGCAAAATGCCCAATCGGATACGGCGCAGAGTGAAATTCAAACCGAGGTTGAGAGCATCGGTACGCATCATGCGGAAATTAAGATTCAAGACATGGGCACGATCACAGTCGAGTTGGACGGTGACGCCGCGCCGATCACGGTGCAGAATTTTATGGATTTAGCGGAAAGCGGTTTTTATAACGGCCTGACCTTTCATCGGATCATTAACGGCTTTATGATGCAGGGCGGGGATCCGAACGGAGACGGAACGGGTGGATCTGATCAGACCATCAAGGGGGAGTTTGCTGAAAACGGCGTAAAAAATGATTTGTCGCATACGCGTGGCGCAATCTCGATGGCGCGCGCGCAGGATATGGACAGTGCTTCTTCACAGTTTTTTATTGTCCATCAAGACAGCACCTATCTGGATGGACAGTATGCTTGCTTCGGCTACGTGACCGACGGCATGGACATCGTCGACAAGATTTGCGAGAATACGCCGGTGGAAGATGGTAACGGTACAGTGCTGCCGGATAATCAGCCGGTGATCGAAAGCATTACTATCACCGATTAATAGAATGCAGAAAAACCGTCTCCCATGGGAGACGGTTTTTGCGTATTGGTGTAAGCGGATTCAAGAGATAGCAGCCCGAAGTTGTGCTAAAAAATATTCGGCAGCCTTAGATAGAGCTGCATAGCGTTTCCAGACCAGCGACATGCCCAAGGTGATGTCTGGCGTGAGGGGACGAAAGCAGAGACTGCTGTCGCCGCCGGTGTTGATGAGTTTATCCAGTGTCAACACATAGCCCATGTTTTCGTCGGCCATCAGAGAGGCATTGTACGCCAGATTGTAGGTTGCGCTGATTTGCAGTTCGGACAAGGGTTTTTGTATCCATTGCAGGAAATTCGGAAAGTGAATCATCTGACGGGATAAAATCAGCGGTTTGTCCCACAGATCCTCCGGCGCGATGCAGTCCTTTTGCGCAAGAGGGGCGTCTTTGCGCATCAAAACCCCCCAATGGTCCAGCATGGGCAGCGCTAGTTGTTCATATTTGGAGGAGTCAGTTGTGCCGAGCAGCAAACCAAAGTCGAAAAGCCCTTTGTCCAGTCGGTCAATCAGATCCTGCCCATCGCCGCTGACAACATGAAAATGCACATCCGGGTATTTTTGCTGAATTTGATGAGCCACTCGCGCAATGGCACGAAGCGAGTCTGTTTCGCCGGCGCCGATGAAGATATCACCAGCCATCCCGTGACCGGACTGCCGAATCTCGTTTTCGGTTTTCTGTACCAGGTCGATAATTTCCTGCGCACGCTTGCGAAACAGACGGCCTTCTTCGGTTAGTCCGATTTTATGATTCCGCTTGCCGCGCACCAGAAGCTGCTTGCCAAGCTCTTCCTCCAAATCCTTCAGCTGCCGTGAAATGGTAGGCTGTGTCAGATTCAAATATTCAGCGGCCGCCGAAATACTCTGTTCCTGCGTGACAGCTAAAAAATATTCCAAAACCCGAAGTTCCATGTTTCGCCTCGCTTTCCGACAAGAAATACAGATATGGATGCAAACAGTGTACCGATAATATGCATGCTTGTCAAGCATGAAATGGGGAAAAAGATAAGTATTTGCTATTGGATGATTTTCTTTTTATAATAAAAGGGAAAGGAATGCATGATGACCGGAAAGAAAGAGTGTGCCTGAAAATAGGAAGAATAAACGATAGGCGCATGACGGAGGAACAAAAAAATGGGTAAAAAAGTTTTGGTTGTGGCGACCAGCCCGCGGAGGAACGGAAATTCCAATCACCTTGCCGAGGCATTTGCGAAAGGCGCAGCGCAGGCAGGGCATCAGGTAGAAACAGTCTATTTATGCGAAAAAAACATCGGGTTCTGCCGGGGATGTTTGTTTTGTCAGAAAACCATGCGCTGTGTTATCCGCGATGATGCAGATACAATCGTACATCAAATGGGGGCAGCGGACGTATTGGTGTTTGCAACACCGATCTATTACTACGGCATGAGCGGCCAGATGAAAACTATGTTGGATCGGGCAAATCCGCTGTTTCCATCTGACTATGCCTTCCGTGATATTTATTTATTGACTGCGGCGGCAGAGGACGATCCGGAAACGCCGGAAGGTGCAGTGCATGGCTTACAGGGTTGGATTAGCTGCGTTGAAAAAGCACATCTGGCAGGCAGTGTGTTTGCCGGCGGTGTAACGAACGAAGGGGAAATCGAAGGCCATCCGGCGCTAAAAACTGCGTTTGAGATGGGAAGCAGAGTATAACAGGAAAGGATGCGTATTATTATGGCAGTCAAGCAGACGGCGGGACGGGATTCGTTGGGTGAATTTGCCCCGAAATTTGCCGAACTCAATGATGATGTGTTATTTGGGCAGGTGTGGAGTAGGGAGGATAAGCTCTCGCTGCGCGACCGCTCTTTGGTGACGGTAGTGTGTTTGATGGCACAGGGATTGGTGGATTCTTCGTTCCAGTATCATTTGACCACGGCAAAGCAGAACGGTATCACCCGTGCGGAAATTTCAGAAATTTTGACGCACGCAGCGTTTTATGCAGGATGGCCTAAGGCGTGGGCAGCGTTCCGGATGGCAAAAGAGGTTTGGATGGAAGAAGAGCAGGCAGCGGACGGCAAAGCCGCGCATCAGAATGAAATGGTGTTTCCCATCGGTCAGCCGAATGATGCGTATGCACAGTATTTTATCGGGCAGAGCTATCTGGCACCGGTATCGACCGAGCAGGTTGGAATCTTCAATGTGACCTTTGAACCGGGCTGCCGCAATAACTGGCATATCCATCACGCGGATAAGGGCGGCGGACAGATTCTTGTTTGTGTAGCCGGTAAGGGCTATTATCAGGAATGGGGCAAGCTTGCAGTAGAACTGCATCCGGGAGATACGGTCAATATTCCGGTGGGGGTGAAGCACTGGCACGGAGCTGCACCGGATAGCTGGTTCTCCCATCTGGCAGTGGAGGTACCGGGTGAAAACGGCAGTAACGAATGGCTGGAAGCGGTGGATGACACGGCATATGCAGCCGCATGCAGACAGAACGCTTGACAAATGTTCCAACAAGTGCTAACTTAATATAAAGCAAGGGAGCTTCCGTAGGAGGCTGAGAGGAGGTTTTGACCTCGACCTTACCTGATTTGGATAATGCCAACGTAGGGATGCTGGTACAAGCTGGAACCGCACGCAGGTGCGGGCATTTTCGGACGCGAAAGGACATCCTGATCGGGATGTCCTTTTTTCATGCAGAAATGACAGGAGGAAACGGGAATGAAGAAAGTACTTACCATTGCAGGCTCGGACTGCTCGGGCGGTGCGGGCGTGCAGGCGGATTTAAAAACGATGGCAGCGCACGGTATATTTGGTATGAGTGTCATTGTGTCAGTTGTGGCGGAAAACACCGCTCGTGTGATTGACATTCAGGACATCAGCCCTAAGATGATCGAGGAACAGATTGATGCGGTGTTTGAAGATATTGTGCCGGACGCAGTTAAAATTGGAATGCTGTCCTCGCCCGCGTGCATGAAAGCGGTTGCGGGCAAGCTCGCGCAGTACAAGCCGCAGCATGTGGTCATTGACCCGGTGATGTTTGCCAAAAACGGTGACGCGCTCATGGACCCTGCTTCAGTCGGCACACTGATTGAGACAGTGCTGCCGTTTGCAGATATTCTGACGCCCAATATTCCCGAGGCGCAGTATATTGCGGATATGCATATCACAACGCCTGCGGATATGGAGGAGGCGGCGCGCCGCATCCATGCGAAGGGCTGCCGCAACGTACTGGTCAAGGGCGGAAAGAACATGGCGGGTGCGGTAGACGTGCTGTATGACGGCACAGACTTTCACCGCTATGAAATCGTGCAGCTGGATACCACCAGCACGCACGGCACGGGCTGCACACTGTCCTCGGCGATTGCATCCAATCTTGCACTCGGGTATTCCATACCGGAGGCAGTGGAAAGAGCAAAGGCATACGTGACCGATGCCATTCGCCATGCGCCCGGCTTTGGAACCGGCTGCGGGCCGCTGAATCATTTTTGCCGCATTTTCTCGGAGGAGTGAGTTGCTATGCAAACAAAATCTGTTCGTAAACTGACGATTGCGGGCTTTCTGGTGGCGGTGGTCGTAGTTGGCAGCCTATTTTCCATTCCTGTTCTGGGCGCGAAGTGCTCGCCTGTACAGCACATGGTTAATGTGCTGGGAGCGGTCCTGCTCGGACCGTGGTATGCTGTTGGCATGGCGTTTGCCGCCTCGCTCATCCGCAATCTGCTGGGACTTGGCAGCCTGCTGGCGTTTCCTGGCTCGATGATTGGCGCATTGCTGTGCGGCGTTGCATATAAACTACTGCCCAAGCTGCCAGTTGCGTATGTCGGTGAAGTGTTCGGTACGGGTGTTCTGGGCGGCATCGCGTCTTATCCGATTGCGGCGGTGCTGATGAATAACAAGGCTGCGGCGCTCTTTACCTTTGTACCGTCTTTTCTGGTATCGACCGCAGTGGGGGCTGCGATTTCTGTTTTGGTTTTGGCGGCACTCAAGCGCACGCAGGTATTTGGCGAACTGGAGGGTGCGCTGCGGTGACGGAAAGCCTGAAACAGATCGTATTGCATACACAGTCGCTCCGTCCGATGGTGCATTCGATTACCAATAATGTGACGATTAACGATTGTGCAAATATCATCCTTGCGGCGGGCGGCACGGCCATCATGGCGCAGGATGAGCGTGAGGTTGAGGAAATTACCGCACACGCCGACGCACTAGTGCTGAACATGGGCGCGCTGCGCGCGCAGGAAGCCATGCTGCTAGCTGCACGTACATCCAAACGGCTGGGACATCCGGTTGTGCTGGATCCGGTCGCGGCAGGAGCAAGCCGTCTGCGCAGTGAAATGTGTGGCCGTTTGCTGGCTGAAGGGCTGGTGTCGGTCATTCGCGGCAATGCATCCGAGATTCGCTCGCTTGCAGCGGGACAGGAGAACGCCGCAGGCGTGGAAGTCGATGCACTCGACCGCGTAACCGAGCAAAATCTTGCCGAATCTGCTGCATGGCTGCGTCAGTTCAGCCAGCAGACCGGCGCAGTCGTCATGCTGACCGGCGTGATTGACCTGATAACCGATGGACAACGTACCGCGGTGCTGCGGGGCGGCAGTGAGCTGATGGGCCGGATTACCGGTGCCGGCTGCATGCTCACGTCGCTGACCGCACTGTATTGCGGAGCGAATCCAAATATACCTTTTGAGGCCGCTGTTGCGGCGGCGGAGGTGATGAATCATTGCGGAGAACAAGCGCAGATGCGCGTGCGTAAAGAGATGGAGGGCACCGCTTCCTTTCGCACACGCCTGATCGACGCAGTCAGTCTGCTGACGGCGGATGATTTGGCAAACGCATATCAAATTCAACTGATTTAAGAAAAACAACAAGCGCTGCCGGCAATCTGCCGTCAGTCCAAGTCATTCATTGGGGGTACCACCTTGAAAAAAAACCAAACAACCGAGAGACTGCTTGACGCGTCCCGGGAAATATGGGCGGGTTATCTGAACCATCCCTTTGTCCGGGGCATTGCAGACGGCAGCCTTGCTGTAAACAAATTCCGTTTCTATCTGTTGCAGGACTACCTGTATCTGTTCGATTACGCTAAAGTATTCGCGCAGGGTGTGGTTAAGTCCCGCGAGCCTGAAATTATGCGCACTTACGCATCTTATGTGGCCAGTATTTTAAACGGCGAAATGGAAATCCATCGCGGTTATATGGCGCGGCTGGGCATCACTGAGGCGCAGGCAGAGTCCGTTAAGCCCTCGCTGAGCAACCAGTCCTACACCGCTTATATGCGTGCAGTCGCGGCTGAGGAGGGCCCGGCGGAAATTATGGCGGCGGTGCTGTCATGCGCGATTAGCTATGAGTACATCGCAAAGTGGATTGTCAAAAATTATCCGGATGCAGAAAACCATGATTTCTATGGAGAGTGGGTGCGCGGCTACGCCAGTGAAAGCTACGCTGCGGAAAATCACCGTCTGATTGCGCTGATGGAGCGTCTGAGTGGGGATTATACCGAAGAACAGCTTCAGCGGTTGACCGACATTTTTGTCGCTTGCTCACGTTATGAGGCAATGTTCTGGGATATGGCATGGAACGAGGCGATGTAAATGCTCGAGTTTCAAAACGTTGTATTCCAATATGACAGCGAGGATTTCAACATCATCGACGGCTTGTCGTTTCATATTATACCGGGCGAGTTTGTGTCGGTTATCGGCCCGTCGGGCTGTGGCAAGTCCACAATCTTTCGGCTGACCAATCAGCTTTTATACAAAAAATCGGGCGAGATTCTGGTAGGCGGGGAGAAGATTGATGGGCGGCGCGGCTACTGCGGCTACATGCCGCAGCGTGATCTGCTGTTCCCATGGCGTTCGGTACGCGATAACCTATGCCTGCCCATGGAGATTCGCGGCGGTATCAGCCGCGCAGAAATGGTGCAGCGTGCAGATGAGACATTGGCGCATGTCGGTCTGTCCGGCTGGGGCGATAAGCGGCCGGATGAGTTATCGGGTGGTATGCGGCAGCGTGCGGCTTTTGCACGTACTCTGCTGACTGGTTCCGAGCTTTTGCTGCTGGACGAGCCGTTTTCTGCACTGGATTTCCTGACACGTATTGCTATGCAGGAGTGGTTGCTTGACCAATGGGAGAGCGATCACAAAACCGTGTTGTTCATTACGCATGACGTGGAGGAGGCAATTTTTCTGTCCAGCCGCGTGCTGGTAGTAGAGGAAACACCAATCCACCGTCTGGTGTCGTTTGATGTGCCTGCGCCGTATCCGCGCACCCGTGCATGCTTGACAGAGCCTAAAATGCTTGCGCTGCGCGAGCAGCTGATCGCTCTGCTGCGGCGGGAGGTGGCGGTATGAAAAAGAATGCCAATCTGCCCGCGCTGCTGTTCCTGTTTGCGTTGCTTGTCGTTTGGCAAGCGGGTGCAATGGGCATGAATGCGGCCTATATTTTGCCATCGCCGACGCAGATTCTGGTGCGCATGTGGGAGCTGCGCGGTCCGCTGCTGACCGCTCATCTGCCTGCCACTTTGCTTTGCACGGGCATTGGTCTTGCAATTTCGATTGTGTTGGGTCTGCTGCTGGCCGTATGGATGGACGCCAGCCCGGTCGCAGAGAAAATGCTTTATCCACTGATTGTTGCTTCGCAGACTATCCCGACGACGGCACTCGCGCCGCTCTTTGTCCTTTGGTTTGGCTACACAATCTGGAGCAAGGTGCTGGTTACTGTGCTGATTACATTTTTTCCGATTGCCATTACGGTGTTTGACGGCTTCCGATCGGCCAGCACGGATATGATCGACATGCTCAAAACCTTTGGCGCGGGCAAACGAGAGATTTTTCTCAAGCTCAAACTGCCCGCTGCGCTGCCGTATTTCTTTTCGGCCATTAAAATGGCGATTCCGCTGTCTATCATTGGCGCAGCGATCGGCGAGTGGCTGGGCGCACAGGCAGGATTGGGCTATTTTAGCCGTCGCATGATGACGCAACTGGACGGCGCAGGCGTGTTCGCGCCTATCGTGCTGCTCAGCGTGGTGGCAATGGTGGCAGTGGCGATTGTGTCGTGGATTGAGAAAAAAGTTGTCACTTGGCGCGGAAGTTTATAACAGAGATACAACAGAAAGGAACGGAACATAGATGAAAAAGAAATTTTTTGCCGCGCTGGCGGCATGTGCGCTGTTGCTGAGCGGCTGCGCAGGCGGTCAGACGGCCGGAAATAAAACGGAAAATGCAGAGAATAGTAACGGCGATTTGCGCGAATTGACCGTTGTGCTCGACTGGTATCCGAATGCGCTGCATGCGTTTTTGTATCAGGCGGAGCAGGCCGGTTATTTTGCTGAGGAGGGCCTGACGGTTAACATTCAGCCGCCTGCAGGCGTCAATGATGCGATGAGCATGGTTGCTGCCGGCAAGGCGGACATTGGCCTGTATTATCAGCAGGATGTCATTCAGGCGCGTGTCGAACAGAATGTGCCGGTTAAGTCGATCGGTGCAGTGGTGCAGGCGCCGCTTAACATCGTCCTGTCGCTCAAAGAAAAGAACATCACCGAGCCTGCCGATCTGGTGGGCAAGACGGTCGGCTATGCGGGTACTGAGCTTTCCGAGGCGCTTATTCGCAGCATCATGCAGAAAAGCGGACAAGACCCGTCAAGTGTGAAGATGGTTGATGTTGGTTTTGACCTGATGAGCTCGATGGTGACGGGCAACGTCGATGCAACTATTGGCTGTCTAGTCAACCACGAAGTGCCGCAGATGGAGAAGGAAGGCTTCGAAGTCAATTATTTCTTCCCGGATGATTACGGTGTGCCGCAGTACTACGAAGGTATCTTTCTGGCAAACGATGAGATGATTGAAAATGAGCCGGACGTGCTTGCAGGTTTCCTGCGCGCCTGCCAGAAGGGCTTTGAGGATTTCAAGAATGATACGGACACAGTGCTGCAGGTGTTGCTGGACAATCAGGACGAATCTAACTTCCCGCTTGACCCGGATGTGGAAAAGCAGTCCTGCCAGACGCTTCTGCCGCTGATGGAGACTGCAGACGCGCCGTTTCTCAGTCAAAGTGAAACCTGCTGGCAGGAGAATATTGACTGGATGTATGACGAGGGATTGATTTCGACCAAGCCGGATGTTTCCGAAGTTATGGCAACCATTGATTTTTAATTGCTTTTTTATCCGATTTGGATGAGAGAAGGACAAAACAAACAAATTTAAGAATATGCTCCCTGTATGGAAATGGCCTTTGCTGTTTCACATAGAGGGAGTATTTTTGTGCTGAACAAATAAGCGCACAATAAATGGCCGACAGCGAAAGGCTGCCGGCCGAAAGAAAGTAAAAGTATCTGCCGAGTGACACAAAACCTTTATTCCGGTTTTCGGTCACCGCCAAAGAAAAAGGTTGTCAGCACACCGGGACCGGTATGCGAACCAATAACTGTACCGATATAACGAATATCCGATTGCACGCCGCTTTTTTTCAGAAGATCTGCCAGTTTTTGTGCATCTTCCGGGCAGTCGCCGTGACAAATACGGACGATTTGCTTTTTATCGGACATTTCGCGTACGGTTCGATCAGCCAAATACTGGATGGCTTTCTGCCGGCCGCGCACCTTGCCGCATACGCTGAGCTTCCCTTCGTTATCGACCCAGATGAGCGGTTTGATTCCTAGCAGACTGCCGACAACAGCAGAGGTTTTGCTGAGTCGTCCGCCGCGGTGCAGATGGCCCAGATCGTCTACAGTGACCAGATGAATGACATGCAGACGCATTTGCTCGATGGCGGCAGCCGTTATTTCGGCGGTGCAGCCACTGTCGCGCATTTCACGTGCTTTGTCTACGAGCAGGTACTCGCCGCCGGTAGCGGATAGCGAATCGACACAGAAAATTTTTCGCTCTGGATAGAGCGGGGCAAGCTCGTCGCGTGCCATACAGCCTGCATGGAATGTTCCGGACAGGCCGGACGAAAAACCGATATACAGTACATCCTGACCGGCATCCAGTGCTTCACGGAAGATGGTTAGGAAAGTATCGAGCTTTGCCTGTGAGGTGCTCGACTGCTTACCCTGCCGCAGCAAATCGTAAAACTGATGAAAAGATACGGTTTGACCGCAGTCTTCTTCAATGGTGCGATTATCAATGGTAAAAGCGAGCGGCACACATTTGATTTCATTCTGGGAAAAGTAAGATGCAGTTTCGTCAATGGTAGAATCGGTGACAAGCGTAAACGGATACATGGGCATACTCCTTTCAGACGGGATGGATTTAGCCGATGATTTCTAAAGTGGTATCGCACGCACCAGTCAGGGAACGTGCGGGGCCTTGAGACACAATTTCATAAGTGTTTTCACAGCCGACCAGACCGATACCATCCAATGCAATTTTAGGCTCGACGGCGAGCGTCATGCCAGCGGTAAGCGGTTCGTTGAAGCCTTTGGCCAAGACCGGAGTTTCATCCATCGTCAATCCAATGGAATGGCCGAAAAATTTGCAGGCATTCATAAAGCCGCTGCGGAAGGAAGGATCGACACAAGCAAGCAGTTTTTCATAAATTTCCGATGGGACAGCACCCGGCTTCATCATGGCTGCAGCTTCATTTTCCAGAAACACACATTGCTCTCGTGCGGTACGAATCAGGCTGCCTTGCGGATGGCGGCCCAGTTCTCCGTAATAGAAAGTAATGCTTTTGTCGGTATGGTAGCCGTGCATGCCGCAGGGGATGTCCAGCAATACCACATCACCTTCATGCAGACGACGTTCTGAAGAGCCGATGGACTTCATGGCAATGCAGGTGCCAACCGTACCGGATGGACTGTCGAGAGCTGCTGCACGCAGACTGTTTTCGCTGAAGCTGGCAACACCCAGCACATCTTCTGCCGCGGGCTGATTGAAGCGGGAAATGCCCATGGCACCGCGGTCCAGCATAGCCGTACAAATTTCGCTGCAAAGGCGCGCCTCACTGACGCCGGAGCGAAGCAAAGCAGGCGCAATCTGCTCAATCACCTGCTGGTGCAGGCGACCGGACTGACGCATGCAGTCCAGCTCATAGGGGCTTTTCACTGCACGCAGCTGGATTAGTATATCATCTGCGGGTTTGGGGATAAAGGGCAGATATTTGTTAAGCATGGTCAGCTTTTGCAGCGTCATGGTACGCGATGCAACGTAAACGGTTTCCGGTATATCGGGAAAGGCTTCTGCAATGCCGCGGAAACTGCTGAGCGGGCGAATATCACCGAAGAGAGATTCCTGCTGTGCACAGTCGTAAGAGCGCCGCACAAACAAGGTCGCTTTCTCCGGGGTGATGACGAGCGCGCCTTCCTGCATTGTGCCGGTGAAATAATAAAGATCAATCTTGTTCTCCAAAATCATCATGGACCATGCGGGATCACGCTGCGCCATAGCATGGCGTAAACGGTCAAGACGGGCCGACAGTTCATCGGCAGGAACAGGGGTATGGGGCATTGCTATCGTCCTCCGGTAAAGAATTTTAAATTTGTATACTTTATCTTATCACAGATTTGTACACAGAGCAATGCATGTAGATTGACTTTTACAATTTGGTGCGCTATCATGATATATGTGAAAGTTTTTGATGAAAGGAGTCGGGTTATGCGCAAACTAGTGGGTCGCCTGCTGGGCGACCGCCGGATCGTGGGCGGCTTTCTGTTGGCATTGCAGCTGCTGATTGTGATGTATGGACTGGGATGGCTGAGTGAAACCTCAAGCTGGATGCCGCATGCATTGACGGTGCTCAGCGTCATTATCGTGATTTGGTTGGTCCGCAAATACGATAATCCGACTTATAAAATTACATGGATTATTGTTATTTTGCTTTTGCCGCTTTTTGGCGGACTGTTCTATCTGCTTTGGGGCAATACGCCACTCAATCGTGCGCGCACACAGCACAAATATGAGCCGAATCCGCCGGATTTTAAGGATTATATGCGCACGCCGGCTACGGAAGAGCTGGCCGAGCGGTATCCGCGTCATGCATCACGCGCACGGTATATTGAGTCGTTGGACGGTATGCCCGCCTGGACAAACACAGAGGCGCATTATTTCCGTTTAGGGGAGGAAATGTTTGCTTCCATGTGTGAAGAACTAAAGCAGGCGCATAAATTTATCTTTTTTGAGTACTTTATCATCGAGGAAGGCGTCATGTGGAATACCATTCTCGATATCCTCAAGCAAAAGGTGCGCGAGGGTGTAGATGTTCGGGTGATCTATGATGACGTAGGTTCGATCGCCACGCTGCCGCAGCATTATGACAGATATCTGATTTCGCTTGGCATTCGCGCAGTTCGATTCAACCGGTTTATCCCAACGCTTAACACCTATTTGAATTACCGCAATCATCGCAAAATGATGATTATTGACGGAAACGTCGGCTATATGGGCGGAATCAATCTGGCGGATGAATATATCAACAAAAAGGTGCGGTTTGGACATTGGAAGGATACCGGCATCATGCTGCGTGGTGAGGGAACGGCAAATATGACCTCGCTCTTCCTGCAAATGTGGGAGTATGTGACAGGGGAGACCGTGCCGCCGCTGGACGCTTATCTGCCGACTGCAAAATTGCCGCCGGATGGCTATGTGCAGCCTTTTGCAGATTCTCCGCTGGATGACTTAAATATTGGTGAATCTATTTATCTGCAAATCATCCATAATGCGCGTGACTATGTTTATATCACGACACCTTATCTGGTACTGGATAACGAAATGATCACAGCACTGACCATTGCGGCGCAATCCGGCGTGGATGTGCGTATCCTGACACCGGGTATTCCGGATAAAAAGCTGGTTTATATGATTACCCGCTCGTATTATCAGCAGCTGCATCGCGCCGGGGTAAAGATTTACGAATACCGCCCCGGATTTCTGCATGCAAAGAGCATTGTGTCAGATGATGCAACAGCGGTGGTCGGTACCATCAACATGGATTTTCGGTCGTTTTTTCTGCATTTTGAATGTGCCACTTGTTTTTACAATAGTTCTGTAGTGGGGGCCGTGAAGCAGGATATTTTGGAAACGATTAATGTCAGTCGCCCGATTACCGATGAGTGGCTGCACAAGATCCGCTGGCTGCGTTCTATAGCGGCGAGCGTATTGCGTCTGTTTGCACCCTTGCTATAAGTAAAACGGCGGTAACAACCCGAGAAGACATCGGGAGGGATGGATGATATGCAGCAGCAGGAGCGGGTTTTGTTTGCGATACTGAATGCAGGAGAACTGCTGTTGACTGCGGGGGCGGAGGTCGCCCGTGTTGAGGACACCATTCGCCGTATGGCGCATGCATATGGATTCGCCCGAGCTGATGTGTTGACGATTACAGCCAGTATGGTAGTAACCGCGCAGACAGCGGAAGGAGAGGTGTTCACGCAGACCCGGCGTATTCTGCGGCGTGAAACCGATATGCGGAGAATTGAAGCGGTCAACGCGCTTTCGCGTGAGGTTTGCCGGAGTCCGCTGCCGCCGGAGGAACTGCATGTGCGGATTGAGGCAATTCGCAGTATGCCGGACGGTTCAAAATGGAGGCTGCCTGCGGCATATCTGCTCATTGCAGGTTCGTTTGCGGTGTTCTTTGGTGGATCATGGCGGGATGGCATTGCGGCAATGCTATGTAGCATAGTGTTGTATGCAGTAGGTCGTGTTGGGGCGCGTATCAGCCTTCAGCCAATAGTACTGACGGTAATTAGTGCTGCAGTCATGTGCCTCGCTGCCTTGATTACAGTTAAAGTAGGCCTGGGCCAAGGACTGGATTATATTATCATCGGCAATATTATGTTGTTGATTCCGGGTATTGCATTGGTGACTTCACTGCGTGATATGATTGTCGGCGATACCATCAGCGGTCTATTGGGAGCATGTGAAGCGCTACTTCGTGCGATTGCCATTGCTGCCGGCTGTGCGCTGGTACTGATGCAGTTAGGAGGCGCGGTATGAACGCTCAAATGATACAGCAGGTGTTGATGGCGACGGTTGGTGCATTGGGATTCGGATTGCTATTTCATATGTCCGGTGGCCGGCTTCTGGCAATTACGCTGGGTGGTGCGGCAAATTGGATTTTTTACCTGCTCGGTATGGAGGTTTACCATGACCGGGTGATCGCGTTTTTTGTAGCCGCATTGGCAACGGCAGTACTGGCGGAAATTTTGGCTCGTTTGATGAAAACACCGGTTATCACCCTGCTGGTTCCTATGCTGGTTCCATTGATTCCGGGCGGTGACCTATACTATACTACACTTGCATTGGTTCAGGGAGATATGGGAGCGTTTGCACAGTATGGCGGCATGTTTATTCGTGAAGCAGGCGCGATTTCTTTTGGCATTATTCTGGTAGCGTGCGCTGTTCAGACGGCTTTTCGCCTGTGGGTACTGTTTCGAGAGCAGAGAATATGAAAAGCGTTCTGCATAATGGAATGCATGCAGAACGCTTTTTTAAAAAAAGAAATATAATAGCAGATAAACCAGACAGCCGGCAATCGCGGCCCAAATTAGAAAGGTCAGCAGAAGACAAAACAGATAACTGACAGGAAAACGCGCGCGTCGCAGCATTTCTCCCAAAGCATCCGGATCGCCAAGGCTGAGCAGTGCGGTAGTGACGGCTTCGTTGTGCGGATCGCCGCGTTCATTTTCCAGATATTCTATGCGGGATAGGATGTGATCGGTTAATTCACGCCGTACCCGCGCGCGGTAGGGTGGCCAGAACAGATGACGGCACACCTGATTGAGATAGTGGGTAATGCGTTCATCCGAGGACACACGCCTCACCTCCGACTACCTTGCCGTATTGTTTGCAGAAGGATTCCCATTCGCGGCGGCATCGAGCAAGCGTTTTGACACCTTGACGGGTGAGTTGATAATACCGTCGGCAGCGTCCCGCATCAGAGGCGCGCTCGTAAGAGCGCACTTCACCGCGCGCTTCCAATCCGTGAAGAATCGGGTAGAGTGTGCCTTCTTTCATAGAAAAGGTTTGATCGGAGCGGCATTCCAGTTCTCGAATGATTTGGTAGCCGTACTTATCCTCATCTTCCAACAAGGCGAGGACAAGCAGTGTATTGCTGCCTGGAAAAGCGGGATTGCTTTTTTTGCGCGACGACATAGAAGCACCTCCAATACCTCGATTACCGATGTATCCATAGTATATCCCGACGGGAGGAATGTGTCAAACAAATTATGGAGAAAAAACCTTGCTTTATGGGAAAAATTCATGTATTATAATCAAGTATCTGTTCATTTTGGAGGATGAAAAAAGATGTTTGCTGATTTGTTCAACTGGCTGCTCGGTGCAGGACGTGAGCTTGCAGTTGTCATTATTTCTATGGTGCCGTTGGTGGAGCTGCGTGGTGCAGTGCCGTTGGGTGTTATGGCGGGTATGCCGGAGGCCACATTGATTCCGTTGGCCATTTTGGGAAATATGATTCCTATTCCTTTTTTGCTGTTTTTTGGCGAAAAGATCCTGGATTGGGTGTGCACACTGCCGCCGTTGACCAAATTTGCGACAGCCTACAAGCAGAAATTGCTTTCCAAAACCGATCAGGTTACGAAATACGCGCGTATTGGCCTGTTTCTGTTTGTTGCGATCCCGTTGCCGGGTACTGGAGCGTGGTCGGGTGCGCTGATTGCTACTATTCTGAAAATGCCGAAAACCAAGGCGCTGCTATCCATTTTGGCGGGTGTCGTTACGGCGGGTATCATTATGCTGATTGCATCACACAGCGTGATAGGTGTGGTGAATTTGTTTTAAAAAATGCGTCCGGAATGAAGACCGGACGCATTTTTCTTTTGCAGTATCAGGGGGAATAGAAATAAAAACGACCGACAAATCATTCTGCCGATTTGTCGGTCGTTTTTGCTGTGCGTTAAATGCGGCAGGCCTCCAGCAATGCATGCTTGCAGTCCCACAGTTTTTGAGATAGATCTACAAAGTAGGTCTGTGGGTTTTCAAATCGCTTGATTTGCTCCCAAAGTGTATCGACTTCGGATAGGCAATATTCGCGGATATCGTTAATACTCGGGTTGGTGTATACACAGCGTCCTTCTTTGAAAAGCTGCACACGCAGTGGACGCACGGTGTAATCGGTAACAACTCTTTTCTTCCAGGTATGGATCGGATGGAACAGGGTATAGGGCTGGTCGCTGTCAATCACCTCGTCGTGAATCGTCAGCACATCGCCAAGCGCCTTGCCGGTCTTATTGTCAAACAGGCGATAGACTTGTTTGAAGTGCGGCGTAGTGATTTTCTCTACATTTTCCGAAACCTTGATCTTGGGGATGATCTCGCCCTCGGCGTTCTCAACTGCGGCAAGTTTATAGACACCGCCAAAGACTGGTTCGGATTTTGAGGTGATCAGGCGCTCACCGATGCCGAAAGAATCCACGCATGCACCTTGTACCAGCAGATCGCGCACCAGATATTCGTCGAGCGAGTTGGATGCCATGATCTGCATATCCGGGAAACCGGCTTCATCCAGCATTTTACGTGCTTCAATAGAAAGATAAGCAATATCGCCTGAGTCTAGACGGATGCCACGCGGCCGAATGCCTTTCTCTTCAACCATTTCACGCGCAACACGCAATGCGTTGGGTACACCGGATTTAAGAACGTTGTAAGTATCCACCAGAAAAATACAGTTATCCGGATAGATATCGGCATAGGCTTTAAATGCCTCATATTCGCTGTCAAACATCTGCACCCACGAATGTGCCATGGTGCCGCCGGCGGGAATTTTGAAATCACGGTCAGCCAGTACGCAGGCGGTACCCTGACAGCCGCCGATATAGGCTGCGCGTGCACCGTAGATGGCACCGTCATAACCTTGCGCGCGACGAGAGCCAAATTCAAGTACGGTACGGCCCTGTGCCGCGCGTGTAATGCGGTTGGCCTTGGTGGCAATCAGAGTCTGATGATTGATGGTAAGCAGCACCATTGTTTCTACAAACTGTGCTTGTATCATTGGTCCTGCAACCGTGACCAGTGGCTCGCCCGGAAAAACAGGTGTGCCTTCCGGCACTGCCCAGACATCGCACTGGAATTTAAAATGTCTGAGATAATGGAGGAATGCTTCGGAAAAGCAGCCGCGGCCGCGCAGGTATTTGATATCTTCTTCGGTAAAGTGCAGATTCTTAAAATAGTCGATTAGCTGTTCGACGCCTGCCATGATGGCATAACCGCCGCCATCTGGCACACGACGGAAAAACATGTCAAAATATGCGCGGCGATCCGCGATTCCTTTTTCAAAGTAGCCATGTGCCATGGTAAATTCATAAAAGTCGGTCAACATGGTCAGATTCTTGTCTGTCATTGCGAAAACGCCCCTTTGCGCACGTAACCCGTACGCTTTTATTCATTCCATGTATCTGTCTTGACACAGTACATTTATAGATATCATAGTACGATTTAGCTAAAAGTGCAAGCATTTCTTTGCTAGAAAAAATACACAAAATGAATAAATATACATAATATAAAATATTTATAAATTATTCTTGCCAAACGATAGCATAGGGAGTATAATGAAACAGTCGAAAAAATGACAGGTATGGAGGTCAAGAGAAATGGAAAAGAAATATAACAAAGTTGTTCTGGCATACTCTGGCGGTTTGGATACTTCGGTACTTATTCCGTGGCTCAAAGAGCATTATGGCTGCGAGGTTATTGCCGTGTCCGGTAACGTCGGTCAGGCTGGTGAGCTGGAGGGTCTGGAAGAGAAAGCGCTCAAGACAGGCGCGTCCAAGCTGTACATTGAAGACCTGACCAAGGAATTCGTTGATGATTACATCATTCCGACCATGAAGGCGGGCGCTACTTATGAGCAGTACCTGCTTGGCACTTCGTTTGCGCGTCCGATTATTGCCAAGCGTATTGTCGAGATCGCGCTCAAGGAAGGCGCGGATGCCATCTGCCACGGGTGCACGGGTAAGGGCAATGATCAGGTTCGTTTCGAGCTGGCTATTCATGCGTTTGCGCCGCAGATGGATATTATCGCTCCGTGGCGTTTCTGGGAGCTGAACAGCCGCGAAAAGGAGATTGCTTACGCGGAAGCACATAATATTCCGCTGAAGATCAATAAGGAAACCAACTATTCTAAGGATAAGAACCTGTGGCACCTGAGCCATGAGGGCCTTGACCTTGAATTGCCTTCCAACGAGGCGCCGATCAATCGGCCGGGCTTCCTCGAGTTGGGTGTATCGCCTGAGCAGGCACCCGACAAGCCGACTTATGTGACTATCCACTTTGAAAAAGGCGTGCCGACTGCGGTAGACGGCGAAGAGATGGATTCGGTTGCCATCATCGAAAAGCTCAACAAGCTCGGCGGTGAAAACGGTGTCGGTATTCTGGATATTGTTGAGAATCGTTTGGTTGGCATGAAGAGCCGTGGCGTGTATGAAACTCCGGGCGGCGCGGTGCTGTACGCGGCGCATCAGAAGCTCGAGGAGATTACGCTTGATAAGGAGACGGCCCACTATAAGGCACAGGTTGCAATGAAGTTCGGCGAGTTGGTTTATAATGGCCAGTGGTACACGCCGCTGCGTAAGGCACTCTCCGCATTTGTAGATTCTACGCAGGAGACTGTTACTGGTGATGTAAAGCTCAAGCTGTATAAGGGGAATATTATTCCGGCATCCGTCACCTCGCCGTACAGCCTGTACTCCGAGGATATGGCGACCTTTAACGAGGACGATTGCTACGATCAGGCGGATTCTGCCGGCTTCATCAATCTGTTTGGCCTGCCGCTCAAGGTGCGTGCGCTGAACGACCAGATCCTGTATAAAAAGACCGGAATGCACTTCCCGTCGGTAGAAAAGTAATTCAATGATGTAGGGCGGCATGTCCGAATGTGCCGCCCTACGGGTGTTTTGTGAGGTAACGCAATATGGCAAAATTATGGGCAGGACGGTTTCAGAAGGAAACCGATCTGGTGGTAAACGATTTTAACTCGTCCATCCTGTTTGACTGCCGGTTATATAAAGAGGACATTACCGGATCGATCGCACATGCCACTATGCTGGGCAAGCAGGGCATTATTGAGGAACACGAGGCTGAAAAGATCGTAGAAGGATTGAAGGGTATCCTCAAAGACATCGAGGACGGTAAGGTGGAGTTCTCGCTTGACTATGAGGATATTCATATGAATATCGAGCAGCTCCTGACCGAACGCATCGGCGATACTGGTAAGCGGTTGCATACCGGCCGTTCGAGAAACGATCAGGTTGCGCTTGACATGCGCATATACGTCAAAAACGAGATACAAGAAATCATTTCCATGATCTGCACGTTCATGAAAGCATTGTGCAAAAAAAGCCGTGAAAACCTGGATGCAGTTATGCCTGGCTATACACATTTGCAGCGCGCGCAGCCGACCACATTTGCGCATTACATGATGGCATATGCCAACATGCTCAAACGAGACATCGGCCGCTTGCAGGACTGTTTTGAACGCATGGATGAGATGCCGCTTGGTTCAGGCGCGCTGGCATCCACGACTTATCCGATCGACCGTGAGTTCGTCCGCCAGCAGCTTGGTTTTGCCCGCCTGACTGATAACTCACTCGATGGTGTTTCTGACCGTGACTACTGTGTAGAGCTGCTTTCGGCGCTGTCCATCCTGATGATGCATCTGTCGCGTCTGTCCGAGGAGATTATCTCATGGTGCTCGTGGGAGTTCAAGTTCGTGGAGCTGGATGACGCCTATTCCACCGGATCGTCCATCATGCCGCAGAAGAAAAATCCAGATGTATGCGAACTGATTCGTGGCAAGACCGGCCGTGTGTATGGCGCGCTGACGACCATGCTGACTGTGCTTAAGGGTCTGCCGCTTGCGTACAATAAGGATATGCAGGAGGACAAGGAGGCAGTGTTTGGCGCAATCGACACGGTCAAGCAGTGCCTTGAAGTGTTTACGCCCATGTTCTCTACTATGACGCTGCGCCGGGATAATATGCGCAAGGCGGCGTCCGGCGGCTTCATCAATGCTACCGACTGCGCAGATTATCTAACCAAGAAGGGTATGCCGTTCCGTGACGCGTATAAGACGGTCGGCCGTTTGGTTAATCAGTGTATCAAAGCGGATGAAACGCTCGAAACCATGACGATGCGCGACTTTGCCGCGATTTCGGATAAGTTTGGAGACGATATATACGATGCGCTCGATCTGCGCACTTGCGTTGCCGGCAGAAAGGTAATCGGCGGTCCTGCGCCGCAGGAGGTCACGCGCCAGATTGATAAAATCGAAAACTTCATCGCGGAGGTAGAGGGCGATGAAGCCTAAGGTATATATTGACGGCAAAGAGGGTACAACCGGCCTGCAGATTTACGACCGCCTTTCCGGTCGGGATGATATTGAACTGCTGCTGATTGACGAAGATAAGCGCAAGGACACGGATGAGCGCCGTAAGTTTTTAAACGCTGCGGACATTGTATTCCTGTGTCTGCCGGATGCTGCGGCGAAAGAAGCGGTTTCTCTGATTGAGAATCAGAACACCCGCGTCATTGATGCTTCGACTGCACACCGTACTAATCCTGACTGGGATTATGGTTTTGCTGAGTTATCCAAAGCACATCGTATGGCGATTACAGACTCCAAGCGGGTTGCCAATCCCGGCTGCCATGCGAGTGGATTTATCGCTTCGGTGTATCCGCTGGTGGCGCACGATGTCGTGCCGGCAGATTATGCCTTCACCTGTTCGTCGCTGACCGGCTATTCCGGCGGCGGTAAGAAGATGATTGCTGAGTATGAGGACGCAGAACGCGATCTGAAACATGATTCTGAACGTATCTACGGCTTAAACCTGCATCACAAGCATCTGCCAGAAATGGAATACGTCTGCGGACTGATGCAGCCGCCGGTGTTTGTGCCGGTGGTGGGCGATTTTTATAAGGGGATGGCCACAACTGTCATGCTGCCCGGCCTAGATGCAAAATGTGTCCACGAAGCACTCTCAAAGCATTACGAGGGACAGAAGCTAGTCACGGTCGCGCCGCTCGGCGGTGATGAGCCGGTGATTTATGCCAATACGCTTGCCGGTCATGACAGCCTGCGGCTGATTGTGTGCGGGCATGAAGAACAGACCATCGTCACCGCGCTGTTTGACAATCTCGGCAAGGGAGCGTCGGGCGCAGCGGTGCAGAATATGAATATTATGCTCGGACTCGAAGAAACTACCGGGCTGACACTGTAATTATCCTGACAGCGCTGTGCGTAAAGGAGAAATGAAACGATGAAAATTATCGAGGGCGGCGTGTGCGCCGCACAAGGTTTTACTGCAGGCAGTATTCGCTGCGGCATCAAGGACAGCCGAGTAAATGATGACACTGCCGTTATTTTCAGCGCATGTGAATGCACCGCTGCGGCGACCTATACGATGAACCGCGTCAAGGCGGCACCGGTTTATGTCACCATGGAGCACCTGGAAAACGGCGTGGCGCGTGCGATTATTGCGAATGCCGGTAACGCCAACGCCTGTGCGCCGGACGGCATGGAGAATGCGCGCCGCATGGCGAAGGCGGCAGCTAAACTGCTCGGTGTGGATGAGGAGGACGTTGTCGTCGCTTCCACCGGCGTCATCGGCCAGCGGTTGCCGGTTGAGTGTATTGAGGAGCATCTGCCGGAAATCAAGTTGGAAGAGAACGGATCGGAGAAGGCGAATCTCGCTATCATGACGACCGATACTCGGACTAAAACTGCGGCGGTCGAGTTTACTATCGGCGGAAAAACTTGCCGCATCGGTGGCATCTGCAAGGGCAGCGGCATGATTCATCCGAACATGGGAACCATGTTATCGTTTATCACGACCGACTGTGCGATAACGCATGAAATGTTGACTGAAGCCTTGCAGGAAAACGTGCGTAAGACGTATAACCGTGTTACAGTCGACGGAGATACCTCGACCAACGATATGTGTGTTGTGCTGGCTAACGGTAAGGCGGGTAACGAACTGATTGATTGGCAGGACGAGGACTATCAGGTGTTCTGCAAGGCGCTGGGTGAAGTCAATACTCGTCTGGCGCGTCAGATTGCGGCGGATGGCGAGGGTGCGACTAAGCTGGTTACCTGTACGGTGGGCGGTTCGCGATCGGAAGAGACGGCCGAGCGTCTGGCCAAGGCGGTTGTCGGATCGAATCTGGTCAAAGCGGCCATGTTCGGCGCGGACGCCAACTGGGGTCGGGTGCTGTGTGCGATGGGCTATTCCAAGGCACCGTTCCGACCGGAATATGTTTCTGTTGCGTTTTCGTCTGCTGCGGGCAGCATTACGGTTTGCGAAAAGGGCGAGGCAGTCGATTTTGACGAGGATGCTGCCAAGAAGATCCTGTCCGAAAAGGAAGTTGTTATTGCAGTTAATGTCAATGAGGGAGAATACTGTGCGACAGCATGGGGCTGCGATTTGACCTATGACTACGTTAAGATCAACGGCGACTACCGCACCTGATAATTTCAGAAGATAAAGGGAAGAGGCAACATGGATACACAACTTGATGCAGAGCTGAAAGCCAAAATTCTGGTTGAAGCGCTGCCATATATTCAGAAATATTACGGACAGACCGTTGTGGTGAAATACGGCGGCAATGCTATGATAAATGAGGAGCTGAAGGATGCAGTCATCCATGACCTGGTACTGCTCAATCTGGTCGGCGTAAAGGTTGTCGTGGTGCACGGCGGTGGGCCGGAAATTTCCGAAATGCTCAAAAAGATTGGAAAAGAATCCCGTTTTGTCAACGGTTTGCGCTATACGGACCGGGAAACGATGGATATTGTGCAGATGGTGCTGTGCGGCAAGGTCAACAAAGATCTTGTGACGCTGCTCGAGAAGGCAGGCGGTCGCGGCATCGGTCTGGGCGGCATGGACGGCGGCATGTTCCAAGCAAAGCGTTTGACCGACCGCACCGGTACGGACTATGGTTATGTTGGAGATATCGTAGATGTGAATCCGGCACCGGTTATCGATGTGCTTGAACAAGGATATATCCCGGTTGTTTCGACAGTAGCGCAGGGCATTGACGACGAGACAAACTATAACATCAATGCGGATACTGCGGCCTGTAAACTTGCGGTGGCGCTGGGCGCAAAGAAACTCATTTTGTTGACCGATGTGCGTGGCCTTATGCTCGATCCGGACGACGAATCAACGCTGTTGACCAACCTTAAGGTTTCTGAGGTGCCGCGTCTGATGCGCGACGGCGTTATCAAAGGCGGTATGATCCCCAAGGTGGATTGCTGCGTGGAGGCGGTTCGCAAGGGCGTAGATCAGGCGAATATTCAGGATGGTCGTGTCAAGCATTCGATTTTGATTGAACTGCTGTCAAAAGTGGGCGTTGGCACGATGTTCCAGTAAGAAAGAAGCGAAATAAATGACATATCAAGAACTCAAGGCCGAGGAAAATCAATATGTGATGAATACCTATGGCCGTTTCCCGATCGCACTTGACCATGGCGAGGGCGCGACCGTGTGGGATGTGGAAGGCAAGAAATACATTGACCTTGCATCGGGTATCGGTGTCAACTGTATGGGGTATAACAACCAGAAGATTATTGACGCCATCACCCAGCAAGCGCACAAGCTGATGCATGTGTCGAATTTGTTCACTACTGCGCCGATGGTGCAGGTAGCCAAAAAACTGGTGGAAAAGACACATCTAAACGGGAAGGTGTTTTTTGCAAACTCAGGTGCAGAGGCGAACGAGGGTGCAATCAAGCTTGCGCGCAAGTATTCGTATGACAAGTACGGAGAAGGGCGTTATAAGATCGTCACGCTCATCAATTCGTTTCACGGACGCACCGTAACTACGCTTAAGGCGACTGGTCAGGATCGGTTTCACAACTATTTTTTCCCATTTACCGAAGGGTTTGATTACGCGATAGCAAACGACTTTGATTCGGTCCGTAAAAAGGTGGATGACATGACCTGCGCGGTGATGATGGAGTTGATTCAGGGCGAGGGCGGTGTTCTGCCGCTTGATCTGGATTTTGTCAAACAGGTCGAAGAATTGTGTCGTGAAAAGGATTTGCTGCTCATTATTGACGAGGTGCAGACCGGCATCGGCCGCACAGGCAGCCTGTTCTGCTTTCAGCAGTATGGCATCCGACCGGACGTGGTGACCATGGCCAAAGGCCTCGGTGGTGGTATGCCGATTGGTGCGGTGTTGGCGGCAGAAAGCTGCTCGAATGTTTTAACACCCGGTACGCACGCAACGACTTTTGGCGGCACGCCTATTGTATGCGCTGCGGCAAATGCTGTGCTTGATACCGTTGGGGATGGGCAATTTCTTGCTCAGGTGCGCGAAAAGGGCGAATATCTGAAAAACGGGATTTTGTCGCTAAGTTCGCCTAATATTCACGGCGTGCGTGGCATGGGCCTAATGCTGGGTATCATTGTAGACGAAGGAAAGCATGCGACTTTCGCAAATAAACTGATTGATAAAGGTGTGCTGGCGATCACGGCTGGGAAAAACGCCGTACGTCTGTTGCCACCGCTGACCATTTCAAAGGAAGAGATGGACGAAGCGCTCAATATTATGAAAGAGGTGTTTTGATTGAAGCATTTACTGAAACTGCTGGATTGTTCGACTGAGGAGATCGTTGGTCTGCTCGATCTTGCTGATCAGCTGAAGTATGAAAAAAAGCATAATATTTCTCACCGCCATCTGGAGGGAAAGAGCCTTGGCATGATCTTCCAGAAGTCATCTACGCGGACACGCGTCTCGTTTGAGACTGGCATGTATCAGTTGGGCGGACAGGCGCTGTTCCTATCCAATCGCGATTTGCAGATCGGCCGCGGCGAGCCGGTACAGGATACTGCCCGTGTACTCAGCCGATATCTGGACGGCATTATGATTCGCACCTATGCACAAAAGGAAGTTGAGGATCTGGCAAACTACGGTTCGATTCCGGTCATCAATGGCTTGACCGATTTCTGCCATCCGTGTCAGGTGCTGGCGGATCTGATGACCATTCGCGAGAAGTTCGCGGTGCTCGAGGGAATCAAGATGTGCTATATCGGCGATGGGAACAATATGGCTAATTCGTTGATTGTAGGCGGACTCAAGACTGGCATGAAGGTGTCGATTGCAACGCCGGAAGGCTATCGGCCGCACGAAGAGGTCATGGCATTTGCCGAGGGCAATCCGGACTTCTTTATTACCGATGATCCGATGAAGGCAGCAGAGAATGCAGATGTTGTCATCACCGATACCTGGGCCTCCATGGGCATGGAAGCGGAGAAGGAAGTCCGAATGAAGGCGTTTAAGGGTTATCAGGTCAATGATGAGCTGCTTGCTGCGGCAAAGCCTGGATGCATGGTGCAGCATTGCCTGCCGGCCTATCGTGAACAGGAAATTACCACGAAGGTGTTTGAAGCACATGCGGATGAGATTTTTGAAGAAGCGGAAAATCGTCTGCACGCGCAGAAAGCAGTTATGGTCTCGCTGATGGGCAATCAGGAAGTGTAAAGTAGGTTGCTGAAATAGCAGACAAGGGAGGGGCAGAATGCTCCTCCCTTATTTCTGTCAAGTCGGTATGGTTTGCAATGGGGGTAATAGATTGGGCGTGCAACAAATTGATTTTTCCAAGGGGAGTGTGCGTAAAAGTACATTGGCTGTGGCGGCGCCGATGTTGGTGGCACAGGCGCTGAATCTACTGTACAACATTGTAGATAGAGTTTATATTGGAAAAATTCCGGGAGAGGGAACGATCGCGTTGGCCGCGCTGGGCATCAGCTTTCCGGTCATTACACTGGTGACAGCATTTGCAAACTTGTTTGGATTGGGAGGTGCGCCTCTGTGCTCCATCGCACGCGGACAGAAGGATGAAGCAGGAGCACGTAAGGTAATGACGAACGCCTACTTCATGCTGATTGCAACAGGGCTGGTGATTACCGTTTTGGGAATTGCATTACATAAGCCGATTTTATATCTGTTTGGTGCAAGCGATGCGACCTATCCGTATGCCGCACCATATATGATCATTTATCTGCTGGGTACGGTTTTTGTGATGACATCGCTTGGACTAAATCCATATATTAACAGTCAGGGTTTTGCGCGTATTGGTATGCTGACAGTGTTGCTTGGCGCTGTATCCAATATTGTGCTGGATCCGGTGTTTATCTTTGCGTTTCATATGGGTGTGCGCGGTGCAGCCGTAGCAACGATTTTATCGCAACTATTATCGGCTGTATGGGTACTGCGCTTTTTAACCGGACAAAAGGCTGAGCTAACCATGCGCTTTCACGGGTTTCGGCCAGATTTTGGATGTATCCGCAAAATTACGCTTTTGGGAACAGCCAGTTTTGTGATGTCGTTTACCGATTGTCTGGTACAGGTGGTATGCAATGCGACGCTGCGTCAGTTTGGCGGAGATATATACATCAGTGTGATGACGGTTATCAATTCCGTGCGCCAAATTGCACAAACACCGGTGATGGCAATCTCGGACGGTGCCTCTCCGGTAATCAGCTATAATTATGGCGCTCATGCGTTTGCTCGGGTACGTGAGGCCATTCGCTTTATGACACAGCTTGCATTTGGATATACAATGCTCATATGGGGGCTGGTGTCTGCCTTTCCGATGTTTTTTATCAAAATATTCAATCATGAGACTGAACTGCTTACGCTGGCGGTCCCCGCGCTGCATATCTACTTTTTCGGTTTTGTGATGATGGCATTTCAGTTTTCCGGACAATGTGTATTTAAATCGCTGAATAAACCACGTTTAGCGATCTTCTTTTCTTTGTTGCGCAAGGCTGTGATCGTTGTTCCTCTGACGTTGTGGCTGCCGCATGTGGGTGGATTAGGTGTCAACGGAGTATTTATTGCCGAGCCGATTTCCAACCTAATCGGTGGCTTGTTGTGTTATGTCACAATGCGTATCACGGTGATGCCGGAATTGAAACAGGATGAGGCATAATGGGACCAGATGCAGAAAGGCAGCATTTGGTTTTATGGATAAACGTATACGCATGAAAAAACATATAAGAATGCCTTGCTTTTGCAGAATCTTTTCGGTATAATGTCTGCGTAAGCGGCATAATTGCCAAAAGGAGAACGATTCATGGAATTGCAATACAACATTACTCAGCAGGATTATATTGATTTTAATTTGAATTATTATGTAAACAACGCGGTGATACAGCGCAGCATTTTGATGACGCGTATTGCTACAGCAGTGATTGTCGTTTTAGGCGGCACGGCATTGATGTACTGGGTCAAAGGCTTGAGTGTGTGGAGTGTGCTGGTTTATCTGATTCTTGCGGCGGCCTGTTTCTTTGGTACACCGTGGTATATGAAACGCAAGGTAGTCAAAAACACGGAGCGTATTCTGCGAAACGCGCGAAATAAACAGCTTTGCGGTCCGAAGACATTGACGCTTCGGGAGGACTCGTTTGAACTTTCCGGAGAAAATGAAGATACTACGTACCAGTATGAGGCTGTGCAGCGTACTGCGTCGGATGATAAACACTACTACATCTTTGTGGATGAGTTTTCTGCGATTATTGTGCCGTTTTCTGCGTTTTCTGACGAGACACAGAAACAAGAATTCTATGACCGTATTACGGTCAATATCAAGGATGAAGCGCTCAAATGCTGAAAAAAGCTCCCCTTAGGGGGAGCCTTTTTGCGTTTCACAGGGAACGACATCCTAAAGTGGTACGTCTAACCAGGTACAATAAAACGAGGGAGGGATTATCATGAAACGACGGATTTTGGCGACAGTACTCAGTTTATGTCTGCTGTTGCCGGCGGCGGCCGGAGCAACCAGCTATTCGTCGGAGGGAGATCAGGCGGCGTTGTCACGCATTGGTTTCCTGAGCGAACTAGCGCAGGCAACCGGGGTGGATACCAGTATGTATGCTGATGTGGAGTTGCCGTTTACTGATTGCTCACGGGAGCCAAGCGTTGCGTGGGCGTGGTACAACTGGCTGATCAACGGAGATGGAACAGGTGCCTGCTGTGCCAATAACATCAACCGTGAGGAAGCGGCGACCATTCTCGGACGTTGGATGGACAACACCTATACTGAGCTGCCGGGGGGCTGTGGCACGGGTGCGCCGAGCATGGATAATATCTCCGAATGGGCGCAGGACGGCGTAATGAAATGCTGGATGTACGGTATCATCGACACGAACGATGCGGTGAATTTCCGGCCGAAAGATCCGGTGACAGTGGCGGATGCAAAGGAGTGGTGCGGCAATCTGAGCAAGCTGGCGGACTTACCTGCGGATTTGCAGGCGAATGAACCGGACTTTGCCGATGCGTTGGTACGTGCAGCAGCTCCGAAAAAAGGAAACTGGACCCTTTCTCCGTATTCTGCGCGGCTATGCCTTGCGATGCTGGCAAACGGCGCGAAGGGGGAAACGCAAGCGGAACTGCTGGACGCTTTGCGGATTGACGATTTGGCTCTTTTCAATCAGATCGCGCAAGAGCAGAATGCGTTTTATTCTGGATTGGAGCGCATCATGACTATGCAGATTTCAAACTCAGTTTGGCTGAACCAGAGCTGGTTTGACGGTAAGGGTGCGTTTCTTCCGAGCTTTGTGAAAACAATGGATGAAAACTATCATGCGACGGTCGAAGAGGTCACGAATGAGGATTCGGTCGAGCGCGTGAGCGCATGGGCGAATGAAAAGACCAATGGCAAAATCCCAACCATCTTGACCGAGGATAACCGTGAATTCGTCACTGCGCTGGTCAACGCAGTGTATTTCAAGGCCGCGTGGGCGAGTGAGTTTCCTGAGAACCGTACGGAAAAAGCCGATTTTACGAATGCGGACGGCACGACTGGCACGGTGGATATGATGCACCAGACGAGCGGCTTTGGTTATTACTCGACGCCGGGTGTAGAAGCGCTCAAGATGGATTATCGCAACTATGCGGTTGACAATGAGGATGGGGATGGCTTTGAACGCTTTATTGATGCGGATCTGAGTATGTATCTGATCAGGGCGGATGATGCGATAGACGTACAACACCTGTTGGATAGCGCTGAATTTGTTTCCGGAGATGTGGATGTTTCTGTTCCAAAATTTAAAGTGGAGTACGGTGCTGCACTCGACGATGCTTTGAAGGCAATGGGCGTTAAAACTGCATATGACCATGAAAAAGCTGACCTGACTGCAATGATTGACCCGTCCGGTTTGCCTGGTGAGCAGCATTTTCTTGATACCGTGCTGCAAAAGGCTTATATTGCGGTGGACGAAAAAGGAACAGAGGCCGCTGCGGTCACCGCTGCTATGGACAGCGGGGGTGCTGCACCGATGGATCGTCCGAAATTGATACGCGAATTTACGGCCGACAGTCCGTTCTGGTTTGTGATCCGTGATAATAACAATGGTGAGCTGTTCTTTGTTGGACGGTATGAAAATGCGGAATAAATGGTTGACAAATATGGTTTTGGGGTATAGTATAAGCATATATTATTGTAAAAGGCGATGAAGGAAATCCCGCAGATATCCCAAAACACCTGCAAGAGAGCGGACGACGTGGCTGAGAGCGTTCGCAGGTGCGGGAAAAGCGGCACCGATTCCTGAGCTCCGCGGCGGAAAAGTACAGTATGTCGCGGCGTTTCGTCCACGTTACGGACTCCAGAGCGGCAAGTCCCAAAACGGGCTTGCAAGCAGGGTGGAACCGTGGGTTTAATATAAGCTCACCCCTGATTTAATGTCGGGGGTGGGCTTTTTTGTTCTCCCCGCAAAAACAAAAGGAGGAACATCATTATGTCCGAAGAAAACAAGTATACGTTTGAAAATCCGGAATATCGTGATACCTATCGACACACGGTATCGCATATTCTCGCGCAGGCGGTCAAGCGCCTGTATCCGGAAGTCAAGCTCGCAATCGGTCCGTCTATCGAAAACGGTTTCTATTATGACTTTGACGCGCCGTTCTCTTTTACGCAGGAGAATCTGGACGCGCTCGAAGCTGAAATGAAGAAGATCTGCAAGGAAAAGCTGCCGCTTGAGCGCTTTGAGCTGCCGCGTGCGGAAGCCCGCAAGCTGATGGAGGACAAGGAAGAACCTTACAAGGTGCAGCTCATTGACGATTTGCCGGAGGACGCAACCATCTCATTCTACAAGCAAGGTGAGTTTACCGACCTGTGCGCCGGTCCGCATCTGGATTCAACTGGCCGCGTCAAGGGCAACGGCATCAAGCTGATGAACGTCACCGGCGCATACTGGCGCGGAGACAGCAAGAATAAGATGCTGCAGCGTATCTATGGCACGGCTTTTCCGAAGAAGGATGAGCTGGACGCATACCTGAACATGCTGGAAGAGGCTAAGAAGCGCGATCATCGCCGCCTCGGTAAGGAACTTGGTTTGTTTATGCTGACCGAGGAAGGCCCAGGTTTCCCGTTTTTCCTGCCCAATGGCATGACGCTCAAGAACACATTGATCGATTACTGGCGTGACGTGCATAAGCGTTACGGCTATGTCGAGGTTTCCACTCCGGTCATCCTCAGCCGTAAGCTGTGGGAGCGCTCCGGCCACTGGGATCATTACAAGCAGAATATGTATACCACGGTGATCGATGACGAGGATTTTGCCATCAAGCCGATGAATTGTCCGGGTGGTATGCTGGTTTATAAGTCTCAGCCGCACTCCTATCGTGAGCTGCCGCTGCGTGTAGGCGAATTGGGTCTGGTGCATCGTCATGAGTTGTCCGGCGCGCTGCACGGTCTGTTCCGTGTACGCTGCTTCACGCAGGACGACGCGCATATCTTCATGACCCCGGATCAGATGAAGGATGAGATCAAGAACGTCGTCAAGCTGTTTGATGAAGTATACTCGGTTTTTGGCCTGTCCTACACGATTGAACTGTCCACCATGCCTGAGGATCATATCGGCACGGTTGAGCAGTGGGAGCATAATCAGGATATTCTGAAGGAGGCTATCACCGAGCTGGGTAAGCCCTTCACGATCAATGAGGGCGACGGCGCGTTTTATGGCCCGAAACTGGACTTCCATCTGGCTGATTCGCTTGGTCGTACATGGCAATGCGGTACGATCCAACTGGATTCTCAGCTTCCTGAGCGGTTTGAGTTGGAGTACATCGGCGCAGATGGTGAAAAGCATCGACCGATCATGATTCATCGCGTCGTACTAGGCTCGATTGAGCGTTTCATCGGTGTGATCACCGAGCATTTTGCCGGTGCGTTCCCGACTTGGCTTGCACCCGAGCAGGTACGAGTCATGCCGATGACCGATCGCAACATCCCGTGCTCACAGGAGGTTGTCAACCAGCTGACCGCGGCTGGCTTCCGTGTCACGATGGATGACCGTAATGAGAAAATCGGCTATAAGATCCGCGAGGCGCAGGTGCACAAGGTGCCGTATATGATCGTCATTGGCGACAAGGATGAGGAAAAAGGCATTATTTCTGTGCGTGAGCGCAAGACTGGCGAGACTACGCCGATGGAGTTGTCCGAATTCATTGAGAAACTGAGTTACGAAGTCAAGGAAAAACTGAAGTAAGAAATCGCATTCGGCAGGGTAGTTCGTAAGCCGACCACATACCGAAAGGGGATCTTGGTATGAAAAAACTGGTTTCTTTCTGTTTTGTTTGCATGCTGTTGACGTTCGCCGCAGGGGCGGCGAACGTCGGTACGATTGACAACGGCTATCCGGGAGACACCGAGGCGCAGGCGCAAATGCTATGTGATCTTGGGCTGTTCCGCGGCACGGAAAAGGGGTTTGAACTGGAAAAGCCCATGACGCGTGCTGAAGCCGCCGCAATGCTTACGCGCCTGCTTGGGGCGGAACAGAAGGTGCTGGCAGGGGAGTGGGTGCATCCGTTTACCGATGTGCCTCAGTGGGCGGACAAATATGTTGGCTGGCTGTATCAAAGCGGGCTGGCCAAGGGTATCGCAGCCACAACTTACGGAGCGGAGGAGAATATCACTTGCAGGCAGTACTGTACCTTGCTTGCGCGTGCCGCTTCGGATGATGCGTCCTATGCGCTCTTGTTGTATGGTGGTGATACAGAGGAAGCTGCGTGTGACGAAGCCGGTTTTGTTCGTGGGGACGCTGTTTCGCTGTCTGTGCGCCTGCTGGAGCAGTATTATACCAAGTACGGAGATACCAACGGTTTTACGGTAGCGCAGAAGCTCATCGACCAAGGTGTGTTTACCACGGAGCAGCTGAAAAATGCTGCATGGGATGTGTTGCGGCGTGAATACGAGCGGATAGGAAGTACGCCGTATGGTTCGGATGTGGCGCTGTCCTGTGTGATTGCAGGTGTCCCGGTGGCTCGGTGCAGCGACGATCAGATCTACGGTCTGTATGCGCCGGAACTGAATGGGGTATACGGTTATCGGAACGAAGCCGGACAGGATTATCAACTGTTTTGGTTGGAGCCCGATACACTGCAAACGACCGAGCTGCTGCGTTGTGCATCGGATAGCCAGACCGCTGCGCTGGGACACGCGGGTCAAACGGATTATCTGATTGTGACCGAATCCGGGCAGCAGGAAAGCACACTGTATGCGGTGCGTGGTACGATGACGAAAGCCGTGATGGAGCTGCCGAAAGATGCGAAAAATCTGGCGCTGTTTTCCTGTTTGCAAGGCGAGGACGGCTGTGTATTCCAGTATGACGACAGTACGTTTTATTGCCTTGAGGAAGACGGTATTCGCAAACTGCCGCTTGCCCCTGGCGAAAAACTGGCCAAGGTGATGCAGGATGGTCTGGTGGTGACACAAAATGTGTCGACAGACCATACAGTGATTTCCGCTTGGACCTGGGACGGCAAAGCCGCCGGCAGTTTTACAGTGGACAATGCCTATCCGGTTCCGGAAGGAATGGAGTCGGAGAATGCGGAGTATGTTGCCTATTGGTGCAGCGTGTTTGCGCCTGCTTTAAAGGATGATAACGGGACAGAGGTCTGGGGGACAGCCGGTTTATATCGGGTGATGGACGGTGTGTTGACGCAGGTGACAAATACGCCGGTATACGACTGTGAGATCGATCCAACTGATGGTAGCTATGTGTTGCTTACATCTCCGGTTGACGAGCGTCCCGGCTTTTCTGGTGGAGGTGTCTTTACCCTGACAGGGACGCAGGTGCTTCGCATTGCGCAGGACGGCACACGTCAGATGCTGTTGGCAGATGAGCCGGATCACGGGCTTACTTTCTCGGAGATTTCGAAGGCGAAAGACGGAAAAGTACAGGTGGTTTACACTTATGTGATGGGTATGAGCGATACGTACCGGTATGAATATGCGGTGGAAAATGGTAAACTGCGTGCGTTAGTCCATACACCCGGCATGGGATATTCCGGCTACACGGAAGAAGAATGTGCGGCAGAGCAGGCTCGTCTCGATGTGCTGGGTGTCGGCGTCGGCGCGGTCTAATCGCTACTCAAGTGCGCGAAAATTGTCCGAGCGGCGGAACACCTTGACATGATACAGCCGTCCCGGCTCAAGCGGCCCAAAGGCAAACTGTCCCTGCTCATCGGTATATAGCGCGCCGACTGGTGTTTCCGGTGCATCCGCGCAATAAATCGTAACGAGCGCTCCAGCAGCGGCTTTGCCGTCTGTGCCGGATACGGTACCCAGCAGTGCGGGACGTTGGTCGGCAGACAGCGCGACTTTGGTTTCGACTACCTCGTTGGCTACAGGTTTAACAAAAAAAGACTGGATAAAATTCACTGGGGAAAACCCCTTTCTAATACAAAATTCTACTGGCATTTTATGAAAATAGAATAGAAAAGGTGAGAAATACAATTATGGCAGATAAGAAAAAACTGGTCAGTGAAATCACATCTATGGATGTGGATTTTGCGCAGTGGTACACCGATATTGTTAAAAAGGCCGAGATGATTGATTATTCCTCGGTCAAGGGCTGTGTCATCATGCGTCCGTACGCACAGGCGATTTGGGAGAACATTCAGAAAACGCTCGATGGTATGTTCAAAGAAACCGGGCATGAAAACGTTGCTATGCCGATTTTCATTCCGGAAAGCCTGCTGCAAAAGGAAGCCGATCATGTGGAAGGCTTTGCACCGGAGTGCGCATGGGTGACCTACGGTGGTTCGGAAAAACTCGAAGAGCGTTTGTGCGTCCGGCCGACTTCGGAGACCCTGTTTTGTGAGCATTACGCCAAAATCGTGCGCTCGTGGCGTGACCTGCCCAAGCTGTACAATCAGTGGTGCTCGGTCGTACGTTGGGAAAAGACCACCCGCCCGTTCTTGCGCAGCCGTGAGTTCTGGTGGCAGGAAGGTCACACAGTGCACGCCACCGCCGAGGAGGCGATGGAAGAGACGCTACGTATGCTGAATATCTATGCCAAGTTCTGTGAAGAATATCTGGCGATTCCGGTTCTCAAGGGTGAAAAGACTGAGAAGGAGCGCTTTGCAGGCGCAGAAAAGACCTATACCATTGAGGCAATGATGCATGATGGCAAGGCGCTGCAGTCCGGAACAAGTCATTACTTCGGCAATGGTTTTGCCAAGGCGTTTGGCATGCAGTACACAGACAAGAATAACACGTTGCAGTATATGGAACAGACATCGTGGGGCGTATCCACTCGTTTAATCGGTGCGATCATTATGACCCACGGTGATAATGAGGGCCTTGTGCTGCCGCCGCGTATTGCGCCGACCCAGCTGGTGGTTATTCCGGTTGCAGCTCACAAGCCCGGTGTGACTGAGAAGGCACAGGAACTGCTGGATATGGTCAAGGCGGCCGGTGTGCGTGCCAAGATTGACCTGTCTGAGAATAGCCCCGGATGGAAATTTGCAGAGTATGAGATGAAGGGGGTGCCGCTGCGTCTTGAGGTTGGTCCGCGCGACATCGAGCAGGGACAGTGTGTGTTGGTGCGTCGCGACAGCCGCGAAAAGACGGTTGTCAAGTTTGAGGATCTGGCATCTACAGTACCTGCGTTGCTCGAGGAGATCCAGAAGGCGCTGTTTGAGAAGGCGATGAAGAATCGTGAAGAGCATACCTACACGGCGAAGAGTCTGGATGAGATGAAGGACATCGTCAAAAACCATATTGGGTTTGTGAAATCCATGTGGTGCGGTGATTTGGCATGTGAGGAAAAGGTCAAGGAAGAGACCGGAATGCCCAGCCGTTGTATGCCATTTGAGCAGGAGAACATTTCTGACGTTTGTCCGGTATGCGGCAAGCCGGCGCACAAGATGGTTGTATGGGGCATTGCCTATTAAGCGGATACAGAAAAACAGAATGCAGACGATACGGAAGGAGATAATGCATGCTTGACTTGCTGCAACCTTTTTTACAAACCCCAATAGGATCGTTTGTAGGCTCCGTGCTCTTTGCGGTAGTAGTGCTGGTGATAACGTTTTTGCTGGCAAAGCTGGTGAACCGTGTGATGCGTCGATTGGTTGACCGTCATCGGAAAAGCAATAGCGGTGCAGCGACCGTACTTGGGTTCGCAAGATATATTGCAGTTGCGGCGGTATATTTTGCGGGCGTTATGGTTGTGGTATACAGTATTCCGCTTTTGTCAAGCGCGGTGCGAACACTGCTGACTGCCGGCGGGGTAATTGCGGTGGTGGCCGGTCTTGCTGCACAAGAGGCGCTGGGCAGCGTGGTCAGCGGCATGATGATTCTGGCATTCAAGCCCTTCCGTATGGGCGATGTGGTGCGGTATATTGATAATGATATCTCGGGCGTGATTGAAGAGATCACGCTGCACCATACAGCCATCCGCACTTGGGAAAACAAGCGTGTGATTATTCCCAATAGTAAAATGAACAGCTCGATCATTGAAAACGCTGACTATGCCGATAGTAAAGTTTGCGTTTTCATGCAGATTGGCATTACCTATGAGTCAAATGTTGACCTTGCAAAAAAGCTGTTGGCAGAAGAAATTCTGCGTCAGCCTGATTTTATGGATGTGCGCACGCCCGAACAAAAGGCAGCAGGTGCGCCGGAAGTACAAGTAGTTGTGCTGGAGCTGGCCGATTCTGCTGTTACGCTGCGTGCATCACTTTGGGCAAAGGATAATAGTACAGCCTTCAGTTTGAAGTGTGCGGTGTTAGAGAATATCAAAAAGCGATACGAGCAAAATGGAATTGATATTGCGTACCCGCATATGGTTGTGCTGCAACAATGAAATAATACAGATCGCCTGTGTGACGAATCGCCGATAGTTTGTAGACACAATAATTTTATTGACCACCAGTTCTGTATAAAACAGGACTGGTGGTTTTTTTGTGCGCATTTGGGTTATGATGGCGTTGCTATCATGACAATTTTTGTGTTGTGTATCTCCTGCATAAAAATGTTTCAAACGCCTCCACAAATTCTAATAAGCCCATATACCAGTTTATTGCGTTCGAACTATCTGCAAGATGCAATCTGATAATATAAAAATTGCCGCAACACTTGAACATTTTTTTATTGAAATATAGAGGGGTTTTTGTAGATAATTAAGAAAAGGAGATACACTATGATTACTGTTTCAAAAAGACAAAAAGAGATCATAGAGCACCTGATTAAGCAAACCGATTATATCACCATAAGTGATATTGCCACAAAATTTTCCATGAGTGACCGCACTTGCAGAAATGATTTATCAGCCATCGGAATTTTTCTAAAGCAGGCCAATCTCTCTCTGACACGAAAGCCAGGCAAGGGTATTTTCCTTGATTGCCCTTCTCGAGAAAGGCAGACGCTGAGCAAACTCCTGCAAACTGCCGACACCAGATTCTATGGTAAAAAAGAACGGGAAAATCTATCTATTGCTCTGCTGCTTCTTAATGAGACAACAACGTTTCAGGAATTAGCAGATGTCTGCCTTGTCAGCAGACAAACTGTTATCAATCAGTTTGAGTCATTGGAGCAAAGACTGAGCAAGCATACTCTTACGATTGAAAAGGTTCCGGGCAAGGGGCTGCAGCTCCGGGGTGAGGAAAAGTGTATTCGGTTTCAGTTTTTGGAGCTGCTGGGCATGCAGTTGTGCAAAGAAGAAATCTATAAGATTTTTTCAGAACATGCATCTCTTCAGCCCCATCTTCATACCGCTTCTCAAATCATCAATGAGATTCAGGAATTGAAGAAAATACAATTTATCGACTATAACCGCGTTCAACTTATTCTTTCTTATACCTTAAGTCGTATTCACAGCGGACATTCGCTGAGAACGGACTGGGTATACAAAGACGACTCTGAACTCAAAAAAGTGATTGCTAAATATTTCGTCCCTCAGTCTGAACAATATTTTATTTGTTCCCTGATTCAGTCTGAAAGAACCAGTCAGTCTACATCGGCCGCAAGCATTCCCGATGAAGCCCAAATGATTTCTCAGGAATTGATTTCATCGCTTGCCAAGGTGCATCCCATTGAGCAAGATGCCCTTCGAGAGATGATTGATGGACTCACGGTTCACCTCAGAGCAGCAATTTACCGTACCCGTAACCAAATTCACATACACAATGAATTATTGAACGAAATCAAATTATCGGTTTCTCTGATGTTTGAGTTTACCTCAGAAGAAATGTGCAAAATAAAGGACAAGTATGGAATTGCCTTTGATGAAAGCGAGATCGCGTATATCGCCATGTACTTGACCTCTATTTATGAGACAAGCATCAAAACAAATGTATCCTTAGATGTATTGATTGTCTGTTCTTATGGACTGGCTGCAAGCGCAGTATTAAAACTCCGACTTGAGCAGGCATTTCCCGACTGCAATGTATGGGGGCCATGTTCTTTGGATGCAGTAGAAAAATATTTACAAACCAACAAAATTGATTTAATCATATCGGCCAATGACTATTCTCACGAACGTCTTCCTGTAATTGTGGTAGACCCGTTGCTGCCTGAAAAAGACTTGGAACGAATACGGCAGAAATTGTATCATGATTCCTACTCTCTTATGTGTTCCACTTTTCTCAAGTCTTATTCCTCTCAAATGGATAGACATTGCATCGGCAACTATATTCTGCCCGAAAACATACAAATTCTTGATAGATGTAATTCATGGAATGAGGCTATCAGAATTGCATCCGCGCCTTTATTAGAACGCGGAGACATTGAGCAGCGATATGTTGATGAGATGATAAACGCTGTAAATAATTATGGTACTTATATGGTTCTTACTCCTGAAATTGCCTATGTTCACGCAGGGGTAAATGATGGAATACGAAGAAACTGTGCTGCGCTGCTTCTTTTGAAAAGACCAGTCATTTTCGGAAACTTCGATAGAAAACGGGTATGTGCAGTGGTAGTGTTGGGAATTAAAAACCGCAAAGAAGACAGCGAATTGATTAATCTCGCATACATCTTGGGAAAAGAGCATAATCTGCGACAATTGAAAGAGACACACATTACAATTCAAGATATTTTAGAATTACATGATTAACGCAATGCGGAAGGAGAAACCTATGTCAGCCAACATATCTTTAGATAACATCCTAATCGGACAAACAGCCTCCAACTGGCAAGAAGCGATACGTACTTCGGCGGCGCCTCTTGTCAAATGCCACTCTATCACGGAGGAGTATGTTCAGCAAATGATTCAAAGCGTCGAGAAATTTGGCCCCTACATTGTTTTAATGCCTGGTTTTGCTCTGGCGCATGCCTCGCCGGGAGCCTCTGTGCTCCATTCGGATATTTCTATTGCCACTTTTGTCAATCCTATTGATTTTGGCAGCGAAAACGGGCCTGTTTCAGTGGTTATGTGTTTGGCATGCACCGATCACACTTCTCACATTGACCGACTTCAAGGAATTGCCGAAACACTGATGGGCAGCGACAGTGTTGAAAAAATTGCAGCCTGTAAAAATAAAGAAGAACTGTATTCTTTATTTCAGGAATAGACTAACTGTAGAACAAAGGGAGGTAAACTACATGAAAAAACCTAAAATTCAAGCCGTATGCGGCTACGGCTGCGGCTCTTCTCTCATGCTGCGCATGAACGTGGAAGCCATCGCCAAGAAAAACAATGTTGAAATCGAAGCGTTCTGCGGAGATGTGGCAACCTGCTGCGCCAATGACTGCGATGTTATCTTCATTTCTAAAGAGCTTGCGCAGCGAATTGAAGGACGCGCCAAGGTACCCGTTGTTGTTTTCAACAACTTCATGGATAAAAAAGAAGTTGAAGAAAAGACACTCGCGTATTTCCAGACACTTGAATAGTTGAATGGGGAAGGAAGGACATTATGGGAGTCTTGAATTTTATTATCAATGAGATTTTTGGCCAAGGCGCTATCTTTATTGCCCTGATTGCATGCATTGGACTAATCCTGCAAAAGAAATCTTTTTCTGAGATCATCCGAGGAACCGTGATGACTGCAGTTGGTTTCTTTATCCTTTCTACCGGCACAGGTCTTATCACGGGCAGTTCCATCGACGGAATCTCTACCGCTTTTAATACCATCATGCCACAAGCAGTAGAATCCAAAACAGTGGACATTGGCACGCTGTACGGTACTGAAATCGGCATTGTTATGATTGTAGCATTTGCGATCAATCTGCTGGTGGCTCGTTTTACACGTTGGAAATCAGTATTCCTGACCGGACACATGCTGTACTGGTTCCCGTATGTATTTATTGCGGCTGGTGTGGATGCCGGGCTCACTGGTGGCAAGCTGATTATTCTGGCTGCTGTATTCACAGCTGTATACATGGTGGTTTCGCCCAACCTCATGCGGCCCTTCGTCAAAGCGGTGACCGGGGATGATTCGTTCACGATTGGCCACCCCACCACCTGCTTGTCCGTTATTTCCGGTCTCCTCGGTAAGGTAGTTGGAAATAAGGATCACTCTACCGAAGATCTTAAGATTCCTGCATCTCTCGGATTTTTGAGAGAAATCTCTATCACCGGTTCCTTTGCCATTGCTGTTACATATATCGTCATGTATGGCCTTCTGGTGGCTAATGGTTATGATCCTGCACAGGTATGGGGATATGCGGATGGTACTACCGGTATCTTTACATATATTTTCACCCATGCTATTTACTTCGGTGTTGGTATCACCATTATGCTTCAGGGCGTGCGTATGTTGATTGCAGAGATTGTCCCTGCATTCAAAGGCATTGCTGACAAATTTGTACCCAATGCAATTCCAGCTCTCGATGTTCCTGTTATTTTCCCGTATGCGCCCAATGCACTGGTCATCGGATTCCTGGTTGCCATGGTTTCGTCCATCATTACCATTCTGCTCACTGCGGGTATGTTCCCAACCGTTGTTATTCCTCTGGTGTCTACCTGCTTCTTTGAAATCGGATGTGCTGCCATTGTAGGTAATGCCACTGGTGGTATACGTGGATGTGTTATTGGTGCGGCGGTTTCCGGTATTATCATGGTATTCCTGGTAGGCTTCGGTGCATACTTCTTCAACAATACCATTCAACAGTGGATGCTGGTATATGGCGGACAGGACTTCTCTCTGTGGGGAATGATCGAAGGCCTGGTTGCACGCCTAATTGCCTAAGCCTGTCTTATCCACGATATGAGCGTAAACGAAAGGTTGCTATACGATGGGTTCTAAATACATAAAGCGTATCTACGAGCTTCTAAAAATCATTGAAACGGAAGAAGCCGCAAATATGCATAAGGCCGTTGATATGCTTTTCGACTGCATTCAACACAAATCTACCATTTATACTTTTGGTGCCAGCCATGCCGGTATCTTAAGCGAGGAACTGTATTATCGTGCTGGTGGACTCATGCTCTTCAACCCTATTTTCGGGAGAGAGCTTATGCTGGATTCCAGCCCGATAACCCTGACCAGTGAGATGGAACGCTGCCACGGCTATGGGAAAGCTCTTGCACAAAACAAGGCGGATTTTCGGCCGGGTGATGTACTGATTGCACACTCTGTATCCGGACGCAATCCTGTGGCGATAGAAATTGCTGCAGAAGCGAAGGAAAAGGGAGCTTATGTAATTGCTGTTACAAATCTTGCCTACTCCAAATCGGTTTCATCTCGCCACGCTTCCGGTAAGCGACTATTCGAACTGGCAGACATCATACTGGATAATCACGGTGATGTCGGGGATGCTTGCGTGGAAATCAGTGGCATAGATCAGAAGGTTTCACCCACATCAACTGTAATTGGTGCAACAATGCTCAACTCAATTGTAGCGGAGCTAGCCCAAAAACTGGTGGATTCGGGAATGAAAAAGCCTCCGATATTTTACAGTGCAAATCTGGATGGCGGCGATGAATTGAATCAAAAGCTGTATCAGGAATATCAAGACGTTATTCGCTATAAGTTTTGACGGTGGGACAGATACTTTGAAAACCAGACTCTGTAGTAATTTTTTGATAATGCCATAAAAACAGCATAACGCAGGACGGTGAATTTCCATTTGGGGATTCACCGTTTTGTGATTTATAGTTCAATATTATTGGTCTGATACGACGGGATTTTTACCATTCCGGTAATGGCGTAAAGTGTCTAAGGCCATATTGTACGGAGCAAATATGAGAAAGGAAGATGTGTGGATTACAAATATTATAGCTGGCCTGATACGGTGCGTAGTGTCATGGTGGGAGAACTCTCGATAAGAATCGCGTAGAGTTTGTCTGGCAATAATGGTTTTACTGTACAATTTCACAGGTTCATGCTATACTGTTTTCAAAGGAGGGATCAATAGATGCTGTTTGGAATTAACAGCCTTTATATTTGGATGGCTGTCATCATCATATGCGTTGCTGTAGAAGCTTTTACATTGGATTTATCTGCCATATGGTTTGCTGTTGGCGGCGTTGCTGCATTGATTGCAGCCAGCCTCTCGTTGGAAGTCTCCTCTCAACTGGTTATTTTTGTTTTGTTTTCCGCGGCATTACTTGCATTGGTTCGTCCGTTTTGTCGAAAATTTTTAAAAACAAAAAATGAGCCTACTAATGCAGATCGTATCATCGGTGAAACAGCAATTGTAACAGAACAGATTGACAATGTTCACGAAACTGGTGCAGTTAAAATCTTGGGCTCAATTTGGACAGCGCGCAGTATCGATGATTCTGTCATTGCGGAAGGAGTGGCAGTAAAAGTTGTTGCAATCCGTGGTGTAAAAGCTATGGTGCAAAAGGTAGGATAAGATTCTGTAGAGTAAAGGAGAATAGTATGCCGTATTTAATTTATGGACTTTGGATTATTCTGGCGATTTTGTTGATTGCTTTCTTAGCAAGTAATATTGTAATTGTTCCGCAGGCAAAGGCATATATTGTAGAACGCTTGGGAACCTATAAGTGCACATGGAATACCGGTCTGCACATCAAAGTACCGCTTTTTGAACGGGTTGCCCGGAGGGTAACTTTGAAAGAGCAGGTAGTGGACTTTCCACCGCAGCCGGTTATCACGAAAGATAATGTCACGATGCAGATTGATACGGTCGTATATTTTCAGATTACTGACCCCAAATTATTCACGTACGGTATCGAAAGCCCGATGGCTGCCATTGAGAACCTGACAGCCACAACCCTCCGAAACATTATCGGCGATCTGGAGCTGGACCAGACGCTGACCAGCCGCGATATCATCAATACCAAAATGCGTGCTATTTTGGATGAAGCGACGGATGCATGGGGTATCAAGGTAAATCGCGTGGAGCTGAAAAATATCATTCCGCCGGCTGCGATTCAGGAATCGATGGAAAAGCAGATGAAGGCAGAGCGTGAGCGTCGTGAATCCATTCTGGTTGCAGAAGGTAAGAAGCAGTCTGCGATTCTAGTTGCGGAAGGCGAAAAGGAAGCAACGGTTCTTGCTGCGGAAGCCAATCGTTTGGCAAAGATAAAGGAGGCAGAAGGCGAAGCGGAAGCATTGTTGACCGTGCAAAAAGCACTGGCAGACTCCATTGCCATGCTGAACGACGCCGCACCGTCCGAACAGGTTATTAAGTTAAAATCGCTGGAAGCATTCAGCGCCGCAGCAGATGGGAAATCAACAAAAATTATTATTCCCAGCGAAATTCAAGCACTTGCTGGTCTGGCCACTTCATTTAAAGAAGTTATCACAGAACCCAAAACAGAAAAGTGATTCAATTGCAGCCCGCCGAATACAGGTGGGCTGTTTTTCATTTGATTCTATATTCCACTGCTTGCAACGTGTTATATCTTATGATAAACTATATTAGTTAAAATGTGCGTTGGAGGAACGGCGTGATGCATCAGCATGTTTTTGTGATAAATGGCAGCGGCGGAGTCGGAAAGGATACGATTTGCGAAATGGCAGCTGCCTTTTGGAAGGTGAAAAACATATCCTCGATCACTCCGATTCTTCAAGTAGCACGTTCAGCAGGATGGGATGGGACCAAAACGCCGGAAGCAAGGCGATTTTTGTCCCAGCTCAAGGAAGTATGCACAGAATTTAATGATCTGCCATTCCGGTATTGTATGGAGCAATATCAGAATTTCATGCAAAGTGATGCAGAAATTCTATTTGTTCACATTCGGGAGCCGGAAGCAATTATACGCTTCCGCGAAGCGGTCAGTGGGGACTGTAAGACTGTTTTGGTGCAAAGACCGGCGCTGGAACAGGCCCGTGGTACTCTGGGAAATCGCTCGGATGATGGTGTCACGAATTATACATATGATGGCATCTTCATCAATGACGGTGCATTGGAGGAATTGCCGGAAAAGGTGTATTCTTTTTTCAAATGCTTTATGGAATCATAAATGATTACATAAAAGGGCTGATGTTGGATAGGATCTCTGTGCAAAATTTCCATATGTACAATTTAGGATAGAGAAAAGAAAGGAACACTGTTATGAGCGAAGAAAATAAGCAGAAGTCTCAGTCGGTTTCAAAAGGTGGTGCGCATGTTGCCAAACCAGGTGGTAAGGCAGCGGCCGCTGCAACAGAGAACAAGGCGGAAGGAGAAAACTTAACCGTACCAAAGCGCAATAAATATGCTGACAAGATGAATAAAAAGAAAAGTCGTCTCAGCAAGGGTGTACGGATCGGCATCGGTATAGCGGTGATTGTTTTGTTGCTTGCTGCCGGTATCTTTCTGGTATGGAAAACCCGCAATACAGGTACTGAATTGCAAGGGGAAACAACAGCTGAGGCTACCCGTGGCATGTTGGAAACTTATATTGAGGGCAGCGGCGTCACGGCAGCAAAAAAACGTGAGGAGCTTGGCCGAGATTTGAAAGGCAAGGTAACCGACGTTCTGGTTGAAGTGGGCGATGAGGTCAAGAAGGGCGATAAACTGGTTGTGGTTAATCCGACGGAAACCCGTCAGGAATTAGAAACCGCACAAAATGAATTGGCGGAGGCCCAACGTTCGGTCACCACTGCGCAGTCTGAGGTGACACAGGCTCAAAATACATTAAACGCAGCGCAGAAGAAGCTGAGCAAATTAAATGTTACCGCGCCGTTTACCGGTAAAATTATCCCCGTGTCGGATTCTGAAGGGAATACGACAACTTATCGTGTTGGTCAGCAGATCAGCGAAGGGGAAGTTATCGGTCATATGGTGGACGACAGCAAGATGACTCTTTCGCTGTACTTTAGCTCTGCATATATGAATGATATTCAAAGTGGACAGTCTGCTACTGTCTCTATTCCTTCTGCGATGAGTGAAATTTCCGGCACGGTTTCTTCTGTAGAAAAATCTGAAAAAATTTCTACAGACGGCGTTAAAATGTTCCGTGTTGTGGTTTCTATGCAGAATCCGGGAACCTTGACCAAAGGCATGGTGGCTACGGCAACGATTTCTGCCGGCAATGCGGGAACGGTATATCCTGCGGAATCCGGTACGCTGGAGTATAGTCGTGAAGAAGCTGTCACTGCGCAAGTCAGCGGTGAGATCAGTGCAGTCAACGGAATTGATTATTACAGTTATAGCAGTGGTGCCACAATTATGCGTCTGACCAGTGATTCGGCGCAGGATGAAGTGAAGAATGCGCAAAACGGTGTTACTACAGCGAAAAACGGTGTTACTACAGCACAGAAGCTGGTCAAGGACAAGCAGGACCGGATTACTGAGTTGAAAAAGCTGATTGAAAATGCAACAATTGAATCTCCCATTGATGGTGTTGTGGTCAGTGTCAATGCGGTAGCGGATCAAGATATAAGTGGCACGGATGCTTTGGTAGTAGTGGCAGATCTTAATGATATTGTTGTCAATGCCGATATTCTGTCAACGGATGTAGGTGCTGTACAGCCTGGTCAATCGGCTACCATGAGCATGTATAATTATGATGGTTCTCAGTTAACGTTAACCGGTACAGTGGATTCTGTCGCACTGGAACCGACACAGGATAGCAGTGGCGGTGGACAGGGCAGTATGCCGACTTTCCGTGCCGTTATTGCAATTGACCCTATTGAGGGACAGTCCATTTACAGCGGTATGATGGTGGACTATAAAATCACAACGGCATCGTCCATGGATTGTCTTATGGTACCGTCGCGTGCCATTGTGAATACAGACAGCGGCACCGCGGTTTTTGCCAAACCTCTTACTGATGAAAATGGTGAAGAAATTCCTTTCAGCGAAACTTTGCCGATTCCGGAGGGAACAGAGGGTATACCGGAAGGCTTTGTACTGGTGCCGGTAGAGGTCGGTATTGCGGACTCCACCAATACGGAAATCCTTTGGGGCATTGACGAGGGAACTACGGTGTTCCTTGCAGGACCGCAGGATATGTATGCCGACATGAATATGGAGTCCGGCGGCGCTGTTATGGCCGTTGGGTAAGGAGGGCGCTATGTTTTGGAAAAAAGCGCCTCGGTCGGATGTTGCAGAGCAGGGAGCGGGAGCAACCGATCTGTTAATCGATGTCCGGCAAATGAGTAAAATTTATAATGAAGGTCGGGAAAATGAAGTCCGCGCTTTGGATAATATTTCGTTAGAGGTGAAATGGGGAGAATTCCTCTGTATCTTGGGACAATCAGGCTCAGGAAAATCCACCTTGATGAATATTTTGGGGTGCTTGGATATTCCGACCTATGGTACATATTATTTAAATGGTCAAGCGGTCAGCGATATGAAACCATCCGTGCTTTCCGGCATTCGAAACCGGGAAATCGGTTTCATCTTTCAGGGTTTTAATTTGATTCCAGCACTTACTGCTTTGGAAAACGTTGAATTACCCCTGATTTATCGCGGTATGAGCAGAGAAGAACGCAGACAATTGGCTACTGATGCACTGATTTCGGTTGGACTGGAAAAGCGAATGGATCATCGGCCGGGAGAAATGTCTGGCGGTCAGCAACAGCGCGTTGCCATCGCACGTGCGGTTGCGGCAAATCCCCCTATCATCATGGCTGACGAGCCGACAGGTAATCTGGATTCTGCATCGGGTCTGGAAATCATGCGTCAGCTTTCCACATTGAATGCGCAGGGAACATCGATTATCCTAATTACACATGATAATCATCTGGCACAAATGGCAAAGCGGATTGTCACAATTCAAGATGGCCATATCATTTCCGATGCTCCCTCGAAAGGAGGATTGGATGTATGAATTGGCTTCAAACCGTTCGAATGGCATTTAAGTCCATCATGAATAACAAGGTCCGCTCCATTTTGACTATGCTCGGTATCATTATCGGCGTAGCTTCGGTTATTGCGATTGTTGCCTATATCCAAGGCGGTACCAAATTACAGCGTCTGCAATATGAGGCGATGGGTGTGAACCGCATTGATGTATATGGCTCTGGAGCCAAGAGCAGGGACTGGCAGGATTTTGAGGAGTATCTGGATACAGAGCTTGCAGATAAAGTTGCTGCATGGTCGCCGCAAAGCCAATATTATGATTGGCAGAGCGATGGTATCCAATATCGTCGTCAAAAACTGACCAATGAAAATGGTATGACCTATATGTATTTCGGCAATCAGGATTATGGCGAAGTTACAAGTCACAGCATCTCCATTGGACGCGATCTTTCCAAAGACGATTGCGATAGTAGGGCGCGTGTCTGCGTCATTGGTGAAACGCTACAAAAGTATTTTTTCGGTGCGATGAGCCCGCTGGGGCAGAAACTGAGAATCGGCGGAAAAAGCTTTGAAGTGGTCGGCGTCTATGCCGGAAAGTATGAAGGAAAACTGAACACGGAAGACCAGTTGATCGTTTTTCCTTATACATTGCAGAACAGCATGATGAGCATGAGCGGTATGTCGGATAAGCAGTATGTTATCAAGGCGGCAAGTAAGGATGATATCTCCGAATTGACCGATACGCTGTTGCCCGGCTTTATGCAGAGCCGTTGCGAGTCCAACGGAGGATATTTCAGCGCATATTCAAACAGCCAATGGCAGGAACAGTCCGAGGCTTCGGCGAATATGTTTGCGCTGCTTGGCGGCGGTATTGCCGGTATTTCTCTGCTGGTAGGCGGCATTGGTATCATGAACATTATGCTGGTTTCTGTGACGGAACGTACACGGGAAATTGGTATTCGTATGGCAATTGGCGCACGAAAGCGCGATATTATTGGACAATTTTTGGTAGAAGCAGCGGTTGTATCGTGCTTTGGCGGCATTATTGGTATTGTGCTGGGATGCTTTTTGTCCGCTATTTTGGGCAATCTGTTATTGATGCAGCAGATGTCAAGCAGTTACATGCCGACTATAGAGCAGTTTACGGTTTTGCCGTCGTTTGGATTGATCCTCGGTGCGTTTTTGTTTTCTGCGTTGATAGGTATCATTTTCGGACTTTATCCTGCGAATAAGGCTTCCAATTTGCAGCCGGTTGACGCGCTGCGTACGCAATAAAGCGAGGTGAGCGATCTTGAAAAGAAAAATTATAAGCATTCTTTTGGTTGTTTTATTTGTTTTTTCTCCTGTGTCTGCTGCATTTACTGATATTTCCGACGGTAAACTGGCGCAGACAGCTTCAGTCCTTGATGCGCTTGGCATTATGCAGGGCGTAGGGAATAATCGTTTTGATCCGGACAGTTCGCTGACACGTGCTCAGTTCTGCAAGCTGGCAGTAACTGCAATGGGCTTTTCGGATGTCAGCGCCTATGGCAGTTATACAATTTTTCCGGATGTGAAAAAAACACACTGGGCTGCACAGTATATCAATGCTGCGGTTCGGCATCCGGATCTAAAGGAGCAGGCGATCATCCGTGGATATGCGGATGGTACGTTTGGACCGGATAAAATTGTAACTTATGGTGAAGTGTGCACGATGTTGCTGCGCATTCTTGGCTACAAAGAAGCCGATGTAGGACCGTTTTGGCCTGACGATTATATTGCGCGTGCGCAATCGCTTGGACTGACCAAAGGCGTGTCATTGTCAGATGATAAAGCATCAGTGAAGCGATCGGATGCAGCGATCATGCTGCTTAACACCTTGGGAGCAGAGGTAAAAGGAAATGACGGTGGCTTGCTGCTGGAGCGCGTTGCTTCTGCAACGATCAAGGACAGTATATTGCTGGAAACCAATGATACAGACAGTTCACTTGCGGCAAATGAGGCTGTTTTCTATGAAGGCGGAGCGGTGAGTGAAACGCCGAGAAAAACCGCAGGAACCTTAGACAAGAGCATGATTGGTGTATGCGGCACGATCGTAATCAGTAAAGAAGGCGAAAAGGCTGCTGTAGGAATAATTCCCAATAACAATAAGGTGGAAACGTATACGGTAACGGATGTATCGGCCGATGGTATTCAAACAGAGCTTCAGACTTTGCAACCCAATCGAGACATCAATGTATATGTGTCCAGAGAAGGAAGAAAACTGGGAACATTTGCAGAAATGTGGTCTACCATCCAAGCAGGGGATATTTTGAACTGCTATTATAACGAGTATGGTTCTCTGGAATTGATGGCGGTTCTGCCCCGTGTATCCGCATCTGGTGGTAACTCGTTTGTCTATGGCGTTGCTACTTCTGTGAATATCCCGGATGGATATCAAATTGTTAAAAACGGTACTGTAGTGGATCGTACCAAATTGAAAAAATACGATGTGATTACACTGGATGCAGCGAACAAGCAAGCGCTTGTTTCAGATGTGAAAATCAGTGGCCAATACTTAAGCGGAACACCTACGTTTAGCTATCCACAGACGGTTACCATGTACGGCAAAAACTATTCGATTTCAGATCGTGCAGCGGCGACCTTTGCGAACATTAAGCTCAAAGATTATATTACGCTTCTGTTTGATACGGAAGGAAATGTCGTGGCGGCCTATCCGAAGCGTGATGTAAGTGCGGATATGCAAGGCGTTGTTACAAATGTTAAAGATAATGCTACGGCAACTGTTGCGCTGTTTAATGGCCTCACATTACAAGATATTGCTGTCAATGCTGATGAAATAAGCGGCATGCTTGGTCGTGTAGTTGTGGTTGGGCAATCCTCTGATGGCAAGGCATCCTTGAGTGTTAAAACGCTCAGCGGCAAAGTATCTGGTGCATGGTCGATTGCTGATGGTAAGCTGGGAGATCATACGGTTTCTTCTAAAGTTAGGGTGTATGAGGAAGTATTGACCGGGGCACCGCTAAACGCGATTAAGACTTCAGATATCCTGTCAGCAACAGTGGATTCCAGTCAAATTCGTTATACAGTTACAGATAGCGCCGGAACGGTGACCAATATTGTTCTTGGTGATGTAACGGGCGAGAGTTGGATGTATGGTATTGCCTATGGTGAAAACCGTGCAAATGGTGAATCAGAAACAAATTTTGTCAGACTGAAATATTGGGATGGTTCTGGCAGTGCTGAAGCAACTTATCGAGTTCTGTCGTTGCCTGGGGCATTGAGTGGCGCTCCTGTTGGCATTCCGAAGGGTTACTCCACGAACGAAAATATTGTAAATCATACGTTTGCAACGCAGAAGCTGGAATTGATAGATACGGTTGATCTTGCGGCATTTGATGGTTCGTCCGGTGTAAAAACGAAAGATGGTTATTATGCACTGGCAAGCAATATTGGCGTGTACATTTCTGCGCGGAATGAGTTTGTGTCTTTGCAGAATGCAAGGTCCAACTATACTTCCTTCCGACTGTATGCGAACAAGTCTGCTGAAGATGGCGGTAAGATTCGCATGATTCTTGCCTCCTAAGGACAGCTGAAAAGACGCCGCAGAACGAAATAGTTCTGCGGCGTCATACTAGCGCATATTGTGAGTGCGGATATCCATGCTCCAAACGGTGCGGTCACAGACTTTTGGATAAAAAGATATAGCGAAAAAGTCCGGCGTTAGCCGGACTTTTTTATAGCGCGTTTTTGATTGATATATGAATATTATTCCCATTTTACTTTGTGCTGTAATGGCCCGGATCCGTGTCCCAAATCAAGACCATATTGAATACAAGCGGTCAGATAACGCTTTGCACGTTTAACGCTGCCGGTCAGTGAGATACCTTGCGCCAGTCCGCATGCGATAGCAGATGAGAGTGTACAGCCTGTGCCATGGGTGTTTGGATTGTTAATACGGGTAGCCGGGAGCCAATGCATTTGCTCTTCAGTGAATAATAGGTCATCTGCACAATCTGATAAATGGCCACCTTTGACAAGTACCGCACTGCCTGTTTTTGCTGCAATTTGCTTCGCAGCCTGTTCCATCTGCGCTTTTGTTGAGATATAAGAGCCGGAAAGAGCTGCCGCTTCCGCTAAATTGGGTGTAATAAGTGTGCAAAGTGGGAATATTTCCTCAATAAGAGCTTTGGCGGCATCTGGTCGGAGTAGATCATGTCCACTGGAGGACATCATGACCGGATCAAGAACGATGTTCTGCGCATGATGTGCCTGTAGTCGTTTTGCGGTTGCGTGAATGATTTCCGTATCATACAGCATGCCCAACTTGACTGCATCCGGACGTATATCGTTAAACACACAGTCAATCTGCTTCTCAACTAAAGAAGCGGAAATCGGCTGCATTCCAAAAACTCCGGTAGTGTTCTGGGCAATCACAACAGTTATTACGCTCATTCCGAAAAGACCATGCGCTTCAATCGTTTTCAGATCTGCTTGAATTCCTGCGCCGCCGGTCGGATCGGTTCCGGCAATCGAAAGAACGGTTTTCATGATTTACAGTCCTCCAATCCAAACCCATCAAATGCGGGGATAAAACTTTTACTAATAGATTCTGAATGCTGGAAGAAACCACCCAGCCCCAGAGAAAGAAACAATTCACAAGCATCTACGTATTCATTGTCCGTAATAGTTCGGTTTAATTCTGGCCAATCCTGCATGTCAAATGGAGTATATTGACGCATTAGACTCACCAATGCAATATCTCCAAAACGGGTGGCAATATCGCGTAGTACCTGTGCAGTGTCACTGGCGAGACCCGGCAGCATCAGATGCCGAATAATCGTTCCTCGGGTCAATAGCCCATTATCGTCAAACTGTGGAGCGCCTGTTTGACGAATCATTTCAGTGATGGCCGCAACGGCAATCTCCCGATAATCTTCGGTATGAGAATAGCGGGAAGCGTAATAGCTGCTGTAATATTTATAGTCAGGCAAATAGATATCTACATACCCTTCCAGTAAACGCAGGGTTTCCAAACATTCATATCCGCTGGAATTATATACGACGGGGAGATGTAGCCCGCTGCTGCGGGCAAGCGATAACGCTTGGATGATTTGCGGAACATAATGCGCACCGGTCACGAGATTGATGTTGTGCGCGCCCTGCTTCTCTAGGGACAGAAAGGTTTGTGCCAGCTCTTCGGAGGAGAGTGGCTTTCCAAAACCGTCCCGCCGACTGATCTGACGGTTTTGGCAGAACACACATCCGAGTGAGCAGTGTGAAAAAAACACAGTGCCGGAACCGTGCTTTCCGGAAATTGGCGGTTCTTCCCATAGGTGCAAACTGGCGCGTGCAGCTTCGATTCGATCGTTTGCACCGCATAAGCCGCGTGTGCGTGTACGATCCGCACCGCATGCCCGAGGACATAGCTTACAGTTTTTCAGCAGACCCGTCAATTTTATCCCTCCGATCAAATTTATTATAGCGTATTTAAGTATGGAAATAAAGGTAGGATTTGTGATATACTATTTGAAAAAGCAATACAGGAGATATGCGCTATGAAGATTTCAGATATTTTAAAGCAAGATAGAGTCACGCTATCGTTTGAAGTATTCCCGCCAAAGACCAGCAGCAGCTATGAATCGGTTGCACGCGCAACGCAGGAAATTGCAGCGCTGCATCCGGATTTTATGAGCGTTACTTACGGTGCCGGCGGTGGTACCAGTGAACATACGGTGCAGATTGCGGCAGATCTTCATGCGCAATACGGCGTGAATGTACTTACACATTTAACGTGTGTCTCCTCTACGCGGCAGCATGTATCCGCCATGCTGGAAAAATTCAAGCAGCAGGGCATTGAAAATGTGTTGGCGCTGCGCGGTGATATCCCGACAGGTGGAGCACCGGAAAATGATTATCATTATGCTGCAGAGTTGGTGCGGGATATCAAATCGCAGGGAGACTTTTGCGTTGGCGGCGCATGTTATCCCGAAGGACATGTGGAAGCAGCCAATAAAACAGAAGATATTTTGCATTTGAAGGAGAAAGTGGATGCTGGATGCGAATTTCTAACTACACAAATGTTCTTCGACAACAATATTCTGTATAATTTCCTGTATCGCATTCGTGAAAAAGGGATTACCGTGCCGGTCATTGCAGGAATCATGCCGGTAACCAATGTCAAGCAGATTAAGCGTATCACTTCGATGTCGGGAACCTATCTGCCTGAGCGCTTTAAGGCGATCGTTGATCGCTTCGGTGAGAATCCGGAGGCGATGAAGCAGGCCGGTGTCATTTACGCAACCGAGCAGATTATCGATCTGATTGCAAATGGTGTCAATCACATTCATGTCTACTCGATGAACAAGCCGGAAGTCGCCGCTGGTATTCAGGCCAGCCTGTCGGAGATACTTAAATGATTGAATTTGAACGCAGTGAAGCACTGCGATACTTAGGATATCGCAATAATGTGCAGCCGGATGAGGCTGTGCAGCAGAGCCTTGATCGATGCGCAGAGGAATTGCAGAATGTGGTGGCGCCCAAATCGGTTTTTCAGGCTTTTCCGTTAATGCATCCGGTGGAAGGAACACTTAAATTAGCGGATATATTTATTCGCAGCAAAAACCTATCCCGTACGCTCAAAGGCTGTACCAGTGTTTATTTGATGGCGGCAACGCTGGGAATTGGTGTGGACCGTTTGATTTCTCGTGCCAGCGCAGTTCGGATGAGTGATGCGGTAATTTATCAGGCGGTTGCGGCGGCCATGATCGAGTCCTATTGCGACGAGGTAAACGATACATTGCGTCAGGAAGCGGAGCGTGTTGGATTGTACTGTCGTCCCCGATTCAGTCCCGGATATGGTGATTTTCAAATTGAGCATCAAAGGGACTTCAGTCGTCTGCTGGATACGCCTAGAAAAATAGGCTTAACTGTTACCGAGAGCTGCTTGCTCGTCCCGATTAAGTCTGTAACGGCAGTCATTGGTCTGTCCAATTCACCGCAGCCCTGTCATCGAAAAGGCTGTGAGGAATGCGAAAAAACCGATTGTGCATTTAGGAGATAAAGATGAGTATAAAGGAAAAGCTGGGCCGGGAATGGCTGTTTTTCGACGGCGGTACCGGCACGATTTTGCAAGAACATGGTCTTGCAGCGGGAGAATTACCGGAAACATGGAATCTGACGCATCCCGAGGAGATTGTGGCGTTGCACTGCGGCTATTTGGAGGCCGGAAGTGATATTATCAATACCAACACCTTTGGCGCCAATGCGCTGAAATATCCGGATAATCTGCGGGAGATTGTGGAAGCAGCTGTTATGCACGCAAAAAAAGCGCGGGCATTGTCTGGTCGGAGTGACGCTTTCATTGCGCTGGATATTGGACCGACCGGCCGCCTCCTTCAGCCGATGGGAGATCTGCCATTTGAGCGTGCGGTTGAACTGTTCGGTGAAGTGGTTCGTATTGGTGCGGCAGCTGGGGCGGATCTGGTTCTGATTGAGACCATGAGCGACAGCTATGAGGCGAAAGCCGCTGTTTTAGCAGCCAAGGAGAACTGCGACCTTCCAGTGTTCGCTACGATGATCTTTGATGAAAAAGGGAAGATGCTGACCGGCGGCACAGTGGACTCGGTGGTAGCGATGCTGGAGGGGCTGCGTGTGGATGCGCTAGGCGTCAACTGTGGATTGGGACCGGAACAGATGAAGCCGATCGTGCAGCGTTTAGTGCAGGTCAGTTCGCTTCCGATTATTGTCAATCCGAACGCCGGCTTGCCGCGCAGTGAGAACGGGAAAACCGTTTTTGATATTGACGCGGATACATTTGCACAGCTTATGGCAGAAATTGCGGATATGGGTGTACATGTGTTAGGCGGCTGCTGCGGTACGACGCCGGATCATATTCGCAGCATGATTGAGAACTGTAAAAACAAACCCATGATGCCGGTTGTTCAGAAGCATCGTTCGGTTGTTTCATCCTTTTCACAGGCAGTAGAGATCGGGAAAAAACCGGTGATCATCGGAGAACGGATTAATCCGACGGGCAAGAGCAAATTCAAAGCAGCCCTGCGCGATAATAACATTGAATATATTTTGGCTGAAGGTCTCACACAGGAGGATAGCGGTGCACATATTCTGGACGTAAATGTCGGTCTTCCTGAGATTGACGAGCCGAAGATGATGGAGTCTGTTGTGTCTCGCCTGCAAAGTGTGTTGGCACTCCCGTTGCAAATCGATACCTCCAATACAGAAGCAATGGAGCGTGGGATGCGGTTGTATAACGGCAAACCAATGATTAATTCAGTCAGCGGAAAAATGGAGAGCATGCGAGCCGTATTTCCGCTGGTACAAAAATACGGCGGCGTGGTTGTAGGGCTGGCGCTGGATGAGAACGGGATTCCTGACACAGCGGAAGGTCGCGTGCAAATCGCCCGAAAAATTTATGAAACAGCGGCAGCATACGGCATTTCGCGTGATGATATTGTAATTGATGGGCTTGCAATGACGATTTCGTCAGACAGCAGGTCGGCGCTTGTCACGCTGGAAACTTTACGACGGATACGAGATGAGTTGGGCGGGCATACCATTTTAGGTGTATCCAATATTTCTTTCGGGTTACCACAGAGAGAGATTATCAATGCCAATTTCTTTACCATGGCGTTGCAAAACGGGTTGTCATGCGCAATTATCAATCCCAACGCAGAAGCCATGATGCGTTCCTATCGTGCATTTCTTGCGCTGACCAATCAGGATGCACAATGCAGCGAGTATATTGCAGCTTATGGCAATCAGCCTGCGGCAATGCCGCAAAGTATATCATCCGGCGTAGATATGACGCTGGGCGAAAGCATTGAGCGCGGACTGAGCGAACGCGCTGCGCAGGCGACTCGCGAGGCGCTCGGGCAAACCGAACCGTTGGAAATTGTTAATACCGAACTGATACCGGCGCTGGATCGTGTTGGCAAGGGCTTCGAAAAAGGAACGATTTTTCTCCCTCAGTTATTGATGAGTGCAGAGGCTGCCAAAGCCGCATTTGAGGTAGTCAAAGACGCGATGCGTGGTGCGCCGCAGCAGACTCGCGGAAAGATTATTCTTGCAACGGTAAAGGGAGATATCCATGATATCGGCAAGAATATTGTGAAGGTGCTGCTGGAAAACTACGGTTATCAAGTGATTGACCTCGGAAAAGATGTCGATCCGGCGTTGATCGTACATACAGCAAAACAGGAGAACATTCAACTGGTAGGGTTGAGCGCATTGATGACGACTACTGTTGTCAGCATGGAGCAGACCATTCGGTTGCTTCGTGCAGAAAAGCCGGATACAAAAATTGTAGTTGGCGGCGCCGTGATGACGCAGGAATATGCAGATTCCATTGGCGCAGATTGTTATGCACGCGATGCAATGGCAACCGTTCACTTCGCCGATCGGGTATTTAAAGCATAAGAGAGCAGGGCTGTGGGAAATCCCACAGCCCTGCTGTATATTTGTTTCATGCGGCAGCGGCAAGTTCACTGAGCGCTTCCTGCTTATTATCGGCGGAAAACAGAAACTCGCCGTTTTCATCATATACCTCAATATGTCCATTTACATATTCCATCGAGCAGTTCATTTGCGGTTCTCCTTTCCTTTGATGTTCATAGTATACCAAAGGAAAAGTACTATAAAACGGACTTAATCATGTGCTGCTCCCTGTCAAGTAGACAGAAATTTAGGACACCAGCTATGCTGCTGCGCTTAAACGCATCTCCATAGGGGTCATTTTTGTAGCAAGCTGTATACGATCATGGTTATAAAAATAGATGTACTCGTCTACCAGTTCGGCTGCAGCTTGAATGGTCTGGGGTTTGGCTCGGTAAATGCACTCATTCCTCAGTAAGCTGAAAAAGCTTTCTGCGCAGGCATTGTCGTACGGACAGCCAATTGCAGACATAGAAGGAGTAATCCCATAAGCCTTTGTCACGTTATAGTAGGGTATAGATGAATATTGAAAACCGTTATCACTGTGCAAGATTAGACTTCCACTGTAATGCGAATTGCGGGCTGCATCCCGGATCGTATCAAGAACCAACTTTGCCGGCATTTGAGTTGCATAGCGATACCCCACAATGAATTTATCATACAAATCCTTGATGACAGACAGGTATAAGAATCCCTCTCCTGTCGGAATATAGGAAATGTCCGTCACCCACTTCTCGTTTGGCCTGGATGCGTGAAAATCCCGGTGAAGTAGATTTTCATAATGATGATACGTGTTCAAATCATAATGTCTGAAACGCTTCCTCTTAGGCATAGCCTGCAAACCATATTTTCTGGTAATGCGCAATACAGCTTTATAGTTGATAACAAGGCCGGTTTCCCGCAAAAGCCAGAGCTTTACCCGACGATAGCCATAAGTTTTATGTGTTTTTTCCTGACACTGCATGATCAGCTTGGCAATCGGTTCATCTCTGTCCGGTTGTCCTTGGCGGGACAGCCACTTGTAGTACCCACTCCGGGATACGCCCAATAATTCACATAGGGCCTGTACTGGGTATCTGTCTCGAAAACGATAGATCACTCTGAATCTTATCTCTTTGCATCCCGCCTCTCGCATTCGTTCAGAAAAGAACGCAGAACCTCGTTTTCCATTTTCAACTGATGGATGCGGTCTGCATCCGTTTTAGGTTCCACAGTCTTTGGCCTTCCACGCTTGCGTGTAGTGAGTCCTGCATACCCTTCTTTTGCATACCGACTTAGCCATTCCTTGATCATTCGATACTGGATCCCAGTTTCTTTCACCAGTTCAGCAATGGTCATAGTGTCGCTTTACCAGACTGAGTTTGAATTCTTTCGAGTAGTATTTGGTGGCAGCGATTCCTTTCTTGCCGTTTTCCCGATACTGCTTGAGCAAATAGCACAGGTAGGATTTGCTGATGCCATACTCCTCGCAGATTTCCTTCAGTGTCCTATGATGCTCTGTGTGTTCCTGAATGATTGCTATCTTCTGCTCATGAGAATAAGCTGCACCGTTCTTCATGTTCAACATCTCCTTAGCTGTATTCTACAGCAAGGTGTCCTGTTTTTCACTGTCTACTTAAAAGGGAGCATATCATTAAGAAGCTGTTTTAGCTGTTGCTGGAACTGCTGACGCACATCTTGCGGTTCCATGATTTGCACGCCGCCGCCCAAACCGAATACCCATGAGAAAAATTGTGGACTGACCGCAACCGTGACATTGACTGCGAAATATCCATCCTCCAAGGGCTGCACCATGAGCTCTGCGCCAAATCGGTCACGCAGCACGCCGATAAAGCGGTTTTCACATCGCAGACGAACGATTTTTTCTTCACCCGAGAACATACCAAAAATTTTTCGGGAATAATCTGCTGGATTGAAGTGGTCGTGGAAAAGGCGATGACCTTTGCGTGGTTGATCGGTCAATGCGATGTGCTCCATTTTGTCTACACGGTAATGGCGGATAGAATCTGATACCGGTTCATAGGCAATCATGTAATAGTTTTCGTCATCCCAGGTCAATGCCCAAGGACTGACCTGATATCGTGTCCCCCCGTGGCGATAGCGCTTCTGGATTCTCTCCTGCGCGCTGAAATTGAGCACCCATTCAAAATACTGAAAGGTAATCTGCACGCCGGCTGATATGGCAGCATGAAGTGTGTCAATATTGTAATAAATACTCTCGTTCATGGTCTTGATGCGGTCGGCAATATAGACCTGGCGCTGCAAAACACGTGCTTGCGGCTCACTGGCAAGAGATTCAATTTTGTGAATCAACTCATCGGATTTTTTTTCCGTGATAAAGCGGGAGCACTGGATAGCATCTACCAACAACTTCAGTTCTGGCAGTTCGAAATCACGCGAGGCAACATAGTACCCACCTCCGGGACCGCGCTGCAGTATGACATCCAGACCAAAATCCTGCAGAGCTGCGATATCCGAATAGATACTTTTACGTTCAGCTTCGATGCCGCAACGCGCCAGTGCACGCAGAATATCTTCCATGCTGAGTTTATGGTTCTCATCGGTTTTTTGCAGCAAGATTTGATATAAATAGAGAAGTTTCAACTTTTGATGCGGATTTTTAGCCATGCTGTTGCTCCGTTTCCTCAAGAGCCTGTCGATATGCAGCCAAAGTAGTGGTATCAAAACAAACCATGGTTACGCAGGCGATTTCGTTATGTGTTTGCAGATACTCGCGTATGGTAGCGATGGCGATGTGTGCTGCTCGATGCAATGGAAAATGATAAACGCCGGTGCTGATCGATGGGAATGCAACGGTTTTGCAGCCCAGTGTAGAGGCCTGCACAAGAGAATTGCGGTAGCAGGATGCCAACAGCCGATCTTCGTCTACCGCACCGCCATGCCAAATTGGGCCCGGTGTGTGAATGACATAACGACAGGGAAGACGGTATGCTTTTGTGGCTTTTGCTTCGCCTGTAGGACAACCACCGAGCTTACGGCATTCGGCCAGAAGTTCCGGTCCAGCGGCCCGATGAATTGCGCCATCTACGCCGCCGCCACCGAGCAAGGACGTGTTTGCAGCGTTTACAATAGCATCGGTTTGGCATTTCGTGATATCGCCTTGGATAATTTGCAGCCGTTCCATTTTGCAAACCTTCTTTCAGGGTGATTTATTGGACTTATTATACGTCTTGCATAGGAAAAATGCAAGTTTGACGGTTTGCAATCAATAGGCTATAATTAATATACATAAGAGTAAAAAGGCCAAGGAGGCACCGCGATGGAAAAACCAATGTCGCAATATGCCGCGGATGCGCCGCGTGTACTTAAGGATTTTTTGACCTATATTTCGACAATACAAGGAAAGTCAGCCAAAACAGCACATGAGTATTATCTGGATTTGCGGTTATTCTTTCGCGTTCTGAAGCACAATAAGGGACTTGTTCCGAACGACATGCCGCTCGACCAAATTCTAATTGAAGATATCGATATTGCTTTTTTAGAGCAGGTAACGCTATCGGACGCTTACGATTATTTGGAGTATATGTCCGGTGAACGGCCTACACAGCAGAACAGTGCGTTTACTGAGTATGGGCTGAGTGGAACATCCCGAGCACGTAAGGTGTCTGCGATTCGTGCGTTTTTTCGTTATCTGACAGATAAACGGCATGTACTTGAGCATAATCCGGTCAGTAATTTGGAGTCTCCGACGATTCGCAAAACGCTTCCGGTTTATTTAACCACGGATGACAGTATCCGACTATTGGAATCTGTGCAAGGGGAGTATGCAGAACGCGATTTTTGTATTCTCACGCTATTTTTAAATTGTGGTTTACGGGTTTCTGAGTTGGTTGGACTGAATTTAACGGATTTTCAAGGAGACACAGTGCGGGTTCTGGGCAAGGGCAATAAAGAACGCACGGTTTATCTCAATGATGCCTGTAAGCTAGCGCTGGAACGTTATTTACCGAAGCGGATTACGCCGCATGAGCGTGATAAAAATGCTTTGTTTATTAGCAGAAATCGAAATCGCATCAACGTGCAGACGGTGAAATGGCTGGTTAAAAAGCATTTGGAGGAGGCTGGACTGGACACGCAGAAATATTCTGCGCATAAATTGCGGCATACAGCTGCGACGCTGATGTATCAGAATGGCGTAGATATTCGCACGCTGCAAAATATTTTGGGGCATACCAGTGTTAATACTACTATGATTTACACACATATTGAAGACAGCAGTCTGCGGGAAGCAGCTGCCAAGAATCCATTGGCAACGGTAAAACCACAGGACAGCGAACAATAGGCAATAGATGAAAAAAGGCTGCACTGCTTTTAGCAGTGCAGCCTTTTCTTTGTTTTGTCAGTTGCTATGAGATGCAATGACATCGCTCATATCATAGATGCCAGGTTGTTTACAGCTAGCCATAAAGGCAGCGGCATCCACCGCGCCAACCGCAAACACTTCGCGGGAGAGTGCAGTGTGCTTGATTTCGATAATTTCGTCACGTCCGCAGAACAGAACGCTGTGCTCACCAACGATTGTGCCGCCCCGGATAGCGGAAATACCGATTTCATGTGCCGGGCGCTTTGCGCGGCGCTCATGGCGATCGTAGACATAATCTGCATCGTAAGGGAGCGCCTCCGCTACTGCGTCAGCCAGCATCAGTGCTGTGCCGGATGGTGCATCCAGCTTTTGATTATGATGCTTCTCGATAATTTCCACATCGTAATTTTCGCCGAGTACTGATGCAGATTTGCGGAGCAGTTCCATCATTAGGTTGATACCAATGGACATATTACCTGAACGGAATACCGGAAACTTTGCAGACGCTGTTCGGATATTCTGAAGTTGCTCCGATGAGTGTCCGGTTGTGCAGATAACGATCGGTGTATTGTGCTGCTCACAATAGGCCAATAAATGTTCTGTGCTTGAAGCATTGGAAAAATCAATGATGACATCGCATTTGCCCGGGAACTCGAATGGATCGGCATAAACCGGAAACTCAGCATGCTTCTCCGTGTTGATATCAAAGCCGGCAACGATTTCCATATCTTTTTTATTTGCTACAATATCGCTAATGACGCGGCCCATCCGGCCATTGCAGCCGGAAAGTGCAATTTTTAACATCTTTTTAAAACTCCTTTTAGGGAAAACAGGATCAGATTTTGCAGCCTGCAGCAGCCAGTTCCTGACGAATCAGCGCGATATGCTCTTCGGTTGGTTCAACGAGCGGCAGTCGCAGCGCGCCGACATCCCAACCGAGAATTTCCATTGCCTTCTTAACCGGAATCGGATTCACTTCACAGAACAGTGCGTCGATCAGATTATGATAGGCAAACTGCATCTTTGCTGCCTCCGGATAACGGTTCTGTAGGCAGAGTTGCGTCAAGTCGTGCGTTTCCTGCGGTGCAACATTGGAGAGTACGGAGATAACGCCCTTTCCGCCAAGAGCCATGAGCGGTACGATCTGATCGTCGTTGCCGGACCATACATTGAGGTTGTCACCACACTTTGCCATAGCGGCGGCAATCAGACTGAAGTTGCCGGACGCAGCCTTCAGACCATTGATGTTCGGGTGTTTGGATAACTCATACAGCGTATCTGCGGTAAAGCACACCCCGGTACGGCTGGGAACATTATACAGGATAATCGGTAAATCACAGCTATCTGCAATAGCGGTATAGTGTGCAATCAGACCGCGCTGAGTGGTTTTATTATAATATGGGGTTACCGAAAGGCCGCCGTCTGCACCGCATTCCTTGGCGAATTTTGTCAGCTGAATTGCATAGTTGGTATCGTTTGAACCAACACCAGCAATTACGGGAATACGATGGTTGACATATTCACAGCACCATGCAACAACTTCACGGTGCTCTTTGTCATGCAGGGTAGAGGATTCTCCGGTCGTGCCGCAAACAATAATTGCATCTGTGCCGTGTGCAATTTGGTAGTCAATAATGCGGCCAAACTCTTCATAGTTTACCTCACCGGTGGATTTGAACGGTGTAATAATGGCAATACCGGCGCCGGTAAAAATAGGATTCTTCATAAAAGCTACCTCCTTTAGCGGTCCATATAGCCTTCGGCACACAGTAACTCCGCCATCAGGACGGCACCGCCGGCCGCGCCGCGCAGAGTATTGTGCGACAGACTGACAAACTTATAATCGTACAGAACATCTTCGCGCAGACGGCCGATCGAAATGCCCATACCGCCTTCCAAATCGCGGTCGAGCTTGGTCTGCGGGCGGTTATCTTCTTCAAAATACGTCAGGAAATGCTCGGGAGCTGAGGGAAGATCTAATTCCTGCGCGCGGCCCTTATAGCTGCGCCAACGTGCAATCATCTCTTCCTTAGACGGTTTATTCTTAAATTTCACAAATGCTGCTGCCATATGGCCGTCAGAGCAGGCAACGCGCAGGCACTGGGAGGTAATGACAGGGGAGACAGCCGGTTCGATATGGTCGCCTTCAATGTGGCCCCAAACCTTCATCGGCTCTTTTTCGCTCTTTTCCTCTTCTCCACCAATGTAGGGAATGACGTTGTCGACCATTTCCGGCCAAGTATCGAAGGTCTTACCGGCGCCAGAAATCGCCTGATAGGTACAAACGGCAACCTCAGTTGGTTCAAAGTCCAGCAGTGCAGACAGTGCCGGCACATAGCTCTGAATAGAGCAGTTGGATTTGACGGCGATAAATCCGCGTTTGGTGCCAAGGCGCTTGCGCTGTGCCGGGATGATTTTTGCGTGATCGGCATTGATCTCGGGAATAATCATAGGTACATCGGGGGTCATGCGATTTGCGGAATTGTTGGAGCAAACGGGGCATTCCAGCTTTGCATATTTTTCTTCTAAAGCACGGATTTCGTCCTTTTTCATATCTACTGCACAGAAAATGAAGTCAACTTTAGACGCGATCTCCTCAGCATCGGCTGTTGCGTCGTACATAACCATATCTCTGTACTTTTTCGGCATCGGAACAGCCATCTTCCAACGGCCTTCGCAGGCTTCGGCATAGGTTTTACCGCGGTTGCGTGCGGAAGCGGCGAGTGCCACTACCTCAAACCAAGGATGGTTTTCCAAAAGAAGCGAAAAACGCTGTCCAACCATGCCTGTTGCACCGACAATGCCTACCTTGTAGTGATTCATTTTCATCAAATCCTTCCAAAAGATTTACTAACAAATTGATTTTTTTCCACACTGGGGGAAACAAAGAAAAATACCGGTTGAAAAACCGGTATGATCTATACTATAATAGAAAGAGTGGACAGGCCACAGCTTTCTAAACAGAATAGCTCTCCACCGGCATTTCTGCTGATGACAGACGCAGGGATATTCTCCGGAACGTCCAGCACAGCCTTGCCGCAACAAGAACCGGCTTCGGCGGAAGACCCTTTCTCGGCTGCTTAACGGGTTTACGGACCCTCCCAGACGATACTGATGAAAACCGCGCCTCTATCTGCGAAAATATACTTTTCGTTCTTATTGTAAGGTAAGGCAATTTATTTGTCAATAGAACGCACAAAAATTTAGAAGGAGTTGAAATAATGAAAAGGATTGTTTCCTTGCTGCTTTGTATCATCATATCACTTGGAGGCCTATGCGTCGTCCCGGCTTCTGCAGTTGATACTAATGTGATACTGCGTGTTGGTTTGACAATCAGCGGTGCAAGCAGCTTTGCAGACCCAAAACTGGAAAATGTATCCGGAGAGCCGACTGGTTATACCATCGGACAAATGCAGGGAACTGCATTTTCCGGCAGTACGTCGATTTCCTCTTCTCAGCTGACAATACAGCTGGTGAATGATGCTTTTCAGGTGAGTGATACTGCAACCGGAAAAGTGCTGTATACATCGCAGCAGGGGGCGGACCATCTGGCAATCCGACCGAACAGTGCATTGACCTGGTTTAAGGGTTATAAATGGAATGGCGACTTTGTTTATCGCCGCGCTTCCGGCAATAACCTTACAGTTATAAATTATGTCGGTCTGGAAGATTATGTGAAGGGCGTTTTGCCATACGAAATCAGTGCAGATTGGCCGGCAGAAGCGCAGAAGGCACAGGCGGTATGTGCACGTTCCTTTGCACTTGGCACGCATAAGCATACGAGTGCTGGATATGATTTGTGCAACACCACGAATTGTCAGATGTATCTTGGCACAAACCTTGCTACAGCCGAATCGGATGCTGCGGTAGAAGCAACACGCGGTGAATATTTGTCGTATGACGGTGAACTGGTTATCGGTTATTTCTTCTCTTCGGATGGTGGCGCGACAGAGGATGCGGTCAATGTTTGGGGAGGTGACTACCCCTATTTGCAAGGCAAAGTCGATCCCTATGAAACCTATGACAGCTCCTGGAGTGTAACCTTGACCGCTGACGAGGTGCGTCAAAAGCTGCTGAATGCAGGCTATACGATTGGTACGGTTGCAAATGTTGTGGTGACGAAACGCACAGATACTGACAATGTGAATGAGGTTACAGTAACTGATACGGATGGCAAAAAGGTGACCATTCAGCGTGACAGCGTGCGCACGGTTTTCGGATTGAATAGTATTCGCTATACCATCAAGCCGAATACGACTCAGTCAGCTTCCGCTGCATTGCCGCAGAGCACAAGCCTGAAAATCAGCCCGTCTACACATAAGGTGACGTTGGATGGAAAATCAGTAGCACCGCAAGGCTATAACATTGAGAACAACAATTATTATAAGCTGCGTGATATTGCTTACATATTAAACGGCACGAACAGTCAGTTTAATATAACATGGGATTCTGAAAACAGCCGCATCGTTCTGACCAGCGGCAAAGCATATCAGACAGTAGGCGGAGAGATGACCGATTCAGTGTCTTCGCAGATTACAAGCTGCATGCCGTCAAGTGCGACGATTGTGCTGGATGGGAAAACGGTGTCTCTGACAGGCTATCTGGTCAATGGCAACAATTATTATAAATTGCGTGATGTAGGTAGTGCACTAGGTTTTGGCGTAGATTATGATACGGACACGCAGACCGTTGTGATTGATTCGGATTCGTCTGGATCAGAGGACCCGGAGGGTCAGGCTGTCCCGGATCCGACCCCGGAACCTACGGTTCCGCCTGTCAGCTATACCTTTACCGGTTCGGGCTGGGGGCATAGCGTTGGCATGAGTCAGTGGGGCGCATATGCGATGGCGAAGCAAGGCTTTACCTACGAAGAAATTCTGAAATTTTATTATACCGGTATTTCGATTGCCGGTTGACAAACCTACCGTAAAGGAGGCGTATGGCATGGGCGCTCCGCGTGAGCGCCCATGCTTTTGCAATGAAAAAAAGCGATTTTTATTTTGATTTGCCGGAGCGTTTGATTGCACAGCACCCGTTGGAGCAGCGGGATGCGTCGCGATTGTTGGTTCTTGACAGGGCTGATGGTTCGGTGTCACACCGTCACTTTCGAGATTTGCTGGAGTATGTTCAACCAGGGGATTGCATGGTGTTTAACAATTCCCGTGTTATCCCGGCACGCTTGATGGGACATGCGGTCGGTAAGACAACACCGATTGAGGTTTTACTGCTGACTGATAAGGGAGACGGTCTGTGGGAATGTCTGACTCGTCCGGGACGAAAAACACGCGAGGGCGTAGAGTTGGTTTTCGGTGATGGAATATTGACCGCTACGGTCGAATCCGTGCAGCCAGACGGCAATAGACTGATTCGTTTCCATTATGACGGTATTTTTCTGGAAATTCTCGATAAGCTCGGCACTATGCCGTTGCCGCCCTATATCAAGGAGAAATTGGATGATCCGGAGCGATATCAGACGGTATACTCTAAGACACCCGGTTCTGCTGCGGCTCCGACTGCAGGGCTGCATTTTACACCTGAACTGCTTGAGAGTTTGCGAGAAAAGGGCGTGAAGCTGGCGTTCGTGACACTGCACGTCGGCCTTGGTACGTTTCGACCGGTCAAAGAAGAGGAAATCACGGATCATGTGATGCATTCGGAATACTATATCATGGACGAGCAGACCGCCGAACAGATTAACAGCACCCGAGAAAATGGAGGAAAAATCTGGGCGGTTGGAACAACAGCCTGCCGTACCTTGGAAACGATTGCTGACGAAAAAGGAAATGTGCGGCCGCAATCGGGCTGGACGGATATTTTTATCTATCCGGGATACCATTTCAAAGCGGTGGATCATCTGGTTACCAACTTCCATCTGCCGGAAAGCACCTTGATGATGCTGATTTCGGCTTTTGCCACTCGTGAAATGATTATGGAGGCTTATCGTCAGGCAATCGAGGAAGAGTATCGCTTTTTCTCTTTTGGAGATTCTATGCTGATTTTTTGAGATAAAACAAATATACGCGGCATTGTGCCGTATATGAAGAGGGAATTATGCAAATCGGAACATTTGAGTTGTTGAAAACCGAAGGAAATGCTAGAAGAGGCGTGTTTTGTACGGCGCATGGCATTGTGCAAACGCCGGTGTTTCAAAATGTTGGAACCGCCGGCGCTATTAAGGGTGCCGTAGACGCGTTTGATTTGAAAGAACTGGGTTGTCAGATTGAACTTTCCAACACGTATCATCTGCACGTGCGCCCGGGAGATCAGATTGTGAAACAAATGGGCGGCTTGCATCGCTTTATGCGTTGGGATGGGCCGATGTTGACTGATTCCGGTGGATTTCAGGTGTTTTCACTTGCGACGCTTCGAAAAATCAAGGAGGAAGGTGTGACCTTCCATTCCCATGTTGATGGCCGCAAGATCTTCATGGGGCCAGAAGAGAGCATGCGCATTCAATCCAACCTCGGTTCGGATATTGCGATGGCTTTTGATGAATGTATTGAAAATCCAGCACCGCGGGAGTATGTTAAGAATTCGATTGACCGCACAACGCGATGGCTCCGGCGCTGCAAAACCGAATTGGAGCGATTGAACAGTTTGCCGGATACAGTTAATCCGCATCAAATACTGTTTGGTATCAATCAGGGCGGTACCTATGATGATTTGAGAATCGAGCATATGCAGCAGATTGCTGAGTTAGATTTGCCTGGTTATGCCATTGGCGGTCTGGCAGTTGGCGAGAGTACTGAAGTGATGTATCACATTCTGGATGTGGTATTGCCGCATGCGCCGGCAAACAAACCGCGTTATCTGATGGGAGTAGGTACACCTTCCAATATCATTGAAGGCGTTGCCAGAGGAGTAGACTTCTTTGACTGCGTGATGCCGACGAGAAATGCGCGGCACGGGCATTTGTTTACGCATAACGGCATTCTTAATATTATGAATGCCAAATATCAAACAGATGACCGTCCTATTGAGGAGGGCTGCCAGTGTCCGACCTGTCGTAGGTTCTCGCGTGCATATCTGAGGCACTTGCTCAAGAGTGGAGAAATGTTGGCGCAGCGCTTGCTGGTGATGCATAACCTTTGGTTCTATAATCATTTGATGCAGGAGATTCGAGATGCGCTGGACAATGGTACGTTCGCCGCTTTCCGTGCAGAGTATAGTGAGAAAATGAGCAAACGGATTTAATAATATATAGGCCGGATTCCTTGTGTGAATCCGGCTTTTTAATTCATATTTCTGCTTTTCACAGCATACTTTGTTTTGAAATGGGGTTTTGCCGTGAGAATTCAGAAAAAGACCATTCTATATGCTGCAGGTGTTTTGGCTTGCGGAAATATTGTGCTGCAGGCGCTCGGGTTTCTGTATCGTGTCCTGCTCAGCCATTATGCAGGTGCGGAAGGCCTTGGTGTCTATCGGTTGGTGCATTCCGTCTATTTGGTGTGTAACGCTGGATGCCTGTCCGGCATTACCATGGCATGCTCTCGGCTAAGCGCAGCAAGTGAAGCGCGAGGGGAACGGGGTAAGATTGGCATGATTCTGCGGCTGGCATTTCTGGTTTTCTTTTCCGCCTGCTTGTTCTGTGGAGCATGTTTACTGCTGGGAGGAAAGTGGATTGCATCTGATATCCTGGGCGATGGACGCTGCGCACGTGCGTTTCCGTTTATGCTGCTTTGCCTTGCGTTGACTGGTATAGAGAATATCTTTAAATCACTGTTCATTGGTTTGGAGCGGATGCAATACGCAGCAACTTCCGAGGTTTGCGAACAGTTGATTCGTATTGCCACGGTTTGGTTTTTGCTTTATCAGTATCAGGGTAAGGATTATGGTACCATCGCCATGCTAATATTTGCCGGTATGGTAATCAGTGAGATATTCAGTGCTGCTTTTTTGAGCTTTCTGTTTCGGAATTGGAAAATGCCGGATGTTAAACAAGTATCGATGGAAAGAGAAACGGTACGGCAGTTTTTCTTTATTGCACTTCCTGTTTCCGCATCGGCTTTGCTGGGTAATGCGATTAGCTCGGCCGGCTCTATTCTGTTGCCCAAGCGGCTGATGGTTGCTGGGCTGAGCTATGAGCAGGCATTATCCGCGCTGGGAGTTCTGTCCGGCATGGCAATGCCGCTGTTGCTGCTCCCCATTGCCTTGGTCAGCTCGGTTTGCACGGCGTTGCTGCCGGCTGTGACTGGCGCACAAGCTACAGGAAATTGCAAACGGGTACGGGCGTTGGTTGGCAGAGCGATAACAACGGTTGGTCTGATTGCAATGCCGGCAACTGCGGTTTTGATTCCGCTTGCACCCAAACTCAGTGTGCTGTTTTTTGGACAATCGCTAAGTATGCCCTATGTGTCGCTTTTGGGCGCCACAGCAATGGTCTGCTATTATCAAATGGCATCCGGTAGTTTGCTCAATGCACTTGGCCTGCAACATTGGAATGTAGTAATCTCGGTGGGAGCGGAGCTGTGTCAGGTGATTTTGATGTATCATTGGTGTGCTTTTCCGTGGATGGGTATATATGGCTATCTCATTGCTATGTTGCTTACAGGAGTCGCAGCTTTTCTGCTGAATTTTATTATTCTTTATCGGAAAGTTGGTTTTTCACTGCGACCAATTCGACGATTTGGCGTTCCGTTGTTTTGTGGAACAGCGTTGTTTTTTTGGACGCGTGTTTTCTATCGGATGTTTTCACAGATTTGTTATTCCGATATCACAGTGCTGGTGTGTACGGTTGTCAGTGTGGGAATTCTATATATCATTGTGCTGCGCCTAATGGGAATTCGGTTACTATATTATTTATCCAAACGAATCGAAAGACCGTATTTGCCTAGACTTCATATGTGGTGAACAGCTTGACAAATGTGCATGAAACAGATAAGATAAACACATAATATGACGGCTCCTGCCCGCGATTCCGGCAGGAGCCTTTTTGTAGGAGAAAAGGGGGAGTACATGACATGGAATTAACCATGTGTTGCCCGACGCTATTCGGACTGGAAGGCATTGTGGCGGATGAGTTGCGTTTTGGTGGTAAATTGAATGATGTACATGCTGAAAACGGTCGCGTAGTGTTTGAGGGAGACGAAAATACACTGGCATGGGCCAATCTCAATTTGCGTTGCGCAGAGCGTGTATTGATTCGGCTGGGCATGTTTCCCGCCAAAACATTCGATCAACTGTTTGAGGGAGTACGCGCGTTGCCGTGGGAGCAGTTTATTCCCAGAGACGCCGCGTTCCCGGTTAAAGGACATAGCTTGAATTCTGCACTGCACTCTGTACCGGACTGCCAGAAGATTATAAAAAAAGCAGTGGTATCCCGATTGGGAGAATGCTATCATCAAAGCTGGTTTGAGGAAAGCGGCGCTAAATATCAGATCCAGTTTGCGATTATGCGTGATACGGCGGAACTATACTTGGATACTTCGGGCGCGGGTCTGCATAAGCGCGGCTATCGTGCCAACAGCAACGCGGCACCGCTGCGGGAAACGCTGGCAGCGGCACTGGTTAAAGTAGCTCGTTGGCGAGGAAGAGAACCGTTTCTCGATCCGTTCTGTGGGTCGGGTACGATTGCAATTGAGGCTGCTATGATTGCGCAGCGGCGTGCGCCGGGCCTGATGCGTGCATTTGATGCGGAAAAATGGACTTGCTTTGATGCATCCGTCTGGCGTCAAGCGAGGGAAGATGCTATCGGCATGGCTGATGGCAGTGCGCGTTTTGACATTGTCGGCAGTGATGTTGATTCTGCCTGTGTGCAACTGTCGATTGAGAATGCACGCAAGGCGGGCGTGGCCAATACGGTATTTTTTGAGCAGGCAGATGCCGTTGCAAGGGATTACACTCGGAATGGAGTGTTAATCGCAAATCCGCCTTATGGTGAACGCCTGCTTGACCTACAGGAAGCAGAGGCATTGTACCAAAAGTTTGGTCTTGCGGTTGAAAAATCTCCAATGAAGCAGTATATTCTCAGCTCAGATCCGCTATTTGAACGTTGTTTTGGCAGAAAGGCGGATAAACGCAGAAAACTCTATAATGGCATGATCAAATGCGAGCTGCATATGTATTTTAAGCACTCGAAACACTGAATTGCTAACTGAAAAAATATATCCAGTCAATTCATAAAAAATTCATAAATTTTTTGACGGATTTTCCAAATAACCTCTTGCCAATTGGCAAAAGTTGATGTAATATAATAGTCGAGTTAGCACTCTTGTTATATGAGTGCTAAACAGTGGCTTTGTTAATATTATTTTTCATAGGAGGCATCCGTTATGAAACTCAAACCCCTTTGCGATCGTGTTGTGATCAAGATGGTAGAGGCAGAGGAAACTACTGCTAGCGGAATTATTCTTACTGCATCGGCGCAGGAAAAGCCGCAGGTTGCTGAGATTATTGAGGTCGGCCCGGGTGGCGTGGTAGATGGTAAGGAAATTAAGATGGAAGTTCAGAAGGGACAGAAGGTCATCACCGGCAAGTACACCGGCACTGAGGTAAAACTGGACGGCGAAAAATATATTATTGTTCGCCAGAGCGATATTCTTGCAATTGTTGAGTAAGAACCGGTATTTCAGGAGGTAATATATCATGGCAAAACAGCTTATTTACGGCGAGGATGCGCGCAAGGCACTGCAGCGCGGCATCGATCAGCTCGCTGATACGGTAAAGGTTACGATTGGTCCGAAGGGCCGTAATGTTGTACTCGATAAGAAGTATGGCGCGCCGCTGATTACGAACGACGGTGTGACTATCGCCAAGGAGATCGAGTTGGAAGACCCGTACGAGAACATGGGTGCACAGCTGGTCAAGGAAGTTGCAACTAAGACCAATGATGTGGCTGGTGACGGCACCACGACGGCAACCGTTCTGGCGCAGGCATTTGTGCGTGAGGGATTGAAGAATGTTGCAGCTGGTGCAAATCCGATGGTGATGCGCCGTGGTATCTCCAAGGCGGTTAATGCGGCGGTGGAAGCAATCGCTAAGAATTCTAAGACCGTGGACGGCACTAATGATATCGCCCGTGTTGGTGCGATTTCTTCCGGTGATGATGAGATTGGCAAGCTGATTGCAGAGGCAATGGAGAAGGTCTCTACCGATGGTGTAATTACGGTTGAGGAGTCTAAGACTGCAGAGACCTATTCCGAAGTTGTGGAAGGCATGCAGTTTGATCGTGGCTATGTTACTCCCTATATGTGCACCGATACCGAGAAGATGGAAGCAAACTTGGATGATGCACTCGTGCTGATCACCGATAAGAAGCTTTCCAACATTCAGGAACTGCTGCCGATTTTGGAGCAGGTTGTTAAGTCTGGCAAGAAGCTGCTCATTATCGCTGAGGATATTGAGGGTGAGGCACTGTCCACTTTGATTGTCAACCGTCTGCGCGGCACTTTCACCTGTGTTGCAGTCAAGGCACCGGGCTTCGGCGATCGCCGCAAGGATATGCTGCGAGATATCGCTATCCTGACCGGCGGTACGGTTATTTCTGAGGAAGTCGGCATCGAACTGAAGGATGCAACCATGGATATGCTTGGCTCCGCACGTCAGATCAAGGTTACCAAGGAAACCACCACAATTGTGGATGGTGCTGGTGACAAGCAGGCCATTGCAAACCGCGTAACGGAAATCCGCGGCGCAATTGAGCGTACTACTTCGGATTTTGACCGCGAGAAGTTGCAGGAGCGTCTGGCAAAGCTGGCTGGCGGCGTTGCAGTTATCAAGGTTGGCGCAGCGACTGAGACTGAAATGAAGGAAAAGAAGCTGCGTATTGAGGATGCGCTGAACGCGACTCGTGCAGCAGTGGAAGAAGGCATCGTTGCCGGCGGCGGTGTTGCATACGTCAACGCAATTGCAGCGGTTGAAGCACTGGCTGAGACGGCAGAAGGCGATGAAAAGACCGGTATGCAGATTGTTGCACGCGGTTTGGAAGCACCGATGGCCCAGATTGCCTTTAACGCTGGTATCGAGGGTGCCATTGTTGTAGATAAGGTTAAGAACTGCGGTAAAGTTGGCTACGGTTTTGATGCAGCTACGGAGACTTACGGTGACATGATTTCCAACGGTATCGTTGACCCGACCAAGGTTAACCGCTCTGCGTTGCAGAACGCGGCTTCGGTAGCTTCCATGGTTCTGACCACGGAAAGCTTGGTTGCTGATAAGAAGGAGCCTGTTGCACCTGCTCCGGCGGCTCCGGATATGGGCGGCATGTACTAAGTTTTGGCTAAAAAGATGCGATTTTGTTCCAAAACAATCTAAAAACGATTGAAAAGGCTGTTTAAGCCGCAAAATTATTTCGAAAAAAATGGATATATTTGGAACTTACGCCAAACTTACGCCAAATAAAAAAAGTACAGCATGGAAAAGTAAACTGAACCAGTAAAAACGGACAATGATAAAATACCTCCTGATGTAGGACATGTGAACTGCTACCCGTCAAGAGGACAGAGGAAAAATGTAAAGTTTTCTCGGCTGGCAGCCAATGTGCTGCCAGCCGCTTTTTATGCAGTGAGCACAACTTGTGCTTCTCCATCAGTGTCAGCACACTCAGGTTACGTTGCACACTTCGGGCGTTGCAGTAGGGAATGTAGCTCACAATCATTCCTTGTCGATGACAAAAAGTCCGAGCTGTTCAGCTGCAAGCAATAGAACAGGGTGAAGGAGCGCTGGCGGTGCCGTTGACAGTTTCCCATGCACGGGGACGCGGCTTGCTGCCCGCACAGCGATACCGGACGAATGCACAAGGGCAGATTCATGTGCTGCTGCGCAGTGCGGTCCGATTGGCCGTGTTTTATCAGCATAAAGTGCAGTATGCAGAATGCCAGACAGGCGAAAGTAGTGTTGAACTGCACTTTTGATGAAAGGAAGGGAATCTGATGGCAAATCCGGTGGTTAATACAGCAGTTTGCACCTGCTCGTTCGGAACAGTGCCTATGGCGCTGCCGGTTTCCTCACAGCAAACAGTGATGATGGGCGGGATGCTTGCTGCAACGATCATGGATAATAAATGCCCCACCTTCGGCATGTGTTGCAACCCTGCCAATCCAGCGGTAGCTGCGGCGAACAGCTGCGGCGTTAGGCGTGCTAACGCCGAGTGCGTGCGTTCCGGCCACCGTAGCGCCTTGGGCGCCGGGGGCGCCGACCGTATTGGTTGGCGGCAAGCCGCTTTTGAACAATACCAGCAAATTGATGTGCATGTATGGCGGCGTGATACAGGTGACTATGACGCCGGCGGTGACCGTGCAGACACCATAAAAGGAGGGACGCAATGCGGGCAGAAGAGATACGGCCGGTGGACTTGACAACCGGTACAGGGTATGACAGCCAGTGGGCGCTGATGCAGGATCTGTTAGTATGGCTGGATCTGCAGCTGTTTGAACGGTGCGGTTTGGATGCGTTTGAGCAGAATTGCGTTATTCTGACGTATGCTGCGGTGCTGGATCGCAAATAAGAAAAGCTGCTCGCTTATTTGCAGGATGATATGTCCCGGAAAGAGCCGGGACTGCGCTTGCAGCGCGGCTGCATTGGCTGACTGTGGAAATTGAACTGGAAGAACTGACTGAGAGCGAACGGCTGGAAGTGTTCAGTGTTGGCTTACAGGATGTGGCCCTAAGTGATGGGGTGACGGAAGAAGAAATGGCGGCGAAATTTCATTTTTCGCCGCAGCAGATTCGATTGGCTTGTCGTCAGGCGGCTGGCTGTCCGGCCTTGACAGGAAAATCACTCTAGATAGTGAAGCGCGGCACGCCGCCTGCTATTAGCAGTGGTGCATAAACTAGGGGGATTGGCACACCGCGTGCCGCCAGCCTACACATGGGAGGATGTTGTGCTACCCGCAGTGCAAAAGCGACTGATGCAGACCGCTACCGCGTATACTACCAGTGGGGCTTTGAAAGTAAAATCAGCTATGGCAGCGGCCTTTCCATTTTGTTTGCAGGTGCGCCCGGCACAGGTAAAACCATGTGCGCACATGTGATCGCATGGCAGCTCAACATGGAGATGTGAAAGATCAACATTTCGCAAGTGGTCAGTAAGTATATCGGTGAAACCGAGAAAAATTTACAGGCGATTTTCCGCGAACCGAAAAACTCCAACTGTATCCTGTTTTTCGATGAATGTGATGCGCTGTTTGGCAAGCGGAGCGAGGTAAAAGACGCGCATGACCGCAACGCCAATGTAGAAGTGGTGTATCTGCTTCAGTAGATTGAAAATATGACGGTGTGTGCAGCCGTGGGTGAGCTGAAAAAATGAGATCGTCGTGGTGCGCGAGGAACTGCAGGAATATGCAGATCTGCTACAGGATGAATAGGGATCGCACTACTGCGGAGGGGATATAAGATGAAACAACACCTAGAAAATACGCTGAGCGGCCGTCTGACCATACCGTGCATCTTGACGGCGCTGGCGCTGACCGCTGTTGATGTCCTGCTGGCTGTATATGTGTTGCCGGTGGTTGACGGATGGGTGACGGCGCTATGCATGGCGGCTGCAGGGGCTCTGGCGGCGATCTGATGGCTGAGGCAGCTCTGGGCGGAGGCGCTGTATATGGTGGTAGCACAGACCACGATCCGCAGCCGCCTGCGGCAAGGCCGCTCACTGGAGGAAACCATGGCGGACATGAATGCGCAGCGAGCTGGACAATCAGTATTGTCTGAACGCGTTGGTTGGCACGCTTGGCACATGTACATAGAGGAACGATATATCAAGCTTCTGGAGCAAGAAAAACCTGTTCTGGAGGCTTTATTTGTATGGGAAGATGATCTGAACAATAAAACCGACCTAAAATCTGCGCTGGGCAAGGCGCTGCATTATCTGCTGGAGCAGTGGACGTATCTGGTGCACTATCTGGATGATGGCAGATTGGAGAACAGCAATAATCGTGTTGAACGCAGCATCAAACCGTTTGAATGGGGTGAAGAAATTGGCTGTTTGCCAATTCTCTGGTGGGAGCGCAGTCCATCGCTGTGCTTTACAGTCTGATTGTAACCACGAAGGAAAACGAGCGGGATTCCTGTATCGTTAGCTGCTCTGGGTGCTTAGGGCAGCACTTAAGTCAATGCAGCAGGACAGTTTCTGGGCTGAGAAAATGACATTTGCCCTTGCACTGAATGTATGCAGGATTTCATAATAAGCAGCGCCGCGGTCCGGTGTCCTAAAAGGGAGTGGATTGCAGCACTGTTCATTCGTCCGGAGATTTGACAGTTACGAAAGAGCTATTGCAAAAAGATGAAGCGAGACAAGGTTTGCAGTTCTCAGGTAGAATGAAGTTGCGACACTAAACATTCGAAAAGAGGCAGCAAACCATGTCCGATAAAATTGTAAAACTGAATTAGGCGGTAATCAAGAGCGAGATTAAGAAACGTGTACAAGGCAGCGTAGAAGAACCTTCAACGAGTTGCTGGAAGTGGAAGCGGGGAAACTGATTCAGTCTGCCCAGTATGAGAGCAATGAGTAGCACTAATATGGTCATTATAACTGAAATGTCATCATTACTTGCGGAGATGTTATCATCAAGGTGCCCAAACTTGAGGAATCTTTTTTCAACTGCCAGCATTGAGCACCATCGTCGCTGGAAAGGTAGCACGAAAGAGGCTTTGTTGAAATGTGTTTAGTCGGGATGTCTGTCTGGCGTGTGGAGGACATTGCAAAGGGTATGTGGGGCAGCAGGGGCACGTTCATTAGCGAACTGAACAAAGAGGGGTATGTCCACATTGAAGATTGGCGAACCGCCCTTTGTGTAGGGCGGGTGTTACTCGTAAGTCTATGTGGATGGAATGTATCTGCGCCGTAATTGAGGCAGTGAGTTTGAGAATGTAGAAAGCGCTAACCGATTGTGATTGTCCATCGAACACGGGATTTGCATCCGTAGCAACAATGTCATTGAGTGGCTGAATCGAGAGCGCCGTCGCATTCGTGTAGCGGACAGTTTCCTGAACGGAAACGCTGCTCTCATCTGGTATACGCCTGACTGCACTACGTAGCCGGTATTCAGTCGGGCAACAAGAAGTGTATGAACATGAAGCATCTGAAGGCTGTCGCCTCAGGGGGGCTTTGGGTGATGTCCGAACAATCTGGGGCAGTTCACGATTGCTGACCGGCAAAACTTTATATTTTTTCTGTCCTCTTGACGGGTAGCAGTTCACTTCGGCGGGGCGTGGGGCGGCAGCATGATTTCTGTGTGGACGATTCCTCGTTTCTCGGAATAGTATTGCTGCTTTTGGTCGTACTCGGAAAACAGCCGTTCACCGCTCTGGTAAGTTGCGGCGGCTACGGCTGACTGGCGGTTGCTGCGCTGGACGATTTTTATATTATGGTGGGGACAGGGCGTAGCGGCTTCCTCCTTCCAGTGGTTGATTTTGGGTAAAAGAAAAGCAGGAGACCGTTTCTGATTTCCTGCTCGGTGGTGTCGCTGGTGGGCGGCAGATGTTCAGTTTTTGTGGTGGGACTGTCAACCCTATAAATAGGAATGTAACCGCTACTATTCCGCATGTGAGATTGCATTATCCAGTTTTCCAAAGCGTTTCAAGGCACGGATATAATCTGCAACAATAACATAGTTTTCTAAATCCTTTTCATCGACACCTTGAAATGCACGAAGCTCATCCCAAAGCATTGTGCTTCCCTCCACCAAATAAAAACCACTGCACAAATCCAAACCGACAAAAATTTTTGTAACCTCACCGCCCCATAAATCCGGGTGATCCTTATTTTCGGAAAGATAAAACTTATGTCCGTTTCCAATATTCTCAAGGTAAAAAGCTTTCGGTATTGGTAATTGGCCGGCAGGCAGTTTTTCTGCATAAATCTTATTCCGGGAAACATTTTCAGAAATAACCGTCAGCACCTTTTTATCCGTTATCTCTGTTAAAGAATAGTTGCTTTGCAAGTATTCCAAAAGGTCAGTGCCACTTTGTCGGTTAGGTTGAAGTAAAGCTTTGTGCCGCTCAAATGTGTTTTTCCATTCAGCCAGTATTTCTGGAGTTGGTTTCTGTGTGATCATTTTATTCTTCCCCAAGCAATAGGCATATATATCAAATACCGATTTGTTGTTGTTATTTTTATTATACTCTATCCAGCTGGGTAAGTATAGGATGATTTTGTAAACTTGTTGGACGGGAATGTAGGAGTACAATACATCTTGGACAGTTGAATAAAAAAAGGATGAAGGATAGGGCCTTATCGGTTAAAGTTGAGTT